>CAZVJW010000045.1:0-31796 GCA_964627535.1 uncultured Eubacteriales bacterium
TAAAGGGGCCGTATCTCTTCGCTGATTTTTCAGCGTTTTGATACAGCCCCTTTTTGGCTTATTTTTGCATGATTTTATGATACTTTAAATCGGCTTTGTCTGATTTCCACCCTTTGAATATTAAATCCATATAATTTATATATAGCATGTGTTGACAAAATAAACAATCTAATATATGATAAGTTTACTATTATAATAAACTTGTTGAGGGTTAGTTATGAAAAATATTGAAAATGCAAACTTGGAACAGCTTATAAAAGGATATATTTTGCATGAGGAAGATTATATCTGCCTTTATTGCGGTCAAATATTTGTAGTTGGCGAAATGATTAATTTCAATGATCACTTTTATGAGGCTGCAAAAGCTATTAAGATACACATCACTGAAAAACATCCAAATAGATTGGCTGAGCTATTAAGCATAGACAGCAAATATTTATCCTTAACCGCAAACCAAAAGGAATTGTTTTCACTCTTTTACAGCGGAATGTCTGATAATGAAATAGCAAAAAAACTTGGTGTGGCAGCTTCTACTATCAGACACCAAAAGTTTGTTTTTCGTGAACGAGCAAAAGCCGCAAAATTGTATTTGGCAGCTTGGAGTATTGTACAAGAAAATAAAAATAAACAGTCAGAGTTTTTGCCTGTTCATAAAGGAGCGACAATGGTGGATGAAAGATATGTTGTTACAGAAGAAGAAAACCGAAAGATACTTGAAAATGTTTTTATAAGCTTAGAACCGTTAAAACTTAAAGTGCTTTCCCCGAAAGAAAAGAAAAAGATTGTGATTTTACGTAAAATTGCAGAGCAGTTTGACGAGCAAAAGAATTACACCGAGAAAGAAGTTAACGCAATATTAAAACCTGTTTATGAGGACTATGCAACCCTGCGGCGATATCTGATTGAATACGGCTATATGGGACGCACCACAGATTGCACAAGCTATTGGAAGAAGTGATTAGAATATGATGAAATCATTATTGTATGAGCACTATGGTATTAACGCCAATGCAAAGGCTTAGCAGAAGTAATGATAAACACTATTACTCAAGCGTATCCGGTTACCCCTGTAATGATGCTTCATGTTATAATTGGCAATCCGGCAGAAAATTTATATCGAAGGATTGGTTTTGTCTCCGGGCCAAAATTTACAGATATGAAATATAAGAAATGAGGAAAACATGGATATTCTATTAGAGACAGAACGGCTCATTCTGCGTCAATTTGCAGAGCTTGATGCAAATGCAGCATGTTATAACAGCAGGCAGCCTATTGTTGCACACTTTATGTCAGATATGGTGCTAAAAACTGAACAGGACGCACTAACCTGGATTCGGTGGATTAACAACGATAAATTTAATGTTGCCGTACCTTGCGTTGTTTTAGCGGTTGAACTAAAATCTTCAAAAAAGTGTATTGGTCTCATTGGTGTCGCACCAAAATACGAATTGAATAACGAAATAGAGATACTTTTCTCGATTGCTGATGAATATCATAATCACGGCTATATAACCGAAGCAGGAAAATCACTTGCAGATTGGGCATTCAAAAATACACCTGCGAAATATTTAGTTGCCATAGTTAAACATGAAAATAAAGCTTCAAGCAGAGTAATTGAGAAGCTTGGTTTTATTTATTCTGGTGAAAAAGAAATCGACTACGACGGCAAAATGACAGAGTTCCATTATTATCGGCTGGATAATCAGTCTTAAAAAATCATTGCATAGCCAATTGTGCTTTCTTGTAACAGCAATGATTTAACTGTCGCAGAGGGAAATGGCGACAATCGAAATGTTTCAGTCGTTTTAAATCGAAAGCGCGATGAAACAATCGGTTGCTGCATACGAATACCAAACAATTACGAATATGACGGCTGGAAAATTGATTTTAGGACCGGCAAAATAAAAATTGAAGATTACGAGGCGGTTCCGATATGTTAATTAGGTGGGCTACAGAAAAAGACCTAAATAAATGGTTTGAGCTTGCGACGGAGGTGTCACCGATTTTCCGGCACCCCGGTGATATGGCAAGCGATTCGGAGTTTGTTGAATACGCAAAAAATAAAGTCAGTAAATATGAAGCGTTAATAGCGGTTGACCGCATGAGCGGTGACTGCCTTGGGGTCATAGGCTTTTCACGCACACATAACCGTATTACTTGGTTCGGCGTGACATCCAAATATAGAGGCAAAGGCGCGGGAAGTAAGTTGTTACGTACTGCCCTCAATCAACTTGATAACAAAAAGCCGATTACAGTTGAAACCTTTCCCGAAGGTTTCGAACCGGGCGCACCTGCTAAGAATCTTTACCGCAAATTCGGCTTTGTTGAAACTGAAAGTAATTTGACCGGACCTTTTGGTCTGCCGATATGCCGTATGACACTGGATTTGTCCAGCGAAAAACGTGGCGGCAGTTTTCATTACAACTATCCCAAATTTATAAAGACTGCACAACGAGAATTTTGCCCGGTTTGCAACGATGGACCCGCGCCTGATGACCAAATAGACATTGAAATAAACGACATAGTCTGGATTTGTGGTGAATATCCCGGACAAGGGCGGCTGTTTGGTAAGATGTATGTGATGCCGCGAAATCATGCCTTTCACTTTGAGGATATGTCAGAGGACGAAGCGGCTCGGTTCATGAGCGAGGTACAGCGTGTCGGTAGAGCCTTACGAAAGGTTACCGGGGCAGAAAAAATCAATTACGAAATGCATTCAAATTCTGGAGCTCATCTGCATATTCATATTTGCCCTCGTTATCTGGATGATGATTTCCCCAGTAAAGCAATTGATTTATCTTGTCCATCCAATCCTATCCCATATGAAAGCTATGAAGAATATCTGTGGTTCATTGAACAGATGAGAAAGGAATTGAATGTGCAATGAGCAACGATTTACAAATACGTGTAATAAAGAAGGTTAGAACATGGATAATCATTGTGCGAAAATAATCAGTGTAATCTTAAGATTATCTATATATTGTGATGATTAGGGTTAACTTAAAGTTAAACAAGCTTCCTGTTTCTTATATGGCTTATTTTTTGACCAACTCTATAATTAACTTATCAACAATGAATACTTCAATCAAGGAGAGATATAATGCTCGACACAAGTAAAGTTGGAATTAGAATAAGCTCAATGCGTAAAAAAATAGGGCTATCGCAAGAAAAGCTGGCGGAAATGCTTCATATTTCACCGCAGGCAATCAGCAAATGGGAAAATGGACATACTCTGCCGGAAACTTCCTTATTACCGGTATTATCGCAGATTTTTAGCTGCACTATCGACGAAATGATTATGCCGGCCTATTCCTTCGATAAAAAAATCGAAGATGCGAAACCTAACCTTTTGGAGCAGCAGGCAGAGCATATCGCCCAATATGTTGTTAAAAAGATGGAAGATAAGATGAAATTCAAAGTAACTATCGGATTAAGTGATGATGTCATTTCGCAAGCAATTATCAATAAACACGGAGATATAGGATTTTTCACAATTCATCGAGGCAAGGAATCCAGAGCCGATGGAAAGATTTGCACAGAAATCACCGTCACTTCGCCTCAAAAAGAAATTAAACTGCTGGAATTGATTTATCATAAGAGACCCGATGAATTTAACGGATATTCCTTATTAAATGGATATATCTCAGAACTTCCACAAATATATTTTCTTGATCATTACAAGAAATTAATTTTAATGGAGGATATTAATGAAGGTTATATAAGCGGTTATGATTACAGCGAGGATAATAAAAACGGCGTTATCATTAGGGAGAATTACAATAACATCCTGCGTGCAACAGCTGATTTTCACAGTGCCTTTTGGGAGAATGAAGATGCTTTCAAACGGATTGGGCTCATGTGCCATTTTGAAACGAAGGAAAATATGCTTGCATGGATCAATAACGCAATGGAGCGACCGTTTAAAAAATACAGAAAAGATGAGGAAGCCGGGAAAATTCCAAAAACATGGGAAGCAGTGGGGCTTGGTGTAACTCTTGAAAACAATATTACTCCTGAGAAGTTTGAATTATTTGAAGATGCTATTAGTAGGTTAAAGAATGAATACCCTGCATTAATTGATTCGAGATTCAATGCAGGAAAGCATATTACAATTATTCATGGTGACTTACATCCAGGGCAGACATCGTTATCTAAGTCCGTTGACAGAACAGTAAAATTTACTGGTTTACAAGCATTAAGAATCGGGTTATGTACAGAAGACTTGGCTATGTTAATAGCCTTGCACATTGAACCAAACAAGAAAAAAGCTTTGAATATGTTGGATGTATATTACAGTTCCCTTTGCGATAAAATAAAAGATTACCCATATGAAACGTTCATTAAAGATTATAAAATATCTATAATGGAGAATATGTTTTTTGCAATCAGATTGATAAATCAAGGTATATTTGCCTTTAATATGAGAGATAGCGCTATAAGAGCATTTGAAACTTTTATACTTGAAAGCAAATAGTACAGACAGAGCATGCAAACAATTACCAAGAAAACCGGCCCAAAACATATTAATCAATTCAAGTAGTTACGGTTATTCTAAACAAGAAATGCAATCCCCTCTGACTTTTCGTGCCTTTGTATCATTTTGAGGTGCTTTGTATTTGTGGTATGATATGGTATTATAAAAATAAGTTCATTTATTTACCCTGAACATGAGGATATTAGGAGGAGTTTAGCACGGAGATAAAAAAACGAAAAATTAAAAAAGGATATCTTGTTCTTATATCCGTCATCGGCGTGTTGCTGGCAGCGCAGGTAATTTTTTTTCAGTTTACTTCTTTAGGTTATAGAATGACTGTGAAATATCGCAATTTTACTCAAGCGCAAACGAATGTATACATTGACAACTTATATTCGGGAGACAGAGATGAAGTGCTTGCGATTATCAATGACGCGAAAGACAGAGTTTCTGGTTTTTGGGGCAATGTTGAAAGCAATCCTGTTATAATAATAAGCGACAAGCAAAAGACAATTGAAAAACTTGGCGGCGATCATGATACTTCAACTATGGTGTTTTTTCAAGCGTACTGCTATATATCCGTTTCAAACGAATATCTGAATATTGACATCGTTGCGCATGAACTGACACACGCCGAATTGCATACAAGACTTTATAAAGGGAAGCTGCCACATTCGATGATCCCAATATGGTTTGACGAGGGTACTGCGACTCAAAATGATTATCGTGAGGATTATAGTGAAGAAACATGGTTAGAAAAAACAAATAACGGTGCAAATACAATTAAATTAGATGAGATGGATACAGCATCAAAATTTTATGCAGGAAATGCAGAGGATAGAAAATTCCGCTATTTGATAAGCAGACATGAAGTAAAACGCTGGATAGAAAAGAACGGCGTGGATAAATTGATTGAATTGATTAACAGCGTAAATGCTGGCAAAAATTTTTATGAGCTGTATGATGGAATAAAATGAGCATGATTTATATGATGTTATTTTGCGGCTTGACACGGGTTTTCACTGTATCATAATTATCAGCATTTGCCAAATAACCAGTTTTACCTTTCGGGGTGAAGCTGGTTATTTTTTGTGTCAAAACCCCGTCCCCTCGACACAGAAAGAGCGAAGGCGAAGCCTTCGAGGCTCTCATTCTCCGCCAAAAGACCTTCTGCACTGATTTTCTTACAAAAAAGCTTAAGCTCATGACAAAAATGATAAAGGAAAATGCCCGAAGGGCCATTGACCAGAGCAACTATCAGTGCAGCTACAATGCTTTGGTAGAGGGATATGATAAGACAAATGGGCGCTTGTAAATTGTATATAAAGAAGAAAATATCACATGGAAACATAAAATATTGTTGCTTTAGCGAGATTTTTATATTATAATAATCAAATCATTATTTTTTATTAAATATTTTATTTTGTATGTTCAAAACATTAAAGTTGCACTGTTCACAATCGTAATAAGTATTTGAAGGGAAGCATATCTCATGAGTAAATGGGTTAAACGATTTTCGTCGCTACTGTTGGTATTTGTAATTATTGGCTCTGTACCGATGGCACGAGCAAATACAGCTGATGTACCTGCCGGGTACATAGGAATTTACACGACAGCGGATTTTGACAACATCCGTAACGACCCGGCAGGGAAATATATTCTAATGAACGATATAAATTTTAGTGAAGTCACTAACTTCACGCCGATAAGTTTATTCACTGGTATACTCGACGGTAATGGCTTATCCATCCACAACTTGACCATCGACAGGAGGTCTGTGAATTCATTGAACGTCGGTATTTTCGGTGGTGTCAAGGGCGGTGAAATAAAAAATCTGAAAATAATAGGAGCAAATATCTGCGCAGATGCAGGGAGCGACGCCTACGTTGGCGGGATCACTGGGGTGGTAGATGCAAAAACGGCGATTACCAACTGCCAGTTCGAGGGAAGTATTGCGTGTGAATGGGGACAGTTCGGTGCTGCGAGTTATGTTGGAGGTATTGTCGGTTATGCCTTGGATACAGTATCAATCACTGACTGCTATAACTATGGGGATATCACTGGCAGCACTCCTGATAGTGGCGGCAGTACCTATGTCGGCGGCATTGCAGGCCGTTCCAACAGTCCTCTGGTTAAATGTGGCAACTTTGGAAAAATCAACTGTGATACAACAGGGGGTTCAGTTGCGACCCGGCGTCTTTATGCCGGTGGTATCGTCGGTTACGCTGCTGCGGCTATTTTCGAGTGTGAAAACAATGGAGCTGTTAAAACATCGTTCTCCAGTAGTGTCACTGCTTATTCGGGCGGGATTGCAGCATATTGCGCGGCAGGCGCGAGCTTCAGTGACTGCATGAATGCCGCAACCGTTGAGGCGTACACATACACCTCTTATGCAGGTGGAATTGCGGCGTATTCTATTGATAACAACACATCTTACCTGCGCTGCCTGAATACTGGGGACGTTAAAGCTGGCACTGGTAAAGGCTATGCGGGGGGAATTTGCGCTTTCAGTTCCGGAGGCGATTTCTCCCTGTGTTGGAACACTGGAAGTGTTGACGCGGCAAGCAGCACCCAGAGTGCTTATGCGGGGGGTATCACTGGATATACCGCAGAAGCTGCCACTGCCGATGCTATAAGATGTTGGAACACCGGTGGCATAACCGTTGTCACCAACGCTACCAGCTCTTCTTACAGCGCGTATGCGGGAGGAATCTCCGGTTATTGGCTCGGGAATACTGTATCCCAATGCTGGAATGCAGGATCTGTTAACGCAACTTCATTAGATGTTACTTCTTCCAACTTCAGCGATCCCTATGCGGGAGGAATGGTTGCCTACGCCAACAATAGTATATTTGATTGTCTGAACAGCGGCACAGTCTATGGGAAGTATTCCGGCAGCTCTTCGCGCTATGGTTACACAGGCGGCATTGTGGGGTATTTTGCATCAACATCCAACGGGATGATGACCCACTGCTACAATAGCGGCACTTTGACCACCGAAACTCCTACCAGTGAGCGCAGGGGAGGCCTTGTGGGCATCTGCACCGCGAGCATAACGTCCATCAATTCATCTTATTTTCTGGATACAACCGCCGATGTTGCGGTGGCTTACAACGCGGGTACATATACTGATGTAAAGGCTCTCAGCGACATGGAAATGCAGATGATATCGAGTTATGCCGGCTTTGATTTCAGTTTTGTTTGGGGTTTGCCCGCCTTTGGGTATCCATATCTGCGCAACAATCAGGAAATTTTAAAATATATTGTTAGTTATCATGCAAATGGTGGCTTCGGTACACCCGGCGCACAGATAAAAAATCATGACACCGATTTGTTGTTGCCAAGTATTGCGCCCACCCGCACTGGGTACGCTTTCCTTGGCTGGGCAGCTATCCCCACAGCCACTTCGGCAGAATATCAGCCCGGTGATGTATATAACGCAAACAGCAACGCAACTCTTTACGCTGTGTGGACACCAAGTTGTAATATCACATACAACGCCAACGGCGGTATAGGTGCGCCTGCTTCTCAAACCAAACTCTGGGATGTAGATCTCATCCTGAGCAGTACGATGCCCACTCGTACGGGTTATAATTTCCTAGGCTGGGCCACCAACAGTGGCGCTAATACAGCACAATATCAGCCTGGTGATAACTACAGCACCAACGATAACGTAACGCTTTACGCCATCTGGGTGTCCGTATATCCAGTGACTGTCAGTGACGGAACGGGTAGCGGTGTCTATGAATCAGGCTCAATCGTTACCATCACCGCAAATACAGCGCCCAACGGGCTAAGGTTTATGCGATGGGAGATGAACCCATCCGTATCATTTTGGACTGGCAGCGCCACCAGTACCGTTGCGTCTTTCATTATGCCAAAGCAAGCAGTTATTGTCACGGCGGTATATGAAACGCAAACCTACTCTATCATCTACAACGCAAACGGCGGCACAGGCGCGCCAACTTCTCAAACCAAAGTCTGGGAGGAGACACTTATCATGAGCAGCACGGTGCCCACCCGTTCGGGTTATACATTCCTGGGCTGGACTACTAGTAGCACGGGTCTAGTGAAGTATCAGCCCGGTGACAACTACACCACAAATGCCAACGCTACGCTTTACGCCACGTGGGCGGCTAACTACTACACCATTTACTTCTCAGCTAACGGCGGTATGGGCGTGCCTGATGCTCAATACAAATACAGGGGTCAGACAATAACCCTGAGTAGCAAAGTGCCCACCCGTACGGGGTATACATTCATGGGCTGGACCACCGCTACCACAGCACTATACCAGCCTGGAGATAGCTATTCTGCCGATGAAAACATATATAACAACCCTGTGTTTTTTTCCGCCGTATGGATGTATAACTACACTATTACCTTTGACACCAACGACGGCACACCAGTTGCAGCTATCACGCAGGCAAGCAGTACCTCTGTTAGTAAACCGGCTGATCCTTCAAAAACAGGATGTGCCTTCGCCGGCTGGTATACGGACGAGGCATTGACCGTAGCCGTCACATGGCCGTATACCATGGGCGCAGCCGATGTTACCTTCTACGCGAAATGGACGGGCAACCAATACACCGTATCCTTTGAATCCTACGACGGCTCCCCGGTTACGGCTATAACGCAAAACTATAATACCCCGGCGGTAAAGCCAACCGACCCGGCAAAAACTGGCTTTATCTTCGCCGGCTGGTACTCGGATGCGGCATTGACCGCAGCCGTCACATGGCCATATACCATGGGTGCTGCCGATGTTACCTTCTACGCGAAATGGACGGTTAATCAATACGCCGTATCCTTTGAATCCTACGGCGGCCCCCCGGTTACGGCTATAACGCAAAACTATAATACCCCAGTGGCAAAACCAACCGATCCGACAAAAACGGGCTATACCTTCGCAGGCTGGTATACAGACGAGGCATTGACCGCAGCCGTCACATGGCCGTATACAATGGGCGCAACCAATGTTACCTTCTACGCGAAATGGAAAGTTAACCAATGTACAATTAAGATAACCAGAGGCGGCGATGATGTTGGCGACAAGATTGAGACAAAACTTAAATGGTATCAATATTATAAGAATATTTCATTAGATTTAGGTTTTGTAGATTCTGGGATTTATGCAAGCGTTAAATGGTCCACGGATAATGAAAAGGTTTTTGTTGAACAAAACGGACATATAACCAATATCAAGAGTTATGCCCGTTCAGCGAATATAACTATCGAGATGCTTGACGCGCAAGGCGGTGTTATCACATCGGATACGGTGAAGGTCATATTTTACAAGTATAACTGGCAGCTCGGTAAACTGCGTTCACAAGCGATAGTTAGCGATAACTTCGCCCAAAGAAACCTTTCCCCGCAGGAACTCTATGCGATTGAGACACCGGAAACGCCGGTAAACACAAACAACAGAACTTTCGAGGCTTTATTAGAGCTTTTCAGAAATATAATTTCAATATTAGACAAATTATCTGTGTTGCAATGAACGCATAAAACAACAACAGCGCCCTGAAAGAAACTTTCGGTTCTTTCAGGGCGTTGTTGTTTATTCAAGTATGTAGCCGACAGTACTTGTGCCAAAAAAACCTTGTCGAAAGACAAGGTTTTTTCAACACTATTCGCGCGGTAATACTAATCACTCATAAAAACCTAACTAAAAAATCTGTAAAGCCGCATAAATCAAAGCTTTTACTTGGTTTTTTAGAGGGCTTTTGTCGTGAATTAATATATGACGCGCATCAACCCCCGCTGTCTCACGTTATACTAATCCCTCTTTAAAACATAGCTAAAAATTCAGCACAAAAACCCATTTATCAAAGGTTTTTGCTTGATTTCATGGAGGTTTTATAATCGGGATTAGTATTACCACCGGTTTTCGCAGTATTCGCAAAATGCGGCCATATCCTTGATGTCGAGTTTTGTGCCGTCGTCAAGAATGACCGTGCCGTTCCAACAGCCGTGCACCTGGTGGCAGTTCATGCGCATTACAAGTAGGTTGACGTCATTGTGGTGGTCATAACGCGGCGTCATTGTCATATCAAAGCGGCCGTCTTCCGAGATAAAATGCCACGGGTCCATATAGCGATCCGGTTTCGGAAAAACCTCGACGTCAACCGCGCCCAGTTTATGAAGCTTGCCGTCATAGAACAGGCAGGTTTCCGTGGCAACGCTTTCATCGCCGATTCCCCACGTAATCTCGAAGCCGAATGTATGCCTGCCGCCGTTTTCGTCATAGAGATATGTTGAGCCGTTGCCCCAGTACCAAACAAGGCGGTATGGCGCGTTGACTCTGCCCCAGTCCACACAGCAGAAAGTGTCATCCTTGGTGAACTCGATGACCTCGTTACCGAAGCGGAATGTTCCCGAGCAAGGCATACAGTTTTGTTTCATCGTCATAAAAAAGCACTTAGGCTTGCCCTGAAAAGGCAAAACGGTGGTCATGTTCTCGAGGTTATCGGGAATGTCCATGCAGAAACTGACATCCACCTCCCGGCCCTTTGACTTGGAACGGTAATACAGGGTGCGGCTGCCGGCTTTGGTGACAATCTCAAAGTCCGCGCGGCCGATGCCCTTCGGGGTGAACTTCACGCTGCCCGGAACGTCGCCCTTCGCCGGCAGCATACAGTTTTGGTTGCCGAAGAACAGCACAACGGAATTGACAACCTCCCCGCCGCCGGGCTGCGTCATGTCAATGAGGGAGGCGTTCACCATGCCGCCGATTGCGAGTTTCGCGATATTGAACTGCACACAATACCTGCCGTTGGAGACCTGATAAAACTCCCATTCCTTCAGGCGGTTGGGCGGAACAGTCTTTTCGCGCTCATAATCGAACAGCATGCGGCGAGCCCAGCCGGGGGCGAGCAGCGTGCCGTCGTCGGCGAGCAGCTTCACGGGCTGAGTATATTCCCTCTGCTCGCTTTTAACCTCGCCCGCAAGCCAGCTCGCGTAAGTTTTCGCAAGAACTTTCTTTTTCAATAGGTTCATCTCCTCTCAGATGATATGTCATTCTCTTATCCGGGACACGTGAAACAGTTCTGCACCATTTATAAATTCATAAGAAATTTTATTAAACAAATATTAACATGTTCATCTTGAAAAATCAACGCCGTTGTGTCAAAGATACCCAAGTTATTGTTGAAGATGTGTTTATTGCCTCCGCTTATCACGCCGCAGCCTTGACATTCTCTCTCGGATATTCTACCATAGAATAAGCAGCCTATAAAAAGGAGGCGCGTGTTTTGAAAAAATCACTGAAAGCCCTGCTGTGTCTGGTATTAAGCATACTTCTTGCCATGCCGCTTTCGCTGCCGTCATATTCCGCGCAGCCAAAACCCGCAGCCGGTTGCTTTACCGATGCCGACTTTCTCGTGACCAAGGGGCGCAAGATCGTCAACCAAAAAGGTGAAACCGTCAAGCTCAAAGGCGTCAACCTCGGCGCGTGGCTCATCCAGGAGGACTGGCTGTGCCCGTACGAGGAAGTGAGCGACCATTATGAAATGCTCGAAACGCTCATCGGGCGTTTTGGCGTCCAAAAAGCATACGAGCTCATGAATACCTATGAGGACAACTTTATAACCGGCTATGACCTGGACCAAATCGCCGCCATGGGTTTTAACTGCGTGCGTGTCCCGTTTTGGTACCGCAACTTTTATTATGATGACAACGGCACCAAAATTCTTGATGAAAACGGCAACTGGGATTTTTCGCGCCTTGACTGGGTCGTCAGCGAATGCGCCGCGCGCGGCATCTATGTTATCCTTGATATGCACGGCGCACCCGGCTTTCAAAGCAACGCTGCCCACAGCGGCAAGAAGGATTCAAACGGATTGTTTGACAAGACACCGCAGGGCGAGCGTTACCGTGAGCTAACCGACGAACTGTGGACAGCTATCGCAGCCAGATTCAAGGGGAACCCGGCCGTCGCGATGTACGATCTGCTTAACGAGCCGTGCTGCGACATGCCTGTCACCGAGGTGCAAAGGCGAATCAACAACGAAAGCATCTACACCCGCCTCTACAACACCGTGCGCGCCGCCGACCCGGACCACATCATTACGCTGGAATGCATTTGGACAGCTCTTGCTCTGCCGCAGATCTGGGTTCACGGCTGGAAGAATGTTGTGTATCAGGTGCATTTTTACAACAATTCCGACTTCATCTTTGCGGCCTTTCTGCTGCTCACCCGCCTTTATCATCCGGGCATGCCAATGATGATGGGCGAGTTCTATCCCCTGGGACGCACGACATGGAGCGGGTGTTTAAGCACAATGAACAACCTCAATTTCAGCTGGCTGCTTTGGACATACAAGGGCGCCGGGCACTTGATGTGGGAGTCGGACTGGTGCCTGAAGGGCAGCAAAGACGGCTTTGAGCGCGCGAAAATCAAAACCGACTCAGCGGAGGAGATCGCGAGAAAATGGGGTGAATGCCTTCGCACCGAACAGGGCTATACCGATACCGGCCATTATGGAAAAAATGTCGAAGCCTATATCGATTGAGCATGATTCAAGGGGATGGTTCCGGCATGCTTCAGCCATTTTGAGAGGTTGAAATTTGAAGGGTGTAAAGGATATCTGAAGGTTGCAGCACATGAGAACCGTCCCCTTGTGTTTGCATCCCCTTGTGTTTTCCGGCTGTTTCCGTTTATTAGCGATCTATCCTTATAAAAGTAATGCAAACTTGGTAAAATAATTCTGTAAATTTATTTTATGAGTTTTTGCATGTCAGATTTCAAAAGAAAACCCGTCAGAGGCTCATCCGAAATGCCTGACCATAACATTGCTTATAAAATGCGAGTCTTCTTTGTGAAAAATTGATTAAATAGATTTCAAGGCGGTTGAATTTAATGCTGAGTTTTATAAATAAAATTATTGCCTCAATCCTTTCGATCATTATGTTTTGGGGTGCGGTTTTGGGCATATGTTCACCGCCGATTAATTCTGCGGCATATTCCGAACTCGAAAAGAACTATGTATATTCTTGGAACAGTTCAGACAGTGACGGTAAAAGCAAGATTCTCAATATGCAGACCGAACGCTATGCATTGCAGACCGACGGGCATACCGGAACAATTGTTTCTATGGGCGCATACAAAAGCAAGGTAGAGGGGATTTATACCGACGCGGATTTTTCATCCCTGCTGCAGATATCTGGCATGGTATACACAGTTGATGACGGCAAAGAGCAAAAACTGACGCAGAAAGACCGCTGGCACCGCCTCATTGAAAGCGGCAAATATGTCTCAAGAACAGAATATAATGAACTTGCATCCCTTTCATGCGGCTATGTCGGAAGAATGGAAGTGTCGGCAACACAGCAGTATTTTTCAATTATTTATGAAGTGTATAATGACAAGGTGACGTCTGTGCCGGCAAAGCTTTCGTGGTCGCTGACTTTTAGCGAAGACCTTACTGCAGAATATACCCCGGATGGCCGCGCCGTTACACTAAAAACTGCGGATGGTTATGGGCTGACCTTTATCAAATCTCGGGCGGCCGCCGACGCACAGTTTGTGTTTTCGGGTAAGACGCTTCAGGTATCGTGCAGCGCCGCTTTGGACCCCGGAAAATATTCGGGGTTCGGCGTATTTGTAACTGCGTCGAACACAGCTTCTATCTCGGACGCACAGGTTCTATATGATATTGAAAACGCACAGGTTTCCGCGACGGCTGTCAATCCGTCTTGCGGGGAGTTGCCGGTTGCTTATGATGAGCAAAGAGGGATTCATACTGTTGATATCTCGGCTGTCAGTGTCGGGGGCAGGTCGGACAGCACCAATTACGATGAATACGAGCGGGTTCTTTTTACCGTAAAAAACAACAGCGAAAGAAAAATATGTTTGCCCGTTACCTTTGAAAAACGTAAAGGCGCGTTATTTTCCATAACAGGAATGTCTCCCGTCATCCGTGACCCGGCAACGCTCGAACCAACAGGAATTCAAGTGCAGATCAGCAAGAACTGGCATTCGTATGGCAAAGATGTTGCGGAAAATGCGTATAAGCGCAACAACGAAGGGCCATGGTACAGAGGCAGCACAGCGATAACGGCTGAAGCGAATGGCACCGCAGAATACGAATACACCTGCGCTTACGGCAGATGGGGAGGGGTTTATGCCACCTCACATGCGCAGCTCGGTCTAATCGGGTATACGGATACAGCATGCCTGCGATGGGACCAGGCGGCTCTGGGCAGTTGGGGAGAATCCGTAACCTATGATCCGGATAAAGGATTGATGCGCTCCCGTATTGATGATGTCAGGCCTTTTCTTGTAACTTCACCTATATCCGGTTACAGTCAATACAATTGGACAGGGAATGTAGGCGGAGCGGATTTTTTATGCTATACCGGTTTGCTGGGTAAGAAAGTCAGTCTGTCGGAGCAAAAAGTAATCTACAGGGCGCAGGCTCCGAATATGACCGATGTTGTTTACAGCGGTTTCACCGCGGACGGAAAAATTAAATTCGACATAACCGTGAATATGGGCAGGACGGATGATGTTGTAAGGGTTTATTACACTTTAGCATACACGTTTATGGAGGATACTTATTTCAGCAATTTGGCGTTTTTTAAACTATGCGCCGAAAACTATTCCGATAATACATATACCCGTTACGCATACGGAGATGCAAACGGCGCGTACGCAACCGGCAATACACTGGTCGATATGTCATGTAAATATCTCAGAGAGCATAAACGGCTCGCGGCCTCCGGTAATGATTTCTGGTTCTCTCTTTATGCGGCCACGGACGACGAGGAAAACGCGGACAGTGTGATGATTATCAGAGAATACAGCGCTGATATTAACGGCGCGCATTACAATATGCCTTCTTATACGATTTGCGATACCGGTGATGGCGATATGCGTCAGCCGGGTTGCGAAATAAGCGTGCCCAAAGGAGCAGGAGCGAAGGTTGCCGCAGGCAGTTCCGTTCAAATGACGGTTGAGCATCTCGTGCTTCCCGCTGTAATAGACGATTATTATGGTGAGTCCGGATATTTGAACACGCCGGAATATGCCGCGATAGCGGGGACATGGAAAGCGTCATATAAACAGGTGACCAGCGGCGCTGTTTCCTGCAATGCGTCTATAGGAACAGTCGTTTCGGATTATCCCCTTGAAATAAAATCAGAAGCCGGAGAAATTCCCGCCCAATTCAGCCTGACAGGCGGTCTGGGCTATACAGCGGTAAGAATCAGCGGTTTGGAGTCATATGCAGGCTATATGCTTCAGGCAAAGAGCGGGTCCGCATGGGTGAATGTAACCCAGTCGGGGAATAAAGATAACGCGAATGATTTCTGGCAGACACAATTTGACAGCAGGACAGGCACCTATTCAAGAACCTACAATCTGGAAAATTCTCCTTCGGGCAGCGCCGAAACACATGAATACCGGCTGATACAAATGTCATTGCCAAATGGTGCGGATTGATTCAATAACAGCAATTTCTTGCATGACAGCACAGTACTTATAATGTATTGTTAAAAAAGTGGGAACTATGAGGAGGCTTTTTATGCGGTATTTATTCGTCAGGTTTTGGTCGGTTATCAGCGCGGCCGTACTGTTCGCTTTCTCTGTTATCGGCGGGTTGTTCGGCTTCGGCACCCAAAAGCAGTATTTCGATTCCTTAAGCGAGAGCAAAATTTAAGGGAGGGAAAAATATGAATCTCATCAATTATTACACCTTTAAGAAAAAGGTACTGATCAATCTCGTTACGGGCGGTATGGGTCTGGTATATATTGTCGTAATGAGCGCTCTGATGAAGTTCTATACCGACGTCATCGGTCTCAGCCCTGCCGCCTATGGCGTTGTGTATTTGATTTTCAGTATTTGGAATGGAATCAACGACCCGATTCTTGGCTATTGGGCAGATAAAAGACCCTTTGTCATCGGCAAGGGAAAATACGCGCCGCTGATTCGCTGGGCAATTCCGGTAATCGGGATTATGATGCTCTCAATTTTTATTGCGTCACCAAACTGGGGCGATATCTTTACGGCAGCTTATTTGCTGGTGCTTTTAGTAGCCTATGAAGGGTTTAAGGCGCTGCTTGATGTCAGTTTCAATGCCTTTAAAATTAATACGTTTTTGTCCATGAAAGAACGCACGGAAGTGCAGGTTATCGGTAGCTATATGAGTCAGATTCCGGTGTTCTTAGGCGGCATGATACCCGTTTGGTTCCTAACAGGTGAGTTCAGCCGTTTCACAATCGTCTCCATATTCTCAGGCGCTGTTGCATTCGGGTTGGTTATAGCGTGGATTGGTTCGCGTTTTATCAAGGAAGACCCGGTGTTTTATGAACATATGGAGCTGACCAAAGGCGGTAAAGATTTTATAACGCTGTTCTTGGAACTCATTAAGAATAAATCTTTTTTGATATTTATCGCGGCACTGATCTTAATCAACACGGCTACGGGTAATTACTTCGTCGGCTATCTTTATTACATGGATAATGTTTTGGAAGTGGAAGGACTGAAAGCAACAATTCCGGATGTGCTCACCGGCGTCGCGCAGATGGCCACCTTCCCGTTGATTGTTTTAGCTGTTAAAAAATATGGTTCAAAAAATGTGTATGCCACAGGGATGCTGATTGCCGTTGCCGGGCATGCTGTTTTGACGCTGCCGATCAATTACTGGGTTGCTTCGGCAACATATATTGTCATTCTAATCGGTTACGGATTCAGTTCGGCCCTTCTCTCGCCGCTGCAGGGCATTGTTATAGATGATATCGAACTGAATACCGGAAAAAGGCAGCCGGGAACTGTCAGCGGTATGATGTCTGTATTTATGACGATTGCTGCGAGCATACAACCGCTTATCCTCAGTGTGTTATTAACGTCCGCCGGTTATGTCGGAGCAGTAAAACACCAGGCACCGGAGGTTGTACAGGCTATTCGCATCGGGACAGGGATTATACCCGCGCTGATACTCTTAACGGGGATTATCATTTTTTATACTTTACCAATCAATCACAAACGGGAGTTGGAAATACAAGCGGAAATTGAGTTAATCCATGCTGATAAGGTTGAAGAGAATATGTGAAATTTGCGTAAATAACGGAAGGTGAATCAATATTCATTTCATGTAAACGGAATGCTCAATCGGAGTTGTTCTCATTATAATATAATCAATATAGAAGACACTTTGACAATAATCTTTTTTATGTTAACAAGTTTACATATTCATATATGAAGAATTTTGGGAGGTTTATCATGACGGAAATCATCGCTAAACCGAAACCGTCAAAGGCGATGATGTCAGCTGCGAATACCTTGCTTGAAAAATTATTTAAGCAGCCGGAATGAGGATTACTGTCCTTGTTCCGGCTTTTTTGTTTCGCTTTCATTATTTGAAAAAATATTCCGGATAATAAAAATTGACTCTAAAAAATCAGTATGATACTATTAAATAAAGACCTTCTTCAACAGGAGAAAAGCCCGGTTTTATCAGACAAATTTATATGATGAATTATAATATGAAAAGCGGGGAGGTATAAACATGAGCAGTGAGCAGGACATCAGCGAAATCGTTTCAACTGAAGGGACAGCAGGGGTGCAACGGGAGGAATTTCCGCTTTGGCGCATTGTGCTGTGGTCGCTCGGCGGGGTTGGCAGCACCATCATCGGCAGCCTTACCGGGCTGATGACCTATTTTTATGTGCCCCCCGAAACCAGCCAGGCGGCTTTTCCGCAGTATCTGAGCAACCAACCTATTTTAGGTTTCACGCTTGTGGGTTTGATCGGCTACATCGGCGGTCTGCTGGTGATTGCCTTCAACCCATTTGTGTCAACTTGGAGCGATCGCTCCAAGTCGCGCATCGGGCGGCGCAAGATTTTCATGATCGTATCATTTTTACCGATTTCGGTGCTTTCCTACCTGATGTTCTCCCCGCCGGTTGACAGTGTAAGCCCGGTTAACGCCATATGGCTGTTTGCCATCATCATTATGCTTAATATTTTCAGGGCTACTTACGGCGTATCGGGGGCGCTTGTTCCGGAATTCGGTTCGAAAAGCAAAATTATCATGCATTTCAGCACCTTCGGCGCAATCGGCTGGGTTCTCGGTTATATTATCGGTTCGCAGCTGATTTTTATGATCAAGGACGCGTTTGTATCCTCCGGGATGAGTCCCGTTAACGCGTTCCGTTTGACCGTCGGCGGTTTAATTGCGATTTCAACCGTCTTCCTCCTGCTTCAGATTTTGGTTGTGGACGAAAAACGATACGGCACGGGCAAGTCATCCACTGTTGCCCTTTGGCCCGCGCTTAAACTGACATTTCAGAACCGCACCTTTGTGCTTTACACCCTTACCAATCAGGTTTATTACTGGGGAGACGGCTTTTTCCAGACCGGCCTGCTTTATTTTGTCACCATCATTTTCGGGCTTTCCGAAGCCATGCTGTTTCCGTTCGGCGCCACTCTTCTCGGGGTAGCCTTTGTTATTTATCCGATTGTTCCGATTATCGCCAAACGCACCGGCAACAAACTGCTCTACCAGATAGCGCTGGTCATTATGTTCGCTGTTATGCTCATATTTGCCTGGGCGGATAAAATTCCGGTTTCCGCGAACATTCTTCCCTGGATTATTGTGGCGATTATTGCCATTCCGAGCGCCATCACCGGCATCATACCCGGCGCCATCAACAATGAAATTGTCCGTGAAGACTGCCTGCGCACAGGCGTGGCAAAGGAAGCGTCTTTTAACGCCGCCGCAGGCCTGATCACAGCCATACCCGGCGGCTTCGTGGGGCTTATCATGCCGTCACTGCTTCTGCTGGGAAAAAGCCAGGCAAACCCGCTTGGCGTGCGCACCGTTGCCATGGTCAGCGCCGGGTGTATGTTCGGCGCTTTGATAATGCTGCAGTTTTTCTATAATGAGAAGAAATTAAAGTCATCGCTGGAAGAACACGGATACAAATAAAGCGCAGAATCAGCAGGAGAAGACAGCGTGAAAACACCGTTAAGCCAAACAAGTGGTTCTATAGCATAGGAACACAAGAGAACCGTCCTCCTGTGTTCTAAAAGAAATTACAGATGTCAGGGGGACGGGGTTGTTGACAACACAAGCCAGGGAGGTAGTTAACCGTAGTCTATTTTACAACTCGTCAGCCGTTGACAAAATCCCCCACCTATGCTAAAATAAATTAAATTCAAAGGTTGCGGTTCCTGACGGATAATTGTGGAGCACCACAGTGGAACCTTAATCAATACCGGCCGACCGTCTGGGCAGCATTTTAGCTTATAAAATGTTGCTCTTTTTGTTTATTAGTACTAATCCCTCTTTAAAACATAGCTAAAAATTCAGCACACAAACCCATTTGTCAAAGGTTTTTGCTTGATTTCATAGAGGTTTTATAATCGGGATTAGTATAGGCCTTGAAAATCGGGAGGGAACTGGAAATGAAGGAAAAATGGAACGGTTTTAAAGAGGGAGCCTGGCAGGATGAAATCAATGTCAGAGACTTCATTCAGAAAAACTATGAGGAATATAAAGGCGACGAAGCCTTCCTTTGCGGCCCGACCGAAAGAACGAAGCGATTAAGCAATAAACTAACCCATCTGCTTGATTTAGAGCAGCAGGTCGGCGGAGTGCTGGATATTGACACGAATACCGTTTCCTCGTTGACCAACTACAGCGCCGGCTACCTGGATAAAGAAAACGAAATCATTGTGGGCCTGCAGACCGACCGCCCGCTCCGCCGCGGCGTCAATCCCTTCGGCGGTGTAAATATGACCAGAAAAGCCTGCGAGGCTTACGGATATACACTTTCCGAAAAAATCGAAAATGAGTTCCGTTACCGGACCGCGCATAACGACGGTGTTTTCCGCGTTTATACCGATGAAATCAAGCGCGCGAGGCACAACGGCATCATTACCGGCCTGCCGGATGCTTATGGGCGCGGAAGAATTATAGGGGACTACCGCCGTGTCGCCCTTTACGGCATTGATTTTCTGATTGAAAAGAAGCAGGAAGACAAGCACCTGGCGGGTGAAGGTGTGATGCTTCAGGATAATATCCGCCTGCTGGAAGAACTTTACCAGCAAATTAATTTCCTCGGCAAATTAAAGGAAATGGCTGAGCTTTACGGCGTTGACATTTCGAAACCCGCAGCCAATGCGAAAGAGGCTGTGCAGTGGTTGTATTTCGGTTACCTCGGCGCCATCAAGGAGCAAAACGGGGCGGCTATGTCCCTGGGGCGCGTATCCACATTTCTGGATATCTACTTCGAGCGGGATATCCGAAGCGGTGTCCTCACGGAAGAGGGCGCTCAGGAAATCATGGACGATTTTGTGATAAAACTCAGAATGGCGCGGCACCTGCGTACCCCGGATTACGACAAATTGTTTGCGGGTGACCCGATGTGGATAACGGAAGCCCTCGGCGGCACGGGCGCGGACGGGCGCACTTTGGTTACCAAAAACACCTTCCGCATGCTCAACACCCTTTACAACCTCGGCACTTCGGCTGAGCCGAACCTGACCGTTCTCTGGTCCGAAGCGCTGCCGGAAAACTTCAAGAAATTCGCCGCGAAAGTATCCTGCGATACGGACGCCCTTCAATATGAAAACGACGATATGATGCGTGAGCTATCAGGCGACGATTACGCTATCGCCTGCTGCGTTTCGGCCATGCGCATCGGCAAGGAAATGCAGTTCTTCGGGGCAAGGGCAAACCTTGCGAAACTTCTGCTGGTGAGCCTCAACGGCGGGCGCGATGAAAAAACGGGCGAACAGCTCGGTCCGGTCCGTGCTCCGTATGAAGGGGAAGTTCTGGAATACGGCAAAGTTTTGGAAATGCTGGATTATTACAGAACCTGGCTTGCAAAAACTTATGTAAACGCCCTGAACATGATCCACTATATGCACGATAAATATGCCTATGAGAAGACGCAGATGGCGCTGCACGATACGGATGTCCGCCGTTTTATGGCGTTCGGCATTGCAGGCCTTTCTGTTTTGGCGGATTCGCTCTCGGCCATCAAATACGCGGCGGTCAGGCCCGTGCGCAATATGGATGGCCTTATTATTGACTATAAGACCGAGGGGGAGTTCCCCCAGTTCGGCAACGACGATGACCGGGTGGACAATATAGCAAAGGAACAGGTCGAGCTGTTTTTCAACGAACTCAAAAAGAACCCGACCTACCGCAACGCGGAGCACTCGCTTTCCATCCTTACCATTACCTCAAATGTGGTCTACGGCAAAAAAACCGGGTCAACCCCTGACGGAAGAAAAGCCGGAGAGCCCTTCGCGCCCGGAGCAAACCCGATGCATAACCGCGAAAAGAACGGAGCGCTGGCATCGCTGAATTCCGTGGCAAAACTGCCGTACAATATGTGCAGAGACGGCATCTCCAACACTTTTTCCGTTGTTCCCGAAGCACTCGGGCACAGCGAAGGGGAGCGGTATGCCAACCTGGTTTCTTTGCTGGACGGTTATTTTCAGCAGAATGCACACCATTTGAACGTGAATGTCCTCAACCGTGAGATGCTTGTCGACGCGATGGCACACCCCGAAATGTATCCGAACCTGACCATCCGCGTTTCCGGCTACGCCGTCAATTTTAACAAGCTTTCAAAGGAACAGCAGACAGAAGTCATTTCCCGAACCTTCCACCAGGTGATGTAATACGATTCTGCATTTAAAATATGGATATTTTTAATCAGCAAGCAAGCTTATCGCTGCGGCTTCAGCCGCAGGTAGATAGATTGAACGGCATCTTCGGCAGCTAAACGCTGCCATGCTGTCTTTGGACAGCGGATTCAAAAGATAGATTTTGTCTATCTTTTAAATGGAGAATAGTATGATATGACCGGAAGAATAAGCAGTTTTCAAAGCATGGGGGCTGTGGACGGCCCTGGGCTTCGCTGCGCGGTTTTTATGCAGGGCTGCCCGCTTAGGTGCGCTTACTGCCATAACCCCGAAACATGGAATTTACAGGGCGGCGAGGAAGTCACCGTAGAGGCGCTGACGCAAAAAATTATACGCTGCAAAAGCTATATCCAGAAAAAAGGCGGGGTTACGGTTTCGGGCGGGGAGCCGCTGCTGCAGTGGCAGTTTGTGTCGGAACTGTTTTGCGAGCTGAAAAAAAACGGAATCCATACGGCGCTGGATACCTCCGGAACCGGCGATTTGGCCGGTGCCGAAGAAGTCCTGAAAGTGACGGATCTGGTGCTATGCGATATCAAATTTACAAACGAAACCGATTTTAAAAAATACTGCGGCGGAGAGCTTTCGCAGGTTTATGATTTTCTCGCGCTGACGAACAGAATGAATGTCCCGCTTTGGATACGCCAAGTGATTATTCCGGGCATCAACGATACGACTCAAAGTATTATGCAATTTAAAGAACGGGCGGCTCTTTACCGGCCGGAAAAAATGGAACTTTTACCGTTTCGCAAATTATGCGAAGCTAAGTATGATAATCTCGGCATGGAGTTCAAGCTGAAGGATGTCCCGGAATGCACGAATCAGACAATAGACACTTTAAGAAAATTGTTATGATATATTCAGGAGGGGGACATGATGAATAATATTATTCTTATCGGTATGCCGGCTGCGGGGAAAAGCACGACGGGCGTTATCCTTGCTAAAATATTGAAATACGGGTTTATCGATATCGACCTTATCATTCAGGAAAGGACCGGCCGCTCGCTGCAGGAGATTATTGACAGCGACGGCATAGAAGCATTCAACAAAATCGAAGAGAGCATCGTGCTGAGCGTCAATGCCGAAAAATCGGTTATTGCCACGGGCGGGAGCGTGGTTTACAGCGAAAAAGCGATGGAACATCTGCGCGGCATCGGGAAAGTGGTTTACCTGAAACTGAGCTGTGAGGAAGTGGAAAAGCGGCTGGACAACATTATGACAAGGGGAGTCGTGATGAACCCGGGCGAGACGATACGGGATATTTATGACCGGAGAGCCTCTTTATATGAAAAGTATGCCGATAGTACAGCCGACGCGAATACCGAAAGCATCGAGCGCACGGCGGAAAATATTATAAAAAAGCTGAGCCCGTAAGGGAAATATCCGTTACGGCCGGGAATCCGTTTACTATGCCAAACGAATCTTTTAACGACCGATAGCTGAAACCGGAATATGGAACAGGAGTGCTTAAAATGCCAATATACGATTATACAAAAACGATGATGATGAAACTCTTTATGGCGCATCCCGACTGTATGGGCGGCAGTATTGTGGACTGCGATTTTGAAAGAACATTTGAGATCGTTAAGCAGACGGACGCGCTGACACTCGGCGCGTCTAAAATCATTTACCTTGTCGGATGGCAATATAACGGGCATGATGATAAATATCCCGCTTTTGACGAGGTTAACCCGGCGCTTAAAAGACCGCAGGACAAAACAGCGCTTGAAAGCATGCTTTGGCTGATTGAGGAATCGAAAAAATATAACACCGTAATAAGCGTGCACATCAATTTTGCGGATGCCTATGATAATTGTCCGCTCATGAAGGAATACAGAAAAAGCAACGCCCTTATCCGTAACCGGGACGGTGAGCCGGCGGCGATTGAAAAATACAACGAACAGCTCTGTTATAAGGTCAGTTACAAAGAGGAGTGGGAGAGCGGCCTGTTTCATAAACGTATGCAAGCTCTTTTTGATATTCTTCCGGTCAAAGAAGCCGGAACAGTGCATGTCGACAACTTCCAATGTTACATCAACCGTAAACCTAAAGTAAATATGAAAATTATGCAGGCATACCGGAAAAAGATGATTGATTATCTCGCTGAAAACAGAATCGATGTAACGTCTGAGTTCACCTACAGGGAAGGCCCGCTGACAGTGCTGTTTTACGGCACTATTGTGCGCGGTTTTTTATGGCGGCTGTACCCTGTTGATACGCTTGGACAGCTGCCGGCCATTTGGTGGGTGGATAAGCTGAAGAAACGCGAAATATTCCGCAATTATCCGGAAAAATATGCGGGAGGAATTCTCAATGGGAAATACGGAAAGTTTCTATACGGTAATCTGCACGGCGAAGAGCTTTGGCGGTATAAACCGGGAGATGAGTGGCATATTGAATTTTTGCACCAGTTTGCAACGGTGAATGTCCCGTATTTTTATCTTTCCGCCCTGCAAAAGGAACGGCTTGCCGGAAGCGGTAAAAAAATGCGCATGGTATATAAGGACGGCACCGTTTCTTATCTTCGTGAGCAGAAGATCTCAAAAAACGGAGTTGTTATCAAGGTAAATGACGATTTGCTGATGCCTGTTCCGTTCAGAGAGAACACATATCTTGGATACAGTAAAAACGGCTGCAAGCGGGTATGGCAGCTTCCATTTGGAAAATACAAGTCGGCGAAGCTAAGTAAAATAAGCGCATATGGCATTGAGTTCATCGGTGAAGCAGAGATAATAAACAATACGGTTACCCTGGATATAGCACCCGGGCAAGGTGTGATGGTTGAATTTTTAAAAATCGCCACCGGTTAATGAAACCGTAAACACAGAACGGATTTTTTACGGGGAAACATAAACACGATAAAAATGAGGTCTGCCGGATATGGAAGAAAAGCTGATTGCCCCCTGCGGGATGAATTGCGGTTTATGCGTCAGTTACCTGGCAATGAAAAACGATTTAAAGAACAAGGGGTTCGGTAAAAAATACTGCCCCGGCTGCAGACCGCGCGGCAAGAACTGCCTTTTTATGCAGGACAGCTGCGAAAAGGTTGGCAACGGGCTTGTCCGGTTCTGCTTTGAGTGCGTCGATTTTCCCTGTAAACGGCTCAAGGGGCTCGATAAACGGTACAGCGAAAAGTATCATATGAGCATGATTGAAAACCTCGAATTCATCAAGGCAGGGGGAATTGAGGCTTTTCTCGAAAAGGAAGCAGAAAAGTGGCTCTGCCCGGATTGCGGGGATACCGTCTGCTGCCACAACGGGCTGTGCTTTAACTGCAGTTTGGATAAGCTGCGGATGAATAAAAAGTTTCGCTGGGACGGGGAATAAACAATAGCAATTGATACTAATTCACGATTAAAAAACCTCTAAAAAATTTAGCGGAAGCTTTGATTTATACTATTCTCCATTTTAATGCAGAATAGTATTATGCGGTTTTGTGCGGATTTTATAGTTAGGTTTTTATGAGTAATTAGTATAAAGCCTTTTCCGCATTAAAAAAACATGATAGAATAGATATCAGCAATCCAGGTCAAGAAATCTCCGCCGTTTCGATGTATATTCTTTTCGGGAGGTGAGACTCATGGATAACAGGGAAGCGATTTTAGCAATCCGGCGAGTGCAGGATTTCATCGAAGACCATATCAGCGAACCGATTACTTTAAGCGAGCTTGCAAAGGCTGCCGGATATTCCCAATGGCATACAGCCAGAATGTTTAAGCTTTATGCCGGGAATACGCCTTTTGAATATATCCGCCTGCTGCGCCTTTCAAAAGCCGCTTTACTGCTGCGGGACGGCCGGCCCAAAGTGGTGGATGTCGCCTTTGATTTTGTTTTTGACACACACGAGGGGTTCACCAGAGCGTTTTCCAAACAGTTTGGTGTGTCACCCAAGGCCTACAGCATGAAACCCTGCCCCATACCGCTTTTTATTCCCTATGATGTCCGCGGTTACCACCTCGATTATAAAAAAGGAGAGAGCAATATGCAAAAGAATGAGAACCCGGGTTTCATTTTTACGCAGGTGGTGGAACGCCCCGCAAGAAAGGTCTTGCTCAAACGGGCGATTAAGGCAACAGATTATTTTCAGTACTGCGAAGAAGTAGGCTGCGACGTGTGGGGTGTTTTGACCAGCATTAAGGAAGCGATGTATGAACCAATCGGCATGTGGCTGCCGAAGCATCATGTAACAAAAGGCACATCTACCTATGTGCAGGGAGTTGAACTCCCGCTGGATTATGACGGCAGTGTACCGGAGGGGTATGAAATCATCGAACTTCCGCCCTGCAAGATGATGATTTTTCAGGGGCAGCCTTACGATGATGAAGACTTTTGCGAGGTGATTGACGAACTCGGCAAGGCCATCGAAACATATGACCCGAAAATATATGGTTTTGAATGGGCAGACGAAGACGCGCCGAGTTTTCAGCTTGAGCCCTTGGGCTACAGGGGTTACATTGAAGCGAGACCCGTTCGCCAAATTAACAAATAACCGATTGACGGATAACCGGAGCATTTGACCGGCTGCGCGAACAGCTCGGCGGCTTAAGCCTGTGGATTGTCGTTCTGAATACCGACGGGGTCAATGTTTGGTGCGCTGCCGGAAAATGCACCGGCTGCGGAAAATGCCTGGAAGTTTGCCCGCACAGGGTTTTCGAGCCGTTTGAAGGGAAGGTCAGGATAGCTGACCGGGACAAATGCATGGAGTGCGGTGCCTGCGCGCGCAACTGCGCGTTTGAAGCCATTGAAGTCGATGAGGGTGTCGGCTGCGCTGCAGCCGTTATTATCGGATTTTTCACCGGGCAAGAACCAACATGCGGATAAAATGACATCTTGAAAGAGACGGTTCTGTGATGATGAAAATGATTACAGAACCGTCTTTATGTATTTCTTGCATCTGTGTTTGCAATAATATATAATCAAAACAATAAAAAAAAGCGGGGGTAATTATGCTGCGTTTTTATTTTTCAGCGTAACTGCAGAAATGCTCATTATGTCTCTCAAGACAATAATTAATTGGATGTATGAAAACATATGAAAAAAACAATTACAATATTTATTTCATTTTTATTTCTGGGTGTATTGTCGTTAATCTTTGATATGCCGTATTATTGGGTTGATTCAATGGGGGAGCCGATCATGTGGAAGGACGTTGCTTCCACTGGTTTTATTATTTTCTTTGTTTCATACCTAATTTTCATTTTGTTAAAGAAAGACAGAGACTCAGTAAAAGGGATATGGATTTATGGCATGATTTGTTTAGTTGGCTGTATACCAATAATCCCGTGGTTTGTGTTAACCGGACTTGGTCTTTTTCAGCCGGGTTTCAGTTTGATTGGCAGGTTATTAACTGGCTCTGAAAATGATTGTTTCGGGGTTGGCGGGCCTATTGTACTTATCTTTCTTGCAACGGTATCCACATGGATTAGCTTGAGCGTAACAACGCCCAAAGACAAAGGAACAACAGAAAAAAATAATAATACGTGAAAGAATTCGGCAGAAAAATAACGTAAAACCGGAAGTGCGGAGATAGTACTGACAACCACTATATAAATTCCATTACAAGAATAGGAGTGTATCACCATGAAAATAGAGCAAAACAAAGTCGTTGAAATTGCACTTATATCCGCGAAAATTTATGATGACCCGTTTAATACGGTTAGTGTCGATGCCGTTATAACAGGCCCGGACGGCGTCACACACTGCATTCCCGCATTCTGGGCGGGCGGCAGCACTTGGAAATTCCGTTACTCCTCCGAAAAGACAGGAATCCACCGCTATATTACCGAGTGCAGTGATGCGTCGAACCCGGATCTGCAAGGGATTGCAGGAGATATTGAGATAATACCCTATGAGGGTAACAATCCGCTATACAAACACGGCGCACCCGTCCGTAAAGGGGAAGATCTTTACATGTCTCACAAAAACGGAACGCCGTTCTTTTGGTTGGGGGATACCTGGTGGATGGGCTTCACCACACGCCTTTCCTGGCCGGAAGGCTTCGCCACCCTGACGGCAGACCGGATTGAAAAAGGGTTCAGCGTGATTCAGATTATTGCGGGGCTGTATCCGGATATGCTGCCCTTTGATGAGCACGGCGCCAACGAGGCCGGTTTCCCGTGGGACACGGAATATAAAGCGGTCAACCCGGCGTATTTTGATGCCGCCGATAAAAAAATAGAGCATTTGGCCGAAAACGGGCTTGTTCCCTGTGTGGTGGGCTGCTGGGGCTTTTTCATGAAATTTACGGGGAAAGAAACCATCAAGCGCCACTGGAAAAACATCATCGCCCGCTGGGGCGCGTACCCGGTTGTCTGGTGCATTGCCGGCGAGGCAAATATGACATTTTACGACGATGCTTCCGTACCGCGGGAAGAGCACCTGAAGAACTCACGGAAAGACTGGAACGACATCACGCTTTTTGTGCATGAAAACGACCCGTTCGGCAGGTTGGTTACAATACACCCGACCAGCAACGGCCATGAACAAATTGACGACGAAACCCTGCTTGGGCTGGATATGCTGCAGACGGGGCACAGCTCTTATTCAAGCCTTGTGCCGACCATCAGGCAGGTGACTAAGGCGGTTGAAAGGAAGAAGCTGCCGGTTATCAACTCCGAGGTTTGTTATGAGGGCATCTGCAATTCCAGTTACCATGATGTGCAGCGGTATCTTTTCTGGTCCAATGTGATGCTGGGCGCCTGCGGGCATACCTACGGCGCAAACGGCATTTGGCAGCTCAACACTATTGAAAAGCCATACGGCGTATCTCCCCACGGGGCTCACTGGGGCAGCACGCCTTGGGATGAAGCCTATATGCTGCCAGGGTCTTTTCAGGTCGGTATCGCGAAAAGGTTCTGGACAAAATTTGACTGGTGGTGTTTTGAAAAGCACCCGGAATGGATAGACAGGCATAACGACGGGGAGTCGATTTCGGGCGGTTTTGCCGTGGGCATTCCGGGCAAGGTCAGGATTATCTTCCGTCCGTTTTTGGGCGGTTATTTCTGGAACAGCGACCCTGTTTATCACATTGAAAAGGATACCACCTACCGCGCGGTTTATTTCAACCCCGTTACCGGGGAGGAGACGGATTTGGGTATCATAACCCCGGATGCTGACGGCACATGGGTTTCTCCGCGGGTAAAGGCTTTTCAGGATTGGGTATTGGTGCTGATTGCAGATTGACGCGGCATTCGGCTGTTGAAGTTAAACTCATTTCCCGTGCGGGATAATCCGCGACAAAGATAAGCATCAACGGAACCAAATCACCATTAAGACGATTATTAACTGCCGAGAAACATAGAACCGAAAGGATTGGATGTAATTGAATAAAAGAAACGGTATGTGCACGCTGTGCTATTTAAAGACCATTGCGGAGGCTAAAAAGGGCAAGAATAATAATACACCGGTTTTATATAACAATGTCCCTTACAACAATGGGCTGGCAAAAACACCGCCAATGGGTTGGAGCTCATGGAATACCTTTCAGGAGCATATCAGTCAGGATGTCATACTAGAGATAGCCGGGGTACTGAAAGACCGGGGTCTGGCTGATGCCGGCTATGTGTACCTTAACATTGACGATTGCTGGGAGGCAAAGGAAAGGAATATCCGGGACGAGCTCGAATCGGATTACACAACCTTTTCCATGGGGATGGAGGGCTTGGTGAAAAAGGTGAACGAGATGGGGATCAAGCTTGGCATCTATTCCTCCAACGGGACCCTCACCTGCCAGGATTTCCCCGCGACTCTCGGTTTTGAATATAAGGACGCTTACACCTTTGCAAAATGGGGCATTGAGTATTGGAAGCTCGATTATTGCCATCATGTGACATATACGCGTTATGCTCCGCTGGTAGCGGGAATCAGTGTTTCGGAAGCAGGAGCGGCTCCCGAAAAAATATATACCTGCAAAGACGGAAAATGCAGCGGGTATGCCCGCGTTTTCAAATCAAATTTTCATACAAAGCGCAATAAACATAACAATCAAACAATGAAGTATCATGCCAGCGGCCTGGACGGCGGCATGGGTGCCATTGAGTACAATATCGCCGCAGATAAAGACGGCGAATATATTCTGACAATATACACGCATGAGGTTTATCCTTATGAAAAATTCCTTGGTATATCGGTAAACAATGAAGAACTGTATACGGTAAAAATACCGGCCAGTATCCGCTGGAATGAGTATTACACGCAAAAACCGGTGAGATTGAAAAAAGGCGACAATAAAATAAAATTATTCAACCCGGTCTATAATCCTGCCATAAGCGATATGTTGCAGTACCAGCATATCGGCAGATGCATCAAAGAAGCAACAGCCGATTACGCGAAGGACAGCGGAAAAGAAGAGAAAAAAATCATGTTTTCCCTGTGTGAATGGGGTGCCGGGAAACCGCATCTATGGGGCGCGAGCGCCGGGAATCTGTGGAGAACCACCGGCGATATCGAGGCAAAATGGAAATCAGTCATGGGATTATACGAACATAATGTTGAGCTGTATGAGTACGCAGGCCCCGGTGGCTGGAACGATCCCGACATGCTGGAGGTCGGCAACGGCGAACTGACCTATGATGAAAATGTCGCGCACTTCGCGTTATGGTGTATGATGGCGGCTCCGCTGATATTAGGCAATGATGTCCGTAAAATGACCGATGAAATTCTGGAAATTGTCACGAATAAACACCTGATATCCATCAATCAGGATTTGCTCGGCAAACAGGCTAAACGCATTGTCAAGGGTGATGTCGATATCCTTGTCAAACCGCTTGCCGGGGGGACGGCGGTTTGCGTATTGAATAAGCAGACCGGCCAGAAATCTTATTCTATTGACGAAAAGATGCTGTATGCGGAAAAATACATCAGTTATGACCCGGGAGAAACGGCATTGGATGCGCTCAGCGGCAGCCGGACGGATATCAAAACATTTTCGTCCTGTAACCTTGCGCCGCACAGTGTCAAAGTGTTTATAATTTAAAACTTGCCGAAGTAACTCTGCCAGACAAAAAAAGGGGGCGGTTCTGTGATTAACAGATAATCATAAAACTGTCCTCTTTAACTTTAAAAGTGATTGAAATTGTAATTCACAACTTGATTTTTGCATGTGACCATTTAGGTCTTGATATTACATCTTTATTCTATATACTGTGTATTAGGAGGCGATGCCAATGAAAATCAACATAACACAAGACAGCAATATTACAGAAACCGAAATAACAATTTTATGTAAACAGATAGACAGCGAACTTGAAGCTGTTATTTCAAGTCTTGGCCTTATCAATAACACCGTACCCGGAAAGTCAGACGGAGAAACTTTTTTTATATCTTTGGGCGAGGTTCTTTATTTTGAAACGATTGACAACAAAACATTTTTCTATACAAACGATAAAATATATGAAACGCCGACAAAAATTTATCAGCTTGAAGAAAAGCTCGCAGATACCCCTTTTGTCAGAATAAGCAAGTCATCTATCATGAATATTCAAAAAGTTAAAAGTATCAGGTCTGAAGAAAACAGCAAACTTATGGCTACGCTGTTAAATGGCGAAAGGATTGTGGTATCCCGTCAATATATGCAGAGTATTAAAATAAAGTTGGGGGTGTAACGATATGTTAGTAAAAATCAAAAAAAATTTAACAGCTTCTTTTTGTGCCTTCGGGATTTT
>CAZVJW010000046.1:0-30787 GCA_964627535.1 uncultured Eubacteriales bacterium
CGGACGCTTCCGTAACGGTGAGCAACGGGCCGAACAGGTCTCAGTCCGCGCCGACAGGCTTAACCGGAGTTGCCACCACCTATTACGGCGACAGCGACGGCAGCATTACCGGCACAACAACCGCCATGGAATGGTCAGCCACTTCCGGCGGCACCTATACAGCATGCAGCACCTCCGTCACAGGGCTTGCGGCCGGCACCTATTATGTCAGGTATGCCGCCAAGACAGGATATAACGCTGGAACGGACGCTTCCGTAACGGTGAGCAACGGGCCGATGGCCACCGTAGACATCACATTTGATGCCAATGGCGGCACAGGCGGCACCGGGCCTACCCCCATGCAACCCGGCGCAACACTAACAGCACCAAACGTAACAAAAGAGGGATATGTGTTTAAGGAATGGCTGCCCACGGTACCCGAAACGGTACCCGAAACAAATGTGACATACACCGCTCAATGGGTTCCGACTGCGGTAAATGTAACCAAAACGGAGTCCGGTATGGTGGTTAATATCCAAGGATGGACAGCAGACAGCCAATATCAGATTTGGAGCTGGCAAAAGGTAACGAGCGATGACTTGCTGAACACGACAAACAATGTTAAGGCAAATCAATGGATATTGGATCAAGTCTATACAGTAGGCAGCGAAGGCGATGAACAGGAAAACGGCAGTATAAACTTTACAATTCCAAATTTCACTTCTCCGGATGTTAATTACACGATAGCGGTTAGAATTGCGGACCAAAACAGTAACTTCGTACGTGAGGTCAGGGATTCCTATACACCTGCCGCTGTGGGAGATGTTGTAATAACCAAAACACTTGTTGACGGAACAGTAACAACCGGCAATGAACTTAAGGAGATTAAGGCTGACGCTGAAGTTTTAATTCAGGTTATAGGCAATGATGTTTCGAGTATGGTTTACAGCGCAAAATATACTTCTGCCCAAACATCAGTTGACCTTGCTGTCAGCAATACGAATGAATTCTTATGGGACATTTCCGGAATGAGCCCCGGTATATATGATGTTGAGGTTACCGCAACCAACGGCTCAACAACAGACACCCAAACAATCACATTTGAGCTGTATTCGTTAACGGGCACTACCTATGCAAGTGTTGACGACATGACAGTATCCTGGAATTCGGGAATTGCCAGCATTACGCCAACATTCGCAGACGGCACTTTCTCATACAGGTTAAGAGAACCCGGAAGCAACAACCTATACAAATCACCGGAATTTACAACAAGCCAGACAGTACCGGCATATCCGATATCAACACCCGGGATTTATCATGTTGTCGGTTTAACCACAAGAGCAGGAATCATCGGAACAGAAGCGGGTGCTTATGACGACGGTATAATTAAGACGCTTGTTATTCCGCGGGAAGGCGGCGGTGGTCAAGTATTAATGACATTCACGGCAGACACCACACTTCCTAATGTAACAAAAGGCAACAAAATCACATTCACAGCATCAGCAACCGGGTTACCTGAAACAGTTCAGTATTCATTCTGGAGACATGACGCAACCGGTTATCACTTAGTGAAAGACTGGAACAGCAGCCCAATATTCTACTGGACACCGTCAAGAATCGGTGAATACACCATAGAAGCAAGGGCAAAAGGTGCGGGGGCGGGTTCCTATGAAGCAATGGAGCAATTGACTGTCAATGTAACGGATCCCGCAGTACAAAAAGCGCTTGTATCAAGCATAACAATTAACGATGATGAACTTATCGCGAGTGCTCAGGCTAAAAAGCCGGTTGTAATAAAAGCAAACGCAACGAGCCAAAACGGAAATGACTTACTTTTCAAATTCTATGTGTATGACCCGGATATGCGTTCGCTACAATTGCAGGATTACTCGCCAAATCAAAACTGCGTATGGACACCGAGAGAGGCCGGAAAGACCTACACAATATCGGTACTTGTAAAGAACCAGGCATCTTTCGGCCGTTATGATGCTATTCAGTCTTGGGATATAACAGTCTAAACACCAATAAAGGTATTCCGAAAGCCGCTCATGTCAAAAATGGCATGAGCGGCTTTTCTGTAAATCCACTCGATAAATTTCAAACAGGTTATTCATACTAATTGCTTATAAAATCCTAATTATAAATCCGCATAAAACCCCACAAATCAAAGCATTTGCTTAATTTTGTTGAGGTTATTTAATTGTGTAATTAGTATAACGATTTATCAACATTCATTTGTACTGATAAAAAACAATGGCGAAGTAATACGAAATATGATACAATTATGTTTATAAAATAATGTAACAATAATTGTTGTTGGAGGCAATTCCATGCTGAAACCATTATCTTTTTTTCTCTTGACAGACACCCACTATTTTGAAAATTCCCTCGGCGCGAGCGGAGAGGCTTATGAAAAACGAAGTTTTACCGACCAAAAGTGCATCGCCGAAACAGGCGCGATTATCGACGCGGCTTTTGACATTTTGCTGGCCGATAAAGAAACGGAACTTGTGCTTATACCGGGCGACCTGGTTTTCAACGGTGAAAAAGAAAGCCACCGCGGTTTTATCAAAAAATTGGAAAAACTGAAAGCCGGCGGCAAAAGAATATATGTAACTACCGCGGGGCATGATTTTTGCGACGACCCTCATGCCTTTGAGGGCGACCATCAGATACTTGTTGAAGGCACAACCCGGGCGGAGCTGTTGGAGCTTTATAAGGATTTCGGCTACGGCGATAACTTGGTGTTTGACCCGCGCACATACTCCTATGTCGCAAAGCTCGCGGACGGAGTCCGTCTGCTGGCTTTGAACTGCGACGGAAACCTGAAACACTTCCACGGCTTTGATGAAGAGTTGATGCAATGGATTAAAGTTCAAATTGATGACGCGAAAGCCGCCGGAGATGTGTTTTTCGCCATGGTTCACTATCCTCTTCTGCCGGGTTCTCCCGCCATGAATATGCCGGCTGACGCGGTGATGACAAATTGGAAAGAAACATCAACAAGACTTGCGGATTTCGGGTTGCAGCTTATATTCACCGGCCATATGCATATGCAAACCATTAATTCAAAAACAACTGAAAAAGGCAATACGATAGTTGATGTCTGCACCGGTTCGCTCGTCGGCTGCCCCGCCTCCATCCGCAAAGTTACTTTTTTAAATGAAAAAACCGTCGATATAAAATCAACAAGAATTGAAAATTTCGACTGGGATAAAAAAGGCATGACGGGAACCGAATATTTTGCCTGGCGGTTTGACCGAATGATAAACGACATCATCGATTCCATGGCGTTCGACCCGCAGCGGTTTCTCCGGAAAATCAGTTCGGATAACAACAAAGCCAAACATCCCGGACTGATCAGCTTTGCGGGCAGAAGAATTCAAAAACTGACTGTGAGCAAAATCGGCAGACTTCTCTGGATAAAGCCGGATCCTTCCATCAAAAAGATTTTAGTAAAGGATTTGGGCGTTGAAATCGTCAGGAACATGTTCGAAGGGGACGAGCCTTATGTCGAGGGAACTCCGGTGCATACCTTTGTCATGAAGGTGATTAAACGGTTAAAGCCGGTTGTAAAAATTCTGGAGAAAAAGCTCGGCAAAAAAAATCCGCTTTTTACGGATATCCCCGCGTTTGTTTCGTCTCTCATCGGGCACGGAAAACAGGCGGATAATAATGCGACGATAATACTCGGGGAAGCGGTAGAAAAGAAGTAGAGAAGAAGTAGAAAAGAAGTAGAGAAGCAGTAGAGAAGAAGCAGAGAAGAAGCAGAGAAGAAGTAGAGAAGCGATGGAGAAGCGATGGAGAAGCGATGGGGAAGCATTGAGAAGCAACGGGGGAGTGAATTATGCCGATAAATTTTAACAAAGACAGATGGGAAAAGGTCAAAGAAAACTACACAAAATGGTGGGACAACAAACTGGACCGCCCGATTATCGGGCTGACGATATTTGAGGATTACCCCGAGGGGAGGGAGCAGCCCGACGCGCCTTACCTTTCACAGCAAAGCTGCGCCGATTTTTCGTTTACCCCGGATGAACTGATTGACCGGCTTGATTACGAACTCTCGGCGCTGGTGTTTTTGGGCGACTCTTTTCCGATGGTGAACCTTTCATGCTTCGGCCCCGGAGTTGAGGCTGCTTTTTTAGGCGCGAAGCTGGATAATTCAAACGGCGCCGTGTGGTTTTACCCGCCGGATAACCCGCCTGTGAATATAACCGACCTTCACTTTGAATATGACCCGAACAACAAATGGTTTTGCCGCATCAAAGATATCTGCGCCGCCGCCGTAAAGCGCTGGCAGGGTAATGTTCTCGTCGGTATGCCGGATGTCGGAATGGGGCTGGATATTCTTGCCTCTTTCCGCACGACCGAGCAGCTTTTGTTCGATTTGGTTGACAGTCCCGGCGAAGTTCACCGCTGTATGGCGGAACTCGATGCGCTATGGATGAAATATTACAGAGAAATTGATGAAGTTATGCAGCCATTAAGCCCCGGTTATACCGACTGGGCGGGGATTTACAGCGACAAACCGTTTTACACCCTGCAAAGCGATTTTTCCTATATGATAGGCACACCGATGTTTAACGAATTCACCAAGCCGACTATCACCAGCATGTGCAGAACGCTTGACAGAACAATATATCATCTGGACGGAATCAGGCAGCTGCCGCACCTGGATTCCCTGCTCGCTATCCCCGAGCTAAACGGCATTCAGTGGGTGCCGGGTGATGGAAACCCTGATTTTAAGCATTGGCCGGAAGTTTATAAAAAAATACACGCAGCCGGTAAAAAAATTCAAATTTTCGGCGGCTTGGAGACCTTGGATGTTGTCGGCAGGCAAATAGGCGATTTCAAAAGCATCTGCGTTAAAAGCGATTTGGGTTATTGCCCGGACGCGAATGAAGTAATCAGGCGGTTAAATGAATACGGGCTGTCAACATAGATTAAGGGGGATTGCTTGTGGAATATACCCTGGATTTGAAAAACATCAGCCTTCAGTTTTACAAAGAGATTCTCAGGAATCAAAATCTTCTGCCTGGCCGCAGAATGCTCCACGTGGATTTGGATGCCAGATTTTCCGCGATACAATGCACCGGAATAGCAACGGTTTTTGAATTAAAAAGCGCTTTGTCTACGCCCGGGAAACTGAACGGTTTTGCCGAGAAAACAGGCTTGAGCGAGGAGTATTTAATTATCCTCAGGCGTGAGGTCGGCAGCCTGGAGCAAAAGCCAGTACCACTCGATAACTTCCCGGGGATAAATGCCGGCGTCATTGAACTGCTCAACCGTTCGGGGATAAAGACCTCAAAGGATTATTATGACTTTTACATCGACAGCAGCGGTTTCGCAGCAGACGGGAGCATCAATATCCCTCAAGATCTTGCCGACGAACTCTACGCCCTTTCAAACCTGGTGAGAATCAATGGGGTAGGCACTGTTGCAGCAAGCACTTTTTTTGAGGCGGGCTATAAAACGATCAATGATATCGCAAACGCTCAGGCTAAGGAAATGCTGGAAAAAGTAACGGCTGTCAACACCGTAAAGCAGTACTACAAGGCAAATCTCGGCGTAAAAGATATGCAGTTTTGCATCGACTTTGCAAGGGTAATAAGCAGCTGTACGGATAAAAATAACAAAGCGGAATAAAACCTGACAAGGTAGCAGATAAAGAAAGCGGGAAAAATGAACGATTCAAAATTCAGCGATTTTAAACTGAGCGGCGACCTGCTCAAAGCAATCGGCATGCTGGGTTTTGACGCCCCGACGCAGGTGCAGGCGCAGGTGATCCCTATCTTGTTGGAAAAGCGGGATATCATTGTGAAATCCCAAACCGGCAGCGGAAAAACAGCTGCGTTCGCCATACCGGTTTGCCAGGCGATTGACTGGGAAGAAAATAAACCGCAGGCTCTGGTGATTACCCCGACAAGAGAGCTTGCAATACAGGTAAAAGAAGATATCTTTCATTTAGGCAGGTTCAAAAGGCTGAAGGTCGCGGCTGTTTTCGGCAAGTCCTCTTTTTACAATCAGGAAAAGCAGCTCAAGCAAAAAACGCATGTGGTTGTCGGCACGCCGGGGCGGATAATCGACCATCTTGAAAGAGGCACGCTGGACACTTCAAACATCAAATATCTCGTTTTGGACGAAGCGGACGAAATGCTGAATATGGGTTTCATTGAGCAGATAAAAATCATCATTGCAGCCTTGCCGGGCGAGCGGGTAACCATGCTCTTTTCCGCAACGATGCCCGCCGATATTGACAGCCTCTGTAAAAAACATATGAACAACCCTGTCCGCATCGAAGTGGAAGAAGAAAACCCCGCAACGGATAGAATATACCAGGAGAGGTACAGCGTTGAGCAAAACGACAAAGTCGGCCTGCTGAAGGATATTATAGTTGTGGAAAATCCGGACAGCTGTATAATTTTCTGCAACACGAAACAAACCGTGGACGAGGTCAGCCGGGAACTCGGCAAGCTGAACTTTGCCTGCATGAAAATTCACGGCGGGATGGACCAGCGGAACCGCCTGATGGTGATGAACGATTTTAAGAAGGGCTATTTCCGGTATTTGGTTGCAACGGATGTTGCGGCACGGGGGATCGATATCGACAACATTTCGCTCATCATTAATTTCGACATCCCGAAGGACGGCGAAAGTTATGTGCACAGAATCGGCAGAACAGGCCGCTTAAGCAACGCAGGCAGAGCCATCACTTTCGCGGCGCCGGAAGAAGCCGCGCAGCTTGATTCCATTCAGAAATATATAGGCAAAAAGATCGATTTCAAGCGAAGACCGGAAAAAGAAACAGTCAACGAACAGCGGCCGGAATTCACGGAAAAAATGAGCACCATGCCTGAAATAAAAATAGATAAAGGCGCCGGCCTCAACAAAGAAATTATGAAATTGCACATCAACGCCGGCAAAAAAACAAAGATGCGGCCGGTTGACATCGTCGGCACCCTATGCAATATTCCGGGCATGACGGCAGACGATATCGGCATCATCAATATCGTTGATGTTTCCACCTTTGTGGAAATCCTGAACAACAAAGGTGAAATGGTTTATCAAGCCTTGCAGAATACGCCGATTAAAGGCAGGCTGCGCAAGGTGAGCAAAACCGAGCCGTAGTGATTCAGCCAATTAAAAAAGGGGTCTTTTTTTATGAAAAAAGCGATTGTTATCGGCGCGAGCAGCGGAATCGGCAAAGAACTTGCGATACTATTTTCAAAAGAAAACTATACTGTCGGGCTGACCGCAAGAAGAACCGATTTGCTTGAAGACATTGCATTGCAGCTTCCAACGAAGTCATATGTAAAATATATGGATGTTTCGCAGCCCGATTGCGCGATGAAGGAACTCGAAGATCTGATTGCTGAAATGGATGGTGTCGGTCTGATCGTTTTTTGCTCGGGAACAGGCTATATCAACCCAGGGCTTGAATGGCAGAAAGAAAAAGAAACCATTGATGTTAATGTAACCGGCTTTTCATGCATCGCAGATATTTCGTATAATTATTTTGTGAAGCAGGGTTTCGGCCATTTTGTTGCGATTTCTTCCGTTGCCGCCTTGCGCGGGGGCAGGGATGCCCCGGCTTATAATGCGTCAAAAGCTTTTATTTCGAATTATATGGAAGGGTTAAGATGCAAAGCCCGGAAAGAAAACCCGACAATAACCATTACGGACATCAGACCGGGATTTGTGGATACAAAAATGGCTCAGGGAGAGGGTCTGTTTTGGGTTGCCTCCCCCGAGACGGCGGCAAAGCAAATAGTCAGCATCATCAGACGCAAAAAAGAAATTGGGTATGTTACCCGGAGATGGTGGCTTGTCGCTGAAATTTATAAAACTTTGCCTGGGTGGATCTACAACAAATTCTGAGAATAAATAGAATAGGACGGATAGCTAATGAAAAATTACAAAGGCAAACCGCAAATCCGGAAACTCGGCACGATTGACTGCGACATGGTGGAAACGACGCCGATTGTCATCAACGGCCGGCTGTACCGTTTTGAATATGTGCGGGATAACTACAAGCCGAATAAAACCGGCAAATCCTATTTCCGTTTTAAAGATGTTGAAACAAACGCGGTCACGGCACCGTTTGCCGAAGGTTATCATTTCGGCAGCGCTTATAACGACAATGGAACAATCTATGTGTTTGGCGTTCCGGTTATCGGCGGCGAAATCATGACGGTATTCAGATCAAAGGATTTGGTTAACTGGGAAGAAAAGGTTGCTTTTAACCTGCCCGGGTGGAGGCTTTTTAATAACTCTGTTTGCAAAGGCGCGGATGGATTTATCATGGCTTTTGAAATCGGAGACCCACCGGATGAATGCGGTCACCCGTTCACCATCCGCTTTGCAGAATCGGTGGATTTATGGAACTGGACGCTCACGCCTTCCGATTGTGTTTATTCAAAAGACCGCTACACTGCTTGCCCATACATCCGTTATTTACCGCAGGACGGATTCTATTATATGATTTACCTGGAGGCGCTGCCCGGCTGGGGTTATGTGCCGTATATCGCCCGCAGCAAGGATTTTATGGGGTGGCACCGGAGTCCGGTGAATCCTGTGCTGATGTTCGACGAAAATGAGGATAAAAAGCTTGGCAATCATTTCTTTTCCCCCGAAGAGCGTGCACGCATAGAAAATGCGCTTGATATTAACAACAGTGATGTTGATTTGTGCGAATTCATAGGGCGGACAATTATTTATTACAGCTGGGGCAACCAGACCGGCGTCGAGTTTCTGGCTCAAGCCGTTTACGAAGGGCCGTTAGACGAGTTTTTGCAGGGCTTTTTTGAGGAGTGGGAAGGCGGGGTTCCGTGCTGAAAAAACCGGCATAGCAATCTTTCGAAAACAGTTGAAGATTTTACCTAAAATGGTTATAATAATTAATGTCTACTGAATAAATCGCACTGCGATCTATTTTCACGGTAATTCGTGCAATTTCACAAAAAGGAGAAATTAAAATGGGTGACAGAAATATTAAAAACAAGAATGTTAAAAAAAAGAAGAAAGGTGAGATAGGTTCTTCGGTATCCTTAGGCACATCGCAGCCTATTGTTCCGCAGCCCGAACTGATCAAAAAAAAGAAAAAACCGATGTAAGGTTTTTCGCTCAACCCATGCCTCATTATGGATAAAAATCAAAGATGAAAGTTGTTATCCCTTGATAATCATTAAGGAGATGTTGATATGCCTGCCAAAAAAACCATATATACAATAGCTGTTTCCCACTTGGATACCTCATGGTTGTGGGATTTGGAGACAAGCATCCGCGAATACATTCCCAACACTCTCTTCAGGAACTTCCCGCTCTTCGACAAATATCCGGATTACAACTTTGCTTTTGAAGGCACATACCGATATGAGCTGATGGAAGAATATTACCCCGAAGCCTTTGAAAAACTCAAGGAGTATGTCGCAGCGGGACGTTGGGATCCTGTAGGCAGTGCTTACGAAAACGGTGATGTCAACACCCCTTCGCCGGAGGCGCTTTTCAGGAATATACTCTACGGCAACAGTTATTTCCGCGAAAAGTTCGGCAAGGTTAGCAACGATATTTTTCTGCCCGATTGCTTCGGCTTCGGCTGGGCACTGCCCTCTATCGCGAGGCATGCCAACCTAAAAGGCTTTTCAACCGGAAAACTGTCATGGGGCGGGGTTTACGGTTCACCTTTTGATTTGGGTAAATGGTTTGGTGTGGATGGCAAATTTGTTTACGCTAATGTAAGACCGGGTTCTTACTCCAGAAGCCTGACAAAGGTCAGAGAGGATAAAAGTCTTGCGCCAAAACTTATTGATAACGAAAAATATGACCTCCCGTTTACCTGCGGGTTTTACGGTACAGGAGACAGAGGCGGAGCCCCGGGTGAAAGCGCCGTTAAAGCAGTGACGGAAGAAATGGCAAAAAACACAAGCAGCAAGGTCGATGTAAAATCCATCAGTTCAAATGAGCTGTTTGAGATTATGGATAACGAGCTTACGGCGGAGCAAAAGGAAAAACTCCCGACATGGAGCAACGAGCTGCTGCTTACCGACCACGGCGTCGGCAGCTACACCTCAAGGGCAGTAGGAAAGCGCTGGAACAAACGCGCCGAGCAGCTTGCCGACGCTGCGGAAAGAAGCGCGGTTGCGGCCGAATGGCTCGGTGTTACCGGTTATCCGCACAATGTCCTGAACACCGCCTGGAAGCGTGTGATAGCACACCAGTTTCACGACGATATAACGGGAACTTCCTTCCAAGCCTGCTATAAACGCAACTGGAATGACTATATGCTTTCCCAAAATCAATTCGCCGAGGAATACCGCGCCGGCAGCGCCGGGATTGTTTCGCAGATGGATACTTCATTTGTCAAGGGTGTTGCGGTTGCTGTCACAAATCCGCTGCAAGCCGAAGGTTTACGCTGCGAAACCGTTACAGCAAGCGTAAAGCTTCCAAAAGACACAAATTATATCAAAGTGCTTGACGCAAAAGGTAAAGCGGTGCCTTCGCAAATAGTTGCAACCCGTAAGGTTTTAACCGAGGTCGCGTTTGCGGCAAGCGTTCCTTCTGTCGGCATCGCTGTTTATGATATCCAACCGGCTGAAAAACCGTATGAGGATACCGCGGCTCTTCGCATTTCCTCAACCTCTATGGAAAACAGCAACTTGCGAGTTATGTTTAACACCAACGGTGATATTTGCGAGGTTTTCGACAAAAAGCTTGGGTTGAATGTGCTTTCCGGGGTTATTTCCCTGGCGCTCTTCGATTATAAAGGCAGCAAAGCCTGGCCGGCATGGGAGCTGAAATATGAGGAAGTTGCCGCTCCGCCGCGTGAATACGCGAAGAACGCAAAAATGAAAGTCGTTGAATACGGGCCTGCCAGAGCGGCAATCGAAATCACAAGAACGGCCGGTCCATCCAAATTCAAACAAATCGTTTCGCTTGACGCAAACGGAGACACCGTAAAGGTTTACAATGAAGTGGATTGGCGCTCAACATCCAGCCTGTTGAAAGTTGTTTTCCCGCTTGCCGCCGCTAATGCAGCTGCGAGTTACGATTTGGGGCTTGGTGTGATAGAGCGCAACAACAACAAAGCAAAACTGTATGAAGTGCCCGCGCAAATGTGGGCGGACATCACCAAGCGCGACAGCAGCAGCGGCGTTTCAATTTTAAGCGATTCAAGAGCCGGTTGGGATAAACCCGATGACAGCACCCTACGGCTCACCGTTGTGCATACTCCGCTTTACAGCTTCCGCTGGGAATGCTCGCAGCATCTGATGGATTTGGGGCTCAACAGGTTTTCTTTCGGAATTTTCAGCCATGCGGGCGGTTGGCAAAACGGCACACAAATGGCAGCACAGCGTTTCAACCAGCCTATGGCTGCTTTTGCAACCACTAACCACAAGGGCAAATTAGGCCCCGGTTTTTCCTTCGCAAAAATAAGCAATGACGGCGTCATTATAAGAGCAATCAAAAAGGCTAACCAAGGTGATGAAGTCGTTGTCCGCTTCAACGAGGGCGACGGCGCGGCAAAACAAGGCGTAAGATTCTACGTTGGCGACGGGATTGAGTCGGCAAAAGAAGTCTTCGCCTCCGAGGAGTACATATGTGACGCGACTGTTACAAACGGCGAATTGGTCTTTGATATTGCCGCATATGAGCCAAAAACCTTTGCACTGACTCTCAAAAAGACCTCGCTTAGGGTAAAACCCGCTGTTATGCAGCAACTTGCTTTGCCGTATAATGTCACGGCTATTACCCCACAGGGAAATACGGTTTCTTCCGGACTTCCACAGACACTTTCGGTACCGCGCGAAATTATTCCGGATGAAATAGTCAGCGGCGGTGTGGCTTTCGATGTTTGTAATAAAGATAAAAATGCGCTGGTTTGTCAAGGGCAGGTGATTTCGTTGCCGGAAGGCTGCAAGCGGCTGTATATTTTAGCCGCTTCAACGGATGGCGACAGAAAAACCACTTTCATCATCGGCGGTAAAGATCGTGAATATATTATTCAAGATTGGGCGGAGGCGCTCGGAGCATGGGATTTAATAGGACTTGGCGAAACAGGTTATGTTAAAAAAGATGTTTTGGCTTGGAACTCTACTCATGCCCATACGCAAAACGGTGATGAAACAGCAAAGCAACTTTACTTCTTTAAATATGCGATTGAAATACCCGAAGGCGTGAAAGAAATCACCTTGCCGAAGATGGAAGAAATCCTTATTCTTGCCGCAACTGTAAGTTGGGAAAACACTGAATTCACACCCGTCGCCGAACTTTTTGACAGCCTTGAAAAACGCCCGTTTGATTATATGATTTCGCGGGAGGAATATATAAAAGCGCGGCCGTCTATAATCGAGCAGATTTTGCAAAAAAAATTGGACAGAAAGCAAACGATGACAGTTGACACTTCCATGTTAAACAGTACCATTCAGGTTGGGGATATTTTTGCTGTTGTGCGCACGGCTCTCCGTTTCGGGAGATAGAAAACAATAAACAAAAAAAGCAGGGCTGTTTTGGCTCTGCTTTTTTGATGTAATACTGATTCACGATTAAAAAACCTCTAAAAAATCAAGCAAAAGATTTGATTTATACTATTCTCCATTTTAATGCAGAATAGTATTATGCTGTTTTTCGCGGATTTTTTAGTTAGGTTTTTATGAGTAATTAGTATAATGCATGCGGCAGATAAAGGAGGCAAAAAAATGTGTGAACTGCCAAACGGATACAAAGGCAAAATAGTCTTCCGGATGGATTGCACCCGCGAACTTCCCGCGGAAAGCTATTTTGAAAACGGAGTAACCAAGGTTGTCGAATCTCCACTTGGGCGATACCGCGAAGCCTGCGACGAACCGCTGACAAGGTTCGGCTACCGCTTTCAAATTGAGCACACAGGCCGGCCGCACATGGCGGTCATCAGCTATCCGGATGATAAACGGCGGTATATGTGCGTCAATGACGGAACCTGTTACGATTTAACCACCGGGGTATTTACCGGCGGAGCAGCGTATCCCGTTTCCAACAAAATGCTGCGCATCGAAAACATCTTTTGGCCGCGTTGGAAGGACTGCAGCATTATCTTTATGACCTGGGGGTTCGGTGAACCGGCCGCTGTGCAAAGTTTCTCCGTCTATGAGCTGGATGACCTTCCGCCGGCAAAGGTCGAAGCAGTACAGGGAGGAAGAAGATCTGTCGGCGTTCAGTATGAAGACCCCTGCGGGAAGGGAGCCAGCGAAGGCGCCAAAACCTTTGATGAATGGCTCGAAAGGCATATCACCTATCTGCGCCACACGGGGCAGAATATACTGGTGTACCCCATCAACTGGTATCACGGGCCTCAGTTCCCATCCAAAACGCAGCCTGCCGACGCGTTTGATGTGGTGGTAGCGGAAGACAGAAAGCAATACAGCCGCTCCACCACGCATCCGCCCGACTGGCCTGCTGTGTTGCTGGAGCGATTTGAAAAGGAAAACCTTGAATTTGTCGGCTCCATGACGCTTTTGAGGCTCGGCAATCTGCTGAAAAACATGAATATCGATTTAGACAGCATCAAAGCCGGTAAGGAAACGACTAACAATATGCTGTGGAACGACGAAGTGCAGTCTTCCTGCGGAGACTGGACAGCCATATATAACGCGCGCAATTACAGGGAAAATGTCCGCTGGCAGGAAGAAAAAAAGAATATGTCCGACTTTCCCTTGGCTTATGGCGAAAAACGCGGCAATTTCCATGGCGGGCCGATGTTCAACCCCCTGCACCCGGAAGTGCAGCGGCAGATACTCGAATATATCGAAGAATCCGGTATGATGTACGGCAGATACAAAGCCTTCAAGGGGATTTCTATTAATGTTTGGCACGCAACCTTAATTTGGTTCGGCTCAATCCATGCCGGATATGACGATTATACGGCAGCACTTTTTGAAAAAGAAACAGGCATATCAACCTGGGTTAAATTGGATGACCCCAACCGTTTTTCGAAGCGGTATGAGTATCTAACCTTCAAATGCCGCCCGGCATGGGTGGAATGGCGCTGCAAAAAAATCAGAGATTTTATCTGCGCAATAAGGGATGCTTTGCGGCGCGGTAATCCGGAACTCACCCTGACGCTTAATTTTTGGAACGAAACATCAAAGTCGCAGATTTTCGGGATGCCGAGCGCAGCCAGCCAATTCGGCGCCAGATTAAACGACTATGACTTTTTCAAAGAAGGCGGAGCGGACCTGCTCCTGTTGGGCAAGGAAAAAGGCATACAGGTTTCTGTCGAAACCAACCACCAGCGCGACAGGGGCTGGGACACAAAAGGCATCAACGCGCCGCTTGAAAACGGCTTTATGTTCCGGGACCACGACTTTTTGGACACCGCCCGGCACGAAGCGTTAAGAAAAGCCAACACCCCGGACGGATTTGTTTTTAACTGCTGGGTGGAAGCCTGGGGCGAGCACAAATGGTTTTCCTGCGAGCCGGATGACCCCAACCTGCCCGAAGTGACAAAGATGTATGACGGCGAAGCGGAATATGTCCACCGGATGAACTCCTACTATCCCGCCGACGGCTTTTGGTGGGATTCGCAGCTGCGCATCACATCCGCTTTCCCGCCTGCTTTTCATTTTAAAGAGCATTTCGTGCATGCCCTTGCTGAATATGACGCGCTGAGTATCACAAGGGGCGGCCTTTACCTCGACAAAGCCCACAGTGTCGAGACGCTCGAATTTGCCAAAGCCTACAGGGCGCTGCCAAACAAAAAGTTTGAAACCGTCGGCGAAACAACGGACCCCGTTGCGGTGCGCAAATTGATGCACGGTAATAAGCTGTTTTTTTACATCGTGAACAGGGAACCGTATAAAGTCGCTGTTAAAATAGTCTTTAACAAAGATAAGGTAATGCTGACCGATATGTCGGATTTATCCGTTATAGAAGGTGTAGGTACGCATGTGTTCAGCCTTTTACCCTATGATTTGAAGGTGTTCACAGCGGATAATTCAGCGGATATAACGGACTTTTCTGTGACGGTTCCGGACGAAATTGCATCGGAACTTTTCGAGCAAGCGGAGAAAACTCTTGCGGCTTTTGAGACCGTAAAAGCCTTGGGCAAATATATACCCGGCATGGATAAAATGGAAACCGATATCAGGCAAAGTCTGGAGCAAAAGCGGTATTCGCGGCTGAGACATGAGTTGACGAGCTACATCGTCTGTAAGGCGTTAAAAATATATGAGAATACAGGTGAAACTGCATGAAGCATCTGAGTTTTAACAAAGAAGGAAAGTTCCGCATCTGCCAGGTAACGGACATTCATCTGGGCGGTTTTGAGCGGACAGCAACAGATGCGCAAACGCTTGAGCTTATCAGAAAAGTAATCATCTCCGAAAAGCCCGACCTGCTGGTCGTTACCGGTGATATGACAAACAACGGCGGCAATGATGAGCGGTTAAAAATGCTGGCGGACGTCTGTACCGCAACCGGAACGCTGTGGGCATGCATCTTGGGCAACCACGACGGAACGGAACCGGAAGACACGCTGGACAGAAAAGCACTCGGTGATTTTATTCCGACCCTGCCGAACAGCCTTTTTGAAAAAGGCCCCGAGGATATCGAAGGGTACGGCAACTATTTTATCACGGTGGGCAAACCCGAAGCGCCGGCCTGGGCGCTGGTTTTTATCGACTCCAACAACAAGCGCAGTTACCCAGGCAAAGACGGGATTGAAGTGAAAGGGTATGACTACATTTACCGCAATCAGATTGACTGGTATATGAAAGAGTCGGAAAAGCTGGAACAACAATTCGGATATAAACTGGGGGAGCTGGCTTTTTTTCACAACCCGTTGCCCGAATATAACAATGTTTGGAATTTTCATAACTGCGTCGGCCAGAAGAATGAAATTATCTGCTGCCCGAAAACCAACACGGGAATGTTCGCGGCTATGGTGGACAGAGGCGCGATGAGGGGTGTGTTTGTCGGCCATGACCATACCAATGATTTTGACGGGTATCTTTATGGAGTAAGACTGTGTTACGGACGCGGTTCGGGCTACAGCACCTATGGATTGAACGGATTTATGAAAGGCGCAAGAATCATCGATTTGGATGAGAACACATCCGATTTTACATCGTACATTTGGCTGGAGGATGGCACAACGCATGTTCAAAAAAAGGTTCATAAGCCGGAACACAATTATTGAGCTGCAGGTTGATTGCGATGGTACCTCTTAACATTTATTAATTTAAAACCAATTAAAAAATGTTTTTGACAAGCCGATTTATTTCTGCTATAATATGAAAAAATTGAAGGAGGATAAAAGCAATGCAGATAATGTTTAAAGTTCAGCGTAATAAAGATCAGCAAGGTCTGCAAAACCAACAGATGCAGGCTTTTATCTCCTATTCTCTTATTAGCTGATTTTATATTTAATAAGAGAAAGCGGGTAAAAGCTGTATTTAGCTTTACCCGCTTTCTTTAATTTTTGGGAGGAATGTATTGATGTTATCAGAGATAAAAAATAAGGTTGACAGACCTGTTTTTCCTAAACGTGCCGTCGTTACGGCTGGGATGCCATATGGGAATAAGGAACTTCATATTGGACATATCGGCGGGGTCTTTATTCATGCAGACACATATGCACGCTTTTTGCGGGATCGAATTGGTAAAGAAAATGTTATTTTTGTTTCCGGAACAGACTGCTATGGCTCACCCATAGTCGAGTATTACCGGAAGTTGGTCAGTAATGGCGGGTTTAACGGTACCATTGATGAGTTCGTTACGCTTAATCATAACCGGCAGAAAGAAGTTCTAAAATCATATAATATTGATTTAAACTTGTTTGCCGCTTCAGGTCTTGGCCGTTCTGCTGAAATTCATCGTGAATTCTCATCTGAGTTTATAAAAACATTGTATGATAACGGTCATCTGATTAAGATGACTACATCGCAGTTCTATGATCCTGAGCTGAATACCTTTTTAAACGGACGTCAGGTTGTTGGACGATGCCCGATTGCCGGCTGCTCATCTGAAACAGGATATGCCGATGAATGTGCATTAGGGCATCAATATATGCCGGTTGATTTAATAGACCCTAAGAGCACTCTCTCCGGCAAAAAACCTGAAATGAGGGATGTAACGAATTGGTATTTTAAATTAGAAGAGTTCCATGATTTGTTGTCAAGGTGGATTGATGAGTTTTCTAATCGACCGAACACACGGAATTTTGTAGTGAAGAGCATTGGTGAATTTCTGGAGCTGCCAAAAATATACATAAAAAAAGATCAGATTGACTTAATTAATTCTTTACACAACATTCTGCCGGAACATACTGTGAGTAATGATGAAAACAAATCATCTCTGACACTGATTTTCGACAATCTTGAAAAAAGACAAAATGCATGTGTGGTATTGACGAGAAATTCAATCCGATATCGCACAGGAAAAACATTAGTGCCTTTTAGATTGACAGGAAATATCGAGTGGGGCGTGCCGGCACCTTCACTGGAAGGACTTAATGACCTGACTGTTTGGGTTTGGCCGGAATCACTATGGGCACCGATTTCATTTACAAAGGCTTATCTCGAAACGCAGAACGAAAATGCGGATAAATGGAAGGATTGGTGGTGTTCCGACGAAGCCGGAATCTATCAATTTATCGGTGAGGATAATGTTTATTTTTATGGACCTGCAGAAATGGCAATGTTTATGGGAACGCAAGGGAAAAACCCTGACAACATTGTAAAAAACGGCAATTTACAGCTTCCTGATCTTATTGTCAATAATCATTTGTTGTTTTTAGATAAAAAAGCAAGCAGCAGCAGCAAAATTAAACCACCATCTGCCGGCGAATTGCTTTCATATTACACTGTCGAACAATTAAGAGCACACTTCCTTGGTTTAGGCCTTGCAATCAGGAGCGTTGGATTTCAGCCTAAGCCATTTAATCCTTCAGCAAACGAGAATGACAGCGACCCGGTTTTAAAAGAAGGAAATTTGCTTACAAACGTTTTTAACAGGGTTGTCCGCTCGTGTTTTTACACGGCTCAGAAATACTATAACAATAAAATTCCAACAGGTGAAATCAATGCTGATATATTGGAAGCTTCCAAAGAAACCATCTTTGAATTCGAGAATTTAATGGTTAGGTGCAATTTTCATCAGATGATGAATCTGATGGATATCTATATTAGAAATACGAGTAAATATTGGGCAAAAAACATGCGGCAGGCTGAAGATGATAATGATGAAATTCTTCGGTTAAAGACATTGATTAACGTTTTTCATATGGTTCGCACCGCAACAGTTTTAATGCATTCGATTGCACCCGAGGGGACAGAAATGATTCTTGATTATCTGAACCTGAATAAGGAATTTTGGAATTGGGATTTTATTTTTGAACCTGTTTATGCATTTATGGAAAATGAAGAAAAACACGTGCTGAAATTTCTTGAACCGAGAGTTGATTTTTTTAAGAAACATCCAAGTCAAATTAAATCTTATTAAATTTAAGATTGGTTAACAACAGGTCTGAAAATCAAGGAATTTATTTTACCGGGTTGTTTAATTTTTATCATTGAACCGGCTCACGGTTGTGCAATTAGCAGCATTAATCCCTGAATTAATGCAAGAGTAAACGTCGTTAAAAAAGCTGTCAACCCCGCCGGCATTGATCTCTAATCACATACATTTACCTCATTAGGTACGGTCAGCGGTTATTTGGTAAATAAACCGCTGACCGTTTTTTAGCTCATTTTAGACTTCTTCTTTTTTTCTCCAAGGTTTCCACCAAAGCAATCCGCCAACGACCACGACGATACCGCCAACGGTAAAGAAAGACCAGTACCTGTAGAACCAGTTGCCAATATACACATTGCTGATTTCAGGGAGTGAATGTTCATTGCCTGCAGTATCGACAAGAGTGACTTTGATGTTGTGCCCTGCCCAGGGATGGCCATAGGCACGGCTCTTATCAAGCGTAATGGTTATAGTTTTTCCAGCTGCATCATATACAAATTTGGTGACCTCGTTATTAACAAGAACTTCTGTTTTTCCAGGGTCAATATCGTCGGAGAGTTTGATGATTTTGATTGTTTGGCTGTCTACATTGTAGTACCCCTTGCCTTCTTTCATTCCCGCTTCAAACTCACCGAACGGTTTTACATTGTCAATAACCATCTGGCCAAGCGTCAAAATCTGCCCATTTGCATTGAGAACATTAATCGGCATATCGTATACCTGAGAATCTTCATTGAATGTCTTTGCGATATACATCTGTGGTATGACTAGTTTATACTCTTTGATTTGGTTTAAGAACGGTTGCTCGTCCGGTTTATTTTCGATTATATAGTCCCCGTTGCTGAGTAATGTTTCACCGATTTTAAGGTCAAATCTGTCCGCGATTGCAGTGTAAACAAAAATTTGAATACCCTCAAAGAAGTCCATTGCTCTTTTACCGATGTTATGGAATGTTTTTAGGTTCTGTTTGGGGATATATGCCAGCATTGCGGTTTTACGCATAACCACATAGGTGTACATCTTTTCGCCGCTTTCATTGCCGGCATTGTCATAAGCGGTGGCTCGAATCTCATAGATGCCATCTTCTTCAAAGTTCTTATCCGGCAAATTGATCGTTGCCCCCTGTGCGGTGTTTTCAACAACCTCTTTATCCGTTAACAAATATGCGATGTCTTCATCCTTTATGAAGTTATGAGCGGTTATTCTATACTTGATTTCCTTGATATTGTTATCATTAAATCTAATCACAGCAGAAGGTTCTTCAGATGTAGTCTTAACATAAACGTTTGCTGTTTTGTCCTCAGGAGTTGTGAGCACCGGGGCAGTTTTATCAATTTCAAACACAACGGTGTTTCTTGTTTTGGGGTCGGCGGTACGGCCTGCTAAATCAGCCGGTGCGATTTCAATTTGATAGACGGCATCTTCCGACACGGTAAATGTAATTGTGCGTAAATCTCCGTTATCTGCCCATTTAACGCTATTCAGCAGTTGCTGTGTGACATCTGTAAAACCTATGTTGTTGTGATCTTCTCCGGCAGTTTTGCGGAAGATTTTCAGGTTAGTCAGCGCGGGGTCGAAATTATGCTCCGCAATCTTGATTGTTGCGGTCTTCGCGGTATTAAAACTGTCTTTTGTAGCCGCACTGCTGAATGTTTTGAAGTTCTCTTCAATAATTACGGGGTCTGTCTTGTCAACAAAGAACAAATTTTCATTTCCACCGGCATAATTGACCGTTGCGGTCTGATTGCCCAAGTCGGTGCCGCTTATCGCGAAGGTATAATCACCCTCGAAAAAGTCAATAACGGCAGCATACTCAGTGTTTGACACGCCGGTAAATGTGAACCCAGGAACTGCCCCGATTTTATTTTCTATAGCCGCCTTGATAAGATTCGCGTTGAAGTTTCGCTCAATCACGGTGATGTCGGCAATACGGTTTTCACTATAATAGACATCGCTGTCATCATCCGCGCGGAATGTGATGTTGATAACCGGAGCTGTCTTGTCAATGGTAAATTTGTTGCTGCTGACATTCGTTATTTGGTTTTCCGAACGATCTTTGGCATCAAATGTCAGAACAATGTCGTTATCATCAATGTTAAAAGTGAATGTCTTTGTAACTTTCGTCACAAGGTTGTTGTCCATTTCCGCCACGGTCCAACCGTCACCAAGATTTTGGTCAACCGTGTAGCCGGTGTTGTTAAGCTGTATGTTTATTCTGGCATAAGTGCCTTTCTCGGAACTTTGAGCGTATCCGATTTCTTTGATGCCGGAAACGGTATCTGTGTTGCCGGGAACGATATCTGTTATTGTTACCGTAACGCTCATATCTGTTGTATAGAGCTTACCGGCAGCATCGGTGTAGGGTGTTGTGTTGTTTTCCGCAACAGTGATTGTCGGCGCGGTGTTATCAATAACATAGGCTTGTGTCGTTTTTTCGCCGGATGTGTTTCTTGTATTGTCAAATGCCTCGACGAAGATTTGTCCCTTAAACCCTGCCGGAATTGAAATCGTCGCAACACCCTCAGTGATATCGGCCGTACCGGGCATATCGGGTTGTTGCACGCCGTTTACAAAGGGAACCAGACGGTAGGAGAGTTTATCAAGGCCGGATGACGGGTCTGCATCAGATACATGTACCGTGGCAATGAAATCGGTTTTAAAATAGAAACCGTATTCTAAAACATCAATGAAACTGTTTGTGCTTTCCACTTCATCCGCAGCCGCAGGAGCAAAGTTGACACTGTCAACCGTCGGTGCTATGCCGTCAATGTGTATGGTGCTTGACTGATAAGAATTCATTATATTGCCGGACTTGTCCGTATACGCCACGGTAATATCATAGACTCCGGCAGCTGAAATAATAACGGTACCCGTCCATAAATCGCTGTTCGGCGTTTTCGCCCAAGCTGCATTGGTATACACCTCGCTGTTCACCTTGACTATTACATCATCTGTATAGAAGTTGGTTTCTGTGATTTTTATGGTGGCGGTCACGCTTGTGGTGTAATAAAGAATTGAGCTTTCGTTTTCTTTTTCATTATTTACACGAATCGCCTTATCCGTATCATCCCCGGTGAAAAGAGCCAAACTGTCTTTATCACGGATTTGTGTCGGGGTATTAAAGGTTACAACACGGGTCGGTGCAATGGTATCTATAACCAGAACATCAACCGTTTTGCTCTCGTCATTGCTGTCAACCATCGACCCGTCATATCGCTCGCTCACATTTCCTGCTTTGTCTGTAGCTGTAAAGCTGATTGTACCGCGGTATTGTGCAAACTCGTCTGCAGTCAGTGTAAACTGTGCAGTAGCTGTCTTCGTACTGTTGTTGACTGCATCCAGGTGTAGATTGCCATCAGTATCTTTGTTAATGGTGCTTGCCCCGGCTTCCCGCAGATAGTTCCAGCTGAAATACTCGATATCACTTGTGGCATCGTCGGCAATAAGTTCAATGGTTACGGACGGATTGTAGAACCCAAAAGTAATCGCGGAAAACAATGTACTGATGGGATTCGTATGATATTTTACTTTTAACTCGGTCGGAGCGGTCCTGTCGATGGCAAATTTCTGTTGAGTAGACTGACCCGGATTACCCGCGATGTCCGTATACGAGAGTACGAATGTGTAAATTGCTTCAACGCTGAATGTTATTTGAGCGGAATGGCTGTCTCCGTTCTGACCCCAATTATTACGATTTTGCAAAGCAGAAAGAAATGAATCACTCACAGCGTCTTGGTTCGAAATAGGCCTGCCCTCACTATTTACTGCCGAAAAGGAGAAAAAAGACAATTCATCGGGGCGGAAGTTCTTATCTTCCACAAAAATTGTAGCAACACGGTAGTCGTCGCCGAAAACTGTCCACGGGGAAGTAAGTGACGCAGGGGCATACTCAAATCTAATCTGTGGAGGTGTGGTATCGATTATGTGCGGGTTGGATTTATAACTGGTTTCACCCGGTTTTTCGTATTCACTGCTATAGTAACGGTACCCATCTACTGATGAAATACTAAACACATACACGCCGTCACCTGATACGCTGCTGGATACGCTGAAATTAGCGACCCAAATTCCGGAATTTACTTCTGTTTCTGTCCATGTGCCAATTGGAACGGTCGCAGGAAGTCCTCCGTCCTTAGTCGCCGTTATCGAAATACCTGCGTTGTTAATATCAAAATCATCGTTGCTGACGGTGAGGGTGCCTGTAATATCACCGGAATGAATAAACCTTGTGTTTGCATCTGCAGAATTTACTGTAGCATTATTTAGATCAACCATAACAACAGCAGCGGAATATGAAATGTTAACAATTTTATCATTGCTCATCTTTTTTGCATTTTGGTTATCTTGGCCGTTGCCGGCCTTATCGGTTGCTTTTACTACAATACCCGTTCGCCACCAATCTAACGAAACATAAGCTATACCATCATTATCTGCTGTTACATTATTCCATATGTCATGCTCATTACGATATCTCCATTCATATTGATAGATGCCTGACACATCGCTTTGGGAAGTAAGTTTATACTGCCATCTAAACAAATTAAAAGATGGTTGATTAGGATCAGGAACAGTGCTATCTAATTTGTATGTAATAGTTTTAGGATTCGAAACTTCCCCTGTTGTCGAATTGCGAAGATAGAATGTTACTTGGGTGCCTTCGACTAGTGTTTCGGCTGTTTTAATAAGGGGTTCGTTGATGTGTAACCAGCCACCATCCTTGCTTTCACTAATTTGATCAAACAATCCTGTTGGCGTGATTTCAAGTTGACCTCCGGCTTTATACCAACCAAACAAATCTGGTTCTGGTGGATTAAGAACAGTTCCATTCGGCGTGTTAACGATATAATCCTTATCCTGAACAGGTGAAACTTTGCCAACAGAATATTCAGAGTTAGTATCGACAGCTTTATAATTACTGTCACCGCCATATTTAACAAGAATGCTATGATCGCCGCTGTTCAAAACCAAAGAATAGGCTATCGGATCAAAACTTGCTGTTTTAATTGCTTTTAGATCTCCGTTAACATAAAACTCCACGTTCCCGGTAGGAGTAGCAGTTACGCCTTCAGGAGAAGTAATAGTTGCTGTAATGGTAGTTTTATCTCCATTATATACGGAGCCGGAAGAAGGGGCGGCAACAATAGTCATGGTCGGAGTGGCCTTATCAATAGAATGAGTGATAGTATTTTCGGCAGCTTTATAATTACTGTCACCGCCATATTTAACAAGAATGCTATGATCGCCGCTGTTCAAAACCAAAGAATAGGCTATCGGATCGAAACTTGCTGTTTTAGTTGCTTTTAGATCTCCGTTAACATAAAACTCCACGTTTCCGGTAGGCTTGTCTACATTTTCAGGAGAAGAAATGGTGGCCGTTATGGTAGTTTCATCTCCATTATATACGGAGCCGGAATCAGGGGCGGCAACAATAGTTATGGTCGGAGTGTAACTTTCAACCATTAAGATTGCCATAGAAGATGTTGCCGTATTTGAATCTTCCTGAGCTAAATCAGAAGTAACCGTACAGGAATAAACCCCGCCGGCGGTTACCGGGGAGACGGTTAGCGTTGATTCTGTTTTGCCGATAATCGCCGTGCCATCCAGCAGCCACTGATAAGTCAATATACCCAGTCCCGTTGCCGAAACTGAAAAAGACGCTGCTTCCCCAAAAGTTTTGGTTTGACTTTGCGGTTCTTCAGTAATAGACGGAGTTTTTGCATAAACAGTTACCGCGATGGGATCGTTTGCAGCTTTGAAAGTGAAAGAACCGTCCGCAATCGCCGCATAACCGCTATCGTTTCCGACATCAACGCTGTAAACGTAGGTTGTATCTTCAACCAAGTCGTTAAAATATACTTCACCACTCTCGTTTGATTGTTGCGTGGTATCGTTTTCATCATCAATTGTAATCGTTACGCTGATACCGGTAATTCCGACACCATTTTTGTTTGTAAAAACAAAAATCGCATCATCGTCAGCCGCAGACGCACTGAATAATGTGCCGAATGGCAGTATCATTGCAACCATAATAACACTCAGGACAAGTGCGGTTACCCGCTTTGCGAACCGCCCGGTTTTTGAAATACAAGTTCTAATCATTTTCTTTCTCCTCCACCGTTTTGATAATTTATAATATCGCTGCGCATCAGTTTGGTTATATAACGGAAGTTTTTGCCGTTGAGCACACAGTGCATTTGAAGGGTGAAAAGCAGCGTAAATAAAAGGATGTATGCTGCGTAGCTTTGTGAGGCAAAAATCAGCATTACGATGAATCCTACAAGGCTAACGGCAAAAGAACAATCGGCTGCCTTTGCCCACGGATTTGTAAAGAACCGGCATATGCCCCAACGGTCAATCGCCTTTTTGCTCTGCCTGTTCTGAACTGCTTTGCACCTGAGTCTATTGGTCATAAAGAGCAGGATGTAGGCGACAATCAAGGTAAGCCATATCCAAACACCCGATAAACGAATCCAAAACGGATTGCCGAGCAAGTCCTGCTGTGAAGCGAATGGAACGAAAAGCACCGATGCCGAGAACAGGAACATAAACGCAAGTGCTGTGAAAAACACAACCTTGATACTTAGCTGATTTTCCTTCATATATTCAAATCCGCCTCGTTGTTAAAATATAACTCCACAATGTTAGGGTTGCCGATATTGGCAACTGCCAAATGATTCTTAAGCGAGGTAATCGCTCCCCCCGGTTCGAAAAATGCCTGTGTTACCGACATTGCCCTGACCTTATGGTCGCAGACAACGGTTTTATCAAATGCCGACATCTGTTTGGTGGATTTCAGCTTTTTCTTTTTAGATTGTATTAAATATAGAAAAGCAAGCAAGGCGGAAATGCAGCCAAGCACCACTAAAAAAGTGAGCGCCGTTTCGGGTCTTAAAAAACCGGCGATGATAGTTTTTGAGAAATTCTTATCAAGCAAAAACAGGAAGGCGGCCATTATGAACACCATACCGGCAATAATTTCAAAGAGAAATTCCTTAACAATGCGTCGTGTTGTCTTTTTGTTATCGTCCATTTATTACAACTCCATTTACTTTTTGAATTTTTCAACCTCAGTTTTAAGATTATAATTGTTTGAAATCTTCTCTACATTAAGCAGGGATTGGGCTAAATAGCTGAGTGCGGATTTGTATTCCGTCGGATTTGTAATATGTATCAGGATTTCATATGAACTCATCGGGTCTGTTTTACAGTTTACGATCGCAGCCGCGATTTTATATCCTTCGCAGTCTGTACCTCCGTAGTTTCCTGCTATGAATTTGCTAATTGTCATAATGTCGTTACCCATGCCGGGATTTTGCATTGCTGTGTTGAGGTAAAGAACAGTGATGCTGTCATCAGCACCCTTGTCGGCGAGTACCTTATGGAGAATTTCAGAAAACTCAACCGATGTAACTGTATTTATCGATTTATCCTCTTCTGTGTTGTTCACCGTAATTGAATCTAGAATATCTCTGTATATGCCTTCTTTGCTCACTCCGGCTTTGGAAGCCTCACTCAACAAGTTAAGAGAAATATCCCTGAAATCACTGGGTTTGGTGTTTTCAGAATATTCGCTTGCCGCATCCCGGAAGTCACTAAGGGCAATTTCATAACCTAAATCAAGACCTTTGCTCCAAATCAATACGAATAACAAGGTGCTTAAAAGCACCGTAAAAAAACAACCGCGCAGTGCCTTCTTTCTGCTGTGGTTTTCTTCGGATTTTGGCAGACGCTTTTTTGCTTTGATTGCCGCCGCCTTGAGCTGCTGATAATCCTGAAACCGTTTGGCCGGGTTTTCTTCCGTGCATTTTAGAATTATATCTTCCAGCTCTTTGAGGTAATAGGGCGAGGCAAAATGCAAATCGCGCCTGAAATATCCGCTTTTTGTTTCGGTTTCATTGATTTTCGCGTAATCCCTATTATTGTCATCTTTGCCGTACCCGCCCAGATGGATAATATCCCAAAGCACACATCCGAAGGAAAAAATGTCGCTGCGGACATCAACTATCCCGTCTTTTTCTGTGGCTCTGCCGGTATAAAACGGGTTTTTGAGATTTCGGTCTCTGTCGGAACCTTCGCCGTCTTTATAATAGCATTCAGGCGCGGCGTACCCCGGTGTGCCGTAAATGTAACAAAGAACATTTTGTCCTCCGTCAACAACCCAACGCCGCTCTGCTTTTTCGTGTCTTTTATCCACATGGTAAAAATCATATTGCAGATTCATCCCCGTACTTTGATCTTCAAGAAAGCCTGACAGCCCCATGTCGATAAGGACGATAGAACCGGTGCTTGTTACCATGATATTTTCCGATTTAATGTCAAGATGTAAAATCCTGTTTTTCTCAGTCATATGCGACATGATATCGCAAAATTCTAAAATCCACTTAAAAACATAATCCTCTTGGAATTGGACGACATCGTTATAGGTGGCTTCTCTTTTAGGGGAATACTGCTTGCAGAAGTTGAAAAGATTTGATGATACATTATTTTTCAAGGAAGCACCGGCAACAAAGTCCTCAACCACGCAGTAATAATTTTGCCGGTCAATTGTGTGTTTTACGCCTTTGAGTTCTCCCTCTAAGCGCAGATTCCCCAAATCTTCAACAAAGTCAAAAATTTTGATAATGTTCAGGTGGTCAAGGTTTTGGTAAACCGGAAGTTCTTTGATGCGGAACTTAACAAGGTTATCCTTATGGCGGAACTTTAATGCTACGCATCGTTTTGTCGAAAGCACCTGAGCCTTGTAAACAATGCTTTCCTGTCCCTGAGCTACGCACTCAAGGATTTCATATTCAATTGCGTTCCCTTGTAATAATCCAAGCATTGTTTCCCCACCCTATATCTTCTTGATCACCAATGTGGTGATATCGTCGGTTTCTCCTTTTGAAATAACGTGTTCCGTCATACCGAGCAGAACATTGACACCCTCGGCTCTTGTGCCGGCATTCAGTAGCCGTTGGTTAAATTTACGGAAATCCTCGTCCTGTTCAATGTGGAAATTCAAACGATTGCTGAGTCCGTCCGTGCATAAAAGGTAAGCGGCTGTGTTGTCAAATCTGTCTTCTATATATCTAATGTCGATCTTGCTGTCTTCCATACCACCGATATATGAAGTTAATTTTCCGCTTTCGTTCATATGTTTGCCACCGGAATCTTTTGATATATGATTTGTTGCAAACGTTTTTAATTCATATATTGAACTGTCTCCGATGATAAAATAGATAATTTGATCTCCGTCGGTGATGGCACAGCAAAGCGTACTGGACGAATAAGGGCTGTATCCTTCTTTCAATTTTTTCTTTTTTTGAGAAGACGAATACTCATTCAAGTTCTGATTAATTTTTGTTATCAAACCATCGAATTCTTCCGGCAGGTCGTATGAGTTTAATTCGTTCTTTGAAAAGTATTCGGATGCCCACCCCATGATATAGCGAACGGTATTATAGCTTGCGATTTCGCCCCTGTAGCACATTGAAACACCGTCGCAGACAGCAGAGACCGACACCTCTTTGCCCCCGCGTGTTCTTACTGTTACCGAACCGAATTTATCTTGGTTTTCATGCTGACCGTTTTTGCACCGGGTTGTGTTGCCGAATACTAAAAAACTCATACACCTACCGCCTTATCTTTTGGGGTTGCTTTGATTATTCTGACAATGCGACCGTATTTCATTTCGTCCTGCGTGGAATTACCGTCAGTCACCCCTGTCGGTCTGCACGAGGGTAAATTGCCGGCCACACCTGACGGGCGCGATGAGTTTGTTCCGATTGTTGACGAAGCATTGCCGTACGGCGGTGTGTTGCCTGTGCTTTGTGGCACATTTTCTCTGGATATCGGCATAAAGCATCCCCCTATTTTTAAGTATATAGGTTTACATATTCATTTACTACCAGCCTCCAGAGGCGCCGCCGCCGTTAGAATTGCCGCCGCCGGAACTGCGGCTACCCGACGAGGCGTCAGAAAGCGGACTTCTGCAGAACTCTCCGTTTCCGGAATCTGCCTCGGTAAACACTTTGCGGCAGTCATCAAGCGTGTCGCACATAATTTTTAAAATGTCATATATACCGCCGATGTTTGTTTTTACCTTTGTGGCATCTTCTCTGAAAGCATCTGCGCCTCTGCCCTCCCAATTGGCAAGGAGTGTAGAGATAATTCTTTCATAGTCCGAATTGATTTTGTCGTAATCGGCAACAAGCTGGTTTTGTAAATCCTTCACCGCATCAAAGGCTTTCGTATCCAGGGTAATGCATTTTTCGGTTGTCATTGGTCTGCCTCCTTGCTTTCTGTTTGTTTTAGTTCATCGGAATAAATGAATTTCAGTTTAACAAGTTCATCACTGTCGATGTCATAGAAGTAGCCGTCACTGGTTTCGATTCGTGCATACTTCTCTTTAAGCTCTTTCGGGTCCATTGCGCCAAAAATGGTCTTTGAACCCCTATCAGCGGCAAACTCACCGATGTTATCAAGCAGGAATGCGACTGAAATGGAATCATTAAAAGCATTCTTCATGTCAATATCGGAAATATTCTTGACATCGGGATAAATGAAGAGGAATTTCCCGTCGGGATCAGAGAGCATTTGCGGAAAATCATCCCGGAGCAAGTGAGCAATTTTGCATGTGAATATGGTTTTGCTCTGAATGAGGAATACTGTGAAAGGAAGTTCGCCATGACGGTTTTCATCAAGGTATGCAGCACCATCACCGTCAAAATATCCTTCCAAATCATTTAACGATGTGAAAAACTCGACATCTATGTTTTTGTTTGCGAGAAAATCCCGGAATGCGGCAAGCTGTTTTCTACCATCATCAAACAGCACAAAACGAAGCCCTTTGTCGTTCTTCAACTTTATGGCTTCTTTGACCAGCAGCCAGAGCAGGTTTGTCTTACCGCTTTGGCGTTTGCCGAAGATTGCAATGGATGCGGATTTCCCCAAATCCAATGTAACAGGCTTCATATCATAGTAGTCAAGCCCGACCGTTACAGGATTTTTAATTGTTCCGCTTGCCTGTGCTGCAGCATTTACAGCATCAAGTGTTTGATTTTCATTCGAAAATTCAGAAAAGTTTGCGGCGTTCAATTCACCTTCAAACGAGTTAATTCTGGGGATTTTACAGGATGTGAACTTCTGCCCGATTCTTATAATATACGCTTCAAGTTCCTTTTCCTCATCCTTAAAGGGGACGAAGCACTGGAATTCATAAATTTGATTATTGATATTGACGAGTCCGCGTCCGGGAAGGTTCATCGGCGTCATGACTTTTGTTCCGAAAATCTCGACCAGTTTGTCGGCTGCCAATTCAAAACAAATTTTTTGCCCAAAATTACCGATATACTGTGCGACACCGCCCTTAATATCGGTGTTTGTGAGAATAACAGTCATTCCTTTTGACAAACCCTCACGGCAGATTTTAATCAGCGTCTCCTGATAGGGTTCGTAGCGTTTATCGGCAAGGAATCCATTAAAGTTCTCAATAATCAGTGTAGTATGCGCGGGTTTATCCTCTTTGTGATATTCGGGGAAGTTCGTGCCTTTGAGTATTCTTGTGTTGGCTGCAAGAATGTTTTCGAGTTTGTTGAACAAGCGCTTGATGTTCTCTTCATTAGAGTTGTCAAAGCAAGCACACACAAAGCCTAAATATCGGTAATTGAGCAGTGCTCCGCTGAAATCAATGATATAAACATTTTCATCCTTTGGTGTGAGATTCTCGTGCATCCTGACAAGAAGGCTCTTGACAAATGTCGTTTTACCGCTCATTGAAGAACCGAAAACAACGACATTTGTTCTCAGCAAGTCAAGCCCTACAATTGCCTGCACTTGGTTATTTGGGTCATCGTAAATTCCGATCGGCAGAATACCCATTGTGTTAAACCTCCTTATCTTAAAGTTACAGGGACTACGTTCCACTCAACAGTCTTGTCCGAATAGGCAAATACCTTTGCATCTTCATAAATGATTTTTTGCGGAAGCGGCTGATTAAAGATGATGTGCGGTGTGCCGAACTGCTCAGCTTCTTTCTTATAATAATCGGTAATTTGATTAACAAGGTATTCAAGCTGCGTCTCAGCGTTGTCATCATGTTTGCTTCCGTCTTTCGCTGAATCATAAAATGAAGTATATGCTCCGCTTTCCTGCGCTTGTATTATGTCAAAGGGCATTTCCAAAGACTGTGTACTCAAAGCCCCTGAATAGGCGGATTGGAAATAGTCAAATCTCGAACCTGTTCCGACAAGCAGATAAGCACGCCCATTACCCGGCATATCCGGTGCTGCCGCTTTATCATTGCCGAGCATTTCCTTGGACGCTTGTTTGGTGGCGACCT
>CAZVJW010000047.1:0-30346 GCA_964627535.1 uncultured Eubacteriales bacterium
CACGCCCCCGCGCGGGGGGCGACGGGTCTATAGGCTTTACACCATCAATTGTTCCCGATTTCAATCCACGCCCCCGCGCGGGGGGCGACCTGGATAAGGGCTGAATTTCAGCTTCGTAATGATATTTCAATCCACGCCCCCGCGCGGGGGGCGACAGCAAAATCGTACAAACAAATCAAAAATTTGCATCTTTTTTTGCACGCATCTTGCAAAAAGTTTTTTCAAAACAGTTGAAAGTTAAAATATAATGTTAATTGCGACTAATAAGAGCGTCGTTTCTTGTGCGAATCTCCCGGGGATTTTCTGTCAGCTTGCCTTTCGCACTAAACGAGAATTGTCCCTTCCAAATCAAAACTTGCCTTTGCGCCGATATGCTCCACCTTGTTTTTATAGTTGTTTCCAAGGTAATAAAACCGCAGGCTATCCTTCTCTTTATCAATGATACTTTCCAATTTATGTTGAACTTCACGGCATTTTGCCATATCTATATTGCATTCAAATACCGAGTTCTGTACACGCTGGCCGAAATTAACACACTGCTTTGCTACTTGCCGGAGCCTTTTTCTCCCTTTGGCATCTTCTGTGCATACATCGTATGTTATCAATACAAGCATTTAATCACATCACTTCCATAAAAACGGCGGATAAGCATCCAAATCACCGCGAAGGTAACGGGCTAACAACATAGCTTGAACAAACGGCACAAGCCCCCATTCGATTTTTTCATCAAGAAAAGGGTGTGTGATTTCTTCACGTTTTCTTTCCTGCCATGCCGAAAGCACTGCTTTTCTTGTACTGTCGTCCATGATAACGGCGCCATCTTCACGTGTTTCAAATCCCTTGTCGTTAACGATTCTTTTATTGATTAGCGTTAGAACAAATCGATCAGCAACAACTCCCCGCAGTTCTTCCATCATATCCAATGCGAGTGATACACGTCCGGGCCTATCCCGATGAAGGAAGCCAACATAAGCATCAAGCCCAACAGCTTCGAGAGCCGCCGCGCAATCATTTGCAAGCATCGTGTAAATGAAAGACAACAACGCATTCACATTGTCCGTTGGCGGCCGCCTTGACCGGCCATGCCAAAAAAAGTGTTCTTCCTGCTGCAGAATCAAGCTGTCAAACACGCTGAAATATTGGCTGGCGGCATTACCTTCAATGCCTCGCAACTGTTCTAGACTGATAGCTTCTTTGATTTCGTCAATGGTAGCAGTAAGCGAAACGGAAACTCCCTTCAAGGTGTCGATATCAACGCGAATAGCATGGTCTCGAATAGCCCGCTCGATAATCCATTTTGCGTTATACACTTTACCAATAATGAAGTTTTTTGCAATTGCTGTGCTTTGTTCATCGCTTTCGGAAGTTCGATACTGCGTTTTCCGAAGTGTCACATTGCCGCGGCTTTCGCCTATAACTCGGGCTTGGAAACGACCGTGCGCAGTCATAAAGCACAATGAAATGTTGCGTTTTGCGCAAGCGCCCATCAAGGCCGGGCTTGCCCCCGTGTAGCCAAAGGTTACAATTCCCTCAAGATTATGCAGAGGCACTCTGATAAGTGTTTCGTCTTCCTTTTTTATCAAAACGGTCTCCCCGTCTACAGCAACATAAGTGTCCGGAGTCGTTACATATAAGGTATTCAGCAGCTTCCTCATGTTGTCTCCTCAAGTTTTCCTTTGATGTAAGATGCCACAGTCTTACTGCTGCACAATTTAGGCAAACAAACATCTTGCAGCGAACATGCTTTGCAAAAGGTGCCCGTTTTCACTTTTGGTGTAAATCTTCTGTCAAAATATGCGTGCATTTCTTCAATCATTTTATACACGCTGTCACGCAGTTCCTCTGTGAAGTCAACCTCTTCTCTGCGTTTGGTCTCACCATAAAATAGGCATCCGCGCTCGATTTTACAAACAAGCATTTCCTCAAGGCAAATAGCCTGTGCGCATAGTTGCAGCCTGTCAGCATCCGTTATTTTTGTGTGTCCTCTTTTGTATTCAACCGGCATGGGCAGATACTTGCCCTTTCTGCCGAAAAGCTCTACACCGTTTTGGTCTTCGTGAAACTCAATAACATCGCAGGCTCCGCTCAGCCCAAGAGCGGCAGACTTGACAGCCATCCCGCGGGTAGTTATCACGTCGCCGCGCTTTTCGCTCAACTTGTCATCGTGAGCGCGGTCGTGCATAATGTTACCCTCTACGGTGCGCAGATTTTCTTCCCACTTTTGCTCAATGTGTATCAGTGCCCATTGACGGCGGCAAAAGGCAAAATGCTGGATACCGGAGAGCAGGAGGTAGTCGTCTTCGTTAGAATCCATCATGAACTTCAAACCTCATTCCATTAAGTTCAATTGACGAAATAATGCGATCATTAATGACCCTAAGCGATTATTTATTTTCACCAGGATAAATGTTGCAAGTCAAACCATCCAGCGGTGTTTTGTCTAACACAACAGGCTTCTTGGTGTTTTCATCAACTTGAATTTCAATACTCTCATGGACATCGGCCGAAGCATACTGCCCATTTTTACAATTATGTTGCCACCATACTACGCTTTCCACTTTCATACTGCCTGACGGTCGCGCGGATGACTCGTCGTTCACAAACAATGATTTCAGTGCGACAAGCAACTTATCCGCATCTTCGTCACTGAATCCAGTTTTTTCGGCAAGTTGACAATTAATGCTCCCATATGTGACATACACACCATATTCCACACGGTGCTTCATACCCATTGTGTCAGGGGCTTTTTTATCAGGATCCTTCTTATCTGTTTCCAAATTGACACTCTTAGTAATCTGCTGCGAATAGGGTGAAACGGGAGCCATACTGACAGCGCATTGAATTGACACTGGTCCACGAATGCCAATGGACACGGAATCACCATCTTCGTTATCATCATTTGTTTTGTCTTTCTTCTTATCTTTTTCTTTTTTAAAAGCAAATACTTGCCCGAACGCACGAACATCGAACCATGTTTTGCAGACTATATTCACTTGTTTATCTCGATCGCCACTTGCATTTTTGATTTCGGCATTATTATCAAAGCGATCTTTGAGGCTTCTAAAGGTATCTCCTTCTTTTCGGTTGGTGTCCGACTGAACAAAAATATCCTCACCCATGTCCATCAAGCGATTGCGTAATTTACGTTTTAGGCAGACATCTGACACTTCACCTAATCCCTCATAATCGACGCGGGGACGATTACCGTTCAAGGGGTCACCATTCGGATTTGCTTTTTTTACGGTAAAAACTACCGCAAAATCAATTTTCTTCGTCAAGCTCATTGTCTTCTCCTCCTATATTATTGTTATCTTGCTTTTTACGAAGCTCTTGTCTTTGCGCAAAAAAGCCAAGTAAATACCTTCCATCAAGCGAATCATCACTCTCAAATTCCCCTGTTTCAAACTGTTGCTTAATGTCTCCAATTAGGTTAAAGTACCAATCTGCTCCGTTGAGCTGTTGGATGTACGGATTAAGCTGTTGTGTAAACAGCATATTCCATGTGCGAAACGGGTGCTGAGAAAATACCGCCATATAGCGTATTGCATTTGTAGCGCGGGCATCATCCTTTGTTTTTCCCTGCTTGTATCTCGCGGAAGATTCAATTCTGTCCGCGACCGCGAGCAATCTTCCGAATAAATAATCTCGGTCACGCCTTTCTCTTTCAAGTTCCACAGCAAATTCCTCCTTTTTATAATCATGATAATATCGTTTATTAAGTGCACAAGCCGCTCCAAGTACATATTCCCAATCCCGCCAGCGGTTGTTTTTGCTCTTTGTATCCGTATTCTCAAACACGAGAGGATTTGAAGCTCGGTTTGTAGCGGCGATTACCATTGATGAAGGTAATCTCTCTCCATCAAAAATACAGTGTAATAACTGTTCCCGAAGGCTTTTAACAAACTTATTATATGATGTGTCACTATTTGATCTACGTTTGCCCAAAACTGCTAGCACAATACGATTTATAGAAGGTGCACCTATAAAATTTCCAGGCTGGTATGCTCCATCCGCATCTTTTCCAAACGGCTGATACCATTTGCAGGTGCTGTGCCACTGTTCAATACGTTCTTCATATTCGTTTTCAGATAGTTCACGATAGTAAGTTACAGACAGCCTGCCTTTTGTCGAAGAATCAGTAGACATGATTGCAATTCGGCGTTTATGTGTTTTGAGCTTGCTTGATAAACCGTAGCTGGATATAGCTTTCTTTAATTCATATGCATAGTCGATACCAAAAGAGTTTTCAGCAACCATCAGCTTTTCTTCTTCACTTTGTGTCACGGTGGTATAAATGCCATAGCTGTCATCATAAAAACTGGGTATATCAGGTATGCTGTCAATAGCCCACGCAATGATTGCCTGTGAGTCACATCGGTAACAGCTTGGTTTTGATATTAGCCATCGCAATGCTTGATGTGCCTTTTGGGAAGCTTCGATACCAACAGTGACTGCTTGGGTTGAATCTTCAAACCGACCTCGAAACGTAAAATTTGAACTATCGTTTCCGGTAATCAATTTTGCATTTCCCGAAGATCGATTGATACTTTTAGGATGTTTTTCAGTAAAGATAGAATCGTCAAGACCGGTGATATAACAAATGTCTTTCGTTTGTCTCTTAGCGATAATTTCGTTCCAATAGAAATCAATCCACGCGTCCCATAACTCTGGTATTCTCCACAATCTGTCTTCGAGCGAATGGTCAAGATTGACACGAAAGCCTATGAATATATCGTCTTTTACGGTTATTTGATATGAATCCAAGTCGTCAGATAAGGTTCCGTTCTCTATATAGTTATACACTGCAAAAATTGCTTGATAGGCAATTGGATATTTTGGATTATTTTTCAGATAATCCAACCATTTTTTCAGAGTGGCGAGGTATTTCTGTGTTAGAATATATTTTATTTGATCAAATAGTGGATGAGGAAAGTCAATTGCGTTTTTCCCAGATCTTGCTTCAGATTCATCTGTACAGGGAACACAAATTTGTAATTTATCCTTGTCTTTTTCTGCTCTTTGAAACGTGCCATTATTTTGCAGATACACAGTCACGTCAAGTCCGGTTAACAAATGCCCGAGGGGTAAAAGCATTGTTGCTTGGCTTTCGCCACATAACCCAACAGCGTCGGTACAAATATCATATGTAATACAAAGATTCTGTATCCAACTCATATTTTTTCACCTCCCTCGATTAAAAGCTCACCAAATCCAGATTCATCAAGCCCCAGAAAGTTTTCTCCGTCAATAAACTCTTTCTTTTTCATAGGTTTAATGAGTTTTCTAATAATTTCCGATGTGTCCTCAAAGGGAAGTGGAAAACCGATTCTACCGTCTTTCATCACAGCATCTTTCCATAATCGCACAGACATCTCATCTTTTCCCGATTCATCGGGATAATCGAACCCATGCACCATCGGCCCAAAATCAATCTCACCATAATTATCATAAAAGCCGACACCTTCGCCAAAACTGCATGGTTTTACATAGCCCTGACATTCTCTCGCTCCGAGAAAAATATCTCTGCGACCGCCGCGCTCAATCATTCGTTTGCTAATATTATGGTGCTTATTCTCATTGCGGTCATTGGCAAGTTCTGGTCTGTTCATATTCCAATCGAAATGAGCACGCACCTGATAACAGACCTCTTTCAGATAGGTATAATACGCCAAATCATTTCCCGAAGTCGTGTATTTAATCGGACGTATACCCTTGGATTGGGTTTGAATTTTATTCATAACGCGGACTTCATCGATATACCAAATCAACGTTGGTTTCCAATACACACTCTCAAGAATACCTTTCAATGCCTGATAGGTTGGAACCTGATAGGAAAACTTCTCGCCGCCAACTCTTGTGATCGGGTCGGAAAACAACGCGTATTTTCCATAGACAACAAATTCAACTGTGTTGCGATATTGCATTATACTCCCCCCTAAACAATCCAAAATTCTGCACTTGAATCAAAGATAACACCCAGCTTATCATTGTAACATCTCTTGTCCAGTGTCAAAATATCATCTTCTATTAATGTTAAAGCCCCCAATTCTTTCAGTTTTTCAATTTGATATGCATATAAAGAAACGGAATACCGTCCGATTTGACGCAGTAGCGCGTTTTTCTTTTTGATGTCTGCACTCCTGTATTTTTCGGCAAGTTTCACTCCATCAGTATATGGAACAAGAACACTGGTTGTACGCTGGTCAATCACCGAAAATAGTTCTCCGGCAGTTTGAAATGCCTGTCTCAATGCAGGATGTTTTGTTCCACTACTGTTTCGATACGCTCCAGTCCCTTTTTGATTGATTGACAACAGGTCATATAAATTCCCTGATTCTTTTACCGGATAACTCATCTGGAATTTTTGCTTGAAAAAGTATTCTCTGTAATATCTTTCAATTATATCGGGCGACAACAGGTCTGATGGTTGCTCTTCAAATATTCGATAAGTGATATCCGCTCCGCATTTCATATCCGGTAGCTTTGATAAATTCTCATCAGCGATATTAACGATATAAACGCTCTTCCCCTTCGGGTCTTCACCATTACGATTACAGCGTCCTGCCGCTTGTGCTATGCTGTCGAGGCCGGCAATTGCACGAATAACACATCCGAAGGAAATATCAACGCCCGCCTCAATTAATTGTGTACTAATACAAAGGATATTTTTCTGCTTATTTGCTTTTATTTTTTCTATTGTATCTAAACGATGCGCCGGACACATTGCGGTGCTCAGATGAATCAGCTCAATCTTTTCTTGTGGATTTGTTTTGATGTAACCTTCCAGTAAACAAAAAAGTTTAGCAGTATCTTTCTTTGTATTCAGAATAACGAGGCAGTTTCCTTCTTCGTTGAATTTATCCAACACAAACTGCTGAAGCGCGTCTGTCGAGTAACCGCCGGGAATTGTGCAGGGTTTTATATGTGTTCGTTTTGATTTTTGAAAGTTCTTGCTTATATCCGAAATCAGAGCAGACGGCTTTGATATGTATATAGGCTTTTCGGCTTCATTGAGCGGTGGTTGTGTAGCCGTACACAACAAAATTGAACAGCCTGCGCAGTAATGCAGATAATTAACCGCTTCGTTATAAAGATAGGTGCATTTCAGCGGTAATGACTGAACTTCATCAAATATAAATACAGCGTTGGCCATGTTATGAAATTTCCGTAAATCGCCGCTTTTGCTTGAATAGATACTTTCCAAAAACTGTACCATTGTTGTGATAATGATGGGACAATCCCAGCGATCCGTCAGAAGTTGGTAGGTCTGCGCCTCATCTGAATTCTCGCTGATTACTAGGTTGGAATGATGCTCTAAAATAAAATTATCATTAGGCTGGATTTGTAAAGCCTTTCTGATTTCCTTTGCCGTTTGCTCCAACACCGAAAGGTAAGGTATCACATAGATTACATGCTCTGCTCCGTGAATTTTTGCGTGACTCAACGCAAAGCGAAGACTTGACAAAGTTTTCCCACCGCCGGTTGGAACATTTAGCTGATAAATACCTTTGGGTTTGCCAGCAGCATGTAGACACTTTTCAGAGATGTCACGGCGAATTATATTAATATCGGAGTCCGCTGAAAAGGCTGAAATTTTCTGTTCCAATCGCTGCACACAATCTTCCCACAGAGGTAAATTTATCTCTGTTTCCGGCGTTTTATTAATTTCGTAACAATAGGCATTATAGCGGTCCGAGTCCACCAAGCACGAAAAAATGCTCTTTGTCAGAAGATGGAGCATAAAGGCAACATTCAGTTTATTCATCTTGCATGTTTCAATAAAACTTTTCAGCTCTTTCTCGCATTGCTTAAGCGCATCAGGCGCGCTATTTATAGGTACATGCTCCTTTTCTGCTGCTTTGATTATTTCATTATAACGGAGTATATTATTTTCTTTTTCAATTCGAGCGCGAAATGGTGTGTCACCATCCGGAGATATTCCGTCCATTAAACCACCATGATGGTTTGCTATACAGATAGCAAGAATTTCACATGTCAGTGCCGTAATCAGATCAATATCGTTTGATTGCGATTCATACAAAAACTTAGCGCCTTGGGTTGAATGAATTACAGAACCTTTTCCCTTTGGCTTGTGCCCAAGTTTTTCTTCCATGTGACTGCGCTTAAGATACTCGACAAATTCAAATGAAAATTTTCCCATATCATGGAACTGCGCAACTGTACGGCAAATCACTGGTGCCGCAAACTTTTTGCCTAGAATATAAGCATACTCGGCGCATTCATGTAAATGCTGTATTGTTGGTTGCTCTCTTCCGTCTTTAGTAATTCGAGAAATATACATTTAAATAACTCCTCAGATTAATAACAGTATTTTGCCTATATCATATCATTTCGCTGATCTACTTATTCATTTCTGCCCATCGCATTTCATAATAAACGGATATCTGTTACGCTACTACCAGCTCAAATCAAACAAATCTATAGATTTTATTATTAACCTTCGCGCAAGAGTTGCAGTCCCTTCAAGATGCTCCTTAACGGTTTGCACCTTCCCGTCCTCTCTTATATGCGCCGCATAAATCTCACTCAAAATATCACCCCCGATTGCTACATAAAAGTTTCTCTAAAAAAATAACATATCGATATTTCATTCAAACATACGCTATTGGAAATTATATCACTTCTCATTATCAAAATCCATAATTTACAACAAATAAATTATCAATCTGGCATTTTTCGAGAGTCGAGTCCGATTAAGGGGACACACGATGGGCAGGCGCGAAATGACATGGGGGTTCGACCTCTCCGTCAGGCTCGCGCCTCAGCCGAACACTTTCGGCTTACACCTCGCCTTACCAAGGCGAGGCAAGAAAAGGCTCCTTTTCCAAAGGAGCTGTCGACCTTAACTAATCCCAAAATCTTTAATATAAAATAATTGCGGGATTAGTTTTGGCGACTGAGGATTTAATCACCCGTCACACTTCGTGTGCCACCCTCCTTGAAAAGGAGGGCTGTCCCCGCCTTGTATTTTCCGCCTCATTGTGGTATATTTATTTGCGTAAAAATACAATCCGGGAGGAAAAATTAATGCACGAAATCAAAGATATAAATCTGGCGGAAGACGGCAAAAATAAAATCGATTGGGTACGGAAAAACATGCCGCTGCTGCAAAGCCTTGAAAAGGATTTCCGTGAAAAGAAGCCTTTCGCGGGGCTTAAAGTTGCGCTTTCCATTCATCTGGAGGCAAAGACGGCATACCTTTGCCTGGTTCTGGCGGCCGGCGGCGCGGAGATGTATGTGACGGGCAGCAACCCGCTCTCCACACAGGATGATGTCGCGGCAGCCCTCGCGGCTGAGGGCATCAATGTTTTTGCATGGTATAACACTACGCCGGAAGAATATAAGAATCATTTAAACAGAGTTATCGAAGCCGGGCCGAATATCATTATTGATGACGGCGGAGATTTGGTGAATCTGATACATAACGACTATAAAAAGCTTCTGCCGGGCGTTATCGGCGGCTGCGAGGAAACAACTACCGGCATCGGCAGGCTCGTTTCCATGAACAAGGCAGGCAAGCTGATGTTCCCCATGGTAGCCGTCAACAACGCGAAGTGCAAATATCTGTTTGATAACCGGTACGGCACAGGCCAATCGGTTTGGGACGGCATCAACAGAACCACCAATCTGATTGTCGCCGGCAAAAAAGTGGTTATCGCCGGCTACGGCTGGTGCGGCAAGGGCGTCGCTATGCGGGCACTGGGGCTTGGCGCGCAGGTTATTATTACGGAGATAGATCCGGTGAAGGCGCTTGAGGCGAAGATGGACGGATTCGATGTGCTGCCGATGCGGGAGGCCGCCAAGCTCGGTGATTTCTTTATCACGGTCACGGGCTGCAAGGATGTTATCACCGAAAAAGATTTCGCCGTCATGAAAAACGGCGCCATCCTGTGCAATGCCGGGCATTTTAATGTGGAAATTGACGTGGCTGCTTTGGAGAAGACCGCGTCCGAAATCAAACAGCAAAAGAAAAATATAAAAGGCTATAAACGCTCAAACGGCAACTGGATTTACGTTCTTGCCGAAGGCCGGCTTGTCAACCTTGCGGCGGGCGACGGCCACCCGGCGGAAATTATGGACATGAGCTTTGCGATTCAGGCAATGAGCGCCGCATATTTGGCAGCGAACAAAGATTCTCTCGGCAGCGGCGGCAGGGTTATCTCTGTTCCGGATGAAATTGATGCCGAGGTGGCAAAAAGAAAGCTCCTTTTCTGGGGGCTTAACATTGATGAGCTTACCCCCGAGCAGAAAGCATATGTAAACAGTTATAATGTTTAACCCCAAAAAGGGGAAGGAGCCGGATGTGTGCTGCATCCGGCTCCTTCAAGAGGAAGAGAAATTATATGAAAAAGGCATGTTCAACGTTTGTTTGAATCATCGCTTGATTCATTGTTTTTATTGTAGTACGGAAATGTTAAAATATATGCGGCTTCCTGTGAATAAACCGTTAAATTAATTAAAAATACTGCATTTCTGTTTCCGGTGTTGTTCCGGCAGTTGACTGTAATGGCAAAAATTGGTACAATTACCGTTATTACAGAAAAAGAACCGAGGTGTGGCCGCTTTGATCAAAATTGCGCCGTCGCTGCTGTCAAGTGATTTTTCCCGTTTCGGCGACGAAATAGCCCGAATGGATGCCGCAGGCGCCGACCTGATGCACCTGGATGTTATGGACGGCCATTTTGTGCCGAACATCACCTTCGGCGCCCCGGTTGTTAAAAGTATACGGAAATATACGCAAATCCCCTTTGATGTGCACTTAATGATCAGTGAACCGCTGATGTTTATCGCCGATTTCGCGGATGCCGGGGCGGATATTATTACGTTCAATGTTGAGGCGGATTCCCCGGTTCCGGCAACGATTGAAGCCATACGCACCGCCGGCTGCATTCCCTCCCTGTGCGTTAAGCCCGGCACGGATATCGGGGAGGTTTTTCCTTTCCTTAATAAAATTGATATGGTGCTTGTGATGACTGTTGAACCCGGTTTCGGCGGGCAAAGTTTTATATGTGAAACGTTAGGTAAAATCGGGCGTTTGCACAACGAATGCAAAACCCGGAATATCACGTTGGATATTGAGGTTGACGGCGGGATTTCCGGCGAAACAATCGCACAGGCCGCAAAAGCAGGCGCCAATATTTTTGTTGCGGGCAGCGCTGTATTCGGCGCCGTAAACCCCGCAGCGGCAATCACGCGGCTCCGGAGCATTGCCGGCGAGGCATATAATACTAATTCACGATTAAAAAACCTCTAAAAAATCAAGCAAAAGCTTTGATTCATACGATTCTCCATTTTAATGCAGAATAGTATTATAAGGTTTTGTGCGGATTTTTTAGTTAAATTTTTATGAGTAATTAGTATAATCAGCAATAAAACATCACAAGAGACAACCTTCCCTTGTGTTTCTTACCGAGGTGATCACTTGGCAAAATCTAAAAACGAGATAGCGGCAGAAGCCGAAAAACAAACTCAGCGTTTTTATTTGGATATGCTGATAATGCTTGCCGCGCCCATTTTCATGGCTTGGTATTATTATGGCATACGGGCATTGTTTTTGCTTGCTGTATCCGTAAGTACCGCTGTGCTGTGCGAGGTTGCCGGGAGTTTTATTGTTCATCGCAAAAGAAAGCCTCTTTATGATTTCAATGCGGTTTTTACCGGAGCGGTTATCGTTTTAATGCTTCCTTCAAGCTTTCCGTTTGCCTTTGCCGCGGCAGGAACCGCTTTCGCAATTATTGTTGCAAAGATTCCCTTCGGCGGCACAAAAGACGCGCCTTTTGTGCCGGCCGCTGCCGGGTTTGCATTTTTATGCGTATGCTGGCCGGCCGAAGTGTTCACATATCCCATTGTTGCCACACAGGCCGTTACAAGCACATCTATTGCCGCAATGCTTCAATCGGGCAATTTCATAAGGCTCAATATTATTAATTTATTTGATATACTTACCGGCAACATTCCCGGTCCGATGGGCACAGGTTGTATTTTAATTTTACTTGCAGCCTCGTTTTACCTTTGCGTCAAAAAACCTGTGGCACTGCTGAATACGTTAGGCTTTATTCTTAGCTGCGCGGTACTTGCGTTAATTTTTCCGCGGGTGCAGGTTTACAGCTTTTCCTCTTTGCTTTCCTCTCCGGCAGCGGAACTCAGCGCCGGTTCGCTTTTTTTTGCGGCCTTGTTCCTGATACCGGACCCGGCAACCTCACCCAACAAAGCATTTCACCGGTTCTGTCACGGAATTTTTTCGGGCATATTCTGTATGCTGATGCGATATTTCGGCGCATTCGAGGAGGGTGTCTGTTTCGCCGTTTTACTTTCAAATGTCCTTTGGCCGATTGTTGAAAACCGCTTGTTAAAAATCACCGGCACAGGTTTTAAAAACCGGCGAAAAGACTCGCTGCCTTCGGCCGTGGCCGCTGACGGAGGTGACGCGGATGCCTGAACTTTCAAAACGCAAACCGGTTCCGTTTTCACAGGTTTTATTAAAAGGTGTTTTTATTCACAACCCCGTTCTTGTTCAGGTAATCGGCATATGCCCGGTTGTTGCCGCCGCGAAATCTCTTCGGGCAGCTGCTTTGCTTGCCGGTGTTTATTCTTTGATTTTGATTGTCACGCAGCTCATTGCAAGCACCTTTCTGAAAAAAATCGTTCGATGGGTCAGGGTTGCTGTTTATTTGCTTATCGGTCTTGCCGTGGTTTGTCCTGTCATGTATTTTTTGGAAAAGCACGATGCGGGCATCCGCATTACTGTGGGTATATACCTGCCGCTTTTGGCGGCAAACTCACTTGCGGCGTTTCACTGTGAGAAAATTGCTGTAAGAAGCAGTATCAAACATAGCTTTTTTGATTCGATTGCAACAAGTATCGGCTATTCGGCTGTTTTGCTGCTGGTCGGGTTTATCCGGGAACTGCTTGGCAGCGGAACAATCGCTGACAGGGCGGTTTCTTTCATACCGGCATCATCGGGTATGCTGATGCCGTTCGGAGGTTTCATCGTTTTAGGCTTTATGGCCGCGCTTTTAAAAGGATTTATCTTGCGGTATTATCCCAAATATTCAAAAGAGATGAGCTTTGATATTTCGACTACGGCTGTTACCGTTAAGCTGAAGCCCGAATTGACAGCCGCACCGACAAATGACAAGTCAACATCAAACGAGTCTGCCGAAACGCCTCCTCCGGCGGTCTCTTCTTCCGAACCCGGCGGGCAGACCGGTACGCAGGACATCGGGCAAGAGGAACCGGAAGAAACCGATATCGAACAACCCGGCACGGATGATTCAGGCAGCAAAGCTCTGCCTGAAATCGAGCCAACCGGCAACTCAACACCCGAAGAGCCTTCTGCCGGCGAATTGCTGCCGGCAGAGCAGGAATCCGCCGATACACCGCTTGCGGAACCCCTCGCCGGCGAATTGCCGTTTGAGGAATTTTCATCCGCGGAGTTCCCTCTTGATGAATCCTCCGCCAACGAATTGCCGTTTGAAGACACTGTGCCGGAAAACCCGCCGGCAACAGAACAGGTTCCTTCCGCCGATGAACATTCTGCTCCTATGAACCCGTCCTTTGGCGAATCCGGGCCGGAAAATGTTGCCGAACCGGATGAATTCGAGCAGCGTATCAGGGATTTGTTGAAATTTTTTGACGATCATAACGCCGATAACGAATAATATAGCAAGAAAGGCGGTGGCTTTTTGAGTTGGTTTTTTAATATGCTTTCTGTTGCGCTGTACACTGTTTTCGTTCAGAACCTGGTTTTCAGCGGAGGTTATGGCGCCAGTGAGGCGGTACGCATGGCAGCAAAGCCGCGCCGTTTTATATTGTTTGCCTTTTCAATCGCATGGTTTTCGGTTATAGCCTCTGCCGCTTGCCGCGTCCTTGATTTTTTCCCTTTTATATATGCCCTTGGCGATACACTTCATACTGTTGTTTTTGTTCTTGCATTAATTTCGGCATATATTCTGACTGCCGTCTTTTTGCGTATATTTTTGGGTGCCGAAACAAAATTTCTGAGTTTAATCGGTATATCGGCCTTGAATACGCTTGTTTTGGCCATTCCCTTTATTAACCGCCGGGCGGCTTATACTTTTATCGAAAGCATCGGCAGCGGCTTAGGTGCCGGCCTCGCATTTATTTTGGCAGTTGCCCTTATCGGAAGCGGGCTGCAAAAGCTGTCACAGAACAAAGATATTCCACCGGCATTTCAAGGCGCCCCCGCAATGTTTATTTATGTTGCGCTGTTGTCTCTTGCCTTTACCGGCTTTTCCGGAAGCTCTTTGTTTGCTTAATACTAATTCACGATTTAAAAACCTCTAAAAAACCAAGCAAAAGCTTTGATTCATACGATTCTCCATTTTAATGCAGAATAGTATTATGCTGTTTTTCGCGGATTTTTTAGTTAGGTTTTTATGAGCAATTAGTATAACATCAAACCGGAATGTATCCCGGCACCCGGCAGGCAAAGGCAATTCGCACGCTAAGATATAACCGGTTCCGGATTTATTTGTTGGCAACAGAAAGGATTTTAACCTTCTATGGCTATACGCTCTGATAAAAAAAAACCATCCGCCCCTCTTCCCCGGAAAAGTTTTTCCGGTTTTTCACAGTCGTATTCGGGGGAACTTAACGGAAATAAGCCGAGCTACAGTGAACGGGTGCGGCGGCGGAATATCATGAAATGGGTGCTGATATTTTTTGGGCTTGCGGCACTTTTTATTATCGGCTTTGTTGTTACAGATGTCCTGCTTGACATCTCAAAAAGGCCTCCGGAAACAACCGCGTTTATTCTATCGAGCCTGACGGGTGCTTAACCATATTATCACCGCGGAGGATACAAATGCATTACATCCCCTATAATTCCCGAAAAGGATATCACAAAAACCCTTTCGGTGCAGTATCGGCCGGTTCGTCGGTTCTGTTTAGAATTGTTTTACCCCGTGATTTTCATGTCAGTGCCGTTTGGTTGACGGTCAGCAATACCGCGTCCGGTAAAAGCGAGTGTTTATCCCTTGTATGGGAGTGCCTGCAGGGCGACGGCGAAGAGTGGTGGAGTGTTCATTTTTCGCCTGCCGAACCGGGTCTTTTTATGTATCACTTTGAATATGGCACACCGGCCGGGCGCAGCTGCATCTGCCATGCCGGCAACGGCTTAGGCAAGATTTCCGAAACGGGTGAAGATTGGCAGCTGACCGTTTACTGCCCGGATTTCAATACGCCCGATTGGCTGAAGGGCGGCGTAATATATCAAATTTTCCCCGACCGTTTCTTTAGCTATTCAACCGAAAAGACCGGTATCCCGGATGACAGGATTTTGCGTTCCGATTGGGGCGGTGAGCCCATGTGGGCGCCTGACGCGAAAGGAAACATAAACCGCTATGATTTTTTCGGCGGCGACCTGAAAGGTATAACACAAAAACTTTCGTATCTTGCAGCGCTTCATGTGACCTGCATCTATCTCAACCCCATTTTCGAAGCTCATTCAAACCACCGCTATGATACCGCGGACTATATGAAACTCGATCCGCTTTTGGGTACTGAGAAGGATTTCAACGAACTTTGCTCGCTTGCCTTGGAAAACGGGATTCGTATTGTTTTGGACGGTGTATTCAGCCATACCGGCGCGGACAGCCTCTACTTCAACAAAAACCGGCGTTATCCGCTTCAAGGCGCCTATAACTCACAGCAGTCGCCTTATTATAGATGGTATTCGTTCCGTTGCTGGCCGGATGACTATAAAAGCTGGTGGGGAATTAATATTCTGCCCGAAATTAACGAAAACGATCCGGACTTTACGGCATTTATCAACGGCGAAAACGGAGTCGCGCGTAAATGGCTTAAAGCCGGCGCGAGCGGCTGGCGGCTGGATGTCGCGGACGAACTCCCCGACGGGTTTCTTGATGAATTCAGAAAAGCGGTAAAAAGCGAAAATCCGGACGCCTATATTTTGGGCGAGGTTTGGGAAGACGCATCCAATAAATGCAGCTACGGCAGCCGCCGCCGGTATCTGAACGGGATTCAGCTGGATTCTGTGATGAACTATCCCATAGCAGACGCCCTGTTTGAATTTGTCCGGTCAAGCTGTGCGGAACGCTTCATGGAGACGCAAATGAATCTGCTCGAAAACTATCCTCCGCAGGTAATAAACACCTTGATGAATCATATCGGCACACACGATACCATGCGCGCGCTCACCCGATTTTCATACGAAGAAAACAATCCGAAAAACATTAACACAAGAGCGGTTGCGGCGCTTACCCGAAAGCAGCGGAAAAAGAGCTTGTTGCTGATGAAGCTTATTTCGGCTGTCCAATTTACACTCCCCGGTGTTCCAAGCATATTCTACGGTGACGAAGCGGGAATGGAAGGCGGGCGGGACCCTTTCAACAGAGGCTGTTATCCATGGGGCAGTGAGGATAAAAATCTGCTTTCTCATTTTAAACTTTTGGGCAATATCAGAAAAGACTGTCCTGCTTTGATAGACGGCACCTTTGAACCCGTTTCGGCGGAAAACAGCTGCCTGGCATTTTCAAGAACCGGCCGCGGCAACGCTGTTTTAACCGTTGCAAACCGCAGTGAAACAGATATTGTGTTCCGTCTGAATAAAAAATGGAGTCATTCAAAAGTCTTGCTCGGGAATGAAACAATTGCCGGCGGCAATATTAAGGTTGCAGCGTGCAGCGCGGTTATATTATCGGTTTGACCATGCCGGCAAACGGATTGCCGGGAAACATTGTTCGGGATTTTGTTTCAATAATATGGTATAATATTACATATTATTAAGATTTTAACGGATAAAGCGGTTGGGAGGGAAAACCTTGCGCAAGAGTAAAAAGCTTGAATTCCGCACAAAAAAGAGCGCCGCGATAGCTATAAGAAAGCGCAGGTTTCTCTATTTTTGTATTTTTACTGTTTTTTTTGGCATTGTCTCCATGTTAGTCCTGCTGAATGCAATTGATTTTAATCTGTCTAATCTTTTTGAAGGGCGAAAAGACGAAACCCAAGTTTCCGAAAGCACTACCGCTACCGATCCGGTGTTAAAAGGCAATGCTAATTTTTTGGTTTGCTGCGCTTCCAAGGACGGAAAGGACCTCCGGTTTATTGCCGTGATAAATGCCGATTTGCAGAAAAACCGCTTTATGGTCTGTGCTATTTCCCCGAATGATACGGCACATCTTGAAGGAAACCCGTTAACCCTTCATGAGCATTTCAGCAAAGGCGGCGCAACGCAACTGAAAAAAGCCATTGAAACCAATAGCGGCATCAGAATTGACAAATACATCTGTTCAAATGATACTGGGTTTAAAGCGGCTATAAAAAGCCTCAATATGTCGGGCAAACTAACCCTGAATATTGAAAAGATGATAAATTACGACGGCGATGAGCTTTCGTTTGTTCTCGGCGCCGGGGTACAAACGCTGACGGGGGATGTTTTGCTGAATTATTTCCGTTATAACGGGCAAAACGGAGCAGAGGGTTTAAAAATTCAGGCGCAGACCATCTGCGCTATGCTGGACCAATATTTGATTGAAAAGAACACGGACCAAGGTGAAAAACTCTACAATAAGCTTAAAAACACTATGACGGAATGTGATATTTCAGCATTTGACTATAATAACAATATAGCAGCCATCAACCTTATCGCCGGTTCAAAAGATAGTTTCCTCTCCCAAGCGGAGCAGGATTTGTCGCTTTTTACCGGCTCGGAAACGCAAACAACGAAGGAGGGAACAACCGCATGAAAAGATTTTCGGCTTTGCTTTTAACGGTTATTGTTCTTATATCCCTGGCCGGCTGCGAAATGCCCGATATTGCGGCAAAAATAAAAAATTTTGATATAGCCGCCCTGATAAACAACGAACCCGATTGGGACGCTGTAACGATTGAGGAGCTTCAAACCGGAAGCCGGTTAAAATATTATTTCAGCAGGCTGAGCAGCAAAGAAAAACAGGCATATAACAATATTCTCGCTGAAATTGAGAGCATGCCGGCAGATATCGAAGTCCCTTCCCTGAACCAGACCGAGCTTACCACTGTTTTTGAGGCATTGCTTTATGATAATCCTTATCTGTTTTTCCTCGGTAGAAGCTGTACCATTACCAAGAAAGGTATAACCAGCTATTTTAATGCGGAATATATTATGACGGTCTCCGAATATAATCAGAAAAAACAGGAATTGACAGAAATATCCGCCGAAGTCCTGAAATCTTTCAAGGCAAAAAGCGAGCTTGAAACCGAACTGTATATTCATGACTATATAGTTACCAATTGTTCCTATGAAAACAACGGCGCGGAGGATGAAAGCAATGCATACGGCGCGCTGCTTGGCAAATCGGCCGCGTGTGAGGGTTATTCAAAAGCCGCCAAGGTTTTGTTTGACATGGCCGGCATTGACTGTTACGTCATCAGCGGAATGTCAGATGATTTTAACGGCCGGCAGGAAAGCCATATGTGGAATATCGTTAAGATCAACGGAAATTATTATCATCTGGATTTAACCTGGGATGACCCTGTCGGCGCAGGTTCCGAAAACAAAAACGGGCTGATATATACCTACTTCAATATCACAGACGAGGAAATAAAAAAGACTCACAGTGATTTTACATCTGCAAACATTTGCACCGCGACGGCAGATAACTATTTTGTTATAAAAGGCCTGCTTTTTTCGACATATAATGAAAACACAAAAAGCAAAATCGCCAAAGGTATTGCCGCAGCGGCAGATGACGGAAGGACAATCCTCGAAATTAAGTTCAGCGGTCCGGATGTTTACGCTCAAGCCTTTACCGGACTTTTTCAAAGTCAGCAGATATACGATATTCTAACCGCTGCCGGCCGTTCAACGAATAAAAATATTTCGGATGCTTCTGTTTCCTACATACAAAACAACACTTTCAATATCATCGAACTGATCCTTGAGTATTGACAGTAAAAGGAGAATATCGTTAATGGATACAAAAAGAATTGAAGCTGCGGTGCGGGAAATCCTCATTGCTATCGGGGAGGATCCGGATAGAGACGGTCTTGCGGAAACACCGTCACGTGTCGCAAATATGTATGCGGAAATATTTGCGGGTATTGATGATGACGCAACCCGGCATTTAAAAATTTTTAATGAAAGTAAAAACGAGGAATTGGTTATTGTCCGCGACATTCCTCTTTTTTCTATGTGCGAGCACCATCTGATCCCTTTCATGGGCAGGGCTCACATTGCCTATATCCCCTGTGAAGGCAGGATAATCGGCCTTTCAAAGCTGGCGAGGATTGTGGAGAGCTTTTCAAAACGTCCTCAGCTTCAGGAGAGGCTTACAGCACAGATAGCCGATTTCATTTATGAGGGGCTGAAGCCTCAAGGTGTGGCTGTCGTCATCGAAGCGGAGCATCTTTGCATGACGATGCGCGGGGCCAGAGCGGCGGGTTCCGAAACCCAAACCTCCGCACTCAGAGGAACCATGCGCAGCGACGCCAAAACAAGGGCTGAGGTTATGTCGCTGCTGAACAGTTCAAAGTAAGTGATTAGTGGGCAGTCACGAAATCCTCAGGCACCTAATACTAATCCCTCTATTGGGGATTAGTATATCGGGTGCCAGCTCCTTTGAAAAAGGAGCCTTTAAAAGCCCTCTTTTTCAAAGAGGGTGGCAGGCGAAGCCTGACGGGTGATTATCTTCCCTTGACGAAGTCACACTTCACAACTTCTTCCCGATAAAAAATACAGGTGACAAATCATGTATTATTTCAAAGCACGCGATTTCTGCTTTCCTTTGGGCAAGCGGACCTATATCATGGGCATTTTGAATGTCACACCCGATTCTTTTTCGGACGGCGGGCTTTACCTTGCGCCCGAAAAAGCGGTCGAAAGAGCCCTTGAAATGCAAAATCAAGGTGCTGACATCATTGATATCGGCGCGCAGTCCACCCGGCCGGGAGCTTCCGCTGTCACGCCTGAGGAGGAAATCGAAAGGCTTTTGCCTGTTCTGAAAGCGCTGAAAGGCAAGCTGGCCGTTCCCGTATCGGTTGACACTTTTTATGTTGAAACCGCGGAGTTTGCTTTGAAAAATCAAGCCGCGGTCATCAATGATGTAAGCGGAACAGTCAGCCCCGAGCTTGCAGAATTAATTAAAAGCTTCCATGCCGGCTGGGTGATCATGCACAACGGAGGCGGCGCGCAGGCTGTCAATACCGAATATAAGGGCGGAGTTTTAAACGCTGTCCGTGATTTTTTTGACCGGGTACTGGAGGAAGCCGCCTCGTTTGGTATTAGCAAAGAACATATCTGCCTCGACACAGGCATCGGTTTCGGAAAAAGCCACGAGGACAATCTGCTGATTCTGCGGCACTTAAAAGAGATCAAACCGGAAGGAACCGCGCTGCTTACCGGCGCTTCGCGAAAGCGGGTCGTGGGGCTCAGCACAGGCGAGGAAAATCCGGAAATGAGGGCGGCCGGTACAATTGCCGCCCATACGGCAGCAATTGCCGGCGGGTCGGACATCATCAGGGTTCATGATGTGGCGCAGGCGGTTCAGGGCGCAAAAATGGCGGATGCATTGTTCAGGCTATATGAACGGAGGTAACTGTTTTGGGTAAAATACTTGTGAAAGGCTTGAGAGTCTTTGCATACCATGGCGTTAATCCGGATGAAACGGAATACGGCCAGGTTTTTATTCTTGATATAGAAGCACAAACAGATCTCGAAAAAGCCGGCAAAACGGACTTGCTTGAGGACACTGTCAGCTACGCAAAAATAATCAAAACCGCTTTAGCAGCGATGACCTCCGAGAAGAATCTTTTGCTTGAAAGGGCAGCCGCAAGGGTTGCGCAAAGCCTTATTAGCGAATTCCCTGCCATAGAGGCTGTCAAAATCACGCTGAAAAAACCCGATGCGCCGATTAAGGCGGATTTCGAATATGTCGCGGCAGAAATTGAAGTTAAAAGGAGTCCGGCAAATTAATGAGCAGCGAAGCGGTAATAGGCATTGGCACCAACCTCGGAGACCGGTTGTTGAATCTCAACGAAGCAGTACGTGCGCTTACCCTTATACCCCGCACAAGGGTAACGGCGTCTTCGCATATTTATGAGACAGAGCCGGTTGGCATGACTCAACAGCCGAAATTTCTCAATGCCAACATACTTTTAGAAACAGATATTTCCCCGATGGCTCTGCTTGGTGCCTGTTTTGGCATTGAAGCCGCCTTCGGGCGTGTGCGTGTCATAAAAAACGGACCGAGGGTTTTAGATCTCGACCTGCTGATTTTTGCGGGAATTAAAAATGAAAGTTTTGAGTTGACCCTTCCCCACCCGGGGATTTTACAGCGGGCTTTCGTTATGGTTCCCTTGCTTGACCTTTACCCTTCCGGAAGGGCTCCGGGGCTTTATTTCGGTCCGCACCTGAAAGAACTGGGCTGTAAGGGTGTTGAAAGATTCGCTTCCGACCTTCAATTACACCCATAAATCCCGAAAAGTCTTTGTAATTTTTGTATAGATTTCTATTGCATATTTTGTATAAAGTGCTATACTTGCTATTATCAAATACTTAACCAGTCGTTCCGGGGAGTGATATTTGTGGACGAAATGCTTGCAAAAATACTGGAAATGGATAAAAAGTCACGTAAGCAAGCCGAAGAAGCGGAAGAATCCGAAAAGAAAGCTTTCGAAGAACTGACTTTAATCCGAACTTCGCTTATCGAAAACAAGCTTGCCGAAGCGCAAAAAACTGTTTCTGAAATGCGCGAAAACAAGCTTCACGAAGCTGCCCAAAAAGCCGATGAATTCAGAAAAAAAAATGAGGCGGCAAAAGAAAAACTTCAGGCGATCTATTCCGAAAACAAAGAAAAATGGATTGAAAATATTTATAACCGCGTTATTGAATAACTGCCTTTTCGCTGCCTATGCTTCCGGCAAGAAGCAAGGCAGATTTATATTTTCCACCGAAACGCGGGGAAGGTGATTTTATGATGTCCTCCTTTTCGTCAAACGCGATACTTGCGAAATCCAGAGCCATGTACGGCAGAAGGCTGACCGAGCAGAACTATTTGGACTTAATCAATTGCCGCAGTGTCGGGGAAATCGCATCTTACCTGAAAACCCGTACATCCTATGCCGACATCTTTGAAGGTGTTGCAACAGCCAATATTCACAGAGGCCGGCTTGAGGAAATATTCAAGAAACGGCTGCTGAAGCAATACGCTTCGCTGTGCAGATATGAAATGTCCATCGGCCAGGAGTTTTACCGGTATTTTATTCTAAAAAACGATATCACCCAAATTTTGAGCATTGTCCGCCTGCTCAGTATCGGCCGCTCCGGGGATTATCTCTTTTCTTTTCCGGCGTTTTTTAGCGAGCATACCGATCTTGACCTTTTCAAGTTAGCCTCCATTGACTCATATGCAGGGCTGCTCGATGCTCTTTCCGGTACCGAATACAAGGAAATACTCGCTCCGTTTGAAAAGACAGCCAAAGCAGCAAGGGAGTCTTTGGATATTGAAGCCGCCCTATATAATTTTTTTTATTCTAAACTTTGGCAGCTGGCAAACAAGGATTTCAAGGGCAGCCGCCTTGAAGGAATGCTTGATGTGCTGCGGATTCAGGTGGATATGCGTGCAATCGTCAACCTTTACCGTCTGAAAAAAATGCTCCATGCCGATGAAACACTGCTGATGAGGTTCATTATTCCGGAAATCAGTAATTTTACCGGAAAAGAGATTTCTTTGCTGGTTCAATCCCCGTCTGCCGAGGAAATGCTGAAGTCCCTTGAGCTGACATTTTACGGAAAGCAGCTGAAAGCAATTGACTTTGAATATGTTGAAGTTGCAACCCATAAAATTCTCAACAACTGGAGCAAAAAACATTTCCGCTTTTCAACCGACCCAACCGTTGTCATGTTTTGCTATATTTCTATTGCAGAAAATGAGATTGATAATATTATCCATATAGTCGAAGGTGTAAGGTATCATGTGCCCGCGGATAAAATAAAACCTATGCTGATCGGCGCGGGCGTATAAAGTCTTTCCGGAAAGGAGGCGAAATTTTTGATTACGAAAATGAAACTGATACGAGCGGCCGGAAGCCTTGAAAAGCTTGACAGCTTCATTGAGGCATGTTATATGAGCGGAGAGTTCCAGCCCGAAAACGCAGTCGGCTTTTTATCGCCTTCTATGGGATTTATGCCGCTGAATGAGGAAAACCCTTATTCCCTGAAGGTGCAAAAAATCGAAGAGCTTGCCGCAGTTCTGGCTGTCAGCCTGGACGCACAGCCGATTATACCGGGCGATTATGTCGATTCCGAGGCTTCCGTTTATATCGGAGAACTCGGCTCAAAGCTTTCCGAACTGCACAGTGACCGAAAAACGCTTGTCGAGCAGCGTGAGGTTTGCGAAAAGGGAATCACCCAATACCGTCATTTCGAAAATCTTGATGTCCGCCTTGATGAACTTTTCGCTTGTGAATTTATCAAAGTTCGTTTCGGGCATATGCCAAAAGAAAATTATAAAAAACTTGAAGCATACAATGACAAACCTTATATGCTGTTTATTCCATGCTCCACGGATGAAACCGAATGCTGGGGTGTATATTTTGCGCCCCGCAACAGAAGCGAAGAGATTGACCGGATTTTTTCCCTGCTTTATTTTGAGAGGCTTCACATCCCCGGTGCCGCAGGAACCGCAACCGAGGTCATCGGGCAATTGAAAAGCAATATGGATATCCTGGATTCCCAGATTGCCGGTTTGGATAAGGAGCTCTCTGAATATTGGACCGAAAATTCTCAAAAAATATCGGGTATTTATTCCCGCCTTAAATGGTTCAATGAAGCCTTTGACATGCGCAGGTTCGCTGCATACCGGGGCAGCCAGTTTTATTACGTGGGTTGGATGCCTTCAGGCAACTTGAAGAAATTTAACGGGCTTCTTTCGAAACTCAGTGATATAAACTGCGAAATCAGCGATCCGGAAAAAAAAAGCAAATTCGCTCCGATTAAAATGAAGAATTTCTTTTTTTTTAGGCCTTTTGAGTATTTTGTTTCTATGTACGGGCTGCCTTCCTACGGCAGTACGGATATTACAGCCTTTGTTGCCATAACATACACGTTAATATTCGGTATGATGTTCGGCGATATCGGGCAGGGTTTTGTTTTAATTGCCGCGGGCTTTTTTATGTGGAAACTCAAGGGTATGCCTCTCGGGAAAATCCTCATCCCATGCGGAGTTTCCTCCATGTTTTTCGGTTTTATTTTCGGCTCTGTTTTCGGCTTCGAGGATGCGCTCAACCCTGTTTACAACGCTATCGGCCTCGCCTCAAAGCCTTTAAGCGTGATGGATTCCGTTAATACGATTCTGCTGTTTTCAATCAGCATAGGGGTCTTCCTTGTGATTTTCTCCATGCTGATCAATGTTTATTCCTGTATAAAAACGAAGCATTACGGGGAGGCGCTTTTCAGCAACAATGGTGTGACAGGTATTCTGTTTTATTCCTTTGGCGTGTTGGGCGCAGCCGGCTTAATGGGGATTAAAAACCTCGTTCCCGGCGGATTGACAGCCACGGTTTTAGCCGTCAGCGCTATCGCTCTTTTTATGAAAGATAAACTGATTCATCTTATTGACCGCCGTGATGAAGATGAAGAACGGGAACGTGAAAGTGTTTCGGATTTCATTCTGCAAAATGTTTTCGAAATGCTCGAATATGTTCTTTCCTATTTAAGCAACACCGTTTCATTTCTCCGGGTCGGCGCTTTCGTTTTGGTTCATGCGGGTATGATGATGGTTGTTTTCGCTCTCGCGAATGATAAGAATATCATCGTAATCATTCTGGGTAATATTTTGGTGATTGCTTTGGAAGGGCTTTTAACCGGAATTCAGGCCTTGCGCCTTGAGTTTTATGAAATGTTCAGCCGCTTTCTTGAAGGCGACGGACGACCGTTCACCGCAGCCGGTCCGGCTGTTTTATTTAAACGTAAATGATTTTTGGAGGAATTAGTGATGACTGTATTTTATGTTGGTTTGGCTGTTGTTCCGCCCGTAGTCCTGATGTTATTAATGTATTCGGCCTTTAAGAAAAGGGCACAGGGAAAACCCGTTAAAAAGGTTCTCGCCTCACAGCTTATCGGTTTCATTGTGCTCACGGTTCTTGTTTCCTGCCTGACCTTCTCGGTTGCGGCGGCAAGCAACCCAACCACCGCTCCCGCAGCAGACACGGCGGCTGCGCAAACCGCAGCAGACGGCGGTTCAAACTCCCTGGGGCTTGGCCTTCTCGCCGCAGCCATGGTTACGGGGCTTGCTGGCATAGGCGGCGGTATTGCCGTTGCGGCAGGGGCTCCCGCGGCCATCGCGGCGACAAGCGAGGACCCCAAGAGCTTCGGTAAATCACTTATATTCGTTGCCCTCGGCGAATCCATAGCGCTGTACGGTGTTGTCATCTCCATTCTTATTCTGAATAAAATATAGCTCAGAGGTATTTCCTATGCGGTTTTATTTAATAAGCGATAATGTGGATACCGAAGTCGGGCTGCGTCTTGCAGGCATGGAAGGTGAAGTTGTCAACAGTGCCGAAGGTGTTCAGGCTGCATTTGATGCTGTCTTTAAGCGCGATGATATCGGCGTCGTGCTTATCACACAGCTTCTGGGGGAAATGAGTCCCGGTTTGCTTGTTAAACTGAAAAAAGAACATCAGCGGCCGCTGATTATTGAAATTCCGGACAGGCACGGCTCGACCGGTACAAATTCAATCGCCGAATATGTCCGTGACGCCATTGGCATTAAACTGTAATTCTTGTTTAACCTTTTTTGGGGGGGGATTCTTTTGATTTCTCAGGATGAGAAAATAAGCCTTTTTCTGAACGCCATCAGTGAAAATTTAGAACTGCGCCGTAAAGAAATTAACGACGAAATTGCCGCTGTCCGCAAAGACGAAGAGGAGAAGGCTCTGCGGGAAGCTACCGGGCGCAGCGAAGCTTATATTGAAACAGAATCCGCCAAAATAATTTTGCAGGCAAACCGTGCACAGTCAATTCTCGAAACTGATCTTCGAAATGAGCTTGCCGCAGCACGAAACGTCATAACCGATCAAGTGTTTGCAGCCGTTGCGGAAAAACTTGAAGATTTTACAAAGACAGCCGGATATGGAGAGTTTGTTAAAAAAAGCGCCGCCCGTTTTTTATCTTACTACGGTGAAAAGCAAATTACTGTTTTTGTAAAAACCGGGGATCTGCAATATAAAGAGTTAATTATATCCGTAATCGGCCCTCATTGCAGCGTCATTGCCGACGACTGGATCCGTATAGGCGGCTGCAAGGCGAAAAGCGATGACAGCGGTGTTTATCTCGACGATACGCTTGACTCCAGGCTGGAAGTGCAAAGGCAAGGTTTTTATGAGAATTCGGGCTTGTCCGTACAAGCTCTATGAGAGCGAAGTGGTTTTAAATGGGCAATGAAAACAGTATTTTCGGCATCAACGGTCCGGTTGTAACCATTTCGGGCGCGACCGGCCTTGGCATGATGGAAATGGTTTATGTGAGCGAAAACAAACTCGCAGGCGAAGTGATAGGTATCAGCAGCGATTCCACCATCATACAGGTTTATGAAGATACCTCCGGGCTGAAACCCGGCCAGCCTGTCTACGCAACAGGCGGGCCTATGTGCGCAACGCTCGGCCCCGGAATTATCCGCAATATCTTTGACGGTATTCAAAACCCGTTAAGGGAAGTCGCAAAGAAAACCGGCGATTTTATTGCCCGCGGCGTTAACGCTCCCCCTCTCGACGAGGAGGTTCTCTGGGAAACCGAACTGTTGGTTAAGGTTGGTGACAAGTTAACCGGCGGCGCTTTTTACGCGCAAATTCCCGAAACACCCGTTGTTATGCACAGGCTTATGCTCCCGCCTTCATTAAGCGGAGAAGTTATTGAATGTTCTCCCGGTGGCAAATATAAACTGAAAGATACTATTGTTAAAATCAAGGACGACAGCGGCAGCATACACGAGCTCACTCTTTGCCAGCGCTGGCCTATCAGAACACCGCGCCCGGTAAAAAAGAGACTGCCGCTGACACGCCCGCTGATTACCGGCCAGCGCATTGTGGATACCCTCTACCCCGTCGCCAAGGGCGGCGCGGCGGCTGTTCCCGGCGGGTTCGGCACCGGCAAAACGGTCACTCAGCATCAGCTCGCCAAATGGTGCGACGCGGATATAATCATCTATGTCGGCTGCGGGGAGCGCGGCAACGAAATGACACAGGCGCTGTCGGAATTTGCGGAAATTGTTGACCCGCGGACAGGCAGGCCTTTAACGGACCGTACAGTGCTTATCGCGAACACCTCCAATATGCCGGTTGCGGCAAGAGAAGCGTCCATTTATACCGGCATCACCATTGCGGAATATTACCGCGATATGGGTTACCACACAGCGCTTATGGCGGACTCAACCTCCCGCTGGGCGGAAGCTCTCCGCGAAATTTCAGGAAGATTGGAAGAAATGCCTGCCGATGAGGGTTTTCCGGCCTATCTACCCTCCAGGCTTTCCGAGTTTTATGAGAGAGCAGGCTATTATGAGACCGTCACCGGCGGTATCGGCTCAATAACCGTTATCGGCGCCGTTTCCCCGCAGGGCTCGGATTTTTCCGAACCGGTAACGCAAAACACAAAACGCTTTACGCGATGTTTCTGGGCGCTGGACAAGGCTCTCGCATATGCCCGCCATTTCCCCGCGATCAACTGGACCGAAAGCTACAGCGAATATTTTAACGACCTCGCCGATTGGTACAGCGCCAATGTCGGCGACGATTTCATCAAATGCCGCCATGAACTTTATGCCCTGCTTCTTGAGGAAAAGGGGCTGATGGAAATCGTCAAGCTTATCGGCGTCGATGTCCTGCCGGACGAGCAAAAACTGATTATGGAAATTACCCGTGTCATACGTGTGGGCTTTTTGCAGCAGAACGCCACAGACCCGACAGACACCTATGTTCCGCTTGAAAAACAGTTAAAAATGATGCGGTGCATTTTGCATCTTTATGATAAGTCCTCAGCGCTTATCTCCATGAAGGTTCCAATCGCGAAAATTACCGCCCTCAAACTTTTTGATAAACTTGTGGCGATGAAATATGATGTGCCGAATGATAAATTGGGCATGCTTGATGATTATATAACGGAAATAAACCGCACACTCGCAGTGCTGACAAAATAGTGGACGGTAAGTAGAAAAGCTGTTGAGAAGTGTGACTGCGTCACGAGAAGAAGTTGAGAAGCAATGGGAGAAACGTCTCTTATCCGTCTAACATCTATTATCTGGCATCTACCATCTAAATTGCCACTAACCACTAACTGTAATGTTCTTTCCAGAAAGAAGTGAACGAATCATGATTTTCGAATATGCCGGCCTTAACCAGATTGTCGGCTCCCTTGTGGTTCTTGACAATGTTGAGGACGCAAGCTATGAGGAAATGGTTGAGCTGAAGCTGAACGACGGCAGCGTCCGCCACGGCCGGATTATAAGAATAGACGGCAAAAAGATTACCGTTCAGGTTTTTGAGGGCACCAGGGGAATTTCCATGGAAAACACCCTTACCCGGCTTGTCGGCAAGCCCATGGAATTACCGCTTTCGCCGGAGCTCATCGGCAGGGTATTTGACGGGTTGGGCAGGCCGATAGACGGCATGGGCGAAATTTTTCCGGTTTGCAGGCGCAATATCAACGGCGCGCCGATTAACCCCGTTCGCCGCGTTTATCCCCGCAATTACATTAAAACCGGCATTTCCTCCATTGACGCTTTAGCCACCCTGATTAGAGGCCAAAAGCTTCCCATTTTTTCGGGCTCCGGCATGAAGCATAACGAACTTGCGGCGCAAATTGTCCGGCAGGCATCCATTGCCGACGGCGAAGATTTTGCGGTTGTTTTTGCCGCCATGGGTGTTAAAAACGATGTTGCGGACTATTTCCGCCGCTCGTTTGAGGAATCCAATGTTATGAGCAAGGTCGTCATGTTTCTCAACCTTTCCAACGACCCGATTATTGAACGCATTATCACGCCGCGCTGCGCATTAACCGCCGCGGAGTATTTGGCTTTTGACCTTCACATGAATATTTTGGTTATTTTAACGGATATGACCTCCTATGCCGAAGCGCTGCGGGAATTCAGCTCCTCAAAGGGAGAAATTCCCGGCAGAAAAGGGTTCCCCGGTTACCTTTACTCGGATTTGGCGTCTATTTACGAACGCGCCGGTATTATTGAAGGCCGGAAAGGTTCCGTTACGCAAATCCCTATTTTAACGATGCCCAACGATGACATCACCCACCCGATTCCGGACCTGACAGGTTACATCACCGAGGGGCAGATTGTGCTTGACCGGGCGCTTGACGCAACGGGCATTTATCCTCCCATTAACATACTCCCCTCCCTTTCAAGGCTGATGAAGGACGGTATCGGCAAGGGTTTCACGAGGGAGGACCACAGCGCATTGTCAAACCAGCTGTTCTCTTCCTATGCCAAGGTGCAGGACGCGAAAGCGCTCGCTTCAGTCATCGGTGAAGACGAACTTTCCGAAGAAGACAGGCTCATCATGGATTTCGGCAGAAAATTTGAAGATCGTTTTATCAACCAGGGTTATACCGATAACCGGACCATCGAAGAAACACTGGATTTAGGCTGGGAGCTGCTATCCATTCTGCCGCGTAAAATGCTTGAAAGAGTCAACAGCGAAACGCTTGATAAATACTACATTGAACAGTAGAGGGGTGTTGTAAATGGCCTCTCCGGTTTTCCCGACAAAAAACAATTTAATCAACACACAAAAGTCGCTCGCATTGGCAAAGCTCGGTTATGATTTGATGGACCGCAAACGAAGCATTCTTGTGCGTGAAATGATGCTGATGATTGATAGAGCAAATGTGATTCAGGCGGATATTTCGGCAACCTACGCAGAAGCTTACGCCGCGCTTCAACGGGCGCATATGACGATGGGCTTGTGCAGAGAGTCGGCAATGACAATCCCAATCGATGACGGCCTTGAAATGGACTTCAGAAGCGTTATGGGCGTAGAGCTGCCTACCGTCACGCTGAAACCCCGCCCGCCGGAAATATATTACGGGCTTGACCTGACCAATTCCCAACTTGACGAAGCAACCATCAAATTTGACGAGGTTAAACGGCTTACGGCTGAGCTTGCCGAGGTTGAAAGCTGCGTATACCGGCTTGCCGACGCGATTAAAAAAACCAAAAAACGCACCAACGCCTTGGACAATGTGATTATCCCGCGCTTTCAATCAACGGTTAAGTATATTACCGACGCGCTGGAGGAAAAGGACAGGGAAGATTTTTCAAGGCTGAAGGTTATAAAACGGAACAAGGAAAACGAATAG
>CAZVJW010000048.1:0-29466 GCA_964627535.1 uncultured Eubacteriales bacterium
TAAAGGGGCCGTATCTCTTCGCTGATTTTTCAGCGTTTTGATACAGCCCCTTTTTTGTACAGCGTTATTCGTTGAGGACAGAGCACATGGCGGCCCTAAGCTCACCGTTGTCATCCGTCATCTCCTGCCAGTTAAACATCCCGGCATAGCCGTTCTTTTTCACCCAGCGGCCTTTGCGTGCGATGGACGCCGGTGTGTCAATGCTGCAACGGCTGCCTTCTATCACAACATAATCCTGGTTTTTGGATGACTGCAGGGCAGGGTTGCCTTGCCTGCCCGCACGAGTGCCATGAGTTCAGCATATCCTTTGGCGTTGTATTTTTCACTTTTGCAGCGGGCATAAAAGGGAGTCCCCAAAACCAGCTTGCTTTTGTCAAAGCCGGAACCGCTCCACAGGCGCATGGCAAGGGTTGTTTTAACAAAGCTCGAGTGTGCGGTTTTGCCCATATCATAAGTCATCACATTCACATAATCGAACACATCATTGAGCCGCGCCCAATCCAAATCCCGCGACAGGTGCGAGCCCACCGCCGCCGTCAGCAGGTATCCGCCGCCGATGACATCACGGATAGTCTTGCACAGCTTGATATAATCCGTTTTGCAGTTTTTACACGCAGAAATCACATCCGCGCACCGGCCGGGGTATTCCCAGTCGATATCAATACCCTGTATACCGGTGCTTTTAAGATATTCCAGGCACTTTTCGGCAAAGGCATTTCTGCTTTGCTGTGTTGCTGAGGCTTCACAAAAGTTCCCCGCACCCCAGCCGCCTATAGAGATGAGTATTTTGCTCACCGCGCCCTGCTGCTTAATTTCAGCCTGCACAAGTTTGATGCCGGCCAGGATATTGCCGCTGATGTTTGGTACAAAAAAGCCGTTCGGGTCCTTTTCCACCAGAGCAAATGCAATGTTGGTATGCGTGATTTGGCGGAAGTTGATTTTCGCGACTGCTTCGGCGCTCAGGTTGCCGCCGGGGATGTAGCTGTGGCAGATGTAGTCTTTTTTACCGGTGTTCATAGGATTCTCCTTATATGCAATGGTATGCTTTCAATAAAATTATATTTGATATAGGCAGAAATTTCAAGCTTGTTTTACATGTGGGAAACCATTGTAAACAAATTGATATTTTGATATAATTATCAAAACAAAGATGAATAAACGGGGGTTGTGTAATGAATGAAATACAAACCGGCATTAAAAAGGTGACAAGCCCTTTCCGCTACGCCATCGGCATGTTCGGCACATCTATTCCGATCAACATGTTCAAAACCTACGCCGCGATATTTTATGTGGACACGCTCGGGCTGAATACAAACCGTTATGCCCTCGTTCTTTTTATTTATACCTTCGTGGACGCCATTGACAACCCCGTATATGGTTTTTTATCCGACAGGACACGCACCAAATGGGGCAGGCGCCGCCCGTGGATGGTTATCGGCACACCGCTGCTGGTGCTGTCTTTCATCCTGTTCTTTACGCCGCCGGCAGCACTCAGCGGGATGTCGCTGTTTATTTATATGCTGCTGATGTACATCCTAACCGGCACGCTTGATTCGCTGCTCAACGCAAATTACGGAGCGCTGTTTCCTGAACTTTTTAACACTGACGCACTGCGGGCGAAAAGCAATTCCATGCGGCAGGCGTTTCAGCTGGTCGCGATGATAATCAGCATCGCGCTTACACCGATGGTGACCAAGCAAATCGGCTATTCCAACACCGCGATGGTTTACGGTGCTCTCGCACTCGGCGTAATTTGGTTCTGTTCCTTCGGCTGCCATGAAAATCCGCATTCCGTCGAGATGGAAAAGCCGCAGTTGTGGAGCAGCCTCAAGGCGCTGTTCGTCAATCCGCATTTTTGGATTTTCGGGCTTGCAAACGCCTTTTACAGTGCCGCGGGCGGGCTGGTTATGCAAGGGGTTCCGTTTTTTGTAAAATATTCATTAAAGCTTGACAGCAGCAAGACAACACTTGTGCTCGGTTCTGTGCTTGTTGTGGCTATTATCAGTGTTGTGATATGGGTGTTCATCGTTAAAAAGCTGACACTGATGCCTGCCTGGCGCACCTCGCTTTTTGTAATGACCCTGGGCTTGATACCCTTGTACTTTATGACCGGGCTTATGGGTACGGTCGTGGTGAGCTCCATGATCGGCTTCGGCGTTGCGGGCGTGCTGGTAACCATGGACATGGTCGGCGCGCGGATAATGGATGAGGACACTCAAAAATACGGCTTGCGCCGGGAAGGCATCTATTCCAGCGCGATGGGCTTTATGAACCGGCTGAATGGGCTCTTTACCAGCCTTGCCTTTGTTTTGGTCAATAAAATTTACGGCTTTGAGAGCGGGGATGTGCCCGGAACAAATCCGGACGGTGCCGCAAGATTTTTACTGATTATTTTTCCGTTCTTCTGCCTGATTTTGGGCTGCGTTTTTGCTTTTTTTATGAGGTTTAAGGATGAAGCTGCCGGAATGGAAGAAGAAACAGAAACAGAATAAATGTTTATGATGGAGATTGAGCAAATCCGGGGAGGATAGCTATGCGATCAGAAGACGAGTTCATGCTTCAGCTTGTTGATGACATTAAAGCGCATTGGAAAAAACCGAAGGACGGCGACTATGTCAGCAACCGGGAATTCTCTCACCTGATTTTAGGCGCTATCGGCAGCGGCGGCATCGGGCAGGCAACCGGCTTCATTGGCTTCAGCGCTACCTGCCTGCTGGTCGGCGCGATATATGGCATTTCCTTCAGGGATATATATGTTATCGGGCTTATCGGGATGCCGTTCGGCTATATTTTTGGCCCTATCGGTATGATAATCCGGGATAATCTTGGCAATGTGCCGAAAAAAACCATGAAAATGATTAACAGAATCATGATACCCTCGTTAATCATAGGCATACTTTCATTTTTTGTGCCGCAGAGGTTCACCGAGTCTATCGTGCCCGCCTTTCCGCAGTTATTAGGCGGTTTGCTTGTTATTAATGTTTTCGGCAACTACTATACAAATTTTGTTTTAAAGAAACTTTCGCATAAATACGGAAAGTTTCGCCCGTTTGTCATCGTTGGCGGTATTCCGACAATTTTCTGCCTGCTGCTGATTGTGTTTTTACCTTTCGGGGATATGGAATATAAAACGAGGCTCTGGGTGCTGCAGCTGATTTTTCATTTTTACAATACTTTTCTTTCTTATGCTCAGCAAAAAGACAACATCGAAAATGTCATCACGCCCAATACACAGGAGCGAACAAAGCTCATAGCAATCGGCAACATTATCAGTGTGATTATTCCGGGTATCGTGATGATGTTTATTCCTGTTTTGGCAACCTTTACCGGCGGAATGGCTGCGCTGAACACTTACAGGTATGTCCTCCCCGGAGTTATCATTGTCTTCACGCCGCTGGTGCTTTTCCAGGCTTTCGGCGTGAAGGACAGAGTCGTAATCGAGCGGGAGCACAAGCCGGATGTCAGTATGCGGCAGGGCTTCAAGGCGGTGCTAAAGAATAAATATCTTTGGATTTTAAATATATCCGGTATCTTGGGCGCGGTCAGCTGGGGCAGCATCAATACATTGAATATTATCATCATATACGGCATGAGGCAGGATTGGCTGCTCGGATTTATGGCAACAATAGTCGGCATATCCGGCGCGCCCGGAAATTTATTTTTGCCGTATATCGTGAAAAAGCTTGGCAAGAGAAACGCGGTTTTATTGGCGCGCGGTCTTCAGTATATCTCTTTTTTGATGATGTATTATGCTATTTTGTGGGAGAAAGTTTATCTGCTTTTTATCGCGATGTTTGTCAGCAATATTTTCGGCACGGTAAGCTGGATGGGCGGAAGGACGATGACGCCGGATGCATGGGACTATCAGCAGTACATCTCCCGCGAAAGGCTGGAAGGCTGCTCAAACATCTTCGGGTTAATCACAAACCCGCTTACCACATTGCTTGCCATGATTGTTCCCGCTGTTTACGCTGCTATCGGCTTCACATCCGATTGGAATGTTTTGTTCTTTCCCGGTATCCGCAACAAAATTCTTTTAATCACGTTGGGGCTTTCGGTGCTCGGGCACACATTAAGCTCAATACCCCTGTTTTTCTATGACTTGTCGGATAAAAAGCATGGGTTGATCATTGAAGAATTAAAACGAAGGGCTGATGAGCTGGACAACCTTCGGAACAATGAAATCCCCGGAGAAAAAACCTCCGCGGCAAATCCGGACAATTAAGAAATTAATATCATTAGAATTTCGATCAATGCTTTTTGGAAGGATAGTTCAATGTGAAAAAAACATTTTCTTTTCTGTTTATTGCCGTGCTTTTATGCTCACTTGCATCCTGCGATATCAGTCAACATTCAAAATCAACATATAAGGATGTTGAGGGCGGTGCAGCTCTTTACCGTTATAAAGGCAATTCCTCCGAAACCTCATTAATAATCGAGGATGAAACCGGCGGAAAAAAAGTAGTGGAGCTGATGAGGTTTTGCGCCGCCAACAACGAGTATCTTAAAAATGTAAAAATAGGAGCGAATGTCGAAAGAATCAGCGAGTGGGCATTTACCAACTGCGCTGCTTTAGAGAAATTTGAAGTCTCCGAAAACAACCGCTTTTTTGAAGCCGATGAAAACGGCGTGCTTTATACAAAAGGCAAAATAGAGCTTGTGTTTTATCCGAATTCGAGAGAGAATCTTAAGAAGGATAGTAACGGTAATATCATCGGCGGCGGTGAAATAACAATACCGGGGACTGTTGCTAAAATAAGAAACAATGCTTTTTACCTCTGCGGGAACCTTTACAGGATAAGCTTACAGGAAGGACTTAAGGAAATCGGCAGCGGAGCGTTTTTGAAGTGTGAAAACTTAAATAATTTTATTCTTCCGGCTACCCTTGAAATAATCGGAGACGATGGCTTTTCATACTGCAATTCGCTTACCGAGGTCACCGTTCCTGCCGGCGTGATGAGTATCGGCAACTACGCTTTTTTCTCATCATCAAGCATCATTAAGCAAATCACATTAAAAAGGCCTATTGATGAAATTGACTGCGGCAAGGATTGGGTCCCGTATCAAAAAGGCTCCTCCGGGACGAAAGTCGAAGTCGTTTTCGTCCAAGACGAAAGTTGAAGTGGCTTTCGTTCGGGACGAAGTTCGAGTTTTTTTGTTCAAGACGAAGTTAAATATACCGAGGCATGCTGAGTCGGGGAAACTTTGTTTTTGAAAATAATGATGTATAAAATGAACCCGGAGCAATGAAAGATAGGATAAGGAATTGATTGCAAAATGGAAATGATAAAAATTATCGAAAATGCGCTGCTTCTTTCGGGCGGAGCGCTTTTGGCTGCAGGTCTGTTCCTGTTTTTAAAAATTAATTGGGAAATAGTAAAGAACAAGCTGTTGCTGTCCTCGGCTTTTGGGGCAGTTATTGCGTTGACGGCGGGTTGTGCGGTATTTTTCTTTCGTTATAAAACGGTGGAAAACACAGGTGCTTTCAAAGCAAAATTTGCGTTATTAAGCATCGCTGCTGCTATGTTTGCGGGAATCATTTATAAATCTTTGATTTCGGATTATTTCCAGCCTTTATCTTTGTCAAATGCAACTTGTATGATTCTTATCATTGGCATCATGATAATCTTTGCAGCTTCATTGCCGGGGCTGGTTTTGAAAACCAGCAGCAGTTTTTCCATAGTGATGCTTTCATCGGTTATTGCGGCGATGTCGATCGGAATTATTTGGGCAAAAACTCAAGTATGGAATATATTCGAAAACAGTGAAAACGAGCCCTTGTTCTTGTTTGTTAACGGCGAAGCCGGATACAGGACTTTTCGAATACCGTCACTGATAGTTTTAGATAAAGATGTGTTGAATGAAAAATACGGCTATACTTTCAACAATGATGTGCTGCTTGCCACAGCAGAAGCAAGGAAAAATTCCTCGCATGACCTTGGTGATATTGATATTGTCGGCAAACTATCTTCAGACGGCGGTAAAAGCTGGACCAAGCTGAACGTTTTCTTCCATATTGAAAACGGAATTGGCAAAGCGGGCAACCCAACCCCGGTTTTTGACCGGGTGACCGGTTTGCTGAACTTCGTTTACACAAATGGCACCAAGGCGGAAAATTACCGGGTAAGTACCTATAACATCCAAGGCATCCTTCATTCCGACCTTACAATTACCTGGAAAAATAAAATTCTGATGGGTTCATCAATGCCAGGCCCGGGTAAAAGCATTCAGCTTCAATCGGGCAGACTGGCAGTGCCGGGCAGCGGCCGTGCAATATACAGTGATGACGGCGGCTTAACCTGGAAAGAGGGAGAGAAGGCAAGGGGCGGCGAGTCCGAAGCCGTCGAGCTGAATAACGGCGAGCTGATGATGGTAACGAGATTCGGACCGGGCTGCAGCAAGTATCATCCCGATCAAATGCAGAAAATATCTTATTCAAGAGATGGCGGCGAAAGCTGGTATAAGCACTGTGACACCACACTCAAAACACCGATGTGCCAAAGCTCTCTGGATAAAACATCTGATGGCACAATATTTTTAACCTACCCCGATTGTTTTTTGACAAGGGCAAATCTATCGGCAGGAATATCCGAAGATAACGGAAAGATATGGAAAGTAAAACGCCTTTACAACGGACCTTCCGGTTATTCCTGCGTTGCGGCTGATAAAAGCGATCATGTTTATGTGTTGGCGGAAACCGGCAGGGTCAATTATAATGAAGCCTTGATATTTTTAAAAATAATATAAAGAATTTCCGAGAAACTTTTCAAGCGACGGTGGATGATGATTTCGGGATAAATTGTGTTGAATAATTCTGCAAATTTGATATAATGAGTATATAGTTAATTGAAATTTTACGAAGAGGGTGATTCCGTGACAAACCTGACAGAAGAAAAACGATTTAACCGCAACAAATGGACTTATACCGTGCCCGGCATAGGCCGCGACATGGCGTATACGCTGTTCGCCAATTTTCTGCTTTCCTATGTTCTGTTCACCCGCAATTTGTCGCCCGAACAGTTTGGTGCAATCGGTGTTATTTTGGTCATTGCCAGGATTTGGGACGCGATTAATGACCCGGTTATGGGCGGCATCATTGAAAACACACGCACCAGAGTCGGCAAGTTCAAGCCTTGGATTATTATAGGCGCCGTTCTGAATGCCGTCGTATTGATTTTAATGTTCAGCAACAGCCTCAGCGGCTGGAATTTTGTCATTCTTTTTGCGGTTCTCTATTTGTTTTGGGATATTACCTGGACGATGAACGATATTGGCTATTGGTCCATGCTCCCTTCTTTGACAAGCGAACCGAAAAAGCGCGATAAACTGACTTCCTATGCGAACCTTTTCGCGATGATCGGCGCGATTCTCGCAATGGGGCTTATTCCTATTCTTACAAACGGGTCGGGTGCAATAGGCGGCAGCTCGATAACCGGTTTTAAAGCGGTTGGGGTTTTTATCGCGCTGGCGCTGTGCGTGAGCCAAGTCGTCGTCTATTTCTTTGTGAAGGAAAATAAAACCGCTCATCTGGAAAAAGAGGACCACATCGGGCTGAAGAAAATGGTCAGCGTGATTTTTAAAAACGACCAGCTCCTTTGGGTTGCGCTGATTATGCTGCTTTACAATGTCGGCAGCGCTTTACTGACAGCTTTCGGCGTCAACTACATGTACTTATCGTTCGGCTATAACGGCACTTATGTGACGATGTTCGTGGCTTTTTACGCGCTTGCTTCCGTTGCGATCAATATCCTTTATCCTCGGCTTGCCGCGAAAATGTCGCGCCAAAAGATGTCTAAACTTGCAATCATCACAACGGTTATCGGCTATTTGATGTTCCTTGTTTTCGGCACACTGCTCCCTGCATTGGGCGCTCCTGCCGCGGTTCAGTTTGCGCTGATTTATGCGGAGGCGTTTATTATCGGTTTCGGGCAGTCGCTGATTTATATGGTTATAACAATTTGCCTGACCAATACCATTGAATACAACGAATATAAGACAGGCTCGCGGGATGAGGCGATCATCTTTTCCCTGCGTCCCTTCATGGCCAAAATGGGCAGCGCTTTGCAGCAGGCAATCATTACGGTTGCCTACCTCGCAATCGGCATGCTTTCCATTACAAACGGCATCTCGGATGTGGAAAAAAGTGCTTCGCTCAAACAGATAACCGAGGCGGATAAAACTGCTCAAATCAAAGATATTCTTGTAAACGCGCCGCCAAGCATTACCTTCTGGCTGAGGGTTTGCATGGTTGCCGCGCCGATTGTTCTGATTTATGCGGCGCACTTTTTCTTGCGGAAAAAAGTTAAAATCGACGAGGAAGAATACAAGCGAATGCTCGGTGAAATCGAAGCGCGCAAAGGTGCGCCTCAGGGAGAATAAAAGGACTGACCGGATCAATAAATGAAGGCTTTCGGATTACAATATTCCGAAAGCCTTATTTTTTGTATGAAAAGAACCGGGGTAATACTAATCGACGATGAAAAGACCGCTAATACTAATTCACGATTAAAAAGCCTCTAAAAACCAAGCAAAAGCTTTGATTTATGGGGTTTTATGCGGATTTTTTAGTTAGGTTTTTATGAGTAAATTAGTATATGATTCAATGCGTTTTATCGGTGGTTAGTATAAGGTCAAAGCCTGATTTCAATATCGCCTTTTGGGTAAGAGCAGCAGGGATGGAGGTAACCGAATTTTAAATCTGCTTTTCTTCTGCCGTCCGTTTCCGGAGGAATGAAAACATCGCCGGAAACAAGCCTGCAGCGGCAAAATCCGCATTCTCCGCTGCGGCAGCGGGAGGGAGCGCGAATACCTGCTCTTTCCAGCGCGACAAGAACGCTCTCGTCACTTCGGCAGGATATCACTTTGGTTTCGGCGCCGCTTACAGAAGCCCTGCAGCTGAAAGTTTCCGTTTTGCCGGCATCAATCGTATTGGCTTCAAAAAGCTCAAACCTGATATATTTCTTTTCCAAATGCAGCTTTTTCAGCTCTTCGGCAACAAATTGATACATTTCGCCGGGGCCGCAAACAAACACGCTGTATATGGAGGGAGCGTATTTTTTTATCAGTTCAGCGCTGATAAACCCGTGCTCAAAGCCTTCTTCATCCGAGTCGCTCAAGACATAAACAACCTTGACCTTTTGGCATTTTGCCTGTATCCACGCAAACTTATTTTTAAAAAGAATCTCTTCTTCCTTCCTGCAGCCGTAGAGTAAAACAAGTTCCGCATCTTCCGCGCCGTCGACAATCGCGCCCGCAAGGGAAAGGAAAGGCGTTATTCCGCAGCCGCCGGCAATTCCAACGACAGTTTTGGCGTCGCGCAAAGGCTCATAATAAAAGTTGCCTTCCGGCGCGGATGTTTTCACGGCGGTGCCAACGGTCCAGTTGTCAAGAATATAACGGGAAGCGAATCCGTCAACAGCCCGCTTAACCGTGATCATATAGTGCCCGATCAGCGCTTTCTCCGGCGTTGAGGTTATCGAAAACGGACGGGTTGTTACGGAACCGCCGATGGTAAGGCTGATGCTTAAATACTGCCCGGCGCGGAAATAGGCAAGCGGCTTCCCGGTTGCCGAAACTAAAACATAGCTTTTAACATCGCGGCTGTGTTCAATAACTTCTTTCACGGCAAGCTCCTGCTGAATAGGATGCAAATGTTTTGCCGTTTCGTTAACAGCGTAGGTGGCGGGCAGAGGCGTTGCGGGGGCATTGTTGAACTTACCCTTGCGCGTCGGTATGATTTTTGCAAAGAGGGCTAAGTCTTTGACATTTGATTTGATGATAACTTTTTCGCTCATTTCACAACCCCCGCCTTCTCAATGTCTGAAAGTGTCGCCATTGCCGCGTCCCTGCCGGAGGTATAGGCGGAAGAATAACCGCCAAGCTGGGTTCCGAAACCTCCCGCGAAGCGCAAACCCGGAATTTTCTCGTCCATGCCGGCCATCATTATTCTTGGCACAATGCCGTCCCAGGATGACGCTGTATAACCGTATATAACACCCTGCGGGGCATCTGTATAGCGGGCGTATGTCATGGGTGTGGATATTTCTATCTCCTCTATATTCCCCTGTATGATGATGCCCGTTGCCTGTTCAAAATCATCTATCAGGTGCTTGGCGAAAGCCTGCTTGGTTTTAAAATAGTCTTTTTCGGTAATTTTGCCCCAAGCGTCTTCCGTGAACAGTGAGGTGAAATAGAGGATAGAGGTGCCCGGAGGCGAGCAATTCGGATCTGCCATGTTCAGGCAGACAGTCGCCTGAACATTGTTTGTTTCGATTTTACGCAGGCTCCTCATAACTTTTACAGTGTCCGCGGTGTCATAAATAAGATAGCAGTGGTCCTTAATGCCGAGTTCCTCCGGTGACCTGTTTAAACCGAGGAAAAGGCCGAACCCGCTTGCACCGAAAGTTCTGGCATTTGCCGTTTTTATCTCGCGCTCCGGCACCTGCGGTTTATCCATCATTTTTCCGAAGACATTGTGGTGCGAGCAGTTGCAGACAACATGGTCGGCAAACAGTGTTTCTCCGCCAAGCAGCCTGACGCCTTTAACAGTGCCGTTTTTCATGATGATTTTTTCAACATGGCTGTTGAACCTGGCTTCACCGCCAAACTCCTCAAATCTCCGCAGAACAGCGCAGCTCATTTCATGGCTGCGCCCCTTCGGCACCACGGCCCCGAATTGAAGATAGGAAAGCACCATGGCTATATAATGAATAAAGCTTAAGTTATCGCAGTCAACACCGAGATATAATGAATACGCATTAAAAATATCCTGCGCCTTTTTCGGTACCTCAAGTGCGTTCAGCACATCGTTGACGCTGTATCCGGCGACTCTGAGAAAATTCATGTGCTCCTTCAAAATAGCCGTAACCGCGCCAAGGTTATAACTGCCGTTGAGCTCTCCTAAAAAACCGGTCGTTTTCGAAATTTCTTCGGCAAGATCGAAAAGCCTTTTCATGGCAGACTTCGAGCCGGGGACATAACATTCCATTTTGTCTGTGAAAGCTTCGACGCCGAACGGCATGGCCGCATCAACATTTTCGTTTTTTACAATCAAACGATAAGCGGCGGGAACATGTGCCCATTCTATCCGGTCCGACAGTTCAAGTTCGTCAAACATAGCGCGGAGAGTTCCCTGCCCGGGTTCGCTGCCGAAGCCGCTGAGTTCATGCAGCGACGCTTCAAATTCGAAGCGCCCTCTTTTAAAACTCGTTGCAAATCCGCCGGGGATGTTGTGCCTTTCAAGCAGCAGCACATTCTTGCCCGCCTTGGCCAGATATACCGCCGCGGTAAGCCCGCCGTTACCGGCGCCGACAACAATCGCGTCCCATTTTTTCATGTAATTACCTGCCTTTATTCAAACAAATAAGTTTAACGGTGCATTAATAATAGCACAACCCCTTTACAAACGCAAATAGCCGGTTTTTTGTAATTGGAATAAAATTATTTTAATATCAATATTGACAAAGTAAAACCTATCTATTATTTATAGATATAGTTTTTTAAATGTAAACAATAAAAAAACAGCTTATTGGCGATTATCTGAATTCCCTGCTCTTTTTCCGTAAATATAAGCATAAAAGTATTTATCATAAATGTTATTTATTTTTTACTTGACAATACGCTCGGGGTAATATAACATATAAAAAGTAAATTATTACTGTTTTCCCCTGTACTTTTTTGCAGAAATCAAGATTGAATTGTCCGGTGAAAGGGTGGAATCAAATGAAAAACATAATAACAAAAAGCATCGCTATAATTTTCGTTCTTACTTTATTGCTATCCTTTGCGGCATGCGGCGGCGATAAAGAAACCGGTACGTCCACGCCAACAACAAAAATCCAGACCACAACTGCCGAGGCAACCACATCGGCCCGTCTTTCCGATGAATTGGTGCAGGCTGCGCTTGAAACCGCCGGGATTTCCGGATGGGACGGGGTTTATACAAGCATCACGCCGGACCAAAAGAAAATTATCGAAGATTCTTTTGCCGCTTCGGGTAAACCTGTTGAAGTCAGGACCGACGGGGTTTATTACAAGGACAGCTCCGTTACAGAAACAACATCTGAAGTTTCGACATTAGCGCAGACAACCGCTGATCCAAACAGCACGTCCACCACAAAAAAGCCCGCCACTACATCCGGCGGAGTTTCGGTGACATCCTTAACGCTGAACCCGACCGTTTTGAACTTAACTGTCGGCGGAACCTCGGCAATTACTGCTGCCGTCCTGCCAAGCAGCGCCAAAAATAAAACGCTCAGCTGGAAGTCCGATAACGAAAAAGTCGCTTCGGTTGACGGCAACGGTACGGTTGTAGGTAAAGCCGACGGTGTTGCGAATATTACTTGCACTGCAAACGGCGGAACAAATATTAAGGCAACCTGCAAAGTTACCGTCAGCATAGCACCGACAGGTGCTGTTCTGTCTTACAAATACAATGAAGATGAAGGCTTTTTCTACATAGAAAATGATCCATGGCAGCGTGATTATGGCTTTAACAGGCTATACGACTGGGGTGCCCCGATAACAGCGATGTATTATAATACGGTACGGGTCAAATTCAGTTACAGCGGACTCGACTGGATGATTCAAATGTGGAAAGGGCAATACGGGTATGCTTTTATCGGTTCCGAGATAGGTGTCTACACAAAAAAGCCGGGGCAAATAATTGAGCATTATGATTGCGCGTCAAACGATAATTCTCTGAAAATGCAAATGGAATTGTATCAGAAAGATAAATGGAAGTTCACAAGGAATTACGACGTTTACTGGTGGATAACCGGTTTTGTACCCGGCAATTTAACAACATACCTGGACCGTACGGAACTTACCATGTTGGCTATTGTAACCTTGAAGGACGCCGAAATGACCGATCTTTTTGTTAAAGCGCTTGAGGGACAAGGTTTTACAAAAGGTTTTAATGGCTTTTCAACACCGGATACTTACTCCATTGAAGGCAACAGCGTTCACTTTAATTGGAAAAATATTGCACAGAAAACAACAACCAGTACAATAACTTTCGACAGCAATGGCGGCTCCGAAGTCGCTTCTATCAGCGGAACTGTCGGCGCACATACGGATGAACCTGCGGCACCGAAAAAGGCCGGTTATACTTTTATGGGTTGGGATCCGGAGATACCGCTCATGTTCTCCAGAAGTAATTTGTCTGTTAAAGCTAAATGGGCCGAAGGCAGTGTTATCACCTTTGACAGCAACGGCGGATCTGAAGTTGCATCTATGACAAGCACTGCCGGCGCAACGCTCACCGCACCCGCGGAACCAACAAAATCAAACCGCGTTTTTGACGGCTGGAGCCCGGCACTTCCGTCAACCTTCCCCGAAGGCGGTTTAACTGTTGAGGCAAAGTGGAAATAAAGCGCAGTTTATGAGCTTTTTTGAGATAAATATACTGACTATATTTATTTTATATTAATTTTTTAATTTTTTTAGTTTTTGTATTGACAAGCAGTATTGTTTATGATAATATTGCTTCAACAATAAATTTAGCGTTTTCGGTCAACAAAATTTAATTAAACGGAAGGAAGAAAAACATGAAAAAAATTCTTAGCATCATTCTCGCGGTCACTATGGCATTTTCTCTCAGCATCGCAGCGTTCGCAGCAGACACCACAACATTATCAACCTTGGACAGCATCGTAGCAAGCCTTAAAAAAGAGGGCGTAAATATTCAAGAAGCTTTAAAGGGCTTAAGCACAGCAGATTTACAAAAAGCATTTACCACTATTATTGAAGGTATGAACAAAGAAGACCTCCAAAAAACGCTTCAAGCCGCTATTGAAAAGGTTGACAACGAAGACCTTCAAGACATACTTACAAAAGCCCTCAAGGCAGCCGGCGAAGTTAAGCTGGAAGATATTAAGGACACAGACAAAATTGCCGGTGTCGTTGATGACGTTCTTCTTCAGGTTCAAGACAAAACCGGAATTGATGTCCAGACGCTTAAGGATAAGCTTGCAGACAGTGAAATATTCAATGTTTTTGCAAAGATGTATATTCCTGCTGTCCCCACAACTGCAGCAGCTACTACCGCAGCTCCTATTCCCCAGACCGGTTCTGCTGTAGGCGGCATAGCTATATTCGCAACACTTTCTCTTGCAGCAGCAGCAGCTTTTGTCTGCACAAAGAAGAAATAATCTTTCCTGACATTTCGGGGCATACCTTTTAAGGTATGCCCTTTTTAATTATACTCAACGCATTTCTAATAAATAATTTAAAAAGATCATGGGACGGATAAAAATCCGCCCCATTATTAGTTATACTAATTCACGATTAAAAAACATCTAAAAAATTAAGCAAAAGCTGTGATTTATGAGGTTTTGTGAGGATTTTTTAGTTAGATATTTATGAGTAATTAGTATTAAATGAAATTTATTAAACAGTTTCTTCGAAACGATACTCGCCAATGATGTTTTCAAGAAATGAAGACATGTGTCTAAAAAGATTTGCTCCGAATTCCGAATACTTATCGTCATCTTCCATACCGCAAAGCATTGCAAAATGCAAGCCGATACTCTTGCTGATTTCTTTTTCACGGTGCATGGACAAACTATAAAAGGTAAAAGCAGCTCCGTCAGATATCCCGTCATAGAAGACGGGCGAGTTTTCAATAAGCTTATCATACATTGCATTAACGGCACAGGTTGAAAGCAACTGTGATGCAAGTTTTTTGTGAAGTGAAGTCTGTGCGACAAAAATAAGCAAAACTCTGATTTGATACATTGTTTCGGCATTAATGACAGTATTTTCTGCACGGTCAAAAAGGCTTACAACATCTGAACTGCTTTCGGGTTTTAGTATAGCAAGCCTTTCACCTAATGCTTTAGCTTTTGCAATATTACCGTTGCTTCTTTGCCGGTTTAAAAAAGAAGCAAGCTCAATAAAATCACCCGTATCGGCAGAATGCCCGGCTTTGCCGTAAATCTTCACATCGCTGTCATCCTGCGGGGTCATCTATTACACCTTCTTCTATATGTCTATTAATAATTAAGTAATGATTTTAAAGATAATACCAATATTAAACAAAGTTGACCGGGTTCATTTTTCTCTGCGCTTACGGGCTTTATAGTTGAGAAGCAACCGTAATTGATCGTCCGGGGTGACAAGATCGCCTATACTGATTTTACCTTTGCTGTACATACCATGAAAATCACTGCCGCCGGTCATCAATAGGCTGTTTTTTTCCGCAACGGCCTTAAGGTAATCAATCTGAGCTTCCGTGCTCTGGGGATGCCATACTTCAACGCCGTCAAGACCAAGAGCAATTAATTCATCAAGAAGTTCCAAACTGTCAAAAAGGTCGGGATGGGCAAGAATAGCTATACCTCCTGCCTCATGAATTGCGGAGAGAATGTCAGAAGGCTCGGGAAATTTAGCATCGGTAATGACGTTGACATCACTCTCCTTTGTAAAGAGTTCATCATAAAGGTTTCCGAAAATTTGGTCCGTCACTCCGCATTCCATCAGGGCATGCATAATATGCTGTTTATAAATGTTTGTGGAGCCGGAAGCACATTTAACAATGAATTCCGGTGTGGTGGGATATCGTTTCGCAACTTTAACTGCCATATGGAGGCTTGCCCTTTTTCTTGCGATGAGGTTGTCACGGCAAAGCCCTTCAAGCCTGTTGGGATTATCACTGAGATAACATAATATATGAACCTTCCGTTTGCGCTTTGAATCGGTTGCGGAAAGTTCAACACCCGGTATAACAGTTACGCCGTGCCTCTCGCCGATTAAACGGCCTCTGACCGTTCCGGCAAGGCAGTCGTGGTCAGTTATGGCAATTTTATCAACACCCTGCCTTTTCGCGAGTATGATAAGGTCGTCAATCCCCATAGAACCGTCGGAAAGCCTTGTATGACAGTGTAAATCTCCAGCCAAAATAATATCCCCCTCAAATGCATGAAAAAAAGCGCACTTCTCTCAATATAAATATATTGTACCATTGTTTGTCAATATCTGCAAGAGATATTTTGACGTTTGAGATATATTTATTTATTAATCTGTTTAATTGTGATATAATACATTTTATTGATTGTTCATGTCAAAGGTGGGATATAAAACTAAAATGAAAGTGCTGGCAGGTATCAGCGGGGGCGTTGACAGCTGTGTTGCGGCTCTGCTGCTTAAAGAACAGGGTTATGAAGTTATCGGCGCTCATTTGCTTTTGACAAAAGAAGGAAAAAAGAGTGAAGGTGCAGAGGATGCAAAGAAAGTTGCCGAAGCACTGGGAATTGAACTGCGGCTGTATGATTTCCGTGAGATTTTTGTACGGGAAGTTATTGATTATTTTACATCAGAGTATTTATGCGGCGCTACACCGAACCCGTGTACCGTGTGTAACCGCGATATAAAATTCGGAGCGCTTATGGATGCAGCACTCAGAGAAAATATTGATTTATTTGCCACAGGACACTACGCAAAGGTAGAGAAACCCGAAAACAGATGGCTGCTGAAAAAATCTGCCGGAGAAAAAGATCAAAGTTATTTCCTGTATATGCTTAATCAACAACAGCTCTCGAAAACCATATTTCCGCTTGGCGGCATGGAAAAAAATGAAATAAGAAAAATTGCATATAAATATTCAATGCCTGTTGCAAAAAAAACGGACAGCCAGGAAATCTGTTTTGTTCCGGACGGCGATTATGCCGCATTTATCCGTGAAAACTGTGAACGTATTCCGCCGGAAGGCGATTTTATAGATGTGAACGGTAATGTGCTGGGAAAACACAAAGGGATAATACATTATACTGTAGGCCAGCGGAAAGGTCTTGGCGCATTCGGCAGTCCGAGGTATGTGATTCGGATTGATCCGGTCGAAAACAAGGTCATTCTGGGCGAAGAGGGCTCGCAGTTTTCATCTGAGCTGACAGCGGGAAATATGAACTGGATTGCGCTTGAGGGATTAACCGGTGTTGTGCGTGCTGATGTTAAAATCCGGTTCCGCGCGATGCCTTCGCCGGCAACGGTCACCCCTCTTAAAGACGGTGAAGTGCATATTCAGTTTGACGAACCTCAGCGTTCCGTTACTCCCGGACAGGCAGCGGTTCTTTACGATGGGGATATGGTGCTCGGGGGAGGCAGAATAAGATAAATGTTGTTATTCGGAAATTAAATTCTTAACGAAATATGTTATACTAACCACCGATAAAACGCATTGAATCTAATACTAATTAACGATTAAAAAACCTCTAAAAATTCAAGAAAAAGCTTTGATTTATTAGGTTCGTGCGGATTTTTAGTTAGGTTTTTATGAGTAATTAGTATAAGCGGTCATTTTTACGCCGTACTGCGTTGTCCTCCTTGCCTTGCGACAGAAAAGCATCGTCGTCCGCCTTGTGCAGCACAAAAAAATCATCGCAAATCTAACAACGCTTTTCATCGCCGATTAGTATTATAATACAAAGTAACAAATTCTAAAATTCTTATTCGGAAGGAATAAATAATGGATGTCCGTGTCGGTGACAAATTAATGATGAAGAAAAACCACCCTTGCGGCAGCAACCGTTTTGATGTGCTGCGTATTGGGATGGATTTTCGAATCCGCTGCGAAAGCTGCGGCAGGGAAGTTATGGTTCCGCGGGTCAAAGCTGAAAAAAGCATAAAAAAAATACTGCGCGAAGAAAAAGAAGGTTAGCCTCCGGTTTGACAATAAGATTATTATAACATACGGAGGCAGATATGCTCGATAAACTAATAAAAGTAGAAGAAAGATTTGAGGAAATAAACAAAGAACTTTGTGACCCGGTAGTCATGGCTGATATGGACAGATACCGCAAACTGATGCAGGAGTCAAAGCATTTGACGCCTGTGATAGAAAAATTTCGCGAATACAACATCGCCCTCGCCACGATGGAAGAGGCGAAAAAACTGCTTGACGGCGGCGGGCTGGACAAAGACTTTCGTGACTTGGTTCAGGAAGAATTTGAAAGCTCAACGGTTACACTGGAAAGGGTTCTGGAGGAACTAAAAATCCTTCTGCTGCCGGTTGACCCGAACGACGACAAAAATGTCATTGTTGAAATCAGGGGCGGAGCCGGGGGAGAGGAAGCATCTCTTTTTGCGGGCACACTTTTCCGCATGTATGCCATGTACGCCGAAACAAAGCGGTGGAAACCGGAGATCCTCAGCGCCAGCGAAACAGAGCTTGGCGGTTTTAAGGAAATAAGCTTTATGATTGAAGGCGAAGGCGCTTATTCCCGCTTTAAATTTGAAAGCGGTGTGCACAGGGTGCAGCGCGTACCCGAAACGGAAAGCCAGGGCAGAATCCACACATCAACCGTAACCGTTGCTGTTTTGCCGGAAGCGCAGGAGGTTGACATTGACATCAAACCCGGAGATTTGCAGATAGATACCTACCGCTCCAGCGGCGCGGGCGGGCAGCATGTCAACACCACCGATTCCGCTATCCGCATAACACATCTTCCCACCGGCACCGTTGTGGAATGCCAGGACGAGCGCAGCCAGTATAAAAATAAAGATAAAGCAATGAAAATACTGCGCTCAAGGGTGCTTGAGCAGGAGCAGCAAAAGCAAAACGCGGCTATTGCAGGCGAGCGGAAATCACAGGTCGGCACAGGGGACAGAAGCGAAAGAATACGCACCTATAATTATTCACAGGGCCGCGTGAGCGACCATCGCATCGGGCTGACGCTTTACCGCCTGGAGGCAATCCTCAACGGGGATTTGGATGAAATTATCGACGCCCTCATTACCGCCGACACGGCCGAGAAATTAAAGGCGGAATAATTAGAATTATGTAGGGACATGGCGTGCCGTGTCCGCAACAGATATGCGGGACAAAAAAATGCAGACAAAAGTATTTACAATTAAATCAACAGAAGATACCGAAAATATAAATGCTGTGGCAAAGATTATCAGAACCGGCGGGATTGTCGCAATACCGACCGAAACGGTGTACGGCCTTGCCGCAAACGCTCTCGATGCCGCTGCGGTGTCAAAGATATTCAAGGCAAAGGGGCGCCCGCAGGATAACCCGCTGATTGTACACATAAGCAGCCTTGAAGAATTGTATCCGCTGGTTAAAGAAGTCCCGCCGGCGGCTGTAAAACTTGCAGAAGCGTTTTGGCCGGGGCCGTTAACAATTGTTTTGCCGAAAACAGATATTATTCCGGATGAAGTCAGCGCGGGGCTCAATACTGTGGCAATCCGTATGCCTTCGCACCCGGTTGCGAGGGCGGTTATCACCGCTTGCGGCGTACCGCTGGCGGCGCCTTCCGCAAATACTTCCGGAAGCCCGAGCCCAACCTCAGCGAAGCATGTGCTCAGCGACTTGGATGGAAAAATCGACGCTGTTGTTGACAGCGGTGCCTGTACTGTGGGTGTTGAGTCAACGGTACTATCTCTTACCGGCAAAACACCGCGCCTTCTGCGCCCGGGCGGAATTACACCAGAGCAGCTTGAGGCGGTGCTCGGAAAAATCGACATTGATCCGGCCGTATTCATAGAGACGGAGCAAAACGAAAAACCTTCGTCCCCCGGGATGAAATACAAGCATTACGCACCAAAGGCAAGGGTGGTTATTTTAAAGGGCAGTCTGCAGGATTTTACCGCCTATGTAAAAGCCAACACGGCGGCGGGCACCGTTGCCCTGTGTTATGACGGCGAGGAACAACAAATGCCCGTGCAGGCTGTCAGTTTCGGCCGTGAGGATATACCGGCGGAGCAGGCAAGCAGAATTTTTGACGCTCTCCGCACCGTGGACCGCATGCCGGGAACAAAGCTGGTTTTTGCCAGATGCCCGGCGGCGCAGGGAATCGGTCTTGCGGTTTACAACAGGCTTTTAAGGGCTGCATCGTTTGAGGTGATTGAACTGTGAATACACTTATTATCGGGCTCACCGGCCAGACGGGCGCGGGCAAAAGCACAGTGGCCGGTATACTGGCCGAGAAAGGCTTTATCATCATTGACGGTGACAGTATTGCAAGGGAGATAACAGCTGCCGGCTCTCCGGTTCTTAAAATGCTAGCCGCGGAATTCGGCGCGGATATTATTCAAGACGACGGCAGTCTGAACAGAAAGCTTCTCGGCTCCCGCGCTTTCGCGTCAAGGGAAACAACGCAAAGGCTAAACGAAATAACGCACCCGGCGATTACCGGAAAAATTATAAAAATTATAAAAACGGCTGAAAAAAAAGGTGAAAAAGCCGTTGTCATCGATGCAGCCGCTTTGCTTGAAAGCGGGATAGCGAAAATGTGCGACATGGTCGCCGTGGTAACCGCACCCGAAAAAACAAGGCTTCACCGCATTATGAAAAGGGACGGATTGAACCGGGAGGAAACGCTCAAGAGAATGCTCGCGCAGCAAAACGAGGAATACTATAAAGAACATGCGGACGTCGTTATATGTGCTTACCCGTCTTCAAAAGTGAATAAGGAAGTCGAAAAACTTTTAAATTTAATTGATAAGCAAAAAAATAAGTAAAAATTCAGACTATATTTCAAGGAGAGATAAGAATGAGTGAAGAAAAAACAGCGGCGGATTTGTTAAAAGAAGAGCTTTTTATGAACCCGAAGCATGCCGCGCAAATTCTGCAGAATGATGAAATCGAGAAGGCGGATCAGTTTTGCGACGGGTATAAAAAGTTTTTAACCCTGTGCAAAACCGAAAGGGAAGCAACCGCCTTTGCCGAAGCAGCAGCGAAGAAAGCCGGCTTTGCGCCCTTCAAAAAAGGTGTAAAGTATAAGGCAGGGGACAGGGTCTATTTGGTCAATCGCGGCAAGGCTGTCATACTTGCTGTTTTCGGCAAGAAGAGCCTGAGCGAGGGCGTTAAAATCATCGCATCACACATCGATGCGCCGCGGTTGGACCTGAAACCTAACCCCCTTTATGAGGACAGCGACCTTGCGCTGCTGAAAACGCATTATTACGGCGGGATAAAGAAATACCAGTGGACGGCCATACCGCTATCCATGCACGGCGTCATTATCCTCAAAAACGGCAAAACGCTGCAGGTTACAATCGGCGAAAAAGAAAGCGAACCGAAGTTTGTCATCACCGACCTTTTGCCGCATTTAGGCGCGGAACAGGCAAAACGCACCCTCTCGGAAGGCATCAAGGGGGAGGAACTCAATATTCTAATCGGCAGCCGCCCGTTCAGGAGTGACAAAGGCAGCGAGCTTGTAAAGCTGAATGTACTGAAACTTCTTCATGATAAGTACGGCATTATCGAAGAGGATTTTTTAAGCGCGGAGCTGGAACTTGTGCCGGCTTTTCCCGCTTCCGATATCGGGCTTGACCGCAGCATGATAGGCGCCTACGGGCAGGATGACAGAGTTTGCGCATATCCTTCGCTGATGGCTGCACTGGAGTGCAAGGCTCCCGATTATACAATCGTGACTGTTTTGACCGACAAAGAGGAAACAGGCAGCGACGGCAACACCGGTCTTAACTCATCATACCTGAAATATTTCATCGCTGACCTTGCAAAGCCGGAAGGCATGGAAGGGCGGGATGTCCTCAGCCGTTCGGAGTGCCTTTCGGCCGATGTCAACGCGGCGTTTGACCCTACCTTCCCAACCGTGCACGAAAAAATGAACGCCTCTTACCTGAACAAGGGCATTGTTGTCACCAAATATACCGGCTGCAAAGGCAAAAGCGGCACCTCGGACGCCAGTGCAGAATTTATGGGCAAGGTTCGTAAAACCTTTGACGATGCCGGCATTATATGGCAGGTGGGCGAACTCGGCAAGGTGGATGAGGGCGGCGGCGGAACGGTAGCCCAGTATGTTGCCAACCTTGATGTGGATGTTGTTGATGTCGGCGTAGCCGTGCTTTCGATGCATTCGCCTTATGAGGTGGTTGCAAAGCTCGATGTCTGGATGGCTTATAAGGCTTTCAAAGCGTTTTCAAACATATAAATTTAAGTCAAGGTCGTATGAATATTATTGAAGCAGGGGCAGAAAATTAAACTGCTCCTGTTTTTGATGTTATTCTGACAGGCGCATAAAAAATATCATTGCAAAAATTCGCATGTGATGATATTATAAGTTGAAAATAAAATTATGAATTGAAGACAAAACAAATGTAGGGACAAACTTTGTTCGTCCGAGAAATATAATTTATTTACAGGAGGACAAAAACCGATGAAACAAATTTCCAAACGCCTTTTCGGCGCAATGCTGGCAATAATTATGGTCTTTACCATGGCTCCAAACGGTGTCTTTAAGGCATCGGCCGCCGCAGCCGCTCAAAGCGGTTATGCCACCGGCGACATCATCACCTACGGCTCCTACCCGCAAACCAAGGTGACAAGCTCCTCCTTAATCTCCGCGCTTAACGCCCAAACGCTTCAGGCTGACAGCACTGTCAACTATGGCGGTTAAAATACAAACGCATCTATTTTACACAATATACTGATTACTATGGTGGTTCAACAACGGACCCAAGCAATACTCAACAGGACGACAACGGCTATTTCATCAATACTGTCTACTGGTTCAAATATGAGCCCTTACAGTGGCGCGTATTGTCCAACACAAACGGCGAGCTGTTTGTCATGGCGGAGAAGATATTGGCTTCCAGGGCTTACAATCAGGTTTATACAAATGTCACCTGGGAAACCTGCACTATGCGCTCCTGGCTTAATAACGATTTCTACAACACCGCCTTCAACTCAACCGAGCAGGCGAGGATTAAAACGAGCACCGTCGTCAATGCGGACAACCCCTGGTACGGCACGGACGGCGGCAACAACACAAGCGACAAGCTGTTTCTGCCCTCCTACAGCGAAGTCATGAACCCGGCTTACGGCTTCAGTTCAAGCTACAGCACCTATGATACCGCCCGCAGGGCTCAGGGAACGGACTTTTCAAAAAGCAACGGGCTTTGGGTCAGCACGAATAGTTCTTATTTAGGAAATAGCGGCTGGTGGTTGCGGTCACCCGGCGGTCTTCCGCGCACTGCCGGCCCCGTCACCAGTGATGGCAATGTCGACTACTACTATGACTTTGTCAGCAGCGCAACCCTCGGTGCCCGCCCCGCTTTTAAAATAAATCTGACATCTGACATCTTCACATCGAAATCCGGTACGGGTTGTGTGGTTGATTACTTAAATGGGTTCATCTATGGTTTGGAGCCGGGGACAACGTCTCTGGCCGGATATGTCGATGTCGCTCCCGGATACGAATTGTCTTATGTGCCGGATACCGGCATTTTTGGTACAGGAACGATTGTTAATGTGACAAAAGACGGGGTGACAGTTGAGAGTTATACAATAATAATCTACGGCGATGTTAATGGCGACAGCGAGGTGGACAATAATGACGCGGGCTGGATTGTCGACCTTTCAAATTATAAGTATACGGCTTTGGATGCTGCTGCTGACGCGGCTGTTATCAAGGCCTGTGACCTTTTCCGTGACGGTGTTATTGATGAAAACGATGCCTGTGTCATAACCGATGTACAGGACAGCTCACAGGCGATTAACCAAACTACCGGCGTGACGGAACCTGTTGTCATCATCCTTGATTACCCCGAATCAGATCATCCATACAGCAACAGTTTCGACAAGACCTGGCAATACACACATCCGCAGACGGCGGATTATCTTGAAGTAACCCTATAAGGCTTACAACCGACAGTTCGGTAACCGGTTACGGCTTTTTGATTACGGACATTAAGGGTGTAAAGCCATAATCTGTCAATAATATTGGTAATTGACGGGCTGCCTCAAACGATGAATTAATCGTGAGAGACAGCCCAATGCAAGCAATTTAAGGGTTTCATATTTATCGTTCCCGGTGTAGGGCGGGGGCTTGCTCTCGCCGCCGTTCTTCTAAAAAGTGCACTTGGGTGAAAATTTAATCTAACAAAAGTTTTCGGCGGGAGCAAGCCCCCGCCCTACATTTTCAAATAATATCTCTGTGCATTTTTATAACATCTTCCTCAACTTGCTTGCATTGGTGAACGCCAACTGTGGCGTTCAAAAGCCGGTGAAATTTGACGGCTGAATTTAAAGTTACAACTCAATCAATAAATATATGGAATTAATATTAAATTAAATTTTTATTATTGATAACTTTAAAAAAGAATAGACAAAGGAATTATATGGTGATATAATATACAAAATATATTAATTATATATAAAACTTTAGTACAAAAGATGATATTATCGATTCGATTTTATTGCTATGGTCATAGGAACAAACAGCATATAACCGCAAACGATGATTTAAAGGGGAGGGATTTACTGTGGAAAAATTCGAAATTACGCTAGCGGAAAATTGGGAGAGAAGAAATATACCGGGCGGGGTTCAGATTTTTGGAAAGACCGGTGAAATTTTACAGGTTCAGGTGCATGCCAACAATGTTACCGAAACAGAGGATAAACAATTATTGGAAGAACTTGTGCAAAAATATAACGGCAGCCCAATAGTTCAAACTCAGCTTTCCGGTATCAAATTTTATACAACTACTTATACCGCCTACGGCAAGGAGCAGTCATTTTATTCCGCAGTAAAAAACGGTGAGCAAATCAAAATCCAAATGTGCGGTAAATGCTATGAAACCAACGCGGATATCAAAGCAATGGTGGACAGCCTTGTGTTTAATATTTAATAATAAACTCGAGGACAAAAATGGAATTGAAGTTAACAGCTGCATAACAGTATAAAGACTTCGAAAAAAATGAGGCTGTCTCTGACGAGGCAGCCTTTATATCTAAATCAACATTGTCTATTCCGCAGTTATAACCTTGCCGTTTATTTTGGATTTATTCAGCTTTTGCACCACGATTTTCTTGTGTTCTTTGGGCACATCGATTGTCGAGTAGGTATCCTGTATGTTGATGGCGCCGAACAGTTTCCCCGGAAGGCCTGTTTCACCGGCTGCCGCTCCCAAAATATGGTTAGGTGTAATTCTGTCTTTCCTGCCGATGGAAATCCGCACGCCGGTCATGTTTTCGTCATTGTATTCCCGCTTTTTAAGACCCGGCAGGCTGTTTTGTCCGTCTCTTTTCTGCCCGCTGCTTCTTCCCGCGTTCCTCTGCTGCCTGCCGAAAGGTTCCTCTTTCATATCGAACTCATTAAATCCGGCCGGAATGTCATCAGCAGGGATTTTCTTTTTAACGCTCATAGCAATCATTGCTGCGGCTATGTCGGCCGCGGTATATTTTTCGCCCGTAAGCCTTTCCACAGCGTGGGCATATGGGGCGAAATCGTTTTCTTCCATATAAGCTGAAATCTCACCGCAAAGCTCCGTCATTTGGCGCTCTTTCAGTTCTGTTAAAGTCGGCAGGGGCTTTTGAACGATCTCACATTTTGTGTAACGCATGGTATTTCTCAGCTGCGCCAGTTGCCTGTTGCCCTGAATTAAAGTGAATGCCTGACCGGATTTGCCGGCACGCCCCGTTCTGCCGATGCGGTGGACATAATATTCGTCGTCCATCGGCAGATCATAATTGAAAACGATTTTCACATCATCCACATCAATGCCGCGCGCGGCGACATCTGTGGCGACCAGAATGTCAAAAAGACCTTTTTTAAATTGATTCATCACCTGTGAACGCGCGGATTGCCGCATATCCCCGTGCAAGCCCTGCGCATGGTAACCGACCTTTTTCAAATCTAAAATCAGTTCGTCAACCATCAGCTTGGTGTTACAAAAAATGATAGATGAGCTCGGCTTGTAATATTCCAGCAGGCGGCAGAGCGCCGCTGTTTTTTGACCCTTCGGGGTGTTAAAAAAGAACTGCTCGGTTGTGGAGACGGTCTTCTGCGCCTGATGGATTTCAACCATTTGCGGGTTCTTTTGAAATTTCTTTGTTATCGCCAAAACGGACGCCGGCATGGTTGCCGAAAACAGCACCGTTTGGCGGTCATTCGGCGTTTCGGACAATATTGTTTCAATGTCTTCAACAAAGCCCATGTTCAGCATTTCGTCCGCTTCGTCCAGAACTACCATTTTAACATCCTGCAGCCGAAGCGTTTTTCGTCTCATGTGGTCCATTACCCTGCCCGGTGTGCCGACAACAATCTGGCACCCCTGCCTCAGGCTGCTTAACTGGAGCCCTATCTGTTCGCCGCCGTATATAGGGACGACACTAATTCCGCCTTTATACTTCGAAAATTTCTTGATTTCATTTGAAGCCTGCATAGCAAGCTCGCGCGTCGGACATAAAATCAGCACTTGCACGGTTTTGCGGCTGAGTTCGCTGTCAATCATATCAATAGCAGGCAGACCGAATGCCGCCGTTTTTCCGCTGCCTGTCTGGCTGCGGCCGATGATGTCATGTCCTTCCAGGATGAGGGGGATGCTTTGTGACTGAATTAAGGTCGCTTCGTCGTAGCCCATCTCGGCTACCGCGCGTTTTAATTCATCCGAAAGCGAAATGCTTGAAAATTTGACTTGATCCATATTATCTCTTTTCTTTTAAATCGGTGTTCACAATTTGAATTTATAAACACATTAACATCTTATTATATATCATGTTTCAATATTTATATAGTAGTTTTGCGAATTTATAAATATACTTTTTTACAAAATCAAAAACCAGTTAAAACAAGAGTTGAAAAAGCATATCATACTAATTCGCGATTAAAAAACCTCTAAAAAATTAAGCAAAAGCTTTGATTTATGCGGTTTTGTGCGGAATTATTAGTTAGGTTTTTATGAATAATTAGTATCACTTTAGCAATATGCTTATCTTTTAAGGTGTTTAATAAAATGTTCCGGATTTTTCATCAATCTGCTCTTAAATGTATTTTATAAAACTTCAACCTTAAATCTCAAAATTGTTTTCAGTTTGGCAGTATCCGTTTTTCTGGGATCGGATAAATAGATTTCGCGATGTGCTTTGAAGGTTCTTGCATACCCGTTTTCACTGCAGAATTTGTTCATCAAATTAAAACTGGCAGGCTCTTCATCATAGCCGCCGATATGAAGCATCTGACAGCAAAGCCCTTCTTCGAATTCCTCGAATTTGGCCAGATTCAGATATTCATTGGGCTTTTTCTTTTTTGTTTCCGACAAAAACCTTTCATACAACTCTTTTGTTAAAAATTCGGGCTGCCGGATCATTATCCGGTATATATAATTGCTTTTGTCGGTAACAGCCTTGCTCTTGTCATCCAAATCCCACTCGCCTTCAAGCGGGAAAACCACAAAGTTATAATATCCTTCGGGGATATTACTGCTTTTATAGGACATCTTCACAGCGTAACTGAAGCTGTACAATGCAGAAGCAGCAAGAGCAAATTCTTCAGAGTTAGGATCTCCTTTCCCGTCAATTACGATGAATTTCATGTTTGGAACGTTAATAAAGGCGGGTATTTGTTTTGGTGAATACAACTCCCTGTAAGCTTTTTTATAGTCATTGATATCAGGCATATCAATACCTCCCGTATTATTTATTTTGACTTATTATCAACAAAACCAATGGAGATTTTGAATATTTCTATATCCATCGAATAATCATCCGGGTTTTCATGATTTATCTGTATCCACTCTTTCATGATAGCACGCCCCATCGGCTGAAAATAAAAGATTCCCGTTTTACCAATAAGCTCCTTTGCCAAGTCTGCCGGGACTTTTATACCAACACCTTCCTCATATATGCAGGCAAACATTTTTTTATTGATGTAGTAAGCGGGGTAGCCAAACATCTTGCCCGCAGTGACAAGCGGAAGCCGGAGCAGCAAAGCGTCGACTGCCTTTTTGTTTTCCTGGTTGAAATTTACATTACCCATAATAATCAATCGCCTTTCATCATAATGTAATACTAATCCCTCTTTAAAATATAGTTAAAAATTCAGCACAAAAACCAATTTATCAAAGGTATTTGCTTGATTTCATGGAGGTTTATAATCGGGATTAGTATAAGAGATGCTTTAAATCAAATTTTGCTTCTTTTGGATGATTGAATTCAATAAGAGGCTACCTCTCGGGAGATAGCCTCTGTGATGATATGATCCTTGTTACACTCCGAACGCCAGGTTTCTAACAACCTTGAATAAAATGCTATGCTGAAGAACTGCTTTGTCCAGAATTGTCTGTAAAACCCTTAAAAAGAAGGAATAGTCTAATGTTACCGCAGGAACATTTTGTTTGGCCAAATTAATATCCGGCGCAGTGATTACAAAAGCCTGCGTGAAGCAGATTCCTCCGGGTCCTGTAAGATAGGCTCTGACATAACAGCCTAAAACTGCATTATAATCATTCAGGTTAATCGTTTCGCCTGTGGCAATTATATTTCCATTGGAAACCCAGGTGATCTTATCATAATCATTGCCGGTAAGCGTTATGCTGTCTGCTGTTTGGTCAACGGTAATTTTTTTAACGACAGGGGTTGGGCCGACACCGTTAAAAGCATCGCCGAGTTCGGCTCTCGCGTGGCGGCTTACGCCGAAATACGCGCCGGTTTCCAGGCAGGTTTTAAGCGCCGCAATGGTATTTTCGGGTTGCATCATAATGGTAAACGCGCGGTCATTCTGGTCTGTGCCGTGGGAATCGCTGAAGGTGATGCAGGAAACATTTCTGCCGTTGGGGATTGTTTTTTGCAGCACTTCGTCCCAAAGAATTCTGTCATATGGGGTATGTGCGTCCTCGCCGCTGTTAATATCCATCGCAACGCAGGAAGGATTATCCAAAAAGATCCGGGCGAATTTATTGACATACTTCGGCAGCTTTGAAATGCTCGGGTCGCCTTTGTCCCATGCTTCGGTAAAATTGCCCAAATGGTTCAGAAAAGTAACCCCCCCGAGTTTGCCGACTTCTCTGGCAGGAGTCGCGTAGTCGCCGGAAACACCGATCAAACCCTGCCCGTAATCCGCAAAAAGACCATTGATATGCGTATCACGAGGAACGGCGCCGTTAAGCTCGACGCCCAGGGGAACATCCAGCATGCCGCGGCCGTCTCTGCCGACTCCGGTTAAAATTTCCTGATACCGCGCATCCGTCAACGGTGAGACTGTTTTGCCCTGGTTTCTGTCCTTCTTAACATAATTCATTAAAGGAACCAGTTGAGGCATTTTATTCCAGCCTTTGTTGTTTATCATATGGTCTGTTATAGCCAAAATGTCAAAACCCAGCGCGTAATGGCTTTCAACCATTTCATCCAGGTTCGCAGCACCGTCGCTGGCAATAGTATGAGTGTGCAAAGCAGCCTTCAGAGGCTTCCAAGTGTCCCAGTCAACATTTTTGTACGGGTTTGTAATCGTGTAGTCATGTGCCGCGTCATTAGTTTGCGCAGCAGCACCTGAGCCGAAAAGGCCAATCGGCAATATAAGACTTATACAAACCAAGACAGCTAATATTTTTTTTGAATGCATTTTCATTTTGCAAACCTCCTTACTTTCATAACATTTACTATAGACCTTTCGGTATAAAAATGCAATATCAAAAGCAATTGAACAGCAAAAACCCCCCGCCATAAAATGACCGTAAATTGCAAAGTTAAATTCCACTTCTAAACGCTGGGGCGAAATTGCGGGA
>CAZVJW010000049.1:0-28894 GCA_964627535.1 uncultured Eubacteriales bacterium
GGACAAAGTTGCGATTTCCTGCCGGTAACGCGCCGCACCGCGAATACCTTTCATATACCAGGCGGCATGTTTGCGCGCCTCCCGAATACCGATGTAGTCGCCTTTGTATTTGCATAGTTGTGTGATGTGCCGAAGCATGACTTCCATTCTTTGCTCAACGGACGGATCCGGAATAACGGTTCCGTCTTTTAAAAATGCGTTGATTTGGCTGAATACCCATGGCTTGCCTAAGGCTCCTCTGCCGACCATCACAAGATCGCAGCCTGTCTTTTCAAACATCATCGCGGCGCTTTTGCCATCCGTAATATCACCGTTGCCGAGAACCGGAATGCTTACCGTCTGTTTCACTTTTTTTATCACGTTATAATCAACAGGCGGAGCATACATTTGAGCCCTTGTGCGACCGTGAACAGTGATTGCTGCGGCTCCTGCCTGCTCGCATAGAGCTGAAATCTCAGCGGCGTTGATATTTTCGCTGTCCCAGCCGGATCTAATCTTAACAGTAATAGGCAAAGAGATTTCCTTTACACATTCAATCACGATCTGCTGTGCAAGCAAAGGGTTCTTCATCAGTGCTGAACCCGCGCTGTTGCTCGTTATTTTTGGCGTGGGGCATCCCATATTAATGTCAACAATATCAGGAGTAAAGCACAATGACTTTACAGCTGATTGCGCCATAATCTTGGGATTGTCACCGAAAATCTGCACTGCGGCAGGGCGTTCGGCAGGGGAAATGTATAAAAGTTCCGCAGATTTCCTATCGTTCATACTGATCCCCTTTGAACTCGTCATTTCGCCGACAACATATGCCGCGCCAAACTCAACACAAAGTTCACGAAAAGCCCTATCGGCGACTCCCGCCATGGGCGCAAGCACCGCAGGGCCGTTTATTTTAACGTTGCCGATATTCAAAAATTCACATCCCTAATAAAGTAAATCATAAACATTTTATCATAATCCGAGACATTTTTCACCACAATGCAGAAATTTTATGATACAATAAGGCTGAATAAATTCAGCAGTGATTAGTAGTCAGCGGCCGGTAGTCAGCAGTTCGGCTGTTTCGGGATAATTGTTCAACTATCGTTTTCCAACCGTTTCCCTATCATTCTCCAATCGTTCGACTATTGTCCCACTATTGTTTTACTATCCCACGGTGAAAGGAATGTATCTATGTATGAAACTCCTTGTAATTGACGGCAACAGTATATTAAACAGAGCTTTTTACGGTATCAAACTGTTAACGACAAAAGACGGGCGTTACACAAACGGGATATACGGGTTTTTAACAATTTTGCTGAAGCTTAAAGAGGAATGTCTGCCCGATGCCATAACGGTTGCGTTTGATGTGAAAGCGCCGACATTTCGCCATGAGCTTTACAGCGGTTATAAAGCTCAGCGCAAAGGGATGCCCGCAGAACTTGCTCAGCAGCTGCCAATCTTGAAAGAATTGCTGTATGCACTTGGTATTAAAACAATAGAAAAAGCCGGCTGGGAAGCGGACGATATATTAGGTGCTTTCGCGGACAAATGCGGCTTGGAGGACAAATGCTTTGCCGCCACGGGTGACAGGGACAGCCTTCAACTTGTAAATGATAAGGTTACAGTACTGCTTGCCTCAACAAAAATGGGCAAGCCGTTAACAGTTCGCTACAATAGAGAGAAAATAGTTGAGGAATACGGTGTAGAACCGAAACAACTGATTGATATTAAAGCCTTGATGGGCGACAGTTCCGACAATATACCGGGGGTTGCCGGAGTCGGGCAAAAAACCGCAACCGATTTAATTCAGCGTTTCGGTTCGATTGACAGGCTGTATGAAAAAATTGATGATCCTGAAATTAAACCGGCTGTCAGGGTTAAACTGGCAGCGGATAAAGAGTCGGCATTCTTGAGCCATACACTCGGAACAATCCGTTTTGATGTTCCGATTGACACAGGGTTTATAAACTATATCCCCGGGGAGCCGGATGTTTTCAACGTCACCCGGATTATGGCGGAACTTGAAATGTTCAAACTTCTTGAACGCTTCAACCTGAAAACCGGCGCAAAATCAGATCCATCTGTAAAAGCGTCTGAATCGGATAAAAAAGAGGAGACTATAGAATATTTTGAAGAAAATGATCCTTTGTCTCTTTTGCAGAGGCTGAAGGCGGCAAAAAAAGCATTTTTCATCAGCAAGCATACAAATGCCGAGATTACCGATATGTTCTTTGCCGAAACGGGCAAAGTGTCTCATGTAACCGGTTTGAATGTAGGTTTTCCGGCTTTTATACAGGCTTTTTTAGAAACAGGAGAAATTGAAAAATTCACCTTTGACCTCAAACAGCTTGCCGGGTATTGCGAACGCTGCGCGTTTAAACTTGCCGGGGCTAAAGGTGACATTATGCTTTCCGGTTATATCCTCAACCCCAATGCCAGCAACTATGAAGTATCCCGTCTTGCGCAGGAATATGCCATAATTCCGCCGAAGATTTCATCAGATAGTACGGAAGCCGTTGATGCAGCTCTTTTACCCAGTCTTTTCAATGTTTTGGAAGCGAGGATAGAAGCAAACGGACAGGTAAATCTTTTACATGATATTGAAATACCTTTGTCCCGGGTACTGGCTTGCATGGAGAATATCGGTTTTGCGGTTGATAAAAAAGGAATAACGGAATTCGGCAGGAAAATTGAGAACAGAATAAATGATATAACCATAACAATTTATGATGAAGTCGGTTATGAATTTAATCTGAACTCTCCGAAGCAGCTGGGCGAAGCGCTTTTTGTCAAGTTGGGTTTAACAACAAAGAAAAAAACAAAAAGCGGATTTTCCACCAATGTTGATGTCCTTGAATCTCTTGCCGGTGAACATCCGGTGATTGAGCAAATTCTTGAATACAGAACGCTGTCAAAACTCAAATCGACCTATTGCGACGGGCTTGTCAAAGTGATAGGGGATGACGGTAGAATTCATTCCACTTTCAAACAAATCGAAACAAGAACGGGAAGGCTTTCCTCGACGGAACCTAATTTGCAGAACATACCCATTCGCTCCGATTTGGGGCGCGAACTCCGCCGCTTTTTCTACGCCAAAGACGGCTGGCTTTTAGTGGACGCAGACTATTCGCAGATTGAACTCAGGCTGCTTGCTCATATATCGGATGACGAAGTGATGATAGATGCTTTTAACGAAAACCACGATATTCATGCGATAACCGCTTCGGAGGTTTTTAATATGCCGCTTGAAATGGTGACGCCGCTCATGCGAAACCGCGCCAAAGCAGTCAACTTCGGTATCGTCTACGGGATAGGCGCCTTTTCTCTTGCAAAAGACATCGGGGTTTCAAGGGCCGAAGCGGACAGATATATCAAAGGTTATCTTCACCATTTTTCCGGCGTAAGGGAATATATGATACGTATTGTCGAAGATGCGAAAGAAAAAGGTTATGTTGAAACACTATTCAGCCGCCGCCGCTATCTGCCGGAATTAAGTTCAACAAACGCAGGGCTTCGCGCCTTTGGCGAAAGAGTCGCGCTCAACATGCCGATTCAGGGCACCGCAGCCGATATCATCAAAATCGCCATGGTCAAGGTTCATGAACGGTTAATCAAAGAAAACCTGAAGGCAAGGCTTATCATGCAGGTGCATGATGAGCTGATAGTTGAGGCACCGGAAGCTGAAGCGAAAACAGTCGCGAAAATCCTTGATGAGGAAATGGAAAACGCTGTAAAAATGCACGTGAGACTTGCCGCTGATGTGCATACGGGGAAGACATGGTATGATGCGAAAGGATAACGCGGATAAGATGTAGGAGAACAATCGAGAAGAAGTGGAAAAGAGGTAGGAAAACGAAATATCTCCAATTGCTTCCCGCGGCAAAGCCGCACTTTTCAACTGTTTCCCGTGACGAAGTCACACTTCTCAAAACATTTATAGAGGCTTAAAAATGATTAAGATTATGTTTATCTGTACCGGAAACACTTGCCGCAGCCCCATAGCGGAAGGGCTTTTCCGCGAGTTGCTTAAGGCGCGAAAAATTAAAAAAGTCATTTGCGAAAGCGCGGGGATCAATGCCTACGCGGGGGACCCGGCTGAACCGAACGCCGTTGCAGCGGCAGCTGAACTGGGCGCGGATATATCAAAGCACCGTTCGCGCCTGTACAACCCCTATATGGCGGAGGATACCGGTCTTTTTGTATGTATGACACCGATACATGCTATGCAGCTTGAAAATATACCGGCTGAAAAGAAATATATTTTGACCGGCGGAGTGCCGGACCCGTACGGCGGCGATATGGAGGAATACCGCAAATGCGCCAAGCTGATTTCAGATGGGTTGGAAGAATTGTCTAAAAGTTTGGAAAAAAATTTATAATTAATATTTGGAGGGTTATCAAATGGAATCATTTAACAAATTTAACATTTCACAGGTCAATATCACAGGCGGATTTTGGAAAGGAAGGCAGGATATTAACCGCGATGCAACGCTCGACAGCGTGCGGGAGCAGTTCGAAAATACGGGGCGCTTTGCTGCATTCAGGTTCGATTGGCAGGAAGGCATGCCGGACAGACCGCATATCTTTTGGGATTCCGATGTTGCAAAATGGCTGGAGTCGGCCGCTTATGTCCTGAACAAGAATGAGGACAAAAAGCTGGAAGTGTATGTGGACGGCATGGTTGACCTGATTGAAAAAAATCAGGATGAAAACGGCTATTTTAACATCTATTTCACGGTCTGCGAGCCGGACAACCGCTTCTGCAACCGCATGGCACATGAGCTGTACTGCGCGGGACATCTGATTGAAGCGGCCGTTGCCTATTATGAAGCGACGGGCAAAAACAAATTCCTCAGTGTGATGCGCAAATATGCCGATCATATTGAAAAAGTTTTTAAAATTGACAATTCCGCCGAGTTCAGTACCTGCGGGCATGAGGAAATTGAGCTGGCGCTTGTCAAACTGTACCACTGCACGGGTGAAAAGAGATATTTGGAGCTGAGCAAGCATTTTATTGATATCCGGGGGACAGCGGCGAGCAAAGAGGTCATGGCGGGCGAAAACGATGCTTATGTGCAGGATCATCTGCCTGTGCGCGAGCAGACAACTGCCGAAGGCCATAGTGTCCGCGCGGGTTATCTCTTCAGCGCGATGGCGGATATAAGCAGGGAATACGGGGATAAAGAGCTTTTTGAAGCTTGCCAAAAGCTTTTCGAAAACATCACCGAAAGGCGTATGTACATCACCGGGGGTATCGGCTCCACTTCGGCAGGGGAAGCGTTCACAGTGGACTATGATTTGCCCAATGCGACAGCCTATGCCGAAACATGCGCGGCAATTTCCCTTTATATGTTCGCATGCAGGATGAGCAGAATCGAAGCGGATTCAATCTATGCGGATGCGGCTGAACGGGCAATGTACAACGGTATTATTTCGGGCATTTCGCTCGACGGTAAGTCGTTTTTCTATGAAAATCCGTTAGAAATCAATTTGTTTGACCGTAAGCTGCCGCAGAAGACGAAAAACCGTTTTCCGATAACACAACGTGTGGAGGTTTTCAGCTGTTCCTGCTGCCCGCCCAACATGACCCGTTTTATTGCTTCGATGGGTGAAAATATTTATGCATACAATAATGAAACGATTTTCGTTCATCACTATATGGAAAATGAAAGCGAATTCCAACTTGACGGAAAAACGGTTGAGATTAAACAGAAAACAGGATATCCTAATGATGGAAAGATTGAAATTCATCTAAAAAATATGAAAAATAAAAATATTGCTGTCAGAATTCCGGGTTGGTGCAAGCAATATACATTATCGCTTGACGGTGCAATTACAAGCCCTGATGTAAAGGCAGGATACGCATATATACCGGTTGAAGCGGACGACGCAAAAATAACATTGGAAATGGATATGCGTCCGCAGTGGCTTGAAGCGAACGAACATGTTTTTGAGTGTGCCGGAATGGTCGCGCTGCAAAAAGGTCCGATTGTCTATTGTGCCGAGGCTGTTGACAACGGGGATGAGCTTTGGAGCATCAGAGTTGATGTTTGCGTTGAAGTGAAAGAGCATTATGAACCCGAACTGAAGCTTATAGCATTGAAAACAGAAGGCTATAGAAAAACGGACTGTAAAGCAAAAGACCTTTACTTTTCTGTGGGTGAGAGATATGAACCGCAGACAGTTAAATTTATTCCATATTATGCCTTTGCCAACAGAGGCGAGAGCGATATGAGGGTTTGGATGTTTAAGTTTTAACATATGCTTTTTAGGAGATAATAGATGGCTTTACAGATAGTGCCGATGGACAGTTCGCATGTTAAAGATCTGGCCGGGCTTGAAAAACTGTGTTTTTCATCACCATGGTCGGCTGACAGCCTTATGGAAGAACTGGAAAATTCGTTTGCTTTCTTTTTGGTGGCATTTTTTGAGGATGAAATGGCCGGTTATATCGGTATACAAGAAATAGCCGGGGAATGCAACATAACGAGTATAGCGGTTTTACCCGAATTCCGCCGAAAGGGTATAGCACAGGCAATGTTAACTGCTGCCGAAGCAGGGGCAAGAGAGAGAAACTGCGGCTTTATAACCTTAGAGGTGCGGTTGAGTAACAATACGGCTATTGCGCTGTACAGGAAGAACGGATTCATCGTTGCGGGCGAACGCAAAGATTTCTATTCAAATCCCGTGGAAAACGCTTTGCTGATGACTAAGGTATTTTAAATTGTGGAGGTTGGTATGCGGGGAATTAATACATGGAGCTTTAACCCTTACAGGCAGCTTGATGACGGGTTGGAGTATGGTATAACTGTCTGCCGGCTTGCACCCAATACGGATACAATTGAACTTGAATGGCTGGTCGAAGGCGCCGGAACAAAAATCATTGACGAATTTGAAGTAAATTATAAACTTTTATCGGAAAAGATTTTTACTGTATATAAAACAAAAGAAACCAAAGCAAGGCTTTCATCCTTGACTCCGGAAGCGGACTTTGAGCTATATGTTTCGGCGGGAAGTTTGAAAAGCCGAAAGCGCCTGGTAAGGACAGGCTTTGTCCCCGGGAATGTTGTCAACTATCTTCATCCAAAAGATGATGCTTACAAATTTTCTGGCAAATACTTGTGCAGTCCTTCTATTGTTAAACTTAAAAACGGTGTTCTGCTTGCTTCTATGGATATTTATGCTCCGCAGGCGCCGCAGAATCTAACATTGATTTTTCGTTCAGACGACAAAGGAGAAACCTGGCAATATCAAACCGATCTTTTTCCGTGCTTCTGGGGCAAGCTTTTTATCCATATGGACAGTTTGTATATGCTGGCGATGTCCACGGAGTACGGAGATTTACTGATAGGAAAATCAAACGATGAGGGGAAAACATTTTGCAAACCCGAGGTGCTCTTTCGCGGAAGCTGTTCTTCAAAAGAAAAAGGGTTGCACAAAGCACCCATGCCGGTTACCCGGTATGCCGGGAGGCTTTGGACCGCTATAGACTATGGCGCATGGAGTTTGGGCGGCCACTCCTCAAGCCTTCTTTCAATTGATGAAAAAACGGATTTGATGCAGGCTGAAAACTGGGTTTTAACCAAACCGCTTCTATATAACCCCGGCTGGGAAGGGGCTGTTGCCGGCCCGAGCAGAGGGTGCCTTGAAGGCAGCGCAGTTGTTGCGCCAAATGGAGAAATCGTTAATATTCTCGGTTACAGAACCAATTTATGCGAACCTGACCGTAACAAGGCGGTCATTTTAAAGGGCGACAGTAAACAACCGGAAAAACAGCTTGAATTGTATAAGGTGGTTGACTTCCCGGGTAATCTGTCAAAGTTCTGTGTGCTGTTTGACAATGTTTCGGGCATGTACTTTTCAATAGTCAACCGGATTGATGACAGCAGAGAGGATATCAATATCCGCCAGCGCAATATTGCATCATTAAGCGCATCAGCGGATTTGGAACAATGGCAGATATTATGCGACTTGCTCGATTACTCCGCTGAACCGCCGGAAACAACAGCTTTTCAATATGTTGATTTTGCATTTGACAATGATGATATAATCTTTTTGTCGAGAACAGCTTTTAATGAAGCGGACAGCTTCCACGACAGTAACTACATTACCTTTCACAGGGTAAAGAATTTTAGGAGCATTTCGAATGAAACTGCTGGCAATTGAAACTTCCTGCGATGAAACCGCCGCCGCCGTTGTTGAAGACGGCAGGAATGTTTTATCAAATATTATAGCGTCACAGGTTGACAAACATATTATCTACGGTGGTGTTGTACCGGAGATAGCTTCCCGTATGCATGTTGAGGCAATCTGCGGTGTGGTTAGCACCGCATTAAAAGACACCAGCTGTGATTTTAAGGATTTGGATGGTATTGCCGTAACCTATGCGCCGGGCTTAATCGGAGCTTTGCTTGTGGGAGTCAATTACGCGAAAGGGCTGTCATTCGGTACAGGGCTGCCGCTAGTGCCTGTTCACCATCTTCGCTCGCATATAGCGGCAAACTATATAAGCCATAAAAAGCTTGAGCCGCCTTTCCTTTGTCTTGTTGTTTCGGGTGGACATAGCCATATTGTTGAAGTGAAGGGTTATACGGATTTTAAGGTAATCGGCCGCACAAGGGACGATGCGGCCGGCGAGGTTATGGATAAAGCTGCTCGGGCAATGGGGCTTCACTATCCGGGAGGAGTAAATTTGGATAAAGCTTCTTTGCAGGGTGATCCGAAAGCTTATCCGATGCCGCGCCCGAGAGTAGACGGCAGCGTATATGATTTCAGTTTTTCGGGGCTGAAAACCGCGGCGCTGAATATCATACATCATGCAGAACAGCGGGGAGAACAAATAGATTTAGCTGATTTCGGCGCGTCCTATATAAACGCTGTTGTTAATTGCCTTGCCGAAAACACCGAAAAAGCTGCAAGGAATTTCGGATATAAAAAAATTGCGCTTGCCGGCGGAGTTTCCGCCAATTCCCGTTTACGCAGCCGTTTTCAAGATGACTGCAAGGTGAATGGCTGGGAATTATACTTGCCGGAGCTCTCCCTTTGCGGGGATAATGCCGCCATGGTGGGTGCGCAGGGTTATTATGAATATCTGAATAGTAATTTTGCAGACTTGTCTCTTAACGCTTGCGCTTCCAGCCCGATTGAGGGCTGAAAAAGGGTAAAAATGATTGTGTTCTGCAATTTATTAATTTAATTTATTCATTTTGACCTAAATTTGAGAGAAAAAACGAAAAAAGTTTACATTCCGGCAATTGAAATCAATCAAGCTTTCGGGTATAATCAAATTCAATATCGTTCTGTTGAGCCAAGAACCGGCGCTTTGCAGTGCGAAGAAATATTAGGAGGAAACACAAATGCCGACCAAAAACAAAGATTTACTTAAATGGGTAGAGGAAGTAACCGCGCTGTGCAAGCCTGACAGTGTTTACTGGTGCGACGGCTCGCAGGCTGAATATGACACGATTATAAAGGGCTGCGTAGATTCAGGCCTTGCTATAGCGCTGAACCCGGAAAAAAAGCCCGGATGCTATCTTTTCAGAAGCCATCCTACCGATGTCGCTCGGGTCGAAACGAGAACATTTATCGCCAGCAAAAACAAAGAGGATGCCGGCCCAACCAACAACTGGGTTGATCCTGTGGAGCTAAAAGCCACGATGACCAAGCTTTATGACGGCTGTATGAAAGGCAGAACTTTGTATGTTATTCCTTTCTCCATGGGGCCGATCGGGTCTCCGATTGCCAAAATCGGTGTGGAAATCACCGACAGCCCTTATGTTGTTGTCAACATGAGAATTATGACCAGAACAGGCACAGCGGTTCTCGATGTTCTCGGTGATGACGGTGAGTATGTAAAATGCCTGCACTCTGTGGGCAAACCCCTAGCCGTTGGTGAAAAGGATTTAGCCTGGCCTTGTGCACCTACGGTCGAAGAAAAATATATCAGCCATTTCCCCGAAGACAGAATGATCTGGTCGTTCGGTTCCGGTTACGGCGGAAACGCGCTGCTCGGCAAAAAATGTTTTGCCCTGCGTATCGCATGCGTGCAGGCGCGGGATGAAGGATGGCTGGCAGAGCACATGCTCATCCTGAAACTTACGAATCCGAAAGGTGAAGTGCATTATGTCTGCGGCGCTTTCCCGAGCGCTTGCGGCAAAACCAACCTGGCCATGCTGCAGCCGACTATCCCCGGCTGGAAGGTAGAGACAGTCGGCGACGATATTTCCTGGATGAAATTCGGCGCGGACGGCAGGCTTTACGCCATCAATCCCGAAGCGGGATTCTTCGGCGTCGTTCCGGGCACTTCGATGAAATCCAACCCCAACGCCATGAAGCAAATTCAAACCAATACGATATATACCAATGTCGCGCTGACAGACGACGGAGATGTTTGGTGGGAAGGCAGCGGAATACCCGCTCCGGCTCATGCGATCGACTGGAAAGGCAATGACTGGACGCCCGAATCGGGTGAACTTGCCGCTCACGCAAACGCCCGTTTTACAACACCCGCTTACCAGTGCCCGGTGATCGCCCCTGAATGGGAAGATCCGGCAGGAGTGCCGATTTCCGCGATTCTTGTCGGCGGCCGCCGCGCCGCGAACATTCCGCTGGTCAACGAAAGCCTTGACTGGAACCACGGTATTTTCCTGGGTTCGATCATGGGTTCGGAAATCACCAACGCTGACATCACCGACAAAGTCGGGCAGGTCAGACGTGATCCGTTTGCCATGCTGCCTTTTGTAGGTTATCATATGGGCGATTATTTGCAGCACTGGCTGAACATCGGTAAAATGTCTACCGCTGATAAACTGCCAAGGATTTATAATGTCAACTGGTTCCGCAAGAATGCCCAAGGCAAATTCATGTGGCCCGGGTTCGGCGACAACAGCCGTGTGCTTAAATGGGTTGTCGAAAGGCTTTCGGGAACCACTGAGGCTGTCAACACACCGATCGGAAAACTTCCGGCTCCCGGTGCCATTGATACAAACGGTATTGATGTAAGCGCCGACGATATGACGGAACTGCTCAGGGTGGACAAAGAAGGCTGGCTGGCAGAAATTGAGTCCATCAAAGTGAATTATAAAAGCTACGGAAACAGGCTGCCCGCGGAATTAGCGGAAGAACTGGCTAAGCTCGAAAAGAACCTGGCATAGTATTTGTTGACGAAGGCCTGCGGATTCTAAGGAATCTGCGGGCTTTTTTTTCAAGGCAGGAAAGCCCATGATAGTCATACTCAAAAGCAAAGTGATTGAGCAACGAATATGATGTAGGTCGTACGTTATATAGAGATTGGAAAAATTTATACAATAATAAATAAAATAATAGTTTGACAAATGATTATAAATAGTGTAAGGTGTAGCCATGCCGAAAAAAGCAACACGTTTCAAAACTGTCAGTTGCTTATATAAAATGGTTACCTGTATATGAAATCCTGTACCCTGAAGGATTACCGCGAAGAGAAACTCAAACATCATTCAACCAACACATTTTATTTAGGGAGGGTTAACCATGACTAATATTAGATTTTACCGCTGCGATGTATGCGACAACATAATGGTCGTGCTCTTGAAAAAGGGTGACAACAAGACCTGCTGCAAGCAGTATATGACGGTTCTTGAACCAAACTCAACAGACGGTGCCGGTGAAAAGCATATCCCGGTAATAAGCAGAGATAACGGCATTATTCATGTTAAAGTTGGGGCAACACCGCATCCTATGCTGCCTGAGCACTATATTGAAATCATTACAGTCGATGCAGCCGAAAAAACAGAAATAGCCTATTTGGCTCCAGGAGCCGAACCGAAAGCGGATTTCACGGACAACGGTTCCGGCACTGTATACGAATATTGCAGTATTCACGGATTATGGAAGTTCGATTTCTAAACCTCTGCACGGCAGCAATAATAAAGACTAAATACCTATATAAAATATAATAGTATAAAAACCGCAGATGAAAAAACATTTGCGGCTTTTTTAATATGGCCGACAAATACCGAATAACCCCATATACTAATTACTCATAAAAACCTAACCAAAAAATCCGCACAAAACAACATAATACTATTCTGCATTAAAATGGAGAATAGTATAAATCAAAGCTTTTGCTTGATATTTTAGAGGTTTTTTAATCGTGAATTAGTATTACGCAATGGATAGACCCGGTATAATGATTAATATCAATATATTGTACAAAATATAGTTAATACAAAAATATACTAAATATATATAAAAATAATTCATATAATAAGTTGACAAATAACTAAAAATGGCGTAAGGTGTATCCATACCGAAAAAAGAGCAGCACTGCCTCGAATTTCTCAGTTGCTTTTATAGGACGGTTGACCGGGCAAGTAAAATTGTGCCCGGTAGTTAATCGTCTAATACTAATTACTCATAAAAACCTAACTAAAAAATCCGCATAAAACCGCATAATACTATTCTGCATTAAAATGGCGAATAGTATGAATCAAAGCTTTACTTGATTATTTAGAGGCTTTTTAATCGTGAATTAGTATAAAATGGTTCAATTATCATTCATCCAACATACAATTAATGAATAGGAGGATTAACAATGCCATCATTTGCAAACCCTTTTCAGGGAAATGTTGAAAGGAAAATGACAAAAGAAGAGTTAATTCAAGCAATAAGGCTTGATATCGCGGGTGAGTTGGAAGCAATTTATGTCTATGACGCTCATGTTCAGGCCACAGACGATGCAAGAGCAAAAAAGGTAATCAGCGATATTCGCGATGAAGAAAAGATCCATATCGGTGAATTGACAACGCTACTCAGGCTGTTGGACCCCGTTGAGGTTGAAAAGTTCAATGCCGGCGAAAAAGAAGTTAAAGAACTGCTTGAAATGGAAGTTCCGGAGCATTAAACGGCGATAATAATGAATGGGTTAAAATTGAATTAGCATTAAACAGTAAATTTATGAGGGGGAATTAAAAATGGCTAATATTAAATTTTATCGCTGCAAAGTTTGCGGCAACATTATGGTGATGCTCTTGAAGAACGGCGAAACAAAAACCTGCTGCGAGCAGAATATGACCGTTGTAGAACCAAACACAACGGAGGGCACAAATGAAAAGCATATTCCGGTTGTTACCAAGGATAACGGGATTATACATGTCACGGTGGGGGAAACGCTGCATCCCATGCTGCCTGAACACTATATAGAAATGATTACGATTGATGCAGGCAAAAAAACGGAAATCGCCTATTTGGCACCCGGATTGGAACCGAAAGTGGATTTTGCGAATATCGGTTCAGGCACAGTATATGAATATTGCAGTGTTCACGGACTTTGGAAAGCGGATTTTTAAAGTACCTAATACTAATTAACGATTAAAAAACCTCTAAAAAATCAAGCAAAAGCTTTGATTTATTAGGTTTTGTGCGAATATTTTGGTTAGGTTTTTATGAGTAATTAGTATAATACGAACTTTGGTTATGGATGGAGAATCGTTATGAAAAAATACATTAGATGCAAAGTCTGCGGGTTTATCGGTGTGGAAGGGAAAATCGAAAATGTCTGCGTTGCCTGCGGCGCTTCGATGATCGCTTTTGAAAGTTACGAACGGAATATCAGTGAAAAAAGACTGGAATCACTGGCTTTACATATGCATCCCAACATTGTTCATTTCCCCAGGAGCCTGGCGGCACTTTCATTTATTTTTGTTGTCATCGCGTTTTTAACATCCGGCCAATTCAGCGCAAATCTTATCACTGTTGAAAGAATTTTAACAGTTATATTGCCTTTTTCCGTTGTTGGGGCTATGGCCGCAGGGATGAGTGACGCAAAAACACGATTTCAAAAGAATTACGGCCCGATTATTAAACAGAAAAAAATACTGGGATCAATATTCCTGGCAGCATCTGTAATAACCGCTGTACTGATTGGTCAAGAATTCATTGACATTTTTGGTAAAGCAATCATTGTTTTTCTCAGTTTTGTCAGTTTTATGTGCAGTGCCATGCTTGCAATAAAGGGCGAATCCTTATCGGAAGCAATTTATAACGATCAGGAGCAACGGGAAGACGGTTTGGTGTATGAGAGCTTTATGTGAATACCCGGGTTTGAATCGAAACGGTGAAAAACAGAAATCTATAAATTAAATAACAAATCGAGGGTTGATTTATTTTGATTGTTGGCAACGCCGGATTTTTAAGGGTAAAGCAAATTATAATTGAAAAAAGTTGGTGTAAAAATGCCTAATATCGTTTTTTACCGTTGCAAAACATGCGGCAACATCATGGCGTTATTCCTGCGTGGGGGCGAAATTAGGGATTGCTGTGGGGAATCCATGGCAATAATAGAACCCAACACAACAGACGGTACAAAGGAAAAGCATGTTCCGGTTGTGGAAAGGAAATACGAAAAACTCTATGTCTCTGTAGGCTCAACCTTGCATCCAATGCTGTCTGAACATTATATAGAAATGATTACAATTGATGCAGGCAACAGAACGGAAACTTTATATTTAAAACCGGGATCGGATCCAAAAGCAGATTTCGCCGCTGCCGAAACAGGAACGGCTTATGCATATTGCAGCATTCACGGATTATGGAAAGCGGATTTCTAATGGCACAATAAGTCTTCAATACATACCGTGCAGAGACCTGTCAGTTGCATTATACTAATTCGCGATTAAAAAACCTCTAAAAAATCAAGCAAAAGCTTTGATTTATTAGGTTTTGTGCGGATTTTTTTAGTTAGGTTTTTATGAGTAATTAGTATTAGATGCAAGAAGAAAAAATCATTAAGGAGTAATACAAAATGGAGAAAATTAAAATTATTGCTTTCGCCGGCAGCTTGAGAAAAGAATCCTATAACAAAGCTATTCTAAGAGCGGCAGCGCGGCTGCTCCCCGAAAATGCTGAGATGGAAATTTTTGATTTAGAAGGCATCCCGTTATTTAATCAGGATACTGAAATGAACGCCATAGAGAAGGTCAAAGAATTCAAGGCGAAGATAAAAGCCGCCGATGCTATTTTGATAGCTACTCCGGAATATAATTATTCAGTGCCTGGTGTTCTAAAAAACGCTATTGACTGTGCATCACGCCCATATGGAGATAATTCGTTCGATGATAAACCGCTTGGTATTATGGGTGCTTCACAGGGCAGTATTGCAACAGCAAGGGCACAATATCATCTAAGGCAATCATGCGTTTTCCTTAACATGCATCCTCTGAATAAACCGGAAGTGATGGTAGGTGCTGTGCAGGAAAAATTGGATAAAAACGGCAACCTGACCGATGAGAAAACTAAAGAAATAATCAAAAATATGCTTATCAACCTTGTAACCTTTACTGAAAGGCTGAAATGCAAGTGAAATCGTATTAAATCAGGTTTCAGTTGGAATAGGGAATGATGATGGAAAATTTGCTTAAGGAGTGTAATTAAATGCCGAAATCAACTGCGATCGAGTTCATTCATGGGCGGGAAATCCTTGATTCACGGGGCTGCCCCACCATTGAAACCGAGGTGACACTTTTATCCGGCGCGAAAGGAATCGCTTCGGTTCCGTCCGGTGCTTCAACCGGTGCGTTTGAAGATATTGAACTGCGCGACGGTGATAGTTCGCGGTATGGCGGCAAAGGAGTCTTAAAAGCGGTCGAAAATGTCAATACGCTTATATATAACTGTTTAAAAGGGATGGATGCCTGCGAACAGTACAAGTTAGACCAGGTAATGGTAAACTTTGACGGTACGCTTAATAAATCACAACTCGGTGCCAACGCTGTTTTATCCGTTTCTCTGGCAGCGGCAAAAGCGGCGGCAACGGCATTGAATATCCCTCTTTACCATTATATAGGCGGCTGTGACGCGCACATTTTGCCGGTGCCGATGATGAATGTCCTTAACGGCGGTGCGCATGCTTCAAACAATGTGGATATTCAGGAGTTTATGATCATGCCCGTTGGTGCCTCATCTTTTTCGGAGGCTCTGCGTTGGTGCGCGGAGGTATTCCAATGCCTTAAAACCGAGCTTGCTAAAAAAGGGCTCACAACTGCGGTGGGTGACGAGGGCGGCTTCGCACCGGATTTAAAAGATGATGAAGATGCGATTATAGAGATTATCGGGGCGATTGAAAAGGCCGGCTATAAAACCGGCAGCGATTTTATGCTTGCAGTTGATGCCGCCTCAAGCGGGTGGATTCAAGCAGACGGAACTTATCTGTGGCCTAAAAAGCAGAAAAAAATGTCATTGCAGGAGCTTGTTGATTATTGGGAAAGGCTGATTTCCACATACCCGATAATATCGCTTGAAGACGGAGTTGCGGAGGACGACTGGCAAGGCTGGCAGCAGCTGACAGGAAAACTCGGACATATAGTGCAGCTTGTCGGCGATGATTTATTTGTTACGAACACCAAGCGGCTTAAAAAGGGTATTGAACTTGGTGTTTCAAATTCAATTCTGATTAAACCCAACCAAATCGGAACTTTGACCGAGACGCTTGAAGCTGTCCGTATCGCGCAAAGCGCGGATTTTTCAACGGTGATTTCACACCGTTCCGGCGAAACAGAAGACACAACCATCGCCGACATTGCCGTCGCGGTGAACGCCGGGCAAATTAAAACCGGAGCGCCATCCAGAAGCGAGCGCGTTGCAAAGTATAACCGCCTTCTGCGCATTGAAGAGGAACTGGGAAACACAGCAGTATATTTAGGACCGGAAATCTTCTGCAAAACAAAAAAATCAGAAGAGCATACGAAGGATCGCATGTAAATAAGAATCGAATAAAAGTGGTTATCGTCGGAACCGGCTTTGCCGGCATGAGCTGCGCATATACGATGCTTAACCAAAACACCTTCGATGAACTTATTTAATAGATAATGATGAACTCAGGCTTCTGAATTCTACAAGTGAAATTTTAGAGAGAATCTAAAGCGATATAAATTATAACAATTATCTTTATGCCGGTTGGCAGTCAGATATGATATGTCATACCAATCACTCATAAAAACCTAACTAAAAAACCGAACAAAATTGTATGAATCAAAGCTTTTACTTGATTTTTCAGAGGTTTAATCGTGAATTAGTATCAGCCTGTTTATTAATAGCCGCGGATCAAACCCTTCCGGTAAATCAGGTTTGGAAAATCGGTTAATATTGATTTTTCACCAAAATTTATAATTTTGGCGGTCCAAGCTATTAATTATAGCCTTCTGAGTTTTGCACACAGGCTCAAAACTCAGAAGGCAAGAAAAAAATACATTGATACAGAATATAAAGGTATAAAGGATGATGAAAATGATAACAAAGAGATTAAAAGTTTCAATTCTCATGGGGGTTATTCTGGGTGTGTTTTGCATTATCGGCGCAGCGGTGAGGTCCGGTTATCAACGTGATGCTTTGTGGCTGTTTGCCTTATGGTACAACCGGCTGCTGATGGGGCTTTTGATCGGATTACCCTGGCGCAACAACAGTTTGCTAAAAGCTATCGGCCGAGGAGCATTACTTGGCCTGTTTGTATCATTTGCATTCTACAGCGCAACGGGATTTGATGATATTGTTAGTTTTTTGGCGGGTATGGCATACGGAATGATTGTTGAAGGTATTGCATTTGTATTTGACAAACCCGAACGAAGAGATTCAAGCAAAAGTAACTTATAAGTACCTTGTAACACCTAAACCCTTTACATATCAGTCGAGGTAATGCAAACATACCTGTCGAAATAAAAAGCCTATATATGCCGAACTTCACGGAACATAAATAGTTGTTTAGATTTTTACTTTAAAACCTTTGTGATTGCCGGCGTTTTTGAGTCTCGCAATAATCTATATTAACATATTAAGGGGGGATTGCATTGTACAATCTTTTAATAGGCGGAGCAGCAGGCCAAGGTGTTGATACAACAGCAGCAATTCTGGAAAAACTGCTTAAAAAATCCGGATACAGTGTCTTTACCACCAGAGACTTTATGTCTCGCATCCGCGGCGGCCATAATTTTTCGCGGATACGGTTTGGAACGGAAATTCTGATGTCACACACTGAAAAACTGGACGGCATCATTGCATTTAATGATGAAACGGTGGAAATTCATCAGAATGAGCTTAAACCGCAGGGTATTATCCTTTGCGACAGCAGTCTATTAACGAAAGACCCGCGGGTTATTAAAATTGATATGGACGCCATGGCAAAGGCTATCGGGAATCCTCGCGTTTCCGGCAGTATTGCCATAGGCGTGGTTTTAAAACTTTTCGGGGAAAGCCTTGATTATGTCAGCGGAGTGCTCAAGTCATTTGTTAAGGAACAATATCTTGACATGAACCTAAAAGCGGTTACGGAAGGTTACAATGTTTCAGAGAAACGATTCCCGCGGCTTGAAGGTAACTTTAGTGACTGGATGATTTTATCGGGCAACAAAGCGGTATCATTAGGCGCGGTCGCAGCAGGGCTTAAATTCTATTCCGCGTATCCTATGTCACCATCGACCTCGCTGATGGAAAACCTGGCGGAGTTTTGCGAAAAAACCGCCATTGTTGTTGAACAGGCCGAGGATGAGATTGCGGCTATCAACATGGCAATCGGGGCATCCTTTGCCGGTGCGTGCGCCATGACGGGTACATCCGGCGGAGGTTTCTCGCTGATGGTGGAAGCGTTGGGCCTTGCCGGTATGGCGGAAATTCCGCTTGTTGTGGCTGATTTCCAGAGACCCGGCCCCGTAACAGGGTTCCCAACAAGAACAGAACAGAGTGACTTGAAGTTTGTCATTTCAGCATCACAGGGTGAATTCCCGAGAATGGTCATTGCGCTGCGAAACCATACAGACGCGTTTTACCAAACAATAAGGGCATTCAACCTTGCAGAAAAATATCAGATTCCGGTCATTATTTTAAGTGACCAGTATCTTGCGGACGCATCAGCCACTGTCAAACCGTTTGATTTAAGCCATATTAAAAATGTAAAGCCGGCACAAAAGAAAACGGGCAAGGGTGAATATCTGCGCTATAAATTAACAAAAGACGGCGTTTCTCCGCGCCTTATTCCCGGCAAAACCAAAAACTTTGTTTCGATAGACAGCGATGAGCATGACGAGCGGGGTTGGATTACGGAATCCGCCGATATGCGCGTCAAGATGGTAGACAAGCGAATGAGCAAACTTGAGAAGCTGCAGTCAGAACTGCAGGAACCCGAGTTTTTAGGTGCCGAAAACTGCGAAATTCTTTTTGTCGGCTGGGGTTCCACTTACGGCCCGATAGCTGAAGCAGTCAAGAAGATGAATGATAAAAAAGGCAAATATGGAGCGCTGATTTTCGGCGATATCTTTCCGTTGCCGCAAAAGTTATTAAAAGAAAAAGCAGCCAAGGCCAAACAAGTTATCAATATTGAGCAGAACGCTACAGGTCAATTGGCCGGACTCATCAGAGAACAAACCGGAATCATATGCACATCAAGTATCCTGAAATATGACGGAAGACAAATTTCCGCTGATGAAGTAATCGACAGGCTAAGCAAGGTGGTACAAAAATGAGTACGAACATATTTCAGACCTTTGAAACAGCCTGGTGCCCCGGATGCGGGAATTTCAGCATACTGGAGTGCTTAAAACAGCCCTTGAAGAGCTTGACAAAGACCCTTATGAAGTATTGATGGTTGCCGGAATTGGCCAGGCGGCAAAAACGCCGCAGTACATTGGTACTAATAGCTTTTGCGGCCTGCACGGCAGAGCTCTTCCCGCCGCCGTGTCTGCTAAAATCGCAAACGAAAAGCTGACCGTAATTGTCGACACCGGCGACGGGGACTCCTATGGCGAGGGCGGTAATCATTTTATTCACAATATCCGGCGGAATGTTGATATAACGCATTTTGTGCACGATAACCAAGTTTACGGCCTTACTAAAGGGCAGGCATCGCCGACCTCAGGTGAAGGGCAGATTACAGATGTGCAGACAACCGGCAATATAAATACCCCGTTAAATCCGGTATTATTGGCAATCGCAGCCGGTGCCGGTTTTGTTGCAAGAGCTTTCAGCGGCAATAAACCGCACCTTGTTTCGATGATGAAACAGGCGATTGAATATAAAGGATATGCGCTGGTTGACATCCTTCAGCCATGTATCAGCTTTAACAAGGTCAACACATTTGCCTGGTATAAAAATTTAGTCTACGAATTGGAAAGCGGTTATAACCCTTCCGATAAAACCGCCGCCATGCAAAGGGCTTTGGAGTTCGATGAAAAAATACCGATTGGTGTTATATACCGGGAACTGAAGCCCGCATTTCATCAAAAGAATAAGGTTCTTGCGGCAGGCGGACCGTTGCTTGACAGAAAGGCAGATAATGCAATTTTGCAGAAACTTACAAGTGATTTAGTTTAGGGATAACACGTTTTAAAGGCAAATAAAAGTCAAAGACGAGCATTTATGAATGAAAGGATGATTATAATGTTAATCAACGCCAAAATTTTAAAAGGATACAAATTGCACTGTACCGACGGAGAAATCGGGAAGGTTAATGAATTCTATTTTGACGACCTCCATTGGAAGGTTAGATACCTGCTTGCCGAAACAGGAAATTGGCTTACAGGCAGAAAGGTGTTGATTTCACCGGAATCGCTTGTTGATGTGAGAAAAAATACACTGCAGCTTGCTGTTAAACTAACAAAAAAGCAGATTGAGGACAGCCCGTCATTGGATACGGATAAACCGGTATCCCGGCAATTTGAGGAAGCTTTATATGAGCATTACAATTGGCCGATTTATTGGGAGACTCCGTATTCAGCTGAGTCTCAACCATATATACTGAGTAACAATATTGATTATAATTTGGAGGTAACGAACCAAGACGGCAAACCGCTGGATCCACATTTACGCAGTACCAAAAGTGTGAGCGGCTATAGAGTCCATGCCCTGGACAGCGAAATCGGCCTCGTTAATGATTTTATAATTGATGATATGGAATGGTCGATCCGTTATTTGGTCATCGATATACATGGCAAAAAGCAGAGAGAAAAGGTTCTTATTTCTCCAAAATGGATTGATCGAATCAGTTGGGAAGATTCACAAGTGTTTGTCAATCTTCTCAGTGATCAAATTAAATCTTCGCCGAGATTCACTGATGAGGCTGCATTAACCCGTGATTATGAGAATGGGCTGCACCGGCATTACAATCGCAGCGGATACTGGGAAGATTAACCGGTTTTCCGAATCAGAAAAATACAATAAATATAAAAGTCACTTATACCGACAGTGAAAACTATAAACAATTTGGTTTTGAAAAATCACAGTATTTTGTTTTAAAGTTTTGAACAGAATTGAAGACGCGGTTAATCATTATTGGCTTGAAAAATTAACTTGTTCTTAGCAGAAAATATAAATGTTATTGAGGAGTATGATTATGAACGATATGAAATTTGCAATCCAAATGGAACTTGACGGGGAAAAATACTACACGCAGCAAGCGGAAATCAATAAAAATAACAGCTTGAATACGGTATGCTTGATGCTGGCTGCGGACGAAAAAAATCACGCCCGGATTTTAACCGAGAAGATGAACGAAATACCCTGGGAATTAACAGAAACAAAAATACTTGCACGGGTTAGGAATGTATTTGAAGGTATCGGCGATATTAAAACCGAGGTCAAAGAAACTGCCAGCCAACTGGATTTTTACAGAATAGCTTCCAACATTGAAAAACAAAGTATTGACTTGTATACAAAGTATCTGTCAAAAGCTGAAGGAACAAAAGAAAAGGAATTGTTTGAATACCTGATTGAGCAGGAGAAGCAGCATTTTACAGTGCTTGATGAGCTGGCTTTATTGCTCAGCCATGCCGAAGAATGGTCCCAAAGTCCTGAATTTACATCGAGACCGGAATATTGATAATTGAATTTGAAGTGAAATTCCTGATCGGAACATTTCGCCATCAGTCATTTTTATCGTAAGAAAGAAGGGCTTATCAATGGGGAAAGCAACACAAGATTTAAGAAAGGAACACGAAGCTATTCTGTTTGTATTGAGGGTGTTAGAAAGATTTGCAGCAGCAAACGAAGAAAAAGACGACTTAAAACTTAATCATTACAACGATCTTGTTTTCTTTTTTCAAATCTTCGCCGATAAATGCCATCATGGCAAGGAAGAAATATATCTCTTTAAAGAATTGATTAAGAATGGTTTTCAAAAAGAAGACGGACCTCTCGCACTCATGATGCAGGAACATGCGCACGCAAGAGAGTATGCAACGCTCATGAGTGAAGCTGTGGACCGCCGTGACATTACCGGTTTCAATGATGCCGCAGAAGGATATATAAATCTGTTAAAAAACCATATTGAAAGGGAAGAAAATATTATTTTTGCCATGGCTGACAAAATAATCGATGAAGAAGCGCAAAACCTTCTGTACGAAAAATTCGAACAGCATGAGGAGATGGTCATCGGGCATAACGTTCATGAAAAACTGCATGTAATGATAGACAAATGGGCAGAGCACTTCGATGCGGAATAAGGGAGAGACGGTTCGTTTATATGAATTCACGATTAAATGCCTTGAAAAAATTAAGCAAAAGCTTTGATTTATACTATTCTCCATTTTAATGCAGAATAGTATTGTGCGGTATTATGCGAATTTTCAGTTAGATTTTTTTGGGTAATTTGTAAAACAATGAATTTTACTGCCGCAAGTGTTAAACATTTGCGGTTTTTATGTGTATGAAACAGGATTAAATTTTGCTGATAGTATTGAATTAATGATATATTATGTTATTCTATAACCAAGATGAAACGCAGGTTGGTGCTATATCAAGCTGCTGTATCTTATTAATGCTGATTTATTATTGAAAGGTGTGTTTAAATGAAGTCAGTCCCGAATTTTCGATTTATCAAGGCTCTTTTCGCGCTGATGGTAAGCATGGCAGTCTTTATCGGCAATATTTTCAATCCCCAGCTAAAACCCTTTGTCCCCGGTCCGGACATTATTATCCCTGTGGAGATGGAAACGATGAACATCACACAAAACAATGAAAGCGACTATGTGATCGTCCGCGGTGCCGAATGCGGGGCTTCGGAACTCAACGCGGCGAACACCCTGCAGAATTATATCACGCAGATCTGCGGCTTCACCCTGCCGATTGTCACTGACGCGCAGGAACCGCAGGACAAAGAAATCATCGTCGGTAAAACAAACCGGGAAACCGGCGGGAGTTATGCCGTTGACAGAACCTTACTCGGTGACGAAGGGCTTATAATCAAAACCGTCGGTGAAAAACTTGTCATTGCCGGCGGCGAAAAAAGAGGCACACTCTATGGCGTTTATACCTTTCTTGAAGAAATTATCGGCTGTCATTGGTATACCTCAGCGCTTATTGTGATACCGCATACGGACGATTTAAAAATTCCGGTTAACATAAATATTACCGAAAAACCGTATTTCGAATACCGGGAAACCGACTGGATGAGCCCAAGAGATATTACCTACAGTATCGCCAACAAGCAAAACGGCAACATCTACCGGCAGTTGTCTGAAGCACAGGGCGGGAACGTTGGTTATGTCAACAATGCGTTTGCCCATACATTAACCACAGTAATACTTCCGTCAAGTCAAAATTTTGCGTCACACCCCAAGTATTATGCTTGGGATGAGGATAAAAAGGAAAGAACACCGAACCAATTGTGCCTGACAAATCCAGATGTACTTCAACTTGTCATTCAGCAGGTTCAGGACATTCTTGCCGCAAACCCGAAAGTACAAATCGTCTCGCTTACTCAGCACGACAATCAGGATTACTGCACCTGTGAAAACTGCAAAGCTGTCGATGAATACGAGGGTGCGCATTCCGGCACGATGATACGTTTTGTTAATGCCGTTGCGGACGCCATTAAGGTGAACTACCCGAATGTGGCAATCGACACCTTTGCCTATCAGTACACGCGCAAACCGCCGCTGCATGTTGTTCCGAGAGCTAATGTGATTGTGCGACTTTGCTCCATCGAATGCTGCTTTGCTCATCCGTTAAACGATCCGAACTGTGCCGAAAACGTTAATTTCAACAAAGACCTGACGGATTGGAAAAAAATCTGCAACAGGCTTTATATCTGGGATTATACAACAAATTACGGCAATTTCACCGGCCCGTTCAATAATTTCGGTGTTATTCAGACCAATATGCAGTTCTTTGCCGAAAACCATGTAAAGGGTATTTATGAAGAAGGCAACTACATGGCCGCCCAATCCAATGCCGAGTTTGCGGAGCTTCGCTCCTATATGCTCTGCAAGCTCCTATGGAACCCGTACATTGACTATGATAAGACGATGAACGATTTCCTCAGAGCATATTACGGCAAAGGCTGGCAGTATGTCCGCGAGTATATTGATATGACTGTCAAAAACAGCGGTGAGTGCGGTAATCATATGCACATATTTGACAGCATGACAGATAAGGGAACCTTTATATTAACCGGTAACGAAATCAAGTATTGCAACGAGCTTTGGGTAAAAGCCGCTGCGCTTGCCGAATCCGACACACAGCAGAAAAATGTTAAGCTGTCCGAACTCTCCTGGCGCTATTGGAAAGGCTGCAACAGGGTGTCGGAGTTTTCGAGAATACAAAACATATCCGGATGGAAAACGGAAAATGAAAAGCTTTACAACGATTATATGAAATACGGAATAACCCGCTGCAGCGAAGGGTCACTCCTTTCAACAAATCCGGATTTCACACAAATTCCAAGTAAGTGGAGATAGCCTGTATTTGACTGTTTAGATTAAAACGCCTTTCGCGGAAAAATTCTCGAAGGGCGTTTTTCTTATTATACTTTTCTCCATTCAAAAGATAGATGAAATCTATCTTTTGAATCCGCTGTCTTTAGACAGCGGGGCAGCAAACTGCTGCTGATAATGCCATTCAATGCTATCTGCCAGCGGCTTTTGCAGTAGCAGCAAGCTTGCTTGCTGATTAAAAATGTTTCTACATTTTTAATGCAGAATAGTATTAAATGAAAGACTTCCTGCAAACAGAAGGTTTAATATACAAATGCATATACAACAGTCTTAAATTAGATAATAGGAAATAAAAATACGTTGTAAAGCGTTATTCTTTACCAATTTAGCATTAAAAACAGAAAAATAGAATAGTTTTGCACATTCTCCACCGAGTTTTCCACACCTGTAAGGCGAAATGCTTTACGCAAAATTTGCGTTTAATTTACGAAATAAGGAATATTGTGCATAGAATATTGAATATATAATTTTGAACGAAAGGAATGATGAATACTTATACAATACAATATGCAAGTTGCTGTAATGTTAATTGCAGAAAAATAAAGGCATCTTAAATATTTGGCGAAAAAGTTTATAAACGAAATGGCGGATATGCAGATTTTTGCGGATACGGCATATTTTATGCGGGATACCGGATGCTTAAAAAATGAATTACAGGTGAAATAAAATCATATAATCTTACTAACGCCTTGACAAAAATGTAAAAAATGAATACTATTTAATCAGTAATTAATCAGAAGATATAAGCAATTAGGAATATTTCATATCCGGTTAATTATCACTATAATTATAAAGGAGATTTTCTTATGCTGTTTAAAAAATTCAGGAAAAAGAACGTTAGCACACCGGAAAAAGATCCCGGCAGGAGCGAAGTGCTTGATGATGTTTTACCGGACAGCGATTCTGATGAATTGGATGTAAAAAAAGACACAGTGGCGGAAACCGTTGTTGAAATTCTAAAGACAATCGTAACGGAAAAAAATAAAAGCAAAATAACAATGGACGCGCTCTTTGAACGCGATTTGGAGCTGGAGAGTATCGATTTGATTGACGTCAAGGTATATGTGGAAAAAATATATAATATTTTCATTCCGGATGAAGAGTTCGATATCGAAACATTAAAAGTCAAAGACATTGTTGAATATCTGAAAGAAGAGGTAAAGGAAATTTGAACTCGGCTGAACAGAAAAAAATGGTTGAAGATATAACTTCCATGGAGGAAGACTTTGCGAAATGGTATACGGATGTTGTGAAAAAAGCGGAACTTGCATCCTATTCCGGTGTGAGAGGCTGCATGGTGGTTCGTCCATACGGCACTGCGCTTTGGGAAAATATACGAAATGAGCTTGACGAAAGATTTAAAGCGACCGGGCACGAAAATGTGATGATGCCTCTTTTTATCCCTGAAAGTCTCCTTCAAAAGGAAAAGGATCATGTTGCCGGCTTTGCCCCGGAAGTCGCTTGGGTAACCCACGGCGGAACGGAAGAACTCCAGGAGCGGCTGTGCGTGCGTCCTACATCCGAAACCCTGTTTTGCGACCATTACAGCGAGATCATCCATTCATACAGGGACCTGCCCAAGCTTTATAACCAATGGTGCTCCGTGGTCAGGTGGGAAAAGACAACAAGGCCTTTCCTGCGCACGACGGAATTTTTCTGGCAGGAAGGGCACACCATGCACGAAACCGCGAAGGAAGCCATTGAAGAAACCGAGAAGATGCTTAATGTATATGCCGATTTCGCGGAAAACTGCCTTGCGATACCTGTCATAAAGGGCAAGAAGACCGACAAAGAAAAGTTCGCAGGGGCCGAGTCCACTTATACGATTGAAGCGATGATGCATGACGGCAAGGCGCTTCAAAGCGGAACCTCGCATTATTTCGGCGACGGGTTCAGCCGGGCTTTTAATATCCAGTTTACCGGCAGGGATAACACCCTGCAGTATCCCCACCAAACTTCCTGGGGCATGTCAAGCCGTATCATCGGCGCGATTATCATGACCCACGGAGACAATAACGGCCTTGTTATGCCGCCGATGGTCGCCCCGGTGCAGGTAGTTGTTCTTCCCATTGCCATGCACAAAGAGGGTGTTCTTGAAAAAGCCGAAGGGCTTGCAAAAAGACTCTCGAACATCTGCCGGGTAAAACTTGACGCATCCGATAATTCCGCGGGTTGGAAGTTTGCGGAATATGAAATGAAAGGCGTGCCGCTTCGCTTGGAAATAGGGCCTAAAGACATTGCAAACAACCAATGCGTGCTTGTGCGGCGGGATAACCGGGAAAAAACCTTTGTTTCTCTCGACGAGCTGGAGACTAAAATCCCGGAGTTGCTTACCGCTGTTCACAAAGGTCTTTACGAAAAGGCTTTGGCCCGCCGCGAGGAGATGACATACTCCGTTACCTGCTTTGAAGAAATGAAAGAAAACGCCGCCAGCCGTCCGGGTTTCATCAAAGCAATGTGGTGCGGCAACCCGGAATGCGAAGAAAAACTCAAAGATGAAGCCGGCGTTACTTCACGCTGTATACCTTTCGAGCAGGAAATGATAAGCGACAAATGTGTTTGCTGCGGCAAACCGGCAGCCCAAATGCTTTATTGGGGAAAGGCATATTAAACCATGCTGTTAAAAAACGCTACCCTATACAACAGCGATTTTGAGCCTCAAAAAGCCGATATGCTTATTGAGGGCGAAAAAATCGCCGCTATCGGAGAAAATTTATGCGGGGAAGACATACTTGACCTTTCGGGGTGTATCGTATTCCCCGGTTTTATCGATATTCATATTCACGGCTGTGCAGGTGCCGATATTTCAGACTCAAGCGAGGCTTCGCTTGAAACAATGTCGAATTACCTTGCCGGCAACGGAGTAACCTCTTTTTGCCCTGCGACCATGACTTTGCCGAAAGAAAATCTTGTCAGGCAATTCGAAACCGCGTCCCGGTATATGGGCAAAGAAACGGGCGCGTATATTCAAGGCGTCAATATGGAAGGCCCGTTTATAGCCCTTTCGCAAAAAGGCGCACAACCGGCCGATTATATTCGCCTGCCGGATATTGATGAGTTTAAAAAGCTTAATTCGATTTGCGAAATCAGATTAGTGGATTTGGCGCCGGAGGTTGAAGGCGCTTTTGAATTCGCCCGTGAGGCCTCAAAATACTGCACCGTTTCGCAGGCGCACACGGACGCTGATTTCGAAACCGCGGCAGCCGGCTATAAAAACGGTTTTTCGCACGCGACGCACCTGTTCAGCGCTATGCCGCCCATATGGCACCGGGCTCCGGGGGCAGTGGTGGCGGCGTTTGATAATATGACGTCTACTGCGGAACTTATCTGCGACGGTCTTCATGCCCATCCTCCGAATCTTCGTATGGCATTTAAACTGCTCGGGGAGGATAGGAGTGTGGTTGTCAGCGACGCTATGAGGGCAGCCGGCAGCGGAGACGGTGAGTATGAGCTGGGCGGCCAGAAGGTAACGGTTAAAAACGGCAAGGCAACCCTGGCAGGCGGCAACTTAGCGGGCAGCACCACAAACATGCATAGAGAATTCCTGAATTTGATAGGCTTTGGCATACCGTTGAAACAGGTTCTTAAATCATGCACTGTCAACCCTGCAAAGGTAATAGGCGCTGACGCTGTAACAGGGAGCCTGAAAGCCGGTAAGTATGCTGATATTCTGGTGGTGGATGAAAACCTGAACATAAAAACGGTTATTGTTAAAGGCAAAACGATAGTAGAACGGTAGTTGTGCAAATATAAAAAGCGCATGGGTGAATTTGTCATCCATGCGCTTTTAAACTATTATTGGGTTTCTTATTCGGCAGCAGCAGTTTCCGCGCAGCATTCGTCGTCGCAGCAGGAACAGGAGACATAATTCTCTTCACTGTCAGTGCATTTTTTGCAATCCATAATTTTTGTAACGGCGAAATAGATGCCTGCAGCGGCGCCTGCTATTGCTGCAATAATTCCGATAATTTTTAGAACTTTCTTAAAAGTATCCATCAATGACACCTCCAAATTAATATTTATTTTTTCAAGCAACCCCAAAGTTGTTGCCCTTCAACAATTATCAATTATAGATGCCGTACAGCAAAATGTCAACAGATATTTACAATCAAATATTAATCAAATGTAAACCGTAAATTGCAAAGTTAAATTCCACTTCTAAACGCTGGGGCGAAATTGCGGGA
>CAZVJW010000050.1:0-28183 GCA_964627535.1 uncultured Eubacteriales bacterium
ACGGCGTATTAATATTCCGTGGCTGCTTACAATCGGCATCCTGGTTCAGTTCGGTTGGGAAGCGGGGTTGCTTATCGGCGGTATCCGCAGCGCGGGCTTTACATCGATGTCAGATAAACTAATGACAACCGTTGTGAATTCACTGGTTGAAACAAACCTCGGTATGCCTTACATATATTTGATCTTCCTGGTTTTTTCAAAAAAATTCAAGGAAAATCTCAAACGCAGAAAGAAACCTGTTACCTTGCTTGATCGGATCGAAGAAAACAATTCCGAAACCGTAAAAGGCGATTTTCCCGACAGTGAATACCTTGTATAATAAAGCCAGCAAAGCAGCCGGAATGAGATTCACATTCCGGCTGCTTTTGTTTGTGCGCTTATATCAACCGCCGATAAAACGCATTGAATCATATACTAATTACTCATAAAAACCTAACGAAAAAATCCGCATAAAACACCATAATACTATTCTGCATTAAAATGGCGAATCGTATGAATCCAAGCTTTTGCTTGGTTTTTTAGAGGCTTTTTAATCGTGAATTAGTATTAGCGGTCTTTTTAGCGCCGTACTGCGTTTTCCTCCTTGCCTTGCGACAGCAAAGCATCGTCGTCCGCCTTGTGCAGCACAAAAAATCATCGCAAATCTAACAACGCTTTTCATCGTTGATTAGTATAACAATCATCCATTGTAAAAATAACGTAATTTTGGTAAAATAATAACAGACAGCAGGAACAATTTAAATAAATGTAAATCGGAGACTGAAAAATGGGAAAAACTAAAAAAGGCGCCTTGATTTTTTCTTTAGCGGGAGTTGCCGTTGCCGGAGGGCTTTTTATGCTGAAAGCAGGTTCGGACAAGAAAAAGGTTTGGACTGTATTTGAGAACAGGAAATACGACGACGGGGAAACAAAAAGATTTAAAATTTATTCACCCTATTCTGAGGTTGACTGGAAAGTATGGAGCAGCTACAAGGGCAATCTGCATACCCATTCAACTGCGAGCGATGCAGGTACCGATTTCGCCGATATGATTGAGGCGCATTACGCAAGGGATTATGATATTCTCGCGATGACCGACCATGGCATTATCAACCATGGCTGGAATCTGCCGCCAAAAAGAACCGTCTTCAGTTTTCAGTCAATCATCAAGAAACCGGGATATCTCACGGATGAGAGATATCATGAAATACTGACGGGCGCTGACCGGAACGGCAGAGGAATGCTGGATGTAAAAGAATGCATAGAACTGAATAATGCGGTTATAACAAAATCACATGTCAACGGGTATTTCACCGATGTCGGACAAGGCAAAAAAGGAAGGGAAAACGATTTTGAAAGACCGGTAAAAGCTGTTGAGGCTTCCGGCGGTATTTCACATATAAACCACCCGGGTGACTGGATAGAATCATATATTGACAGCTCAAACGCAAAAAAACCGGAAAACGTGAATTTCTTCGCAGATATATTTAAAAAATATGCGACTTGCCTCGGTATGGAAGTTTTTAACAGAATAGACATAGACACATGCGCAGACCGCATTCTTTGGGATGAGCTTTTGCGGACAGTCATTCCGTTTGGCAGAAATGTTTTCGGCTTTGGGCACAGCGATGCGCATTTGCTCAGTGATATAGACTCTGCTTTTGGAACTTATGTAATGAAAGCAAACACAATAGCCGACCTGCGTCACTGCATGGAAACCGGTGCTTTCTTTGCACTGAGCAGATATGCCAAAAGCGAGCTTGGGGACAACTTCACGGCATACGGCGATTATCCAAAAGTCACAAGGATAACAGTTGACGATGAGAATGATGTAATTTCTATTTCCGGTATAAACTTTAATAAAATTCAATGGATTGCTGACGGTGAAATAATTGCAGAGGGAGATACTATTCATCTTCGGGAACACAGCAACGAAATTTCCTGCTATGTCAGAGCTCAGCTTACAGGTGATGGCGGAGTATGCCTGACGCAGGCGTTTATACTCGACGATGGTAAACTGGGTCAGAATCTTCCCATAGATGAAGAAACGAAATACCGGAAATTTCTTGAAAAATCGGTTTTCAGAATTGAAAGCATCTTAGGCGTTACGATAGTCCGGGAGCTTGGCAAGGGAATAAAACGGCGTATGTTAAAAAATTAAAAAGGCTGAAGGAATGTATGCTTAGAATAATCAACCGGAAAGGATATATAATATATAATGAGTATTGATATGATCTCTGACGATTTTAAAAGCATGTTCAGAGAATATGATGTCAGAGGCAGAACAAGTGAAAAAGAATTAAATGTCGAAAGTGTTTATCGTATTGTTTGTGCATATGCGGAATATTTACACAGAAGAGGGATAGACGATGTTGCTGTCGGGTACGATAACAGGGAATGTTCGCCCGGTTTTGCCGATGCCTGTACAAAAGCGCTTGTTGAGCGGGGTATGAATGTCAAGTTTATAGGACTTTGTATTACTCCGATGTTGTACTATGCGCAGTATCTGTACAAATGTGAAGGTGCGGTTATGATTACCGCAAGCCATAATCCAAACGGATGGTCGGGATTCAAGTTTGCAAAAGGTTATTCAAAAACATTGGAACCGGAGGATATCAGGGAAGTTTATGATTTAGTTATGGATTTGCCTAAAGTCAGCGATGATGCTCAAAGAGGGTTTGCTGATATCGTAAACGCGCGGGACCGTTATGTGCATGAAATAGTTTCGCGAATGAAGATGGGAAAAAACATACCGAAGGTGGTTATTGATGCCGGCAACGGCGGAGCGGGTTTGATTGCGTATGAAGTGTTTTTCAAACTCGGTTGTCTGACTTTTCAATTAAATTGCGACCCCGATATAAAATACCCGCATTATTTCCCGAATCCATCCAATCTAAAGGCCCGTGAAAGACTGCGTGAACTGGTGTTGCATCCGTATATCAGGGCGGATATCGGGATAGGCTTTGACGGAGACGGAGACCGTATCGGGGTGATTGATGAAACCGGAAAAGATATATACAGCGATATTATCCTTGCGGTTTTATCCAAACAATTGCTGGAAAAGAAACCGCACGCAACAATAGTTTATGATGTAAAATGTTCGAAAACTCTTGAGCAGGTAATAGTGGCAAACAACGGAAATGCTGTCATGTGGAAGACCGGCCATTCCTATATCAAGTCGAAGATGCATGAAATCAATGCGGAACTGGGAGGGGAACGCAGCGGGCATATCTTTATGGGCGGCGATGATTATTACGGGTTTGATGACGCGGTATTTGTGGCTGCAAAGTTAGTCGAATACCTGTCTAATCAGACAAAAACGATTTCCGAAATAGCAGGTTCGTTTCCGCAATATGTAACTTCGCCCGAAATTAAAGCTTATTGTGCCGATACAAAGAAATATGATGCTGTTCATCATATTACCGATTACTTCAAAGATAAGTATCCGGGTAAAGTGTTTGATCTTTGTGGCGCCCGTGTCACTTTTGAACATGGATGGGGGCTTGTCAGGGCTTCTTCAAATCTGCCGGAGATTGTAATTATATTTGAATCTGACACTGTTGAGCACTTACTCGAAATCAGGCAAATTCTGAAAGATGTGCTCGAAAAATATCCCGAGATTGACCCTGTTTGGGAAAACGATGTTTTATAATATTCACCAACAAAAAGCATTATCGTTCGCCATATATACCACAAAAAATCCATGCGAATCTTACAACGATTTTTATTGGTGATACTAATCTACGATTAAAACCTTTAAAAAAATTAATCAAAAGCTTTGATTTATGCGGGTTTAGTTAGGTTTTTATGAGTAATTAGTATGAGCAGCATACAACCCTGTTTTACTGATGATAGCAGCTTCGAAAACAGCCTCACATATCCGAAATGATATGAGAGGCTGTTTTTATCTGGAATTTAATACAAAGCAGATGCTATTCTATTTCAAATATCCATGTGCATTTACACACGGTATATCTGTGATTTTCGTTTCATACAACTTTCACAAGGTAAACACAAGACATTCACATTCATTTGATATAATAAACATTATTAACTAAATACAATAATTAATACTAATTACTCATAAAAACCTAACTAAAAAATCCGCATAAAACCCCATAATACTATTCTGCATTAAAATGGAGAATAGTATAAATCAAAGCTTTTGCTTGGTTTTTTAGAGGCTTTTTAATAGTGAATTAGTATAATATAACATTGAAGGAGCTATAAATTTTGAAAACAAGCAATCTGTTTAAGTCGGCGGCAGTATCACTGCTTGCTGTCAGTGTTTTTGCTTTGGCTGCCTGTTCCGCAAAAGAAGAGTCCTCCGCAACCACGGTTGAGGTGAATATTTCCTCAACTGCCGGGACGGCAGCAAACTCCGGTGCCGAAACGACAACGGCTGCAAAAACAGATGAGAATACTATTTATGGGAAAGTAACCGCAATCAACGATAAAATAATAACAATTGCGATCGGTACAATGAAAACACAAAGAGGAAGACCGGATAATATGCCGTCAGACAAAAGCAATGCACCGCAGGAAACTATGCCGAGCGGAAATCAACAGGGTACGCCGCCGAGCGGCGGTATGCCGGAGTTGCTGACGCTGACCGGAAACTCAAAAACCATTACCGTTACCGACTCTGTAAAAATCACGAAGCTGGATATGCTGGGTCAGTTTGGCCGGCCTTCAGACCAACAGAACACCGCAACGACGGCTGATTCGGCAGCAACCGTTGATACAACAACATTCTCGGACATTTCTGTGGGAAGCATTTTGAAAATTACAACAATAACCGGCACAGAAACGGTCAATTCTATAGAAATTATCAGCATGAATTTACCGGACGGCTTCAATCCGGGTGGACAAACAGAGGGAAGCACCACGATGGCTCCCTAAAAAAATCGATTAAACCGAACAAAAAAGCTGCCTCAAAACGGAAATTATCGTTTGAGGCAGTTTTACTTTAATATAATTTTTTATTACTTTTTAACAATACTTTCCTTGCGAAAATGAAGCATCCTTCGCAAGTTATTTTATGTTGATACAAACCAGCCCCGCTATGCACAGCATAATGCCTATGCCTTGATTGGCATGGATTACTTCTTTATACAGCAAGGCACCCACCAATATCAGCGAAACTGCAAGTGCGATGTTTGCCGCAAGGCTTCCCAAACTTATTTGCCAGCCGGCGCGGTAAAGATAGATATACCCTGCTTCAAGCCCAATGATAGCGATGCCCAAAACATAACTCGTCCAGTTGAGTTGCTTTAAATTCTGAAGGATATGATGCTCCTCCGCCGTGGCAAGATAGATGCAAAAAGAAATCGCAGCGCCGGCAAGGTAGGTGACTACCAATGATAAAAATGGATTAACTTTCCCCGGGGTTTCTTTCACGATGATGTTGTAAAAAACATTGGATACCACAATCAGCAGCAGCGGCAATAAATAAGCCAACATATGAAACATCTCCTTAAAAAATGCCACCATAACTTGTATGGTGGCAACTTCAGACTATCTGTCTTAGCTTCTCACAAACTAATAATATCAGAACTAATCATCAAATACAAGGCAAAAATCTGAAGCAGGTTCAAGGGTTAAGTCTCTTTCCTGCCTTAATATCCTGATAATCTCGCTATACTCCGGCAATGCTATTTCACCCGCTGCGGTGAGTTTGTATATTCCCCGGTCTGTCTTTTCAAACCACCCATAATGATTGTTGCGAAGCATCGCCAGTGCGCTTTCGTTGCCGGTTAATTCCCGAAGTGCCTTTACGCTCATTGCGCCGTTTTCCGATAAATAGGAAGCGGCCAGTAGAGCCTTTTCACGGTAAACGGTCACCAGCTTTCCGTTTGTTCCGCCGGTATTATAATCGTTATGCCTTGCCGTTGCTTCTTTTAGAGCCGCGGCGCTTTTCTTTTTGTTGCGGGATAAGACCGGTGCTCTGTTATATTCTTTCGGCTTGAAGACAAGCTCGGCCAGAGGCGCTTCTTTGAAATGAACCAGAATGAGCCCCAGCTCCAGCCGTCTGAGAAGATGTTCGTATTCTTTAAAAGCTTTCGAAAAGCGCTGCCTTCCTGTTGGCGCCGGCAGAGCGATATAGACCTTTTCCGCCAGTTTCTGCCGTTGGGTTGCTTGGAGAAGGAGTTTGAGCGTGAATGATGTTTTCAGCTCGACGACGACAAATTCCGTTTCTTTCATCGCCACCACATCCATATGGGCCACTTCGGCCTTTACTTCATAGCCGAGTCCGGTCAGCAGGTCCTTAACCGGCTGATATAATTCAATTTCCTTCATTTGCTGTACCTCCGTGAAATTGTGAAACCGCTGCTTCGGTATTACATATGATAGTATATGATATGAACAGAAATATTTCAAATATAACCTTAATACCACAGGGCAAATAATCACTTCACTTCACTCAAGTCTTTACAGAATGAAACTGAGCTATGGACAGATGGCGGGCAGCGTGATATTATTAAGTTGAAATTTATCAATAATACTAACCACCGATAAAACGCATTGAATCATATACTAATTTACTCATAAAAACCTAACTAAAAAATCCGCATAAAACCCCATAAATCAAAGCTTTTGCTTGGTTTTTTAGAGGCTTTTAAATCGTGAATTAGTATTAGCGGTCTTTTATGCGCCGTACTGCGTTGTCCTCCTTGCCTTGCGACAGCAAAGCATCGTCGTCTGTCTTGTGCAGCACAAAAAATCATCGCAAATCTAACAACGCTTTTCATCGCCGATTAGTATAAAGATATTCCGTATACCGTAAACAAGGAAGGACTCGAACTTTATGAAAAAAATTGTCGCGTCATTTTTAAGTATTATCATTGCGCTCTTTCCGAATCTTATTGCCGGCAGCAACTCCCGAAGATTCGCAATTCTTGATTACGGTGAGCTTTCAAACGCGAACGCTTCCGTAAATACCCAAGCCGTTTACAGTTATATCTGCTCTGTTTACAAACATAAGATACTGACCGGGCAGATGGAATCCACATGGATAAGCGGTCCGGAATATGAAATGAATTATATTAAGGAAACCACAGGCAAACTCCCGGCAATCAGGGGATTTGATTTTATCAAAGACGATTTTGACGGTGTTGTTCAAAGGTCAAAAGACTGGTGGGCAAAAGGCGGAATTGTTACAATCTGCTGGCACTGCGGCAGCGATTTCAGCGCCGGATATGAGGAAAGCCTGCATACCGACATTGCGGACTGGGATGCAGCCCTGACTGAAGGTACGCCGGAATATGCTGCGCTTATCACCGGCATGGACAAAGCAGCAGTTGCGCTGCAGGAACTTGATGAAGCCGGCGTGCCCGTTTTATGGCGGCCGTTTCATGAAGCGGGCGGAGACTGGTTTTGGTGGAGCAGAGGCGGAGCCCGGAATTTAGTGAAGCTTTGGAGAATTATGTACACCAGGTACACCGATTACTGGAAGCTTGATAACCTTATATGGGTGTACGGATATCAGGCAGAGCCGAAAACACCGGAGCTTTGGTATCCGGGTGACGGCTATGTGGACATTGCCGGGGCGGACAGTTACTACGGCGGCACCCAGGCGCCGCTGTTTCAACGGATTAAGCTGTTTATCGGCAACAGAAAACCGATTTGTTACCATGAAAACGGGACGATACCGGACATGAACAAGCTGGAGCGATGGGGTACCGACTGGAGCTACTTTATGACTTGGCACTCGGAGTTTTTAATGGAAGACAAATGGAATACTAAGGAAAATCTAATAAAGGCGTACAACAGCGATTATGCGATAACGCTGGATGAACTTCCGAAATTCATTGGTTAGCACCTGTTTTTACTGAGATTTTAGAAAGAAAAGGAATTATTTTGTGAAACCACAAACGGTTCGAAAAAAGGAAGGAAGTACTCAGATGCAATCAAAACTCAAGAATTTCGACATGAAAAAAATAGGATGGCTGATACTCCATGGGGTAATCATTATCAATTTTGTTATTGAAATTATTTACGGGTTTTATCAAATTTTCTTTGTCCTGTTGCCGCCGGGCGGAAAGAAGGGCCCTCTTATGGGTGCGGCAAAAAATGTTTCCTTTGAACTTATGACCAAAAGGCGGTTTTTTGCCACGGAAACATGGATAGCAATTTCAGGTTTAGCAATATATCTTGCTGTAATATACCGGGATAAATTCAGGGGGTTCTTTTCCGGGGAAGATACAGAATACGGATTTTAATAGGAACTGCCGGTTATACTAATTCACGATTGAAAAACCTCTAAAAAATCAAGCAAAAGCTTTGTTTTATACTATTCTCCATTTTAATGCAGAATAGTATTGTGCGGTTTTGTACGGATTTTTTAGTTAGGTTTTTATGAGTAATTAGTATTAACAATTGAAAAATTTAAACCAAGCCCGTTCAGGTTATGAACGGGCTTGATAATATCCGAAACAAAGGTTCTTGTTTATAGATGCTATTCGGTTCTCAATGCGATAACAGGGTCCTTCTTAGCCGCCATCCTTGATGGGATAAGCCCTGCGATCATTGTCAGAATGACACTGACAACAATTAGCAGTGCGCCTCCGACAGTCGGCAGCGCCGCCACGTCCGGGATATCTGTCAGTTTTTCTATTACCATGTTCACCGGTATGTTCAGAAGGACAGTTGAAGCAATACCTAGTACGCCTGCGGCAAATCCGACGATCAGCGTTTCTGCATTGAACACCGTGGAAATATCCCTCTTTGAAGCGCCGATTGAACGTAGAATTCCGATTTCCTTGGTACGTTCGAGAACGGAAATATAGGTGATGATTCCAATCATGATTGACGACACAACAAGGGAAATCGATACAAAGGCTATGAGCACATAAGAAACAATATTGATAATTTTTGTTACCGAAGACATAATAAGCCCGATATAATCGGTATATTCAATAACATTTTTATCATTGCCTTCCGCGGTCATTTTGGTGTTGTAGCCTTCAATAAACTTTCCGACATAATCCTTTGCCTCGAAGTTTTTGGGGTATATGTTTATCATACTTGGGCTTTCTAGGTCAGCAACGCCGAGAAGCGATAGGTTTTCTTTCAATGATGATTCGGAAACTGTCGGAAGAACAGGTTCGGCCGGCTGTTCTGCGACTGCGGTTGTCGGCTCGCTTTCACCTGGTTTTTGAGTCTGATTTTCCTTTGCGGTCGTTGGTTCGGTGGTGCTTTGCTTGATGGTGGTTCCCTCGGTTAATCCGCCGGTTTCGATAATTGTTGACAGCATTTGAAGCTTTGTGCTCTTGTCCATAAGATTGATGTAGGAATATGCCTGTTGCCCCGAAATCGTTCCCATTCCTTCAATTTCCTGACCTGCAAGCATTTCGTCAAGATAAGCAATAAGCTGTTTCCGTTCGCTTATGGAACGCGTGCTCTTGAGAAAGAGCGTTGCGAAAGCATTCATCTTGTCTTTTTCCGCTCCTGTAAAGTTTTTCTCTATATATGCATATAACCCTTCCTCGGTCATAACAGCCGCGGCAGTAGTAGAAGTTTCGACATAGGAAGCTTTGACGGAAGTATTGCCTGAAAACTCGAGATTACCTGCGGACGGTGTAACAAATGTTTTGCCTGTTTCCGTTATGCTTGTTGCAGTCTCGGAGGAAGGGGCGGTTGTCTCCTCTTCTGTTTTTGTTTCGGCTGTTTCTTCTTTTACTTGTTTAAACGGCAGGCCTGTAAAAACATCAATGCCGGTATTTTTCGTTTGCTGTTTTACAATATCGCGGTTGTTGGTTTCGTTTACAACATACTGTGTAAGGGTACTGAGGAAACCTATTGAACCCATTGTCGCAGTTGTGACGGATTGATCGTTTGGACGGACAATGCCGACCACTTTGATCTCCAAACCTTTTGAGACAAGCTCTTTCAGATAATTCTCGTCACCGCTTTTATCAACCCAAACTCCGCTTACGGCATCATAATTGTAATAATCGGGCTGAAGAACAAGTTTAAAGTTCATGTTGAGGATTTCATCATAGGTCAATTCCACATTATTTGCTTTATAGGTTACTCCGTTTTGCATCGCTGCAGCCATGTCGGAAGCATCTGTGACTCCGAGTGCCTGCAGAGTGAGTTCGGTAATTTCGTTGTTTTGATCAACAATCAGAACAACCTCATTATAAGTCTGGGGCCATCCCCCGGCCAGGACATCATACTGGGAGTCGAGCAGTTGCTGATTATCTAATAGTTTCTTCCACATATCATAGGATGCTGTCATGGAAGATGAAATAAACGGTGAACTCGTCGAACCGGTGAACATTTCAATTACCGGGTTTGGGTTTACCTGACGAAGTCCTTCGGATGTGTCGGAGGCGTAGATATTTAACGGTACATCATAACTGTATTCGACTGCATTAATATAGTCGTCCAGTTCGGTGCTTCCGTTTTCAAGATATGTTTTAAAATCTTTAAGGTTGTTGTTCCAAGCCTCTTCGGCAATTGAGTTCATCATATCCGCCATTGCGGGGTTCGAATAGACTTTTTCTTCAGCACGGTCGGGTTTCTTTTCGGTGGGATCTATCGGCGTCATGGACATTAGCGCACTTAAGTCCATAGTGCTGCTTTCAATTGAAATCGGATAGGACGACAGCGTATCTTCCTGAACAGAGTTGATATAGGCTTGAAATCCGTTTGACAGCGAAAGAATCAGCGCAATTCCGATTATACCGATAGATCCGGCAAAGGATGTTAGAAAGGTTCTCCCCTTTTTAGTAAGCAGATTGTTCAGTGAAAGTGACAGCGCCGTTAAAAACGACATGGATGTTTTTGCTTTTTTACCGGCGTGCTTGTCCGGTTTTTTATCTTTATCTGTATTCGGGGTGTCGGCAGCAACATCTTCAAAAGTATAAGGGTTGCTGTCATCTGTTATCCTTCCGTCTTTTAAACGAATAATCCGGTTGGCGTATTGTTCGGCAATTTCCGGATTGTGTGTTACCATGATAATGAGTTTATCTTTTGAAATCTCTTTCAGTAAATCAATAACCTGTGTGGATGTTTCGGAATCCAAAGCACCTGTCGGCTCATCGGCAAGCAAAATATCAGGGTTGTTGACAAGCGCGCGGGCGATAGCCACTCTCTGCATCTGACCGCCGGACATTTGGTTCGGTTTTTTATGCAGCTGGTCGTCCAGACCGACTTTGCATAGTACTTCCTTCGCACGCTGTTTTCTTTCCGCTTTCGGAACGCCTGAAAGTGTCAGTGCCAGTTCCACATTTGACAGAACAGTTTGATGGGGAATCAAATTATAGCTTTGAAACACAAATCCGATTGAATGGTTGCGGTAAGTATCCCAATCCGAGTCTTTGTATTCTTTTGTTGATCTTCCGTTAATAATCAAATCTCCGCTGGTATAACGGTCAAGCCCGCCGACAATATTCAACAGGGTGGTTTTACCGGAACCGGATTGACCGAGAATCGCCACAAATTCGTTTTCACGGAAATTGACGGACAACCCGCTTAAAGCCTCCTGGGTAAGAAGGCCTGTTGTATAGGTTTTTGTAATGTTTTTCAATTGCAGCATTTTTTTGCCTCGTTATCTTTAGATTTTTTCCCAACAATATCTATTATACGGGCAAAACAACAATTGAACATAAACTTAAGCAATTGATATTTTGAACATTTTGTAAACAAACGCTTCATATTATTCGCTGTTCACCTGCAATTTATAATTTGTGGTATAATAATATGTATTTAATACAGGGAGGGGTTAACGTGTTCCGGATATTAATTGTTGAGGACGACATGCACACGCAGCGTCTTATGCAGGCTGTTATAAAGAATGCGGGTTATATTGTCCATACTGCCTCAAACGGAAAAGAAGCTTTGGAAGTAATCGACAAGCAGCACATTGATTTGGTTTTACTTGACATTATGATGCCGGTAATGAACGGATACGACTTTTGCGATAGTATAAGAGAAGCGGGAAGTACGCTTCCTATTTTGATGATTACCGCAAAACAGCTTCCCGAAGATAAGCGCAAAGGCTTTCTTGCAGGTACGGATGATTATATGACAAAGCCTGTTAACGAGGAGGAAATGCTGCTTCGAATAAAAGCGCTTCTGCGCAGGGCGCAGATTGTCAACGAAAGAAAACTGACTGTTCAAGACATAACATTGGATTATGATTCCTTAACCGTTACCAAAGGCGAGGAAAAGCAGCAACTGCCGCAAAAAGAATTTTATCTTCTGTATAAATTGCTGTCTTATCCGGATAAAATTTTTACGAGGATTCAGCTAATGGATGAAATTTGGGGTATGGAAAGCGAAACCGTGGATACAACAGTAAATGTGCATATTAACCGGCTGCGTAAACGTTTTGAAAATTATCCTGAATTTGAACTGGTTGCGATACGCGGGCTTGGATATAAGGCGGTGAAAAAGGTATGATATTCAAAAGAATAATTCCAAGCGGCCTTACGTTTTTTTTCTCGCTGTTTATTTTCATTATTCTTTTGTCAACAACTGTTTTTATGGCGTTTGTTTCTTTTGTGTTGTTAAAAAAAGGGATAATGCCGTTTACAAGAGAGTCAAGTTTGTTTATGATTACGATCACAATTATTATTGTCAGCACGGTAGTCGGGACTGTGTTTAGTTTAATTATCGGCAGGTTTCCTCTAAGACCGATAAAAGAAATCGTTAATGCTACCAACCAGTTGGCAGAAGGCGATTTTTCCGCACGGCTTAATCTGCCGGGTCCTGATGAATTTAAGGAGATTAATAAGAGTTTTAATCGAATGGCTGAAGAACTCGGAAGCATAGAAATACTCCGCAGTGATTTTGTAAACAACTTTTCTCATGAATTTAAAACACCGATAGTGTCCTTGCGCGGCTTCGCAAAATTACTGAAAAGTAAAGATCTTACGGAGGAAGAACGGGATGAATATTTGGATATAATAATCAGCGAATCAGAAAGGCTTTCCCGCTTATCAACCAATGTTTTAAATTTGTCAAAAATCGAGAATCAAACGATCATCACCGAGAAGAGCACATTTAATATTTCCGAGCAAATCCGTCGGGACATTCTTATTTTTGAACCCCGATGGATAGGTAAAAATATAAACCTCACTGTGGATATGGAAGAACTGTCTTACAGAGGGAATGAAGAGTTGCTGAGCGAAGTCTGGCTGAATCTCATTGACAACGCAATTAAGTTCACTCCGGACGGAGGAAATATACAGATTAAGCTTTTGTATGTTGACGATGCGTTGTTTTTTAAGATAAAAGACAGCGGTAAAGGTATTGCCGCAGAAACCGCGGAACATATATTTGATAAATTTTATCAAGGCGATACCTCTCATGCTTCCGAGGGAAACGGACTCGGGCTTGCGTTGGCAATTAAGATTGTTGAACTGCACGGCGGAAACATCACATTGAAAAGTAAAGAGAATAACGGGTGTGAATTCACAGTGTGCTTACCGTGCCAAAATAAAAGTTCATAACAAATGCCAAGCAAATTAACCTGCATTGACAGATATTTATAGTGTTTTGAAGTTCAGCCGGTATGGTTGCTGTTTTCGCTGATTATTGAATATGAATTACAAGTCAGAAAAAGACACCGGCTGCATGCCGATGTCTTTTATAGTTTTCAATTATAATCAGTCGAAACAGACCGTTTTGCCTGTGCGGGCAGACTCATATATCGCGTTGGCTATGCGTACGGATTTAATCGCGTCCGAAGGAACAATCAACGGTTCGCGGTCAAAAAGAACCGCATCGATAATATCGTTTACCTGCGTCGCATGGCCAACGACAAGAGTCGGGTCAAGAGCGGTCGCGTTGCCGTTCCCGGTACCGTAAAGGTCAATCATGGCTTTGCCTTCATCATCGTCCTCGTCTTCAATCCGCCAGGTAATAAGCCTGTCGCCGTCAACTTCAATCGACCCTTTTGTGCCGTATACCTGAACATCGGTGCCGAGGCCGGGATAAACGCAGGTTGAACTGACAAAGGTTGCGGATGCACCACTTTTAAACTTAATGAGGGATGCAGTCATATCCTCGGTTTCAATTTCGTGGTTGAAAATACCCATATTTGAGGTAACGCTTTCAACATCACCCATCAGCCACTGCATCAGGTCGACGGTGTGGATTGCCTGGTTCATCAGCGAACCGCCGCCGTCCATATCCCATGTTCCGCGCCAGCCGCCGTTATCATAATACTCCTGTGAGCGGTGCCATTTAACCGAGAATGTTCCGAGAAAAATTCTGCCGAGTCGGCCGCTTTCGATTGCTTCTTTCATCGGTTTCATACAGGCGTTGAAACGGTTCTGATGAATGACGCCTGCTTTGAGACCTGTTTTAACTCTTGCATCTTCGATTTTTTGAGCCGCTGCGACCGTGATATCGACAGGTTTTTCAACTAGCACATTTTTGCCGGCTTGCAGCGCCCGGACCGCAAATTCTGCATGCATACCGCTTGGCAGACAGATGCTGACGACTTCAATATCCGGGTTCTTGAGCATTTCATCAAAATCGGTGTAAGTCAGGATATCTCCGTATTCGGCTTTTGCTCGCTCCAGTTTTTCGGGGATGAGATCACAAACCGCTACCAGCTTACCGTTTTTCGAATTGAGAGCTGCTTTCGCATGGTTGCGCCCGACTCCGAGCCCGGTGACGGCATATCCTATTTTTCTTGTTTCAGCCATAATATTCTTCTCCTTTTTTAATGATGCGATATAGTGCAGAAATGATATCAAATGGATTATACCAAACCGTTATCGGAATATCAATGCAATTTTACAATTTTATTTTTCTTAAAAAGCAGGGCAGGTGAGATATTTGATAATTCATCCCTGTTCTATTTCCGGCAGTAATATTTCGGTAAGAGGCAGTTTGGGGACATAATGCGTATTATCCGCATCCCTGTAATATTTTGTTTCGCCGTTTTTCGCCTCGGTCAGTACGATTTTTTCGTTGGGAGCGCCAAGAGCAATGATCAGCCTCGGAACAATATTAGCTGGCAGGGCGAATATTTCGGTGATTTCGGGTTTATTTATGCTGCCTATCATGCAGGCACCGATACCTTTTTCCATTGCGCCAAGCACAATCGTCTGGGCGTATATGCCAATATCGGTGTCGGGTGAATTGGGTGAAAGGTTTGTATCATAGCACATTAGAATATAAGCTGTCGGTTCGTTGCCGGGGTAAGGCGGCTTGTTTTCTTTAATCATTGCTGCCCAGCCGAGAAAGGGGAAAATACGCGCGCAGTCCTGCTTTTTGTAAGCGTATGCAAACCGGATAGGCTGCCTGTTAACCGATGAGGGCGCAAACCGGCATAGATTGATAAGCTCTGTCAGGTCGTTTGCGGTGTAAGTTACAGTTGAGTCGAAATTCCGGTAGCTCCGTGTTTTCATCAATAAATCCAAAAGCATTTCTATTATCCTCCGTTTTCATTTTTTTATTGCAAAGGGAACAAATCCTGATTGTTATTTGTCTGCATAAACCGGGGATATTCCGGGTTGCTTGTCACTGTCGGGCGGCCGTTAAACTCCAGCAGCCAAAACAGGAAGGCGGAATATTCGGAACCGTTGCGGCAGCCGACATGCGGCGCGTCTTTTATAACCCAAGTGCTTTCGGGGAAAAGGCAGCCGGAAGTATCGACAATTCCGTCGGACGAAAGGCATGCCGGGTCGGCAGGGGTATAATCATCACCGAGAGTTTTACCGAATTTGGCAGCTGCAGCGCCCCCTGCCATCAGCGCTGTTTCGAGCGTGCCGTCGCCGTTTGAACCGCCCCATTTGCCGACGGGTACCGATGCGGAGTTGTAGCCGGCGATAACCGAGATATCAACCCCCGCGGCGGCGGCATTCAGAAGCAACGCATCCCGGCCGGCTATCATCTTTTGAAGTTCAGCCGTTAAAGATATAAATCCGGCATTGCCTTCAAGGTCATCACCAAACATGAAGTTAATTGCACTGTCATAACCTTCAGGCAGAACAAGTGCCCAGTAGGAGGGGATATAGCCCATTTTGTCGATCAATACGCCGTTATATATTTTGTCTTTAAATCTATCGATAATTTTATTTGCAAGCTTTGAAACACCGCTGAAAACACCGCTTTTGTAGATTACTTTTAAAAGAACAGACACAATTTCATCTTCACCGGGGTCAGCCGCCACAGCGTTGTAAAGAGTCTCGGGATTTATGGAAAGATTTCCGTTAAAAAGGTCTGTGGCAAAATAGGAACCGTAAAAAGTTGAAGAAACGAAAACAACTTTATTGAGCTTTTCATAACCGTATTTTGTCATGTAGGCGAGTGTTTGAATTCCGCCCAAACTTGCGCAGACAAGGTTGACTTTGCCGCAGCCGGTATCGCTCAGCACCCGGTCAATCAAAGCGTCAATTCTGTCGCAGTTTTCAAGCGGATTAACCCGCCAGTCGTAGGCGAAATAATAAGTGTAATCGGCGCCGAAATGCTCAATGGATGATTTGACTATTTGTCCTTCGCTGAAATCGCTACCGTTCAGCAGCTTCTCATAATGGCTTGCGGCAAGCGGATAGGTTGGTATAGCAGCCCTGCAAAACGGGGTACCCGTCTTATCGCAAGCCATGGAACCAAGGATGCTGTTTGCGTAGTCAATCACGACGTCAAGACCCTTGTTTACACTTAAGTTAAACAAGCCGGTACCAATCGCTTTGAATATTGTTTTTACGATATCTCCGGTTTCAACCGGTTTCATGGGCGGACCTGTTTCGCCGTTGCCGTAATCAACGATAAGGTCATCAGCATCCATACCGCGTATAATAATCAGCGGTAGCTTTTCATCTTGTGTGGTTTGCGGCTGCGTATTATCGGCGAAGGACGGCACTGTACAAAGCACTGCCAAAATAATTGACATGATAACGCTGATAAATCTTTTCATAAATTCCTCCGTAAAGATTTCGTTTTATACATGAAACAATGATTGAGGTTCCTCATCAGTCAGAGGTATAATTGTTTGGAAACAGAAAAAATATTGCTGCCCTATGTTAAAAATTATACTCCAACAATGCCCGGGATGCAACATAAACAAGGGGGAAGAAGAAAGAAAAAAGGATAATAAAAAACGCCCCGCTGAATGTCAGCGGGACAAATATGGTTTTTAATATTGATAGTACAGTGTTTAATTTTCGGGTATAATCTTTCAATTTTCGGCAGGTGGATTGTAATTGTATTGTTTTTGGGTTGTGATGGTCAGGTTCTGTTTTCTGCTTTACAGACGGGCTTTAATTCGGGCGGTTGCATCTCCTTTTTTCTTATATCATACCTTATGATGCCTGCTGAAATGGAGACAAGGTTGAATATTTCGGTCAGGACACCCGGATAAGAACCGCTGAGGAAGTTAAAAACAAGCCAGCACGCGCAGCCGGGTGCTGAAAAAAGTCTTATGATTTTAGGCTTTTTTGACCAGAGTACAAAAGAAGTTATGCAAACAGCGGCCATAGGTAAAACCGAAGCGGTACCGTCCCATGTAAGAACACCGGTAGCGATGGATATGATGAAAAACAACATAGGAATAAATGCTTTATCGGCCCATTTTTTTGTTTCTCTGTTAGCATAGACATAACATCTTGCGACACCTACTAAATTCAGTGCCATACCGGTATAAGCGCCTATCATAAAGTAGTGCACAACCCATAAAGATTCCGAGGCCAGCTGAAGCGTCAGGATTCCCTTGCGGGTGTTTTTTTGAAATGAGTAAACCAGCAAAACCATTGCCACAAAGCCAATAGCCTGCGCAATAATCTCTTTTGCTCCCATTCCTGCGAAAAAATCTTTTATATAAACCATAAAATATCTCCCGGGCAAAATAATCGGCGTCTGGATTATGACAGCTGCAACAAAACAACTTTTATATGTTAGCATAAGTATCGGCGCGGGGCAACACAAACAGCATAATTAAAATATAAATGTCATCAGTTCCGAACAAATCGCTTCGCGGTTTATTCAATTGACATTATAATACTAATTACTCATAAAAACCTAACTAAAAAATCCTCACAAAACCTCATAATACTATTCTGCATTAAAATAGCGAATAGTATGAATCAAAGCTTTTGCTTGATTTTTTAGAGGTTTTTTAATCGTGAATTAGTATAATATGAATTCATCAGCGTCTGTGATATAATAAATATGGTTTTCAGACTGCTGATTAAAGAGAAGGGTGGATTTTTTATGATTAAACAATTTCCGCGCACCCAAGTCGAAGGCATTTCTCTGCCGCGCATGCTCATCGGCACAAACTGGATGATGGGGTACAGCCACAAATCCGCATCCGCAGACGCTTTTATCTGTCAAAAAAACAAAAATGCGCAAGCGGTTGCCGATATCATCGAAGCTTTTTTAGAAAGCGGTATTAACGCAATCATGGGTTGCATATCTCAGGAAGAAACACTTCAAAAAGGCATCAAGATTGCCGAAGACCGCACCGGTAAGGGCGTTATCCGCATCGACACCCCTTTTATCGATGTGAGCAACAGCGCCGAAAGCCGACGTGAAGCGGAAAAACGAATCAAACTCGTTAAAGAAAGCGGGGCGGTTTTTTGCATGCCTCATCATTCAGTTGTGGAACAGCTTGTAAACAAGCATACACAGACCATTGACCGGCTGCCCGACTATTTAAAGATGATACGCGACCATGATATGATACCGGGCTTGAGCGCCCATATGCCCGAACTTATTGTCTATTCGGACGAAAACGAATATGATGTGCAAACCTATGTCCAAATTTTCAACTGCATGGGTTTTTTAATGCAGGTGGAAATCGAATATATCCACAAGGTGATTACCGAAGCCAAAAAACCTGTCATGACAATTAAACCGATGGCTGCAGGGCGCGTTAGTCCGTTTGTAGGGTTAACCTTTTCATATGCCGCGCTTCGCGACTGTGACATGGTCACGGTAGGCTGCATGACGCCCCAGGAAGCACGCGAGGATGTCGAAATCGCACTGGCTGTCATCGAACGCCGGTCGCCGGATATCGAAGGCCGCGCAAGCCCCATTAAAACATCTATCATGAAATAATAGCAAAGCATGCAGCAAAAAATTTAACGAAAAAAATGCTATCTTATGAAATACGAGACAGCATTTTTTTCGTTTTTCGGTCACAACTCTTTTTTAATTCCCTGATATCGGATTCATTGTATTTGCAAATTTCTGGTGTCTGATTATTATACTAACCACCGATAAAACGCATTGAATCTTAGCGGTCTTTTTTGCGCCGTACTGCGTTGTCCTCCTTGCCTTGCGACAGCAAAGCATCGTCGTCCGCCTTGCGCAGCACAAAAAATCATCGCAAATCTAACAACGCTTTTCATCACCGATTAGTATTAATAGTTCATGATAACATCGGAATAGACCGGATAATGGTCAGACGGGAGCATGTTGTCAAATTTTTGCGTGATAACCCTGTAAACCTTCGGCTCCACTTTACTGTTGACAAGAATGTGGTCCACGGCGAAAACGCCAAGCCGGCTGAGCGGCAGGCCGCCTGTTGTTGTGATAACGCTCATCGTGTCGGCTGCGATAAACTTCGCGTTGCCTAAAGTACCGGAAAGCAGACTGCCGAAAAGCGGAGAAATTTCTATCGTATTGAAGTCCCCCGTGCAAATAACCGGGAAGCTGTCATATCCCGCGGCTTTTTCAAGGATAAGCGGAATACTTTTTTTGCGTGGCGTAAAAGCGTTGTCAAAATGGGTGTTCATGAATAAAAATTCTTTTCCCGCGGCTTTATCTTTGAGAACAGCCCAGGTGCAGATTCTTTTTAAAAACGAGTTCCAGCTCCTTGAAGGCACATCGGGAGTATCCGAGAGCCAAAAGGTGCCGGAATCGACCGTTTCGTATTTAACTTTCAGATAAAATATTGCCGAATATTCACCCTCATCAAGTCCGTCATCCCTGCCGACGCCGATGCAGGTGTATCCCGGGAGCCGCAATTTAAGATCTTCCATCCATTCGGGCGTTGCCTCCTGCACGCCAAGCAAATCAGGCGCGGCGGCTTCGATTGTCCCGATTACGGAGTCAACGCGGTCCGCCCGGGAATGGATGCCGACACTCGTGCAGCGGACATTGAAGGACATGATTCTTAACGTTCCCGCGGCTTTTGCGTCAATAGCGGGATTTTTCAGGGGTGTTGAAACCGACGCCGAAACAACAAGAGCGAAAACGGTAAAGAATGATATAAGATTTTTTATGAGTGCCGATACTGCTAACATACAAGAGCCTCCTGGTTTTTAAGGGAAGTAATAATAATTATTATTTCACATCATCGAAATCGCCGGACATTTGCTTTTTTCCGAGTGCCGCAAGTTCCTCGGCGGAAGCTTCTGTAACGGCATTTGAGAGATTCTGGCGGCGGGCAGTTAAATCCTCATACATTTTATCACGCATTTTTCCGTTCAAGGGATAAAAGAATTTAGGTAAAATACCGAGGGAGCCTGTGATGACCGGCAGACCGGTAGCGAAGACAAACAGCCAGTATTTTGTTTTATAATCCTGCGTGCCGATTACACGGCCCTGCTGATAGCCGATTTTTGACATTAATATATTCTTAACAACATTGTTCACGATGCGCTGCAGCTTGGTGATAAGCCCCCTCGCCACGCCGGTCATCGCTTCGGTCCGGTAGCCGTTTTTCCATTCGCAGTAATCCATTGCCTCGTTATAAAGCTCTGTTGGGATAACTTTTCCTATCCCGTAAAAGCACATCTCAATGCATTCCTCTATCATCAGCGCCGGAATCATTACCTTGCGTTTTGCGAAGTTGCCGTTTATGATGCCCACGCCGCATACGCCGAGCCAGCACATATCATTCCAGATATCCTGCCAAATCCAAAGGAAGCGGGTTGAGAACCTTTTGCGCAGGGGCTTTACCATCGCGTAGCTCGTATAGGTAAATGCGCCGCCCGGGATGCCGACAACCGTCTGCAGGGTTGCGGAACCCAATACATCAATAAAGTAATCCGTCATGCCCAGGTGCATCGAGAAACCCTCAAGGAATTCCGAAAGCGTGATGAGCAGAATCGGTTTGTTTGTGAGAATGGATTTAATGCCTTGAACAATACTTGGTTTCTCAATAGACTGCATGACTCTTTCCTTCGAATTGATAAAGAAAAACAGGCAGGCGGCGGCTGCGGCGAAGTTCGTGAATAAACCGAAGCCCAGGAAAAGGTTGCGCAGCTTCCAACCCAGGATTTTATTATTGACAAGGTCCAGAAGCAGACCCATCAGCAGTTCGGGAACATTTGAGCCGATGGCCAGCACGTTCGCCTTGGTAATGAGCATCGTTCTTTCGAGTGGGTTCGGTGTAATAGTGCTGATGAGGCCCATAGCAGATATTCCCTTGAATGTCCCCGCGGTCTCGGTGATCACATTGAAAGCGAAATAAACGATAAATTTAGTCATGTCCAGGTCGTTAGTCCCGGCGAATATAAACGGCATGAACCAGTAGAATGCAGAAATAAGCGTCATCGGTATTTGAAACCCGACAAGGTACGGGCGGAATTTGCCCCAGCGGGTTCGCGTCTTATCAACGATAACACCGATGAAGGTGTCGTTGATAACATCCCAGATTCCGCCGATGGCATCCATAATAGCCAGATAATTGAAATTAATGAACAGAACATCGTAGATAAAGCGGTTGTTGAATTTGCCGACATTGAACCCGTTTGCCCAGTGGTTCAGGATATAACCTAAGGTTTCCTTCTGCCCTACAAAGCGTCTGCTTTGGTAGGTGCGCTCATCTTTTTTTGGGGGCTTGGGCATTTCGTCTTTATTTATCTTTGTTTCCAAATTTGCAACACCTCATAACTGTTAATTAATTTTAATCAAGTTTTTTTGCGTAAACATCGGTTCATTAAAAGAGTATATTGTTTTTGCCGGCAAGTCAATTGTTTTTGGAATTTTACCGTTCATCACTTGATGATTACCCTGATTAAAATAAAGTATGTAACCTCGAATTCACATAGATTTACGGCATCGCTCGATGCCATATTGGGTTTCATCCGCTGCTGAGGACTATAGGCAAAACAACCGATGACAATGAAAATCCGGTGTGATATAATAAATAAAAATGAAAGAAGGCTGACTTGAGATGAAAAAACTTTTATGTATCACTTTGTCATTGATTTTTGTTATCAGTTCCTTCGGCGTATCGGTAAATGCATCTGTGCCGGCAGAGATTTCCCCAAAGCCCGTGGCGGCTGCATTGCCCGCATCTGATTTTTCGGACTCGGCTTTTTCGGAAAATGTTACCGGGTTATTTCAACAAGCCGCTTCAATCGTTTGGGTTGTATTTAAAACAATTCAAGACTTTTTCACTTTTGGCAGCAGGGAGGTTACACCCGTGGAAAAAAGAGTGGATAGCAGCTTAACGCCGCTTGCAGCCGAAGAAACGGAAACCCCGCATTTGATGGGCATGTGGTGCCCGCCGAGAGCTGAACTCATGGTGGATTTTGCGGCGGCCGATCTTCTGTTCAAGGATGTTGCGGCGGCAGGTTTTAATATGATGTGGTACTATTTCCCGGGCACCGAAAAGGCGCAAATACTGCTGGATGCTGCGCAGGCAAACGGCTTAACGGTACTGATGTCGGTTCCGGGCGGCAAAGATTTTGATAAAAACAACCCGGCGCACGCTGCCGTTATCACGCAGTTCAAGGATCATCCGGCGCTGTACGGCTTCAACATCATGGATGAACCGGGAGCAGGGCTTTTCAATCAGTTAGCTTCCGTAAAAGCGCAGGTAAAGGAGCTCATGGGCTCCACCGATAAGCCGGTTATAGTCAACCTTTTTCCGAACTATGCCTCAAACGAAGCATTGGGTTACCCCGATACGATTGGCAATAATGCCGCGTATGAAGCGCATGTCCGCGATTATTGCGATATCTTTAAACCGGAAATTATATGTTATGACCACTACCCGCTGTCGAAAGATATGGTTACTTCCGACTTTGCTTTTGAAAAGAATATGATGACTTATTTCAGAAATATTTCCACGGTCCGCACAAACGCCTGGAACGAAGGCATCCCGATGTGGCTTTTTGTTCAGGCCGTTTCATGGGGCAGCATGGCAAACCCCACAAAAGAGCAGCAACGGTTTTTGCTGAATGCCGCGCTTGTGTTCGGCGTTAAGAATTCCCTTTATTTCTTCTACCAAACCCCGTATGCCGAGAATACACAGGGCGAGGGATTCACAAAATACCCCGTTGATTTCGCGGGCAATAAAACCGAGGATTATTACAAGGTTCAGCAGGTCAATGCCGAATTCAATAATTACCTGGATTATTATGCCGGTTTTGAATCGAAGGGTGTTCTCCTGCTCAACCCCTCGGCCGGTATGAAGTCAACCGTTTCAAAAGGCATCACCCTGCCGTGTGATTTCGCGGGCATAAAAAGTATAAAAGCATATGACGGTGCCGCTATGAATAAAACGTTCATCGTCGGCGGCTTTGAAAACGAAGCAAAATCTCTTAAAGGGCTTTATGTTTTTAACTATGATTATGAAAATGCCTCAAACGCCATCATTCGGTTTAAAACCAGCCGGCAAATTGAGGTTTACGGCGATGAAGGGCTTGAGCAGATATTCACCGGAGACAAGGTCGAAATGACCCTTGCCGAGGGCGGCGCGAAGTTCATCGTGCTTGGATAATGTCGAGAAGATCGAATTTCAGGTGATTGTGTGATAAGGATTTTTGAAATCAAACCAAACTGGGACTTTTCGCTTTCGGCAACTATCCGAAAAACAGTGTTTGTTGAAGAACAGGGCATACCGGTTGAGGATGAAATGGATGAACATGATTCCTCCGCCTGGCATATTGTTTTGAGCGTGGATGGCGTCCCGGCCGGCTGCGGGAGGATTTATATTGAAAACGATATCGCGAAGCTTGGCCGCGTAGCCGTTCTGAAAGACGAGCGGGGGAAAGGTTATGCGACCATTATTTGCAAAGAACTGATTGAAGTTGCCAAAAGGGAAAAAGCAAAGCTTGTAACCTTGAATTCGCAAAGTTATGTGGCTTCGCTCTATGACAAGTTAGGTTTCATCCGCCGCGGCGAAGAGTTTCTTGAAGAAGGAATCCCGCATATCAGAATGGATTTGGATTTAAGATGAACAGTAAAAGCCTGTCAGTTGACAGGCTTTTTACTGTTATTGAGCTTAAGTTGAAAGGAGCCGGAGAACCAAACCGTTTAGGGCTTACAGTTAAGCGCTTTCGTTATTCTCCATTATAACGCTGGGTTTAGTGCGGCGGAACAGCAGAATGCCCGCAAAGCAGACGAGTATAATTATTATTCCGGAAAATATCCAGATGCCGCCATAACCGATGAGACCTATAAAAATGCTTGCGAAACCGCTGGGGATAAAACCTCCCGTCTGCGATGTGAGCGAAAGCAAACTTAGCAGGCTCGCGCGGCTATGCGAAGGGACGCAATTGTTCAGCAAGGTCTGCTCGGTGATATCGGTAAGGCCGAGCATCAGATACACTGCCCCGTAGCCGATAATAAAGCCGGGGACCGAACCTTGGATCGCAAACAGAATGACAGCGGCGCCCGTTAGAAGTTTTAATATAAAATACATAATGCGCATGGTTTCCGGTTTTAAGTTTAATTTTTGCATGATGAGATTGCCGGCGGTTGCCGAGCCGAACCCGATAAAACAGATAACACCCAGCAACGGAGCATACCGTGCGTCGGCGATGTCGGTAAATGCGGGCTGCCAGTAGATTTCGACAGCGATAAGCAAAAAACCTGCGGCAAAAACGCCAAGCAGAATCACCTTGATTATTGATGATAGTTTCACAATATTTACACAGCCGCGCAGATGTGATTTAAGCGGAATTCGTTCGTTTTTGGGCTTATTCGTTTCTTTTATAAAAGCCAGGCATAAGGCACCTGCAACAGCAGTTAACGCGATTTTTGCGGTAAGATGCAAAGCGTAACCATTCCATGCAGGCAGGAATCCACCTGCCAATGCTCCGAGGGCTATCCCCAGAGTTTGGGAGACAGCGAGCTGCGAGGTGACCTTGGCTGTATATCCGTTCCCGTGTTTTGAAAGGCAATCATCTATAATAAGCGCATCCAAACTGCCGGAGGAGAATGCGCGGCTCAAGCCTTGCAAGCACATCGCGGCCATGATGAGCAGGATTGAATGCGAAAACAGCAGCGTCAGCACACTGCCGATGTTCAGCAATACCGAAAGCAAAAATGAATTTTTTCGTCCGTAAACATCTGCAAATACGCCGCTTGGGAACTCAAAAATCAATACGGTGACAGTGTAAATTCCGATAGCTATCGAAAGCGTTGCAAGAGTTGCGTTGCGGCCAAGAAGCATTAAGCTCAGCACAGGCTGCATGATGCCCACCGACAGCCATGATATGAAAATAATTGTTCTTTGCGGAATGTTCATTGCGTCAACCCTTTTTCCGTTGTGTTGTATAAAACAACGGCATATTCCCACGCATCCGCATTTTCTTTCGGAATTTCATGTTTTTGAATGTAATCATTTACAATCCCGAATAGCTCCTCCCGTTCCTGCTCCGCGATATAGGCGATACCCGTCAGAACATCTCCATAATTGCTAAGGTCGCCGGGCAGCTTTTTATTTTGATGCCGCTCAAGAACTCGTGTGAAGCCGGCCATAACATTGCTGACAAGTTGCATCAGCAGCGCCAGTTTCTCGTTTGTAAAGCTCTGTGCTATTCCGATTTGAACCCTGACGGGAAGCGGTTTGTAAAAAGTAGCCGTTATTCCGTTGATGCTCTCGGTATGATCCGCGGCGATAACCCCTAATGTCAACAGTTTTTTGATATGATGCTGTACTGACGATGCGGAAATATTAAGTTTGAGAGAAAGAGCCTTAGGCGACAAGGGGCTTTCTGCAACAGCAAGTTCATGCAAAAGCTGTTGGCGCACAGGATTAATATAGATATTCAATTTATCCTTTGTGTCCAGGTTAACCGTTAAATTTTCTTCTTGAATTTCCTTCATGGTTATATCCTCCGTTTCAAACTATCAGATGAAATGTGACGGTACATACATTATAACGTTACATAAATTGTAATGTCAAGTATTTAATAATTTATTCAATTAACATTTGGTATAATCACAAGAAGATGCTATGCTCATTATTATCGGTGACAATTGATTTTCGGTGTGATACAATAATACTATTCTGCATTGAAAATGTAGATACATTTTTAATCAGCAAGTAAGCTTGCTGCTGCGGCTGAAGCCGCAGGCAGATAGCATTGAACGGTATCTTCGGCAGCAAAATGCTGCCCCGCTGTCTTAAGACAGCAGTTTTAAAAGATAGATTTTATCTATCTTTTAAATGGATATTAGTTTAATTAAAATGATTCAGGCTGCAAAGTAAAGGACTTTCCCGTGTGTTAAACAGAAAGAAATGGAGAGCCGCATGATGAATATATTGTCATTCATTTTCAAACAAATTGTGAGGTGGATAGTTTTGGTTGCTGTGACGGTTTCTTCCCTGTTCGGGCCGGTTTACAAGGTCCCGTTTGTTGACAAAATTGCCGATACAACCGGGCTTTCGGCGGCAGAGGGAAAAAACGGCGGTTTGGTGGTTAATATTGATATTAACAGCACCAACACCCCGTTCCTCAACGAGCGCGCGGCCGGCGGGACTTTTGACGAAGCGGATTTATATGCTTATGTCGACCAGTATGACAAGTCACAGATAACCGATTTGGCGTTTAATGTGTTCTGCCAGTATTCGGCAACGCCGTCGGATGTCTGGACGGATTCTGTTGACAAATATCTGCAGACCCAAGAGAATGGCGTTCCGGTTGATTATAAACCTTTGTACGAGGGCATTTATAAATACAATCAAAACAATATCGACCCGTATCAGGTTTGGTTTGAACGCTGTAAAACAGACGGCATCAACGCCTGGCTTTCTATCCGTATGAACGACTGCCACGAGCCCGATGAACAAGCCAGCTTTTTGCGCAGTGATTTTTTCTATGAAGCCCGCGAAAAAGGCTGGATGATAGGCGCGGATTACGGTTACTACCGCAACTGTTTCGACTACGCTGTTTCGGAAGTCCGGCAGAAAATGCTGGACTACACAAGAGAGCAGCTTATGCGCTACGATGTCTACGGCCTTGAGCTTGACTGGATGCGCGAAATCACCTGCTTTGACTATAACAACAATCCCGGCCGCGCGGCTGTTATGAATGATTTTATGCATGACATCAATACCATCGTTCGGGAATCGGAGGCAAAATGGGGGCACAATATTCAAATTATGGCGAGGCTCCAAAGGGATGTTGAACAATGCCTGGCTTACGGATTTGACGCGGTTACTTGGTCCAATGAAAAACTTGTTGATATTATTGTTGTAACCCCCAGATGGGCTACCTGCGACAGCGCCATGCCGATTGCCGACTGGGCAGAGAGGTGTAAAGGCGTAAAGCTTTACGCTGGTATTGAAACGCTTGTTGTAAAACAAGGCGCAGATTATCAGGCAACCACGGAAGTTGTGAGGGGTTATGCGGCGCAGTACTTAACCGCGGGAGCCGACAAAATTTATCTCTACAATTATTATCAGAATCCATTGGACGATAATTCAACCGGCAGAAATCCGGAAATATTCGCCACCTGCGGGCAGCTTGAAACGGCGCTGAACGCAACGCGGAGGCATATCGTTGCTTACCAGGATATTGCCCCGGACGGATATGAGAGCTATAAGCCGCTGCCGCTGAAAGTCACCGCTTACAATACGAAGAGTCTGAATGTTGAGACCGGCTATATACCCGCAAACGCGAAAGTTTTTGTTATAGTAGGAACAACAACGCCGGAGAAAATGAAAAAAATCAAGTTGTCGGCAAACGGAACATTATGCACGGGTGTGGATGCCGGTTTGCCGGCTGTCAGCGCTTATGCGGACGATGGCGTTGTTCTGTTTAAATACGAGATAACAAACAGCAGTCTCACCAATCTGCAAAAGCTGGCTTTTGAAAACGCCGGTATTCAGTCGGTTGGAATTAATTATGCTGAGATTGTTGTGGAGTTTTGATTGGTTTATTAGTTATACAAAATCAATAATATTGTTAATAAGGAGTTAATGATGGCAGAGAGAAAATTTGGGCATGTTATTGTGGTTGGTGTTGACGGCGCGGGGAGTTTCCCTTTGCTGGCTAACATTGTCAACTTAAGAAAATCCAAGAAAAACATGCACAAAAACCAACTATGA
>CAZVJW010000051.1:0-24125 GCA_964627535.1 uncultured Eubacteriales bacterium
ACTTTTTGGCATTGTCCCAGGCGCCGCCGGAGTTCGCCATCATAACCGCTAAAATAAAACCCGTGGCCGTGGCGCCCGCAAGCATGCCGACAACCCCGCTCACACCAAGGAAAAAGCCTGTACCAAGCGGAAAAATGATAGCCAGTAGTGCGGGGAGTACCATTTCTTTTTGTGCTGCTTTTGTGCAAATACCCACGCACTTTTCATAATCCGGCTCCGCTTCGCCCTGCATTAACCCTTTAATTTCTTTAAACTGGCGTCTGACCTCGAAAACAATGCTCATCGCTGCGCGGCCGACGGCGTTCATCGTCAGGGATGAAAACAGGAACGGCAGCATACCGCCGACAAAAAGGCCGATGAGCACATTCGGATTAGTCAGTTCCAAATGGAATACATAATTTGATATATGCGTGATCGGATCTTCCGTTAATATTTTAACCTGATCCACATAGGACGCGATCAGCGCAAGCGCTGTGAGCGCCGCGGAACCGATAGCAAAGCCTTTACCCGTTGCCGCTGTGGTGTTGCCTAAAGAATCCAAGGCGTCCGTGCGGGTTCTTACCTCTTCATCAAGATGCGCCATTTCTGCAATCCCGCCCGCATTGTCCGCCACGGGGCCGTAGGCATCCGTCGCGAGGGTTATCCCTAATGTCGAAAGCATACCGACTGCGGAAAGCCCGATACCGTAAAGTCCGGCGTTGAAGTCCGAAGCGCCGCCGGAAACACGAAAGCTGACAAAAATCGAAATACAAACCACCAGCACCGGAAAGACGGTTGACAGCATGCCGAGTGAAAGACCGCCGATAATGATAGTGGCAGGACCGGTCTGTGATGCTTTTGCCAAGTTCTTGGTCGGCTTATAAGTGTCGGATGTGTAGTATTCCGTGAAGTAACCGATTAAAATACCCGCCATCAAGCCGGACAAAACCGCCGCATAAACGCCGATGTGTTCCCTGCCAAGCATATAATAGACAAGGGGGAAGGCAGCAATGGCAATGACAAACGCACTGATCCATACGCCGCGCCTGAGTGCCGAAAGCAAGTGCTTCTGGTCCGCGCTCTCTTTTGTTTTCACAAAGAAAGTGCCAAGTATAGAGGCGAGTATTCCGATGGCAGCCATCACCATCGGGATTGTAACACCCCGGAAGCTGTACCCTGCCGCAACGGCAAGCGCACCGGTGGAAACAATAGACCCGACATAGGATTCATAAAGGTCAGCACCCATACCCGCTACATCGCCGACATTATCGCCGACATTATCCGCAATAACAGCCGGATTGCGCGGGTCGTCCTCCGGAATACCGGCTTCCACCTTGCCGACAAGGTCCGCGCCGACATCAGCCGCTTTGGTGAAGATGCCGCCGCCCACGCGGGCAAACAGCGCCATGGAGGACGCGCCCATGCCGAAGGTCAGCATAGCGGAGGTAATCGCCTGGATGCGAAGCGCCTCGTCGGCTATGACTTTTACAGCGGAATACCAGTAGTTCAAAAAAAAGAACCATACAGAGATATCTAAAAGCCCAAGACCGACTACGACAAAACCCATCACTGCGCCGGAGGAGAAAGCGACTTTTAGCCCGGAGTTCAGGCTGCCCATTGCTGCATTTGCTGTTCGGGCGTTGGCGGCTGTCGCAATTTTCATCCCGATAAAGCCCGAAAGGCCGGAAAAAAAGCCTCCGGTTAAAAACGCGAAAGGCACAAACGGTGTTAAAAATTTAAAATAAGCCAAAATCCCCAATATGATGAACATCACGCCAAAAAAAAGTGCTACCCCGCGGTATTGAATTCTTAAATAAGCGTTTGCGCCCTTGCGGATTGCCATGGAAATCTTAATCATTAAATCGTTGCCTTGCGGCATTTTTAAGACCCTCATTGCAAGTATTGCGGCAAATATTAATGCCACTGCCGCGCCGACCGGCGCCAAAAGAGTGATTTTTTCCATACAATTTCCCCCAAAAATAAAGATAAGAATATATCCAAACATCGCAATTCAAAGGAATTGTCATTTTTGTTTGGACTAAATTACTAATATTATAACAAGAGTTTTGTAAAAAGTAAACATTTTTTTCGTGATTTTTGGACAATTCCGGTAATTTTCCGCGCTGCCGGCATAATTGACATCCTATGCCGATAATGTTACAATTGCCGTATTCATTTGACCGGTTTACCTGAGTTAACCAGCATAAATTATGTGTAATACTTTACACTCAGGTGGATAACATCATACAGCGCATAACAATGATGCAGGACTGGAGAATTTATGAAGGAAAGATGTGTCATTATCGCGGGAGCGCCTGGTTTTTCGGGCTTTACAACCCTGCCCGGCGATTATATTATTGCTGCCGACAGCGGCTACAGGCATGCGGAATCTGCCGGTATCATACCCGATCTGTTGATCGGCGATTTCGACTCACTCGACTGTCTGCCGGACAATGGCATTAAAACCGTCCGGTCCCCTGCCATGAAGGATGACACCGACACCTATCTTGCTGTTAAACACGCGCTGGCGCTTGGTTACAAAAACTTTCTGCTGCTGGGTACGACCGGAGGCCGGCTGGACCACCAGACAGCGAACATTGCCGCTTGCGCTTTTATTGCGGAACAGGGCGGCTTTTGCGAAATGCGGGACAGTGCCAATGTTGTTTATGCGATTAAAAACAGCAAAATCAGCCTGGAGAAGAAAGAGAATTGGTCGGTTTCTGTTTTTTCCTATACGGATAAATCTGCCGGAGTAACCCTTGAAGGGCTTAAGTATCCTTTGGAAAACGTGACGCTGACAAACACCTTCCCTATAGGGGTAAGCAATGAATTCACCTGCGAAACGGCTGCGGTCGAAGTCAAAGAGGGCATTCTGCTTATCATACTTTCGGATTTAGGCAATAATACTATTCTGCATTAAAAATGTAGAAACATTTTAATCTGCAAGCAAGCTTGCTGCTGCGGCAAAAGCCGCTGGCAGTTAGCATTGAACGGCATCATCAGCAGCAGTTTGCTGCCCCGCTGTCTAAGGACAGCGGATTCAAAAGATAGATTTTATCTATTTTTTGAATGGAGAATAGTATAAGAACAAATTTAAAGGATGATCATCCATTGCAAATATTTACCGATACAACAAAACGCTTCTGCTTAGGTGCAGAAGCGTTTTAAACAATTATTATAAATTTTTTCATTCATACTAATTCACGATTAAAATACCTCTAACAAAAGCTTTGATTTATGAGGTTTTGTGAGGATTTTTTAGTTAGGTTTTTATGAGTAATTAGTATCAGGCGCATTTTTCATTATAAACGACAGCAATTATATTAATATTTTTTATCAGCACATTTATGGCGTTGAATAAAAGATAAACGCCGACAATATAAAATAATATCCCGCAAACAATGCTTAGTATTCTGTAATCCTGCCTATTACCGAGAAAACTGAAGAACCAGCTGAGAGATGAACCTATTCCAGTTGAAACGCAAGCTAAAAGAATATTTATTAAAACAATACCGCCGCCTTCAGTAACCGTAACCCTGTATTCGCCGGCAACAGTCTTCAGCCTGTCAGCCTGCGTACATAGCCAAAATAAATAATACAAACCAAAGGTGAAAAGGGAAAGTAGTGCGACAACTATAAAATTCGGGCTTCTCCTTCCATCACAAACACAAACATTGTTTACATCCCTGATAAAACTCACCCAGAAAACAATCCCGTAAATTCCCAAAGTGACAACGGACAAAAAAACTAACTTGGATAAGCTGCGTTTCTTAATCATGAGTGTCCTCCCGCCGATATATTGATTAACAACCTAGTTTTTTGTCAGTTTATTGATTAAATAAACTCGCAAATCGAATCGGCTGCCGACAAAAAACTTTCTTGTTATTTTATTGACGAGGTATATCGAAATCGGCTATATTGATAGTAACACTTTTTCTACGAGGAGTCAATCCGAAAATAATTGTTATTAAGACTTTTTACCGTCCGTTGTTCACAAATATATGTCTTTCGGCAGTTACGAAAGTACCTGATATTTTAGGAGGGAAGTCAAATGAGCAGGTTGAAAATCAATTACAGCATAGGGGCAAAAACAGTTTTGTTTGACCCGGATATTGAAAAAATGCTTGCCGAAATGAAAAGGGCAGGTGTGGATGTGCTTTGGCTGTTCTGCTATTTCTACGGCCATTACGCATCCACCTTTGAGGAAATGCGCTTGGCTAAAAAAATCCTGGAAGACCACGGCTTTGAGGTGCAGGCGATTAATGTACCGCTGGGGCACGGCGGCAACGCCTTTGACCCGAGTGACAATTCGGTCGATTTGTCCATCGGCGAAGGTTGGCTGAACCGCATTGACATGAATAGCAACCGGCAGTCCTGCTGCGCATGCCTGACAGAAAAGGTTGTTGAGGATACAAAACAAGTGGCGCTTTCTATCAGAGACATTGGTATAACGAAGATTTTTTATGATGACGATTTAAGGCTGGCGCATTGGGGTAAAAATGTGCAGGGCTGTTTTTGCGATGAATGCATAACGCAGTTCAACAAATCAATAAAAGCAGACTTCAGCAGAGAAGCCTTAAAAGATATCATAAAAAAGTATAACCCAAATGAAAATGAAAAAGCAGCCATTGAAGCGTGGATGGACTACAACTGCGATAAGATTATCCGTTACCTGAAAGAAGTAACGGTAGAAGGCATCACCAGCGGTATTATGGTGATGCACAACGGCGACCGCAGGCACGGCATTGATATTAAAAGAATCCGCGCGGAAGTCCCCGGCACGCTTATTCGGGTCGGCGAGGGGCATTTTGACGACAAAGCCTTTGAGCACGTAGATGCGCAGGCTTCCTTAACAGCGAGCATCAGCACCCATCTTGCTTTAGCGGGTGACACGAGCATCTGTTACAGCGAATCGACCGTTTACCCGAAGTTTGCGCTGACACCCGCAAACTGGATTGGAAAAATGAGGCTGGAGATTAAGCTGGGGCTGCGGAATATCTTTTTAATGGGTGGCACCTGGTACCTCGCACCTGAATATTGGGCAGCGCTTAAAGATGCCTTGCCGGAACTGAATGAATTGGCTGCAAACACACCGGAACCGAAGCATGAAGTAATGCCGTTTGTTTGGCAGCTATAGTTAGTGGTCAGTGGTCAGCGGTCAGCGGATATAGTATTGAGTTTTCAAAATAGATAAAACATTTTTTGTTTGTCCTGTATAGATAAAAATGAACGCCAAGAGCTTTATGGGCTTTTGGCGTAATTCTTAACTTTTTTTGTAATTGTTAGCTTAAATTAATAGAAATATTTTGCGAGTTTTTTGGGTACAGATTTTTTATTCCGAGAAAAAATAAACCCTACAAAAACAATTGAAAACAAGGTGACAAGATCAAGCATTATAATAAAAATCGGCTCGTCATATCCATAATTCAAAATTGAATCAAATGTGACTTTTGAAATAATATCAAAATATTTTAAATTAACTATTATTGAGTTGAAAATAAGTATAATTGCAAAAACCACAGTACTAAATTTAAAAATTTTATTGTTTATTGATCTCAAGTTAATATCTTCTCTAAAAAGTAAATTCTGGTTAAATTCATCTAATATATTATCTTTACTTTTTGATTTAAACCGGAACCTTTCACTATTCATAATTTCACCGCCTTTGATTTTCCCTTCCATTTTTAATTGTTCCGAATTTCCTGTATGAATAATTTGAATAATAATACCTTGATTTCTATCGACATATTTAAAATCAAAAGTTGCTGTATTACCAACAATATCTAGATCAACCTTGAAATCATTTGCCTCCTCAATAGATGCAAATATGTCTGCTCCCAAGATTTTGCAGGTATCAGTACCACGAATAATACAATCAGATACAATATCTTCTCTATTTATAGTTGCATTCCCGCTATTCCAAAACGCAATATTCGTTCTTGACAAGTCTTTTACAAGATTATCATTATATAGAATTTTTAAGGGTTCTATAGATTTTTCAAATTTATTGAACAATCTACAACTTGATAGTTTATATGATATTTCTTTCTTTGTTCTTCCTTTGGCTGCAGAAATAATACCAATAATACCAATAATAACACTTAAAAATGCTACAATAACTAAAACTAACCAAGCATACGGATTTGTCATTAATTTAGTAAGCGTTGTGTCCAAATAAAGCCCTCCAAAATCGAAACTTATAAATTGTATTTTACTTCAGTACAGCAATATTGTCAAGGAATATTTCTAACTGACGAATATATTTTAGATTGCATATTTTTCTATATTTGAACTTTTTATTATTGCTTTTTCAACTTTAAGTTTTCAACCAAGCTTTGACTTATACTAATGTCGCTGTAGACATATACACCATCTTATATTATAAAAATGCGTTCCTTTCACAGAAACGTATTTATTGTTTATGCTTCCGGTCCTTTATACTGCACCTTCGGTTTCCTTTTGATTAAAACCGAAATAGCCTTCTGCGGGCACAAATTGACACATCGGTAGCAAAGCGTACAGTTTTTATTGTGCTGTATCATTTGCCCTTCAATAAACAGGTTTTTCATTGGGCATGCACTAACGCATTTTCCGCACAAATTGCACAGGCCGCTGTCGATTTTTATCGACTCCGAAAGGTATTTTTCACCGGCCCTGAACGGGATCCGCTGTTCCAAGCCGAGCAACCTTGAAAACAAATTATCACCTGTCCGCTTATAAGACCCGGAAAGTATTCTTCCAACATAGCTTTCCGCTTTTCTTTTGGCGGCTTCAATCATCTTTCTGTTTGCTTCGCCGTTCTTGATTTTAAACACATCGGCGTCCGATAAGTTGCTCGGCATATTAAAATGTGTGATGTCAGCAACCTTTATCACGTAACTTCTCAGAATTCTCGCAAAATGTGCCCCGCCGTCACCGGAAAACATTAATTGGGTTATAATAACACCCGCAGTTTTGCCGGCAAACAAACTGTGGTGCTCTTTAATGAATTCCCTGATAATACGGGGAGCCATTGAACCGTAAATCGGATAGCCAAAAATGATGAAATCAGAATTTTTCACAAGATCTGCATCGCAATCATTGAAACTTTCAATACTGAAAGCTCTGAAATCACAGCCTTTTTCAGAGAATCCGTTCCCGATTTCATTGATAACAAATTCCGTATTGCCGGTGCCCGAAAAGTAAACAGCAGTTATTTTCATAAGGCTGCCTCCCAATCAGTTTTATCTACCCTTGCCGAGTAAAGCATTCTTCTTTGCCCAATAACCGAGAAAACGGCGGCTCCCCTGCTTGCCCTGGAATACAAGTTTTTCCCACTTTGAATAAAATTGCTGTTCTTTTTGCAGTGCGAATTCGGAGAGTTCCGCCATTGCCGCCGGATTGTGAGCATTAACCATGGCTTTGGCAGTAAAACTCAGTTCCAAAGCGTCCCGCTCGGCATAATATTCCTGCGGGAGTGTTGTACCGACAAGTTTTCTGATAAAACGCTCATGTGTCAGCCAATAGTCTTCAGCCTGTTTGTCGTTTGCCGCAAAGACGGGCGGACATGGTTTGTTGCCGAAGAGATATGGTTTGAACAGGCTCACACACGGTGTTGAACCTCCTGTAAGCCATACAACAGGTGCATCGGTACTGTTTAAGCTTACAACCATGCTTTGGGTGGTATGATCCCCCACCAGGCCGCCCGCGTGCATACAGACACTGGCCACAGAACCTTGCGCAAACGGGTTTTTCACCTTACTGTTGTGCTGCCTGAGTGACTGCATCAGTCCTAAAGCATCAGGCTTTGCGCTTAATTGCGCCTGCGTGCTTGCACGCCTTTTTTCGGCACCCGAGAAGTGAGTAAAAAGCGGGTCCTGATGTTTTAACTTAAAGTCGCAGCTTGCTCCGCTGTATGCATCCGCGTCGCCGCCAAGGTTTAAGCAGTTTGAAATGCTTGATTTCGGGAGCTGCTTGTAAGCCCATTGTTTTCCGAAGGTATCCAAAACAAAAAGTTCTTCTTTATCCATAATCAGAAAGGCATTGTTGTATTCAAACTTATGGTCAAAACCGCAGTTGCCGCCCTGCCCGTAATGCTCCAAAAGGGAAATAATCGTTTCAAGCGCCTGCTTCGCGGAATCCGAACGTTCCAGTGACAAACGCAGCAGATCCATACCGGTGAGCGCTTCCGGAGTGTATTTTCCCTTTGTAAACACGGCTTCGTTGCCAATAGCAACACCGCACTCATTTACGCCCATCTCACCACCCCACATCCATGTCGGGCGCGATAGCAGCATGGCATGTGTTTCGGGCACCTGTTCAATATCGATATAGGTAGCTTTAAGGTTTTTTTCTCGGTTACAAACTGCGGGAATAAATTCAACGGCTTGTGGTTCATTGGGACTCCGGTCGCTGTTTTTCGCAAACCACGCTGTGCCGCCATTATCCGGGCCTAAGCCGATTGTGTCACACATATAAATCCCCTCTGATTATTTAATTTTGTAACTATTATACCACTGTAAATAAATATTCGCAATTTTTCCTAAGCGCATTGCAAAACATTTTGTATCATGATAGTATGTGTACCAAATTCATTTTAAAATATTTCTATTACCAATCCGCAGCAAAGGAGTGATTTGAATGAATGAGTTTTTCGATATAGCCACCGGGTTTTTCGTCCAGATTTTTGGAAATTTAGGTGACTTAACCTGGCAAATGATTGTTATGTGGGTACTCGGCGGATTGCTTATCTTCCTTGCTATTAAAAGGAACATGGAACCGGCGCTGCTTTTACCTATCGGCTTCGGCGCGATTTTAGTAAACCTTCCCCTTTCCGGAGCTGTTACGCAGATAATAGACGGAAAAACCGAAACCGGCATCCTAAGCCTTTTGTTTGATAAAGGAATAGCAAATGAGCTTTTCCCACTGTTGCTGTTTGTGGGCATCGGCGCAATGATTGATTTCGGTCCGCTGCTTTCCAACCCCAAGCTGATGCTTTTCGGTGCCGCCGCCCAATTTGGCATTTTCTTCACGTTGAGTCTTGCTGCTTTACTTGGGTTCGAAATAAAAGACGCGGCGTCTATTGCTATTATCGGCGCGGCGGATGGACCAACATCCATATTCGTAGCAAACTTCTTTCAATCTAACTATATCGGTCCAATTGTTGTGGCAGCCTATTCTTATATGGCTTTAGTACCGATCATACAGCCGCCGGTTATCAAACTTATCACCACGAAAAAAGAACGTCTTATCCGTATGCGCTATGTGCAGAAGAACATCAGCAAAACAACCCGAATTCTCTTCCCTATCATTATTACCGTAATTACCGGCATCGTTGCGCCGCGTGCTGTATCGTTAATCGGATTCCTGATGTTCGGCAACCTTATAAGAGAGTGCGGTGTTTTGAAATCGCTTTCCGAAAGTGCACAAAAAGAGCTTGCCAACCTGGTCACGCTGTTTTTGGGCATAACCATTGCCGCACACATGCAGGCAGAAGATTTTATAAACTTGAGAACCCTTATGATATTGGGGCTCGGACTAATCGCTTTTATTTTTGACACCGTGGGTGGTATTATGATCGCAAAATTTTTCAATATTTTCATCAAAAATAAAATAAACCCGATGATAGGCGCAGCCGGAATTTCCGCATTCCCGATGTCCGCAAGGGTTGTTCATAAAATGGGTCTTGAGGAAGATAATCAGAACTTTTTATTGATGCATTCGATCGGCGTTAATGTTTCGGGGCAGATTGCTTCGGTTATCGCAGGCGGAATGATCCTCAACCTGCTTGGATAGCATATTTTATTTATCATCGGAAAATAATTGGACGGAGGATTCGTTTTATGGATACTCGAGCTTTTCTTGATACACTGCCGGTTATGGCAAAAGGTATGGCGGGAATATTTATTGTAACCGGAATAATAATACTGACAACAGCTTTACTGAACCGTTTCACTGTCTCAAAGGAAAAAAACGATAAAGAATAACTGTTAATACGAACTAAAAAGAGCTGACTGTACCTATGCTTACAGTCAGCTCTCTTTGTATTACCGGAAGTTGTATTCGTATTTGTGAGTATTTATTTTTTCTTTTTTGCAGAATATGCAATGAACACCGCAATGCCTAATACTGCGGCAACAGACAAAATGATTATGTAAGTTTTCACGGTTTTATTTTGTGAAGGAAGTCCATCGTTTATTTCCGTTAGCGTTTCGGAGCTTGCATCGGAAGCCGTTGTTTCCGATATTGTATCAATATAATAAAATCCGTCATCCTTAACCTCAACCGTTCTCCCGTTTTCCTCTAAATATTCTTTCACTGTTTCTTTCTGTTCCGGGTTAAGGCTTGCAACGTTTCCATCCCAATCGGTTATACCGGCCTTTAAAACAGCCGAGGACACTTCATCCGAAGCGGCCTTTACCGGTTCGGCAGTTGTTCCCCCGGCATTAGTTGTTTCAACATAATAGAAACCGTCATCTTTAACTACAACCGCTTTCCCCTTTTCATCCAATTTCTCTAAATAATCTATGATTGTTTCTTTCTGTTCGGGGGTTAGACTTGCCAAGTCACCATTCCAACCGTTTACCCCTGCATCATCAACAGCTGCTGAAACATCTTCCGGCGGAACCTTTTCCGGTTCGGCAGTTGTTTCAACCGTAATGGTCGTTTCACCTGTTTTTGTTGTTTCATTGGGTTTTGTTATTTCATTTGGTTTTGTGGTTTCATTTGGTTTTGTGGTTGTGTTTGCCGAAGAACCGAACGTGATATCCGCACCGGTCAAGTCAATATTAAATTCGTAAACTGTAGAACTGGAGTTTGTGGGATCGGTACATAATTTGGAACTATCTTTGCATTTTGTAAAATACGCGGCCCCAATTAGATTTGACGGAGTTCTGAACCAACTTTTATCCATCCAAATTCGTGCATCGGATCCGGAGGCAATATCCTGCGTTACCGTTAAGTTGAAACTAAAAAGCCAGTCACCCGGTAAAATGTCGGGATGGCCGCCGTTTGCAGAGTTTGAGTTTGCCGAGTTACTGACGCAAACCGCCGTATAGACTGCATATTGGTCCGCCAAAGCAGCCGGCCAAGCCCTGACAGGCACAGCAGTTGCTCCCGAAAATCCGCCGCTTGCAGGCGCAACCTTCGCATAGAAACTGTTTGCATTGTTAGCGGCAAACGCACCCGTACCGGAGCCGACAATTTGAAAATAGGCGGTGCTGAACATTACCGCATACCGGGTGGAACCGCACAAGAAATCACTTTTAGGGCAGATTCGAACCGTTACAATATCATTGGTGTGTAACACTGTTCCTGCTGTGACAGGTGTAAATACGCTTCCGCTTAAAGTGCCAACTTCAAGTTTAATATCCACAGATAGCATATTACCGTCGCCGATTGCCGCAGATACCCCAATTGAAGGAAAAGCCATTAGTATTGAGAGTATCATCATCAACGTTAAAAGTGCCGAAAATATTTTTTTCAAAACAGTTACCCCCCCTGATTAAATTATTATTAGCATTTCCTCATATGCGGCATTTTATAAATTGCCGATATCTACAGCCGCTCGCCTTTGAGCAGAGAGTTCAACCGCTTCCAAAACACGGGAGCATTCTACACCGTCAGCAAAATCGGGTGAAGCGGATCTATTGTTTGCTATGGCTTCATAAAACTCGTACATTTCATGCACAAAGGTATGCTCATAACCTATAACATGGCCGGTTGGCCACCATGCGGTCATATAAGGATGAATTCCTTCAGTTGCCTGAATCAGCCGGAAACCCTGTAAACCGGCTTCATCGTCCGCGCTGTAATACTGAAGCTCATTCATACGTTCAAAAACAAATTTCACACTGCCTTTGTCACCGTTGATTTCAATGGACAGATCGTTCTTGTGGCCTTGCGCGAACCGTGTCGCCTCAAAAACGCCGAGAGCACCGTTTTCGAATTCTGCAATAAAAACCGAGCCGTCATCGACATCAACCAACCCGCGGGCAGCTTTCTCGCTTGCCTGCGCGGTAAGGCCGGTCATACTTTCAACAATCGGCCGGCTTTTGATAAAGGTATTCTGCATCCCCATAACGCTCTTAAAGTCCCCGACAAGAAAACGGGCAAGGTCGATAAAATGAGCGCCAAGGTCACCGAGAGAACCGGAACCGCATACTTCCTTTTTCAGCCGCCAAATAAGAGGGAATTCAGGGTCGATGATAAAATCCTGCAAATAGGATGCTCTGACATGGCGGATCGTGCCGATCTTGCCCTGCATGATCATATTTTTCGCGAGCTGCACTGCCGGAGCAAAACGGTAATTAAACCCGATTTGATTTTTCACGCCGTTCTTTCTGACACTTTCAAGCATCTCACGCGCATCTGCCAAGTTTACCGCCAAGGGCTTTTCGCAGAAAACATGCTTTCCGTTTTCCGCGGCAGCTATCGCAATAACTTTATGCGCATTCGAAGGAGCGGTAATATCAATAGCGTCAATATCTTTTCGGGCAACAAGATTTTCCCATTTGGTTTCATAACTATCCCAACCGAATTTTTCAGCTGACTTTTTCAGCCACTGTTCGTCCCTGCCGCAAATAGCCCGCTTGTTAACCTGCGCGCTGCAATCAAAAAACATACCCAATCTGCTTAAAGCATTACTATGAGCTTTACCCATAAATTTGTAACCAACCAAGCCGACATTAATTTCGTTCATCTCACCGTCTCCTGTCTTTTATAATTTGTATTTATATTCTACTATATAAAGCCCAAAAATAAAAGAAGAGATTTTTGAATTCAATGATAATAATTTTTATATTATTTAAACGTTAATAGCATCTGTCCTGAAATATTCTTCGATTAATGCTTTTCAGCAATTCATTTCTGAGTTTTCTGCACATTTTTATCGGACCGTCGACGGCAACAATTTTTTCATTTGTTCTGAATGAGGAGACCCTCGGTTTTTGCCTTATTTCTGCCTCGTTGTTTGAACCGGTGCGAAACATATTGTTTTCAAATTCGGTCTTCTGCCCGTTGACAAGAGATTTATTTCTCTTCCAATTGTATTATAATGCACAATCGGCTCATGCGCAGCAGCCACGCAGGTCTTATTTCTTTTTTGTCGTGTAAAGCTATTCTGCTTTACATTATCAGAAATTCAAATTGTGAATTGTATCATTATTGTTGTTGTTCTGTATAGAAAGTTTAGATTTCGTCTGAAATAACCGCATTTTTTTGAGAAATAGACAAATTTCAAGACTAAAGTTCGTGCAATACCACTATAGGTTGTTATATATAAAGGTATTGACACTATATATTGAAAGAGGTATAATTACTCCACATTCAACTTACGGGAGGCGATAACCTTGTACACACAGATATATAAGAGAGACGGCCGTATGGAGCCGTTTGAAAAAATTAAAATAACAAAGGCAATTTTTAAGGCCGCACTTGCCTGCGGCGGTGAAGATGAAGAGCTTGCCGGTGCCTTAACAGATGAAGTCATCTTAGCCGCTGAGATGAAATATGGAAACAAAATTCCCGATGTTGAGGGGATACAGGATATTGTTGAAAAAGTTCTTATTGAGAACGGACATGCACGAACGGCAAAAGCTTTTATTCTCTATAGAGAAAAAAGGCGCGGAGCCCGTGAAATCAACGCCCTTATCGGCGCAACGATAGAAATGTTCGGCGATTATCTGGGAGAAAAAGATTGGGTTGTTAAAGAAAACGCCAATATGCAAAAAAGCGTAAACGGATTGAATAACTATGTCCGTGAAACTTTTACAAAAAAATATTGGCTGCACGAAGTGTATCCGGATGATGTACGTATTGCTCATGAGAGCGGCGACGCATATATACATGACTTGGGCTTTTTCGGGCCATATTGCGCCGGTTGGGATTTACGCCAATTATTAACCGATGGTTTCGGCGGCGTTGAAGGCAAGGTTGAGAGCAGCCCGGCAAAACATTTGCGTTCATTTTTGGGTCAGATAGTTAATTCAACCTTTACCACGCAAGGTGAAACTGCAGGAGCGCAAGCATGGAGTTCTTTTGATACCTTTTGCGCGCCGTTTATATACTATGATAATCTCACCTTTGAACAGGTAAAACAAAGCCTTCAGGAATTTATATTTAACATCAATGTGCCAACCCGTGTTGGTTTTCAGTGCCCTTTTTCCAACCTTACTTTTGATATCACCGTTCCAAACACCTTAAAGAACGAGCCTGTCATTATTGGTGGCAAAACGATGGATAAAACATACGGCGATATGCAGGAACAAATGAACCTGTTCAACCGGGCTTTTTGTGCTGTTATGCTTGGCGGAGATGCCAAGGGAAGAGTTTTTACCTTCCCGATACCAACAATAAACATCACAAAAACCTTTGACTGGAACAGCCCCGTCGTTGATGACTTTATGCGGATCACCTGCAAATATGGTATACCTTATTTTGCGAATTATGTTAACTCCGATCTTTCCCCTGAAGACGCAATTTCAATGTGCTGCCGTCTCAGGTTGGATACCACTGAACTGCGCAAGCGCGGCGGCGGACTTTTCGGTTCCAACCCGATGACAGGTTCTATCGGTGTTTATACCATCAACCTGCCCCGTATCGGTTATTTGAGCAAAACAAGAGAAGAATTCTTCCAAAGTCTTGAGCGTGTCGCTACCTTGGGCAAGGTTTCCCTTGAGATTAAACGCAAAGTTCTTGAACAGCAATCCGAGCGCGGGCTTTATCCGTATTCCACACATTATCTGCGCAAAATCAAGCAAAATACCGGTGAGTATTGGACCAACCATTTTAACACCATCGGGCTCATCGGCATGAATGAGGCTTGCTTAAACTTTTTAGGCAAAGACATCGGCAGTGAGGAAGGCTTGAAATTCGCAATCGACGTAATGGAATACCTGCGCATATTGATGCTTGAATTCCAAGAAGAAACAGGTCATTTTTACAATCTAGAGGCAACTCCCGCCGAGGGCACAAGCTATCGCCTTGCCAAACTGGACAGAGAGAAATATCCGGCTATTATTCAGGCCGGTAAAGATGAGCCCCTTTACACAAATTCATCCCAATTGCCTGTTGAATATACTGATGACATCTTTGAGTGCATGGATCTTCAGGACGAGCTTCAGTCACTCTATACGGGCGGCACGGTGCAACACTTATATTTAGGCGAGCGGATTGAAGACATTGAGGTGTGCAAAACCCTTATTCGCGATGTTTTCGCCAAATATAAAATGCCATACATTTCCATAACGCCAACCTTCAGCATCTGCAACAGCCACGGCTACATAGCCGGCGAGCATTTCAAATGCCAGGAATGCGGCGAAGATACCGAGGTTTGGAGCAGGGTAGTCGGTTACCTGCGCCCTGTAAAGAACTACAATTCAGGCAAAAAAGAAGAATATATGCTTAGGAAAAAATTTGTAATTTAGCATATAGGGGTTGCATCCCTAACAACCCGGAAATTTAATAAAATCTACAGTTTTCAGGGGTGGTTACATGCCGCCCCGATTATATTTAGAGCTATTTATATAATACTAATTACTCATAAAAACCTAACTTAAAAATCCGCACAAAACCTAATAAATCAAAGTTTTTGCTTGATTTTTTAGAGGTTTTTTAATCATTAATTAGTATAACCTTATTGAAATGAGTTGAATTCAATGAAAATTGCGGGCTTTGCCAAAACATCATTTGTCGATTACCCCGGTAAAATTGCCTGCGTTGTTTTCACGCCATACTGTAATATGAGGTGCAAATACTGCCACAACAAACATATTCTTTCCGGCGATGTTCCGGTTGTTGATGAATCGGATGTTTTCGATTACCTTGAAAAGAGGAAAGAACTGATCGGAGCGGTTGTAATAACCGGCGGAGAACCAACCATACAAAAAGACTTGTGGATATTTATCGAAAAGGTCCGAAAACTGGGCTTCAAGGTGAAACTTGACACAAACGGCACAAACCCGGGGGTCATAAAATATTTGCTCGGAAAGGGTTTGCTTGACTACATCGCGATGGATGTTAAAGCACCGCTTGATAAATATTTTGAAACCGTATGCTGCCCGGTTGATGTAAACGCAATTACCGAAAGCATTGAAATAATCATGAACAGTTCAATCTCCTATGAATTCCGCACCACTTATGCTCCTTCCCTTATCTGTGAGGATATTGAAGACATCGGTGATTTGGTATGCGGTACAAGGGCTTATTATTTACAGCAGTACAAACCCGCCGAAAATGAAGAACCGGCGCACAAACCCGAGTATGTAAAGGCAACCGCAGAAAAAATGAGAATAAAAATCGGTGTTTGCGAAGTCAGAGGACTATAGCTGGAACACATGTCTTAAGTGTGTATATATTTTATACGCACTTTTTATTTTTGTGGTATAATGAAGAAACGGATTGTAACTTAGTCACGGAAGCACTTAACTTGGACTGGTATATTATTATATAGGGTTCAGATTTCGGAGTCTAATATTTATCATCTAAAATCTAACATGTGGAATGAAAGGCAGGGATTATATGAAAACAATTATTGTCGGAGGAGTCGCCGGCGGCGCGACAGCAGCGGCAAGGCTGCGCAGACTGGATGAGCATGCGGAAATCATCATGTTCGAACGCGGGGAATACATATCCTTTGCTAATTGCGGTTTGCCTTACTACATCGGAGGAGAAATCAAGGAGAAATCTTCATTAACACTCCAAACGCCAAAAAGCTTTTTTTCGCGTTTTAATGTTGATGTGCGCACATTCAGCGAAGTAATCGCAATCAACGCAGCGAATAAAACAGTTGAAGTTAAGAATATTAAAACAGGTGAAATAGTGACCGAGAACTATGACAAGCTTGTTTTATCACCCGGTGCAGCGCCCATAAAACCTAAAATTGAAGGGGTGGATAATGATAAAGTATTTACCCTGAGAAATATTCCGGACACTTACCGTATCAAGGATTATATTGACCAAAAGGGACCTAAAAAGGCTGTGGTCGTCGGTGGCGGATATATCGGTATTGAAATGGCGGAAAGCCTTAGTGATGCCGGGCTTGAAGTGACGATTGTTGAACTGATGGATCACGTGATCGCTACCATTGATTTTGATATGGCTTGCGATGTGCATAATCATCTTAGGCAAAAGGGAGTAAATCTGATTCTCAAAGACGGCGTAAAGGCGATTGAGGATAACAACACCGGGTTAAAGGTAACCTTGGGCAACAGCGAGCTGTTTTGCGACATGGTTATCCTCTCTGTCGGTGTCCGGCCGGAAAGCGGTCTTGCGGTTCAAGCAGGCTTAAGCGTTAACCCGCGCGGAGCAATCGTTGTGAACGAACATATGCAGACCTCCGACGATAATATTTACGTCGTAGGCGACGCTGTTGAAATCACAGACACGGTTACCGGTGAAAAAGGCTTTGTACCTCTTGCCGGGCCAGCCAACAAACAGGGACGTATCGCAGCGGACAATATCTGCGGTATTAAAAGCATTTACCGCGGTACCCAGGGTACCGGAATTCTCAAGTGTTTTGATTTAACCGTTGCCTGCACGGGTGTCACGGAAGCAAAAGCCAAACAGCTGAAGCTTAACTATGAAAAATCCTACACCTATTCCGGCTCCCACGCATCCTATTATCCGGGTGCTGTTAACATGTCCATAAAAATCATTTTTGACAAAGGCAACGGCAAACTTTTGGGTGCGCAGATTGTCGGCTACGAAGGCACAGACAAGCGTATTGATGTTTTAGCCACCGCGCTTTACGCAGGAATGACGATTGATGATTTGACCAAGTTGGAGCTTGCTTACGCGCCGCCGTTTTCCGCGGCGAAAGACCCTGTCAACATGGCAGGCTTTGTGGCGGAAAACATATTGACAAACAAGACAAAGGTTTTCCATTGGGACGAGGTTAGCGAATTGCCGCGCGACGGCAGCGTTAACCTGCTTGACATCAGAACCAAAGCAGAATACGATAACGGATTTATTGATGGTTTTATTAATATCCCCGTTGACGAGCTCAGAGCCAATATGGACAAAGTTGATAAAACAAAGCCCGCTTATGTTACCTGTCAGGTAGGGCTGCGCGGACATACCGCTTGCAGAATACTTTCCGAAAACGGAATTGACTGTTACAACCTTTCCGGCGGCTACCGGCTTTGGAACAGCATTTTCCGCGGCGTTGTCCCCGTGGCAAAAGACAGGGGGATTAATACCGAAACCATGCGGCCGATTGAAAGAACTGTCATCAGCCTGGATGCCTGCGGTTTACAGTGCCCGGGGCCGATTATGAAGCTTGCCGAGGCAGTTAAAAAAGCGCAGGACGGCGACATTATTGAGATAAAGACTACGGACCCGGCATTCGGTCTGGATGTTGAGGCGTGGTGCAGAAGGACCGGCAACACTTTTGAAAGCATGAGCTCTGCCAAGGGCGTTACAACAGCTGTTTTAAAAAAGGGTGGTTTGAAGACCTGCCTTGTACCGCAAGGCGGAGACAATAAGAACATCATTGTTTTTTCCGGCGATTTAGATAAGGCACTGGCTTCCTTTATTATCGCCAACGGGTCCGCTGCTTTAGGCAGAAAAGTTTCGATGTTCTTCACCTTCTGGGGGTTGAATATCATCAGAAAACCCGAAAAAGTAAAGGTCAAGAAAAATCTCATCGCCAAAATGTTCGGTTTTATGATGCCCAGGGGCGCAAAGAAATTGGGGATTTCGAACATGAACATGGGCGGCATGGGTGCAATGATGATCAAAAAGATTATGAAAGACAAAAATGTGAACAGTTTACAGGAAATGATAAAACTCGCCATGGATAACGGTGTTGAGCTGATTGCCTGCACGATGAGCATGGACCTGATGGGGCTCCAGCTTGAGGAATTAATTGACGGCGTGAAGCCGGGCGGGGTTGCGGCGATGCTGGCAAACGCTGAGGAATCGGACATGTCGCTGTTTATTTGATTTATGGATGATTAACGGGGGAGGGCTGATGCCCTCCCCCGTATATTTTTGTGTAAAGTTATTTTACTTTACACAATTATACTATTTCTGATCTTTTCAAGTGTTTTCTCTCCGATTCCTTTTACCTCAAGCAACTCGTCCAAACTTCGGAAATTGCCGTTTTCTCTGCGGTATTCCAATATTGCTTCTGCTTTAACTTCCCCGATTCCATCCAATGTCATCAGCTGCTCTTTTGTGGCAGTGTTAATATTGACCGGACCTTCGGGACTCGGCGCATCAGTTTGTGTCTTTTCGGCAGATTCCGTATTTGCATGTTCCGCTGTATTAACCGCAGTTGTTATAGTATGAACGGTATCTCCGGTTATATGCACAGAAGAATCTGTCATTTCCATCTCGGCCAATTCGCTTAGATAATAATCAACCAAATCAGTTTGGTCAGCGGTTTGGGCAGCTATCGCGCTCTTATCAATTTTTACAGCATGCATTTCCGGAGTATTAAAAGCATTATAAAGAATCAATCCCGCGAAAACAACAAGTGCAAATGCAATCAAATATAGTTCGTGTTTTTTTTCACTCAAATAAATCAATTCCAATCTATATAAATTTTTCAAGAATAATTTTTATTCTGCTCTTTTTTGTCTCACCCAAGATTTCTTTTACAAGAACCTTGCCTTTGCCCCTTAGAACTATTTTATCGCCTTGCGCAACCTTCGCATCGGTTTTTTGCATCAGTAACCCGTTCAGATAAATCTGTCCTTTGTTAATTGCCTCGGCGGCTAAACCGCGTGAAATGTCAAATGCGGCACATGCAATATTATCCAGCCGCAGGGATGCCACAACACAGGACTTATCAAACATTTTTTGCTCCGGTACGATTATTTCTTTAAAATCTTTTATTTCGGTATGAAGTGTCCCCCGCCCGGCCTTTTGCAAATTTTCCATTAGAAATATCAATATACTCTTTAATAAAATGATGTCACAGCCGTCTTCACGCACCAAGATGTCTCCGAGCATTTCTCTTTTTATTCCCAACCCCATCATTGAGCCGAGATAATCCCTGTGGCTGAGGGTTGAAAAACCGTCCTTTTTGATACTCAGTACAGTCAAAGGATTTTCTTCCGGATTTTCGACGAAATAATCCGCAAGTTGCTGCAAATCATTAGCCTTAATATAATCCGGCAGAAAAAGGCAAACCGTGCGTTCCGCTTCCGGGTATCCGCCGTAATAGATCGATTTCGGTTCTTTGTGTCTTTTACAAACATTTTCGGCAAGCAAGCGCTGGCGGCTGTCAAGGAATTTCGAGTTTGTTATCATATTTTTACAGGTTGTCTGCCTTATTCTATCCTCTATGTTGGAAAGCAGAATTTGATCATCTTCCATTTTCAACTTCTCCTGATACTAATTACTCATAAAAACCTAACTAAAAAATCCTCACAAACCTCATGAATCAAAGCTTTTGTTTGATTTTTTAGAGGTTTTTTAATCGTGAATTAGTATGATTATTCGATTTCCACTGTTATATATTACCATAATAATATATAAATCTCAATATAAGATTCCGAATATATCTTTCTCATACTAATCCCTCTTAAAAACATAGCTAAAAATTCGGCACAAAAACCCATTTGTCAAAGGTTTTTGCTTGATTTCATAAAGGTTTTATAATCGGGATTAGTATCAGTTGACAAATCCCCTTGAAGACTGATATTATATCATCGTACAAATATCGCACATCCGGTTTCGAATATTCACACATTTGAAAGGCAGGGATATAAATGAAAAAATCAAAAGTATTTGCATTGGGTCTTGCATTGGCGGCGGCAAGCGCGGGCCTTACTTATTATGTAAAAGATAAATTGAAAGATGATGAGTTCACAGGGAAACTTAAACAATCAGCAGGTAAAGGTGTAAACAGCATTCTGGAAGGCATAAACACGGTTTTGCCTAAAATTCCCTGGCCTTATATTGAGGACTATGTGAGCGAAAACTTCTATAAAGGGCATGAAACATTCAGAGATTCCTCCGTCAGAGGCTCTAAATGGAGCTTGGGCTACGCGAGAGCAAGCCTTGCACCTGCTGACTATATGAACAAGGACTATTACCTCGGCGGATTTTTAACAAATCCTCCCGGCACGGTTAAAACCATTTTAGACGACCAAGCAGTACGGGTTATCTGCCTGGACGATGGGAGCGGAAGAGGCGCGGCTGTTTTCGCGGTTATCGACTGCATCGGGCTTTCCGCGACAGATGTCAGAACCATACGGGCAATGCTCAAGCAATTTGCAAAGGAAAATAATATAGTCAGCATCAACATTTCCGCCACGCATTGCCACAGTGCGATCGACACACAGGGAATCTGGGGAGTCCTTCCCGACATATTTAAAAACAATATCAAAGAAATCAAAAAAGGCAGACCGCAAAACACCATTTCCGGCAGAGACCCCGAGTTCATGGATAAACTGCACGAAGCAACAGCGGCAGCGATTAAAGAAGCCTTTACAAATATGAAGAAAGGTAAGCTTTTATTTAGAACTTTTGATGATCTGAAATATTCGCGCGACAAACGCATGCCTAATGTTGTGGTCAAGGATATTACCAAGCTTCATTTCATTCCCGATGATGGCAGCACCGAAACAGTTGCGGCTTTTATGGCAGCCCACCCAACAGCGCTGGATTCTAAGGTCGGCGAACTGAGCGCGGATTACATCTACTATATCGAGGAGGAAGTCAACAAGGCGGACTCCAATTTCATCTTTTTCCAAGGCCCGCAGCTTGCGGTCGCAGTGGACAGAGGCATCGTTCCGGAAGGCGCCGAGGGGCGCGGTTTCCAGGAATACGGCAGGACAATAGGGAAATATCTTCTTTCCATCACCGCTGAGCAAGAGGAGAAGGTTTTGCCCGTTCTTAATGTAAGAAACAGGGAAGTTTTTGTTCCTGCCGGCAATATGATTTTACTTACAGTTCTTAAAGCAGGCATCGTTAACAACATCGTCGTCAAGACGGGTAAAAAAGCCAAAGAAGTTAAGTTCGTTACGGAGATTGGTTATGCCGAAATCGGAAAAGTTCTCCGTTTTGCAATGATCCCCGGTGAATTTGCTCCCGAAATGCTTTTGGGAGGCACATTAACCGCAGATGAATCCTGCAACGGCACCTCGTGGGAATTCCCTCCTATGAAAGACATGCTGGCGGACGGAACAAATCTAACAGTCATCGGGCTTTGCAACGATTCCATCGGTTACATTCTTCCGGATAACGATTATGGCTGTATTTTCGAAAAAGACCGTTATGAGGAATCTGTTTCGGCAGGGCCGGAAACAGGCTCCACACTTGTCGGCGCATTTGAAGAGTTGGTTGATAGCTGCGGCAGGCTTGTAAAATAGTTGTCAGTGGTTAGTGGACAGTGGACGGCAGAACGACGGTTCACCCTGCCCCGTTGAATATGCAGGGGCGGTAGATAAACCGCCCCTGATTTTATTACATATCACTTTTATTTCTTTGAAAGGAATGACATCTTATGATAATCAAGCGATTTTTTTGCATTTTAATGGTTTTATCACTTGTTTTTTCCTGTAACCTGCCGGTTATGGCAGCAGATGAGAAATGTGACTGCGGTTTTTCGCCTATTGTCTATGTTGCCGCGCTTGGCAGCGCGACGCTTTACCTTGACGCCGGAACCGAAAATGAAAAGATAATTTTCCGCCCCGAACAGGAAACAACGCTCAATTTGGCCGGCAAACTGATTTTGCCTGCGATCCGCCTGGCGGTTGACAAGAACTATGACGCTTTCGCCGCCAACCTTGCAAAAGAAGTAAAAAGCGTTTTCGGAGAACTTGCCATGGATGCCGACGGCAATTCGAGCACGCGCGTTACAACAAAAACAACCCTTCCTTCAGATCCGGCTCACGGACCCGATAACGATTACTATTTCGGTTATGACTTCCGCATCGACCCGCTTGTTACGGCGGAAAAACTTGATGCCTATATTAAGCATGTGAAGGCCTTGACCGGGCACGGTAAGGTCTCGTTAAAAGCCTCTTCGCTCGGCGGAATAATTGTTATGGCTTACCTTGAGAAGTATGGCACCGGAGAGCTTGACACCTGCATATTCCAATGCTGCCCGATACTCGGTGTGGGCGTAGCGGGCGATCTTTTCACAAAGCAGCTTGAGCTTAACAGTGATGCGCTTGTTCGTTATGGAATTCAAGTCCTGCCCGAGGTTGAAAACGGCAAGCTTCTTGAACCGGTAATCCGGGTGTTTGACGCTCTGGGAGTCTTCGACGCAGTTATCGGCTTGGGAAATAAGCTTATCGCGAACTTGAAGGATCAGCTGTATGAGGAGCTTCTCATACCCGTCTTCGGAAGAATGCCCGGGCTTTGGTCCATGGTTCCGGACGTTAGTTACCGTCAAGCTAAGGAAATATTCCTAAAGGACGGTGCGAGCCAAACGCTTATCAATAGGCTCGACGATTATCACTACAATGTTCAGTGCAAAGCCAAAGAGATTCTAACCGGCGCGAAGGCTGACGGGGTGAGAATAATGATTCTTGCCGGCTACAATTTTCAGCGTGAACCGTTCGTGGCTTCCTACCTGAACAACAGCGACGCGGTTGACGACACGATATATAACGCTCCCGGGGTCATTTGCGCTCAGATCACAGAAACACTCGGCGAAGGATATAAGCAGAAGGCTGACGACGGTCACAACCACCTTTCGGCAGATGGTGTCATTGACGCATCTACCTGTTTCCTGCCGGAAAACACCTGGTTCGCAAAGGATATGCTTCACAGCACGACGCACGCCGGGCATAAGGAATTTTATACCTGGTTTCTTTTGGGTGATGCAAGTTATGACATACACACCGACGCCCGTTACCCGCAGTTTTTGCAAAATGATATAGTAAATAACAAACTGCTGCCGCTGACGGAAGTTGTGCCCGATGATGAACTAAAACCGGAGGATATTTTTAAGCAAATCATTGAGTTCTTTTTAAACTTGAAGAATGTCGGATTTTTTAAGTTATACTAATTCACGATAAAAAACCTCTAAAAAATCAAGCAAAAGCTTTGATTTATGAGGTTTTGCGAGGATTTTTTAGTTAGGTTTTTATGAGTAATTAGTATTAGCTGCTTAGTTTTGTTTTCTTTGGCTGTGATTGATCCGGCATTACAACAAGGGGCTGTATCAAAACGCTGAAAAATCAGCGGAGAGATACAGCCCTAAAAAA
>CAZVJW010000052.1:0-24043 GCA_964627535.1 uncultured Eubacteriales bacterium
CATTGCGAAGTCGTCGTCTCTTTGAGACGCGACTTCGCATCAAGATAAATCCCTGCGGGATCTTCGATATATCCTGCGGATTCGATATGTGCTTTGCACTCGATATGCGCTGCGGCGCAAGAGGGGATTTATCTCATATCGAATGTGAACGTCGTAAGCATATATCGAAATCGAACGAAGCGAGATTATATCGAATTGCTGAAGGCAATATATCACCAAAAGGAGTTATCCCAAATGCCTTTTAACAAAAATGAACTGCGCGAAACGAGCATTGAATTTGCTCTCGCTGTTTCTGATATCTGTGATGAAATATCCGGCTGTCGGTCATATGTTGACCAGATTATCCGATCTTCCTCTTCGATTGGTGCAAATCTTCATAAAGCGAAATATGCACAGAGCAAGGCTGATTTTATTCACAAGCTTGAAATATCCTTGAAGGAATGCTTCGAAACAGAATACTGGCTCGAACTTTTATATCGAAAACATAAGTTTTCGGATAATCAGTACAGCACACTGAAAAACACTTGCGGCACGATTCGCCGCAAACTCATCGCCTCTATAATAACCGCAAAGAGACACGCAGAGGGCAGGAAGAACGAAGAAATTGTATGAACGAGAACGAAATCCTCCGGTATTTGTAAGCTTCTGCAGCGCGATGTCGCGTCGAGATAAACCTGCTTCACAGATTTTCTATATGTGCTGCGCACCCGATATACGCATATGCGTTCGATATATCGATGCGCGATGAGCGGATTTACCTCATATCGAATGCGAACGACGTGAGTATATATCGAAATCGAGAGAAGCGAGATTATATCGAATTGCCGAAGGCAATATATCGCCCAAAAGAGTGATTCCAAATGCCTGATAACTGACAAATCCGCCTGCAATCCGGTAAAAATTAAGTTAATATTAAGATTGCATAAAAAATATACATAATTTAAGCAAGAAACGGATATTCTAATGTATCACAAGTAAGTTTTTGATGAGTATCCAAAGAAAGATTGATTCTTCAATTTTTTAGAAAAACGCAGTGCAAAGGCGGGAAACATCTATGAATAACAACATGCTCAAAGAAATAGCTGCCCGAAAAAAGCGTTGGGAAGATTTGTACGAAGGACGCCGTCTGAGCGTGCTGCAGGCAGAATATCCGGTTGCAAATCAAATGGAACGCCCTTTGCCATGGCCTGAGTTAAAGAAGCAAAGAATCGAATACGCGTGGCAAGGTTATTGCGCGCGCTTGGAACGGCTGCAGGTTTTGGACGATGACACAATCCCTTCAATAGCAATAGAAACCGGCACTGAAATATTTGCCGAGGCTTTTTGCTGTAAAATTCATAAACCGCTTAACGATATGCCGTTTGCTTTACCGATGGTTTTTAATTATTCCGATGTGGCGAAAGTCAAAGACATAGAGCTTTCATCTTCATCTTTAGCCCGGCTTTTTGATATGGCGGATGAGCTTTATGAGCGTTCGGGTAAAGAAGCGGTCTTCCGCCTGCCTGATATCCAAAGCCCGATGGATATTACGGCGCTTATATGGGATAAAACCGATTTGTATACTGCTCTTATTGAAAATCCGGCGGCAGTGCTGGAGGTATCGGCTAAGGTTACGCGTCTGCTTTGCGCCTTCCTCGATGAATGGTTTAAAAGATACGGGAGCAGTTTCATCGCGCATTATCCTTATTATTATATGCCTTGCGGGGTAACCTTATCGGAGGATGAAATCGGTGCGGTCGGGCCTGAAATGTTCAGCGAGTTTTTCCTGCCGGAACTGAACCGTCTTTCGGAAAGATACGGCGGAATTGGTGTGCATTGCTGTGCCACCGCCCGCCATCAATGGGAAGGGCTTAGCCGGATAAAGGGTCTAAAGCTGTTAAATCTTAATTTGCCGCAGAAAGAGATTCTGCCCGCTGTGGAATATTTTAAAAACATCACCGTGCAGATGCATAACTGGGAATGGAGCGGCAACCCATGGGAACTCCCGCAGGAATTCCCGCAGAACACCCGCGCCGTATATCATTTTCAGCTCAAAAATAAGGAAGAAGCCTTGCGTGTTTGCGAACAATTTGCAAGATTAAATTGACGGTTAAAACACAAGGACGTGTTTTTTGTGACATCGATCCGGTTTCCGTATGCGTGTCAATTGAAAAATTCGCCTGCAATCCGGTAAAAATTAAGTTAATATAAGATTGAATAAGAAATTAACATAATTTTAATGGTCGCAAGAGAATAATGATATCTACGCTATTCACTCAGGCCATGTGGAGCGCGTTGTATGGATGACAGTATATCAATGGGATGGGGTAGCTGACTAAAATTATACGGAATGAGATTCTTTAATTTCACGGATTGAAAATTGTGAATTTTACGGATTGAACTTGCAAAATCTTACGGATTGGTGTATGCTGTATAGCAGAGGTGAGGCAAATGGACAAAAATAAATACCGCCCCCGCATGATTGATAAGAAGATTGACGAGTATCTCTCCGCGTTCGGTGCAGTCTGCATAGAGGGTCCTAAATGGTGCGGCAAGACATGGACATCATCATTTCACAGTAAAAGCGAAATATTGTTAGGAGATCCGAACGGCAATTTTCAGAACAGAAAACTTGCTGAGCTTTCGCCATCGCTGGTATTGGAAGGTGAAACGCCGCGCCTGATTGACGAGTGGCAGGAGGTTCCGCCGCTTTGGGACGCGGTTCGGTATCAAGTAGATCAGAGAGCCGACAAGGGACAATTCATCCTGACCGGCTCTGCAACGCCGAATCACAAGGGCATACTGCACAGTGGAGCCGGAAGGATTGCAAAGCTGCGTATGAGGCCAATGTCGTTGTATGAATCCGGCGATTCATCAGGCAAGGTTTCGCTTGAAAAGCTCTGCAATGGAGAGATTACACCGGCAATGACCGGCGAAGTGGATATTAATAAGCTCATAGAATTAATTGTGCGCGGAGGATGGCCCGGAAATCTTGGTCTAACCACGCAACAGGCCGCGTTGTTGCCCGCAGAGTACCTGAATGCCGTTGTCGACGATGATGTGTTCCGAATAGACGGTGTCAAGCGGGATATCTCAAAAATGCGGCGGCTGCTGCGTTCCCTTGCGCGAAACGAAAGCACCACCGTCACCAATAAAACGCTGCGTAATGACATTAAAGCAACGGATGACGAGGATATCGACCCCGATACTGTTGCGGCATATCTGGATATTTTCAAGCGACTGTTCATCATAGATAATCAGCCGCCGTTTTCCGCAAAAATCCGTTCCTCGGCGCGCACAAGGCAAGCAGAAAAGCGGCACTTCTCCGATCCTTCCTTAGCCTGCGCACTGCTGAAAGCAACGCCCGCCGGACTTTTAGGTGACCTTGAAACGCTCGGCTTTTTGTTTGAGGCGCTTTGTGAAAGAGATTTGAAAATCTATGCGGAAGCGTTCGGAGCCAATCTGTATCATTATCAGGATTACTCCAATCGAGAGATTGACGCCGTGATAGAGCTGCGGGATGGAAAGTGGTGCGCCTTCGAAATTAAGCTGGGCGCAAACCAAATTGATGATGCAGCCGAAAATCTAAAGAAGATACGGGACGAAATAGCCTCCGACGATAATGGCAAACCTCCCGACCAACTGTGTATACTTTGCGGTATGTCCAACACTGCATACCGCCGTGAGGACGGAGTCTTTGTTGTGCCTATCACGGCGCTGAAAGACTGATATTTGCTATTTACCCCAAACAAGCGAAAGCAGCGAATCGCCCCCCGCGTTGGAATCAAATCGGCATTATTATTATCGAAATTGTATTACGATTTTATGCCGATTGCATGAGAAACTCTGGGTTGACTTATTTTCTATCACTTGCAGTGTTAGAATAGTGATAGAAACTGATATAAATTATATTTTAAAAAATGACACAGGTGATGGTTCTATGATTTTTGGGTGCGGTAAACGAAAACCATTCGGTCTCATCGTAAATGAGTTAAAATTAAGATACATATGAATAGAATGACATGAGTTAAAGGGAGTGTTGTTGTGATAAACAAAATACTTGAAAATTTTTCCTACCGCGAAAAGGTGATGTGGACCCGCCTCGGCAAAGCGCTGCTCGGGCTTTTTTCTCCAACATCTTTTGGTTCGTTCACGCGGCTGATTGCCTCCTTTGTTGTAATCATTGAGCTTTTAGGCGCGATCATGTTCCAGCTGCCGCTGACACCGCGCGGGCAGGCCATTGATTTGTCGGAATGGAAACTTGTCTGGTCAGACGAGTTTGGCGGCGAAACGCTGGACCCCGCCAAGTGGGGCAGCTGGTATTCGAGTACCCCGCGCCGCGGCGGTTATTGGGACAAAGAGCAAATCATTGTTGAAGACGGATTTTTAAAAATCCGCACCGAATACCGGGATGATGTGCCCGGTAAAGAGGGCTGGTATTCCGGCGAGGTCAGCACCGCCAAACGGTTTGAAAAAAAGTACGGCTACTATGAGTGCCGCTGCATCTGCCCGGGCGGTATCGGCCTTTGGGCAGCGTTTTGGACCCTGGGGGATGGTATGTTCTCGACGCCGACCGGCAGCGCGGCAAACGGATGCGAAATTGATATGTTTGAGTCCTCCAATTTTGCCAAAAGCAGCAAACGTGCGCGGGACGGGGTGAACCAGGCAACCGGCTATGATGGCTATGACGGGGTAATAAGCAAAGGTGTCATACTGGGCAACTACGCCGGTAAAAACATCTTTACCGAGTTTAATACCTTTGGCTTGGAGTGGAACGAAAACGAGATTATATGGTATATCAACGGTGTGGAAACCGATCGTCTGACGGGCGTATGGGTCCCGCAGGCGGAACAGTACCTGCTGCTGTCTGTGGAGGTGGCGGGGCAAACAACCGAAACGGGTGTCGGCGGTCAGCCGGTACCAAACCTGAGCGACAAGGACAATATCAGCCAAAACGACAGCAATATTTTCCCGCTTGATTTTATCGTGGATTATGTAAGGGTGTACGATAAAAAACCGGATACGATGTCAAAATGAAAGGTTATAGGTTAAAGGAACCGGACTGCTGACAACAAGAACACAAGAGAACCATCCGCTTGAATGATGATAATCAAGGAGGTTTTTATATGATTCAATGGATGAGTCAATTCGGAGCCGTACAACAGGCATTAATAGCAACATTATTCACTTGGGGGGTCACCGCATTCGGCGCATCGTTTGTGATTTTTTTTAAAACGATCAATAAAAATGTATTGAACGGTATGCTGGGTTTTGCTTCCGGCGTGATGATTGCGGCGAGCTTTTGGTCATTACTCGCGCCCGGCATTGAGTTGGCTGAGGAATTAGGACAAGTGGCCTATATGACAGCAGCGATTGGGTTTTTAGCCGGCGGCGGATTCCTTTATTTGGTTGACAAAATACTGCCGCATTTGCACTTGGGTCTTGATATATCAAAGGCAGAAGGAATAAAGACAACTTGGCAGCGAAGTGTCTTGCTGGTATTGGCCATCACGCTGCATAATATACCGGAAGGGCTTGCGGTCGGCGTGGCTTTTGGCGCGGTTGCCGCAGGGGTTGGAACATCCGCAACACTGGCAGGCGCCATCGCTCTGGCAATCGGTATCGGCCTGCAAAATTTCCCGGAAGGCGCAGCCGTATCTATTCCGCTCAGGCGTGAAGGTTTCAGCAGAAAGAAAGCATTCTTATACGGGCAAGCATCAGGGTTGGTTGAACCGATTGCCGGTGTATTAGGCGCTTTTGCTGTCATCAGAATTCAGCCGATTCTGCCCTATGCACTTGCCTTTGCCGCAGGCGCCATGATTTACGTGGTGATTGAAGAGCTTATCCCGGAAGCGCAAAGGGAAGAAGGCGGCTCAAAAACGGATATTGCCACAATCGGCGCGATGCTGGGCTTTGCGGTGATGATGGTACTCGATGTGGCATTGGGGTAAAAAGATACAAGGTGCCGGTGGTCGAGATAAATCCCTGTGGGATTTTCGATATATCCTGTGGATTCAATATGCGCTTCGCGCGTGATATGCGCTGCGGCGCAATAGGGGATTTATCTCATAACGAATGCGAACGTTGTGAGCATATATCGAGTTGCCGAAGGCAATATATCGAAGTTGAGCGAAATATATCGATAAAAGGACTAATATCAAATACCTGTTAATTGATAAATAAACCTGTAATCCGTTAAAAAGTTATGTTAATATAAGATTATATGAGAAATTAACATAATTTTAATGCTTACAGAAGAATAATGACATTCACGCTGTTCTCTCGATCCATATGGAGTGCGTTTTATTGATTTCACGAAGGAGTTTTAACCCATGATTTACCTGCAATCGTTCCATATGCTTTCAAAGGACGAGGACGAAGATTTCTTTTTAAATGTAAAATCCCCGTCCTTTAAAACAAAAAACTACCGTACCTGTTATTCGTCCCAATATCCGTTCGTGATGTTCCGGGAAAGCGAACTGCCCGATTTTGTTTTTAATGATATTACAATCTTTTACGGCGACAACGGCAGCGGGAAAAGCACAATTTTAAATGTCATGGCTGAAAAACTCAAACTGCAGCGGGGAACGCCATACAACCGCAGCGATTTTTTTGATGATTATGTGGAGCTGTGCGGTTTTAAACGGTCCGAAGCAATCCCGTCTGCAAGTAAAATCATCACAAGTGATGATGTGTTCGACCAGGTTCTTGATATCCGCCGTTTAAACGACGGCGTCGATAACAAGAGAGCCGATTTGATAACGGAATTTATAACCGAGCGCGGCAGTGACGAACCCAACCGTTTAAAAGGCCTTGACGATTATGACCGCTGGAAAAATGTTTCTGACGCAAGGAGCAAAAAAGCCACGCAGTCACAATATCTGCGTTCAAAGCTGATGCGCAATGTGCAGGAACGTTCCAACGGAGAAAGCGCGCTTGCGTTTTTCGTTGATTCGATAAAAGACGGCGCTTTGTATCTTCTTGACGAACCCGAGAACAGCCTTTCACCGGCCAACCAAATTCAATTGAAATATTTTATTGAAGATTGTGTCCGCAACCACAAATGCCAGTTTGTACTCTCAACGCATTCGCCTTTTTTGTTGTCACTGCGGCGGGCAAAGGTTTATGACATCGATTCGGTTCCCGTATGTGTGCACCGTTGGACCGAGCTTGATGGTGTCCGCGCCTATTTCGATTTTTTCGCGGAGCACAGGGATGAGTTTGAGAATTGACGAGTTAAAACGGTTACAATGGTTTTTAATAACGATTGTGTGGGGGATAATATGGCAAATGAAAGATTTTTAAACAAAAATTCTCAGCCAAGCGAAATTGAAATTTTAACTGCACTGGGCTCATCAGAAGAACTCTGGATTAACATTCGCAAGTATATTGAAAACAATTATGATTTTTCACCGGAACTGATTTTTTTCACAAAAAATTACGGATGGTCAGTCCGGTACAGAAAAAGTAAAAAAACTTTATGCTACCTGTTTCCGGAAAACGACTCGTTTTCATTATTAATAGTATTGGGCAGCAAAGAAGCCGAACAAATTGACTCAATTAAAGAAAGCTTGAGTCAAACAGTCAAGCGCGTTTTTGAGGATACAGAGCAGTTTCATGATGGCCGGTGGATGTGGATTAGAGTAGAAGAGATGAGTGACATAATGTCAATAAAGTTGCTGTTAGCCGCAAAGAAGAAACCAAAACAGTGAAAGGAGAAAGCCATGAAGGAGCTTCACTTTTCAATCGAAATAAATGCCCCCAAAGAAAGAGTCTGGGCAACGCTTTGGGATGACAAATCATTTCGTGACTGGGCAGGTATTATTGACGAAGGCACCTATATGCAGGGCGAAATGACAGAAGGCAATGAAATCTGGTTTTTATCATCCGTAAACGGTTACGGTGTGACAAGCCTGATAGAGAAGCTTACTCCGAATGAGTTTGTATTATTCCGGCACCGTGCGGACACCAAAGATATCGGGCAGCAGGAACGCGAAAAAGAGTGGACCGGGGGCAAAGAGAGCTATACCCTTACCGAAAAAAACGGGGTTACTGCATTGATTGTTAAAACCGATGTTCCGCAGGAACTGAAAGAAATGTTTAATGACAGATTGCCCAGGGCGTTGGAGCGGATAAAGGCGCTGGCGGAAGAAAGGCGATAAGCTGCTAAAAATCACATTGGTGCGATTTCACCATCTTCCTCGCAGAAACTACACAGTTTATAATGAAATCATCTTTATCCGCGCAACAAGACGCGACAAAAAAATAAATATTGTAAGGAGAATTTAACATGGATCAGCAACTATCATTCACAACCGTTATCGAAAGCGCAGCAAAACTTCCGCTTGTCCGCATAAACCGAGAAGAGTTCCTGACCAAGAACCTAAGCAAGATGTGTACTAAATCACAGGTGCAAAAGGCTATCGTTGAGGGAACGCTTCATGCCGACATTCCGATTGCAACATTGGACAGTCTTGCAAATGCCGTAATTAATGCAGAGACCATCAAGGTAACTGCCATATCAACTGCAGCAGGCATACCGGGTGGGTTTGCTATGGCGGCTACTATTCCGGCTGACTTGGCGCAGTTCTACGGATTTGTAATCCGTATTTCGCAAGAATTGGCATATATATACGGTTGGGATGAGATATTTACCGAATCGTCTGAGCTTGATGCGGGCACAGAGTCACAACTGATTTTGTTTATCGGTGTGATGTCCGGAGTAGGAGCCGCCAACAAAGCTGTGGCCACATTGTTCGGTGAAACAGCAATGAGGGCTGTTGCAAAAAAGGTTGCTGCCAAAGCGCTTACTAAAACATGGTATTATCCAATTGTCAAGAAAATTGCGGCAATGTTGGGACAAAAAATGGTGAAGACAACATTTGCCAAGGGAGTATCAAAAGCTGTGCCTGTAATTGGTGGAGCTATCTCTGGTGGTATCACACTGGCTACGTTTAAGCCGATGGCACACAGGCTCAAGAAACATCTCTCAACAATGGCGCATATGTCACCGGAAGAGTTTGCTGAATACGAAGCCGCTATTCTCGTTGATGCGAAAAACGCAGACACTGATGTCGAGATTGTTGAAGTTTTGATTGATGAAGTTGCAACAAATTTTTGGGTATGTACTTGTGGTGCGGAAAACAAAAGTAAATTCTGCTCCGAGTGTGGCCAAGTAAAGCCTGCCGGGATACCGCAATACAAATGTGACAAGTGCGGTTGGGTACCGGATGATAATACTCACCTACCAAAGTTCTGCAAACACAAGGGGACGGTTCTCTTGTGTTGACAAGATTTTAAAGATATGATAAGCTTTTTCGGAGGTGGTTATTGTGCCAAGGAAAGCGAGAGCAAAAAGCGAAAGCGGAATCTATCATATTATGTTAAGGGGTATTAACGGACAGCAAATATTTGAAGATGAAGAAGATAATCAAAAATTCTTAGAGGTACTAAAAGATTTCAAGGCAATAAGCGAGTACAAAATTTACGCTTATTGCCTTATGGGCAATCATTTGCATTTGCTAATAAAAGTCGGTACTGAAGATTTGGAAAAAATCTTCAAGCGCATCGGCGGGCGGTATGTATATTGGTATAATTACAAGTATCTCCGGAGAGGTCACTTGTTTCAGGACCGCTATAAAAGCGAGCCTGTAGAGGATGACGCATATTTTTTAATGGTGCTGCGCTATATACATCAAAATCCGGTTCAAGCAGGTATGTGTAACATATGCGGCGATTATGTGTACAGCAGTTATCATGAATACTTAAAGCCTGAGAAAAATCAGCTGACCGATGTCGAGTTCGGGCTGGGAATTATAAATCGAGAGCAGTTTATAGAATTCAACAACCAACAGAACGATGACAAATGCCTGGAAGTTGATGACAACAGTTTTAGACTTACGGATGCAGAAGCAAAAAAGATTATCTTCGAAGTGTCAAATTGCAATAATACTACTGAATTTCAAAGGCTGGAACTTAAGCAAAGAGATCAATTTATCAAAGAACTGAAAGAGGAAGGTTTGTCTTTCAGGCAAATCAGTCGATTAACCGGGTTAAGTTTCGGACTTGTAAGAAAACTGTAGAACACAAGAGAACCGTCCCATTGTGTCCGTAAATTTGGTCCTTTAATATATCTAAATATTTGGATGTGCCAAGAATATAAGTTTGTTCTGACATTAGAGAATCCTGTGTAGCCTATATATTTTTTCACTACCTAATGCCCACAATATTGCATTTACATAACAAGAGTTGACGGTTGGCGGTAAAGTTTTAAATAAGTTTTTTGGTGTATTAGATGCAGAAAGAAGAAGCAATATGTCAAAAGAAGTTGTAGGTTATTTCATTTCACTTTCAGGTTTTTTGGAAAGTGCAATTGAAAAAGAAAAAAATGCAGGCAGCAATAGGATAATAAACGAAGAGAAATATGGGTGAGGTGGAAATGGATAAAAGCAGTTGTAAAGATAATAAAACAATTGATAAATTGGCTCAGTATAGAAATAATAGTAAACTTGTTCGAAGCAATGAAAAAAGAGAACAATCTCAGGTTAAAGTAAATAAGCAGCCTCTTTTTGATGACATGTTTGTGGATCATAAATATGATAATTTGGATTGGAGGCATGAACCTGTAGTATTCGAAAAGAAATCGTATATATTTTGTAATTTTACAAACTGTAAATTCGGCACGACGGTTGTTCTTGATGAAAGTAAAATGTATCATTCTAGTACATCATTCTGGAATGTAACCTTTGAAAACTGTATTTTTGAAAATGTATATTTTGAAGCATGTTATTTTCGGAATTGTATTTTCAAGAACTGTCAGTTCAAGGGGTATAAGGTTGTGTTTGAACGTTGCTGTTTCAGAAATATTAAAACAATAAAGGAGCATGAGATATATTATTCATCATCGGAGTTTATTTGCTGCCAGTTGACTGGAATTGAGTGGCGGGAGTGTTTTGGAGATAACCTCATATTTGAAGGAAATACTTTAATGCACAGCGCTTTCAAGGACTGTGAGATGCCTGGCGTTATAATGAAAGATAATAATTATTATTCAACATATTTTAATAACTGCGACATCAAAGATTTGAGTATAATTGGTATGCTATATGCTGATTTAGAATTTCACTTCACAGAGAAAAGTAAAGATATCTGTATACATAAAAATATTTATGTTGGTAAAATGAATACAAAATACTTAAATAAACATGAAGATTATGAGATCGTTAGTAAATTTTATTACACCCTATTAGAGTACCTTGGAATGAGAAATATCGATACACAGAATATGAGCGAATATAGGTATCGTTACAACTACTATTCTATGAAGGCTAAATTATGGTGGAAACAGATCTGGGATAGAACCAGTTGGTTACTTTGTGGCTATGGAGAAAAACTATGGAGGTTTGTGTTAGCATTTCTGTCTATCATTATATTTCCAGCTTTTGGATATTTGTTATGTGGTTTGCAAATTGGTAGTGAGTTATATCCCTTGAAATATCATATTGGTGGAGAAGGAACATTCAATTTGATTAATCTATTGAAAGATTTTGGCAAATGTCTGCATTTTAGTATAGTTACTTTTTCTACTGTGGGATATGGAAATATTATCCCGTATGGGTGGAGTTATGTTATTTCAGCAGTACAAATCCTTATGGGGGTGGTATTTGTGGCAGTATTCACATCAGTTGTTCTTAAAAAGATTCTTAAATAATACAAAAACAAACGATATGTTTCCGTCTACCGATAGTGCCCAAAATGCCGTGGATACGTTTCCACGAACGAACAGTTTTGAAGGACATTCGTGCAATCCACTTGAGCCATATGGAGTGCGTGGAGTTGATATCAAGATATGATAAATAAGGAGGAGTTTTGAGTAATGAGCGAATGGGACTTTTTGTGGGGACTTGAAGGAGATGCATTAATGGAGGCCATGTCTTCCGGTGCTACTAACAAAGAATGGAACCATATAGACGAACAAGAAGAAGATGAGAGAGTCAGTAAAAGAAATAAGGAGTGGGAAGAATTAAAAGAATTGCGCGATAGCAATAAAATCAGTCATGAAGTATTTAAAGCAAGAAAAGCTGAGATCTTTGCTTATGATAATCAAATCAAAGAAGAGAACAAGTAGAAAAACACATGGGAACACAAAGGGACGGTTCTCTTGTGTTGACAGGTTTTTATAAATATGATAAGCTTTTACGGAGGTGGTTAGTGTGCCAAGACAAGCGAGAGCAAAAAGCGAAAGCGGAATCTATCATATTATGTTAAGGGGTATTAACGGACAGCAAATATTTGAAGATGAAGAAGATAATCAAAAATTCTTAGAGGTACTAAAAGATTTCAAGGCAATAAGCGAGTACAAAATTTACGCTTATTGCCTTATGGGCAATCATTTGCATTTGCTAATAAAAGTCGGTACTGAAGATTTGGAAAAAATCTTCAAGCGCATCGGCGGGCGGTATGTATATTGGTATAATTACAAGTATCTACGGAGAGGCCATTTGTTTCAGGACCGCTATAAAAGCGAGCCTGTTGAGGATGACGCATATTTCTTAATGGTGCTGCGTTATATACATCAAAATCCGGTTCAAGCAGGCCTGTGCAACACCTGCGGCGATTATGGGTACAGTAGTTATCATGAATACTTAAAGCCTGAAAAAAATCAGCTGACTGATGTCGAGTTTGGGCTGGAGATAATAAGCCGAGAGCAGTTTATTGAATTTAACAACCAACAGAATGATGACAAATGCCTGGAAGTTGATGACAACAGTTTTAGATTGACAGATGCAGAAGCAAAAAAGATTATCTTCGAAGTGTCAAACTGCAATAATACTACTGAATTTCAAAGGCTGGAACTTAAGCAAAGAGATCAATTTATCAAAGAACTGAAAGAGGAAGGTTTGTCTTTCAGGCAAATCAGTCGATTAACCGGGTTAAGTTTCGGACTTGTAAGAAAACTGTAGAACACAAGAGAACCGTCCCCTTGTGTCGGCCCTTGTGTCGGCTTGTGTCGTGAATCCCCCGGAAAGCAAGCTTCTCTAGACAGACTATCAGAATTAAATTATAAATTAAATAATGGCACAATCGAAGTGGTCGAGTATGTTAATAAATCATCTAAAGTGAAATTAAAATGTAAAAACTGCGGTTATGGGTGGGAGTGTTCATATAATATAGCAATTAAAAAGCCGTTTTGTCAAAACTGTAATCCGCTAGTAAAAGAGGAGAAAATTTCAAATCAAAAATCAACTGAAAGCGAGATACAAGAAATACGTACTCAAAAGTACCGTCAAAGAGTTATCGATAAATCAAACGGTAGAATTGAGATTGTCGTATACTTAAGCTCAAAAGAAAATGTGACAGCGAAATGCTCTGAATGTGGTTATGAGTGGAGTATTCGAGCTGATCATATGCTTTCAAGACCATATTGTCCGAGATGCAAGTGTAAATGAGATATTTTAAGAATTTCAGTAAAAACAGCGGTCAGTTCTGCTATATTATTGAATTATTAAAAAATATAAACATTGTTGGAGGCGTTCATTTTGGATGAAAAAAATATAGCGTTACTAATTGATATGGATAATGTTAGCGCCAAATATGTGAAAAGCATGTTTGACGAGCTTAATTCTTATGGAACTGCGTCAATCAGAAGAATTTACGGCAACTGGAAAAAACCAAACGGCTGGAACGAAGAAGTATTACTGGAATATTCAATACAGCCGATACAGCAATTCGATTATACAAAAGGCAAAAACGCAACGGATATGGCGATGGTGATTGACGCCATGGACATTTTGTATTCTCACAGCGTTGATATTTTTTGTATTGTAACCAGTGACAGTGATTTTACAAAGTTGGCTATGCGATTAAAAGAATCCAAGGCCTTCGTAATTGGTATGGGTGAGTCAAAAACGCCGACAGCTTTAACCAAAGCCTGCAATAAGTTTGTGCATCTTGATCTAATTTCATCTGATGAACCCAAAGCAGAAGAAAATGGTATAAGCATACCGGATGGTAAAAACGCTGAACCGTCGAAAAAAGTTGAATCAAATGTTACCCCAATTAAGCAGATTCAAGAAGCTGTCATGAATATGATTGCCGAATCCGATACTGTAGCACTGGCCAGTATTGGGTCTTTGCTGAACAAACAATTTACTGATTTTGATGTGAGAAATTATGGATACACCAAATTCAAGACTTTTATTCTCGCTGAATTCCCAAGAATTCAACTTGATGAAAAGGACGGCACAGTCTATGTGAAAATGAAAAATGAAGTCGATAAAAAATTAGTTAGCAATGAAATTATAAGCTTTATAAAAGAACACGGTGGCGTTGTTGAAAATCTGTCTACAATTTATGAAGCTTTGAAAACAAAACACAAGCATTTTTATTTGAAGGATTATGGTTTCAGCAGAATTTCAAGCTTCCTAAGAAGTATTGATGGTATAGTTGTAGATGGCAACAAAGTTAAGTTGAAGGGGAAAAAATAGCGAGAACCTTCCCCGTATTGTTAAAGGGATGAGGTAGAATATTAAATGCAGGATAGATATGCCGGTGATGCAGGCGATTTCGGTAAGCTCGGTATGCTTCGGCAAATAACCAGTACAGGGTTAAAAGTCGGTATCAATTGGTATCTTACTTATAAACCGGATGAACATGATAGTATGGATGGTAAACATATCGGCTATTTTAACAAAAAATCGTTTCAGGGATGTGACGACGAGTTATTAATCAAGTTGAAAGAAATCGTTGAAAGCAATAGAAGTGTTGCCGCGCTTGAAAAAGCAGAACTTGTCCCTGATGCCCGGTATTATTCTGCAATTCTCAAGCCGGGAAACGATAGGACCTTCTCAAGAGATATTTGGTTTAAAAACTCACAGGTCGCTTTGGCTGAATCAGATATTATATTTTGTGATCCGGATAACGGATTGCTTGTAAAGAGTGTTTCACAAGCCTCTGTAAAAAGCGACAAATATGTAACAGAAAAAGAGTTGGCTGCCTATTATTCCACCGGAAAAAGTGTTATTTTTTATAATCACCGTTGCAGGGAAAAAGAGGAAATATATTTACGGAGATTTACATCATTACAGCAACACAAAGGATTTGAGACTGCAGAATGGAAGGCGCTAAAGTTTGCTCGCGGGACAGTACGTGATTATATATTTATTCTGCAACCTTATCACTTCGAAAGGGTAAACAGCGCATTAGAAAACATGATGCAAACTAATTGGTGCAGGCACTTTTTACGTCTGGTATCAATAGAACAGGGTTATTGAAAACGGTAACACAAGAGAACCACAGCATTGTGTTCCATAGGAGGTTATTAAATGAACAAAAGTATTAAGATCAGAAATGAAGAAGAAGCAGATTATCAGAGAGTGGAAGAAATCACACGCAGAGCTTTTTATAATCTATATGTCCCGGGGTGCAATGAGCACTACCTGGTTCATGTGATGCGCGCACACAAAGATTTTGTGCCGGAGCTGGACTTGGTGATTGAAGCGGATAATCAAATCATCGGGAATATCATGTACACAAAAGCAAAACTGGTTGATGAAGCTGGGGAAGAAAAAGAAATCCTGACCTTCGGCCCGGTTTGCGTTTTGCCGGAATTCCAAAGAATGGGCTACGGGAAGATGCTGCTGGAGCATTCTTTTGAAAAAGCGGTTGTACTCGGTTACGATGTGATTGTCATATTCGGCAATCCGGACAATTATGTAAGCCGCGGCTTTAAGAGCTGCAAAAAGTATAATGTCTGCATGGAGAACGGAATTTACCCGTCAGCAATGATGGTCAAGGAACTCAAACCGGATGCCCTGGACGGGAGAAAATGGTTTTACTATGACAGCCCGGTGATGAATATTGACGAAGAAGCGGCGGAGCGCTTTGACGAAGCCTTACAAAAAATGGAGAAGAAATATCAGCCGAGCCAGGAAGTGTTTTATATTCACAGCCATTCGGTTATACAGGAGTTGAACCAAGCGGAGGAATAAGTTCGAAAATAAATTTTAAACTAAGGAATGGTCAAAAATATGCCGGATTTTACAACCAATGAGCTGAGCGAAGCGCACCGCGCCTTGCTGTCCACGCTGATGAAGTGCGAAAAAATGGATGCTGCGAAACTGGGCAAATCACAGCAAACGCTGCTTGAACGGCGAATCGCCGCCCTCAAGGTTGCGCTGACATTGATTGAGAAGGAACAAAGCCATTTGGAGCGGGGGGAGACAGTATGACATACAAACGGTTTTATGATGCCAAGGCATTCTATGATGCAACATATTCTATCTTATTAAAACACGAAGCGCAAAATTCACTCCCGCTGGGCAATGTTGTAATAGGTAATAACGGGGGTGAACCCGACGGTTGGAGAAATACTGAAAATTGGGTTATGTCCACAGTATCCGATGATGCAGGCAAAATCCTGCTTGTATCGATTATGACACCGCCATATAATATAACAATGTATGAAACAGATAATTTGCCAAATGATGAAGCGTTGAATTGCTTGTGTGATAACATTTTCAAAGATAATATAAAGGTTCCCGGGATAACATCCGAGAATGTATTAGCCGAACGTTTCGCGAAAATCTACACAAATAAAATGAATATGAAATATAAAGTGCATGAAAATATGCGCATTTACATACTCAACGAAGTGAATAAGGACATACCGATTATCGGACATTTGCGCAAGGCGGAAAAGAGAGACATGTGTTTTCTGCCATATTGGCACAACGGGTTTAACAGTGACTGCGATTTGGGCAGCCAGGATCTTAACGAGGCTGTTAAAAACATTGAAAGAGCTATAGAACATGGAATGCTTTTTATACTTGAAGATAATGGTGTACCGGTGACAATGGCAGCAGCACAGCGGGAGATTATAAACGGGCGCTGTGTCGGGTTGGTATATACACCCCCGTATTTTAGAAAAAACGGATATGCAACTTCCTGCGTGGCCCAGGTCAGTCAAAAAGTGCTGGATATGGGTTATCGGTATGTTTCGCTGTTTACGGACCTGTCAAACCCGACCTCAAACAGCATTTACCAAAAGATAGGGTATAGGCCGGTTTGCGATTATAACGAGGTGCGGTTTGTATAACGATAATCGGCGGTGAGTTACCCGGCAAATATTCTTGTCAACGGAGGATGAGAACGAAATGGATTATCAAAAGCTGCTGGACCGCAGCGATGACTGGCTGAAATATGCGGTTCATCTTCACTTGTGCGGTGAACCGAAAGAGTCGCTTGCCGAACCCCGTAACGCGGCGCTGTCAGACAGCCGGATTCAAACCTGCCTCCATGATGTCGCAAACTATCACGGATTGCTGGTAACAAGCCACAGAAACCCCGATTTGCCGATACACAAGCTGCTGTTTCTGCTGGACCTCGGGTTTGATGCGGATGTTCCGGAAATTAAAGCGGCCGTCAGTGAAATTCTGAAACATCGGGATGATAACGGCGTTTTTCAGTCCATGACGAATGTTCCGAAACATTTCGGCGGAGCCGGCGTGGATGTTTTCAGCTGGTGCCTGTGCGACGCGCCGCTGCTTCTGCTCGCGCTTTTAAAAGCAGGTGCGGATTATAACGAAAAAATAAAACCGGGGGTAGATTATCTGCTTTCGCTCAGCCGCGAAAACGGATTCCCTTGTGCTGTCTCCCCGGAGCTGGGAAAATTCCGGGGTCCCGGAAAAAAAGACGATTGCTGCTCTTATGCAACGCTTATCATGGCCGACCTGTTGTCGTACATACCGGAGTACCGGGATTCGCCTGCTGCGGTTACCGCTGTAAACGCGCTGCTGAGCCTGTGGGAAAACAGCCGTGAGCAGCATCCGTACATGTTTTACATGGGGACAGATTTCCGCAAGCTGAAGGCGCCGTCAAGCTGGTATGATATTGTCAGTGTGGCCGGCGTTCTAAGTAAATATGATTTCGCGCGGCGTGACCCGCGCTTTTTGGAAATGATAGCCATGATAAAAGAAAAACAGGATGAGGAGGGCTTTTTTACACCGGAATCCGCCTACCAGAAATTTAAGGATTGGGATTTCGGTCAAAAAAAGCTGCCGTCTGCTTATTTGACCTACTTATGCCTGAAGATATTTAAGCGGTTGGAACACAACTAAAGACAAGAGGACGGCTCATTTATCTTCTCCATGATCATTCAGACTGTTAGGGAACTTTCATGTAAAATAAAAGAATAAAAGTTCCCTAAATTATGCTTGACATTCATTATCAAACAGCAAGAAAATAATATTGTTTTCATACTCAAAAACAGTTAAAATTATAAGAGTTTTAACAGACTGTTTTAAATAGAAAAAGGAGAATAACAATGAAAATTGGATTTAACGAAGGCTGCGACCGTTACTGCAAAGACCATTCTGTCCTGAATGACCTCGAATTCTGTGAGCAAAACAGGTTTGATTTTATTGACATCCAGTCCGAGTGCCTGGACCGCGACCTGGCTGCCGGCAAGGTGACCCTTGAGCAGCTCGGCGGCTGGTTCAAGACCCACAAGCTGAAAATGCTCTCCTACAACGCCCTATGCTTTTTTAACATGAAGCAGACTGGAGCCGAGAAGGATGCCGTGATGGCTGAGCTTGATGAAATCATCCGCCGCTGCGGGATTCTCGGCTGCAAAATGATTGTCGTTGTACCGTCGAAGGATATCACGGTCCACGCTACCCGCGGCGAAATCCGCGCCGATGCCGTTGCGGTGCTCAAAGAGATGGTTAAAAAAGTGGAGCCTCACGGTATCAAACTGTCGCTTGAGTTCTGCGGGGTGCCCGGCATGACCGTCAACCGCTTTGAAGACGCCTACGCCATTGTACAGGCGGTCGGTTCGCCGCTGGTCGGCGTGACCCTCGACCAATACCATTTCCATGCCATGGCCTCCGGCTGGGACGCGCTGGAAAAAGCCGACGGCAAAAAGATTTTTATCTGGCACCTCAACGACATGGAAGACGTGCCCTGCGGCGCTGCCTACAACAACGACGAAAAGCGCCTTTGGCCAGGTGATGCGCGCGGCTGCCTTGACCACAAGCGCTTTGCGGATACGCTGAAAAAAATCGGTTTTACAGGGGACTGCTGCACCGTCGAGGTTTTCCGACCGGACTACTATCAACTCAGCCAGGAAGAAAACGTCCGCACCGCGGCCGAAGCCACTAAGGCGCATGTGGCAAAGTATTGGTAAGCATCTGATACTAATTACTCATAAAAACCTAACTAAAAAATCCGCACAAACCTAATAAATCAAAGCTTTTGCTTGATTTTTTAGAGGTTTTTTAATCGTTAATTAGTATGACTGTGAAATCTTGCAACACAAAGTAACCGGGTAACCCGGCAATAAGTAGGAATAGGAGGTTTACCGGTGATGGATTATACGGACATCAACGCGGATACTATAGACCGATGGGTTGAGGCCGGTTGGGAATGGGGGGTGCCGATCACTCATGAACAGTACCTTGACGCACTCAAGGGCGAATGGTCAATGCTTTTAACTCCGCTCAAACCGGTTCCAAAAGAGTGGTATCCGGACTTGAAGGGTAAAAAAGTGCTCGGTCTCGCTTCGGGCGGCGGACAGCAAATGCCTGTTTTTGCAGCACTCGGCGCCGAATGCACAGTGCTCGATTACTCAAAAAAGCAAATCGAAAACGAGTTATATGTCTCGAAAAGGGAAGGATATAAAATCGACGCAGTCCGTGCGGATATGACCAAAATGTTGCCTTTTGAGGACGCTTCGTTCGATTTGATTTTTCATCCCGTTTCGAACTGTTATATTGAGGATGTTACGCATGTTTGGCGGGAATGCCGCCGGATAATGAAAAAGGGCGGTAGGCTGATGGCCGGGTTGGACAACGGCTTGAATTTCCTTTTTGACGAAGAAGATGAAAAGGAAATTAAGTATCGCTTGCCGTTTAATCCGCTTAAAGACAGTGAGTTGATGGATGTGCTGCAAAAGGATGATTCCGGGGTTCAGTTTTCGCACACCATCGAAGAGCAAATCGGCGGTCAGCTGAAGGCCGGGTTCCGGCTGCTTGACCTTTACGAGGATACGAACGCGAGCGGCTTCCTTCATGAGCGCGGGGTACCGACATTTTGGGCTACGCTCGCAGAGGCTGTCTGATTTTGTTGATACGCTTTAAACCAAAATTGATACGGAGATGACGCAAAGATGGCGCAAATGACATCCAAGGAAATCATTTTACGCATATTAAATCACAACGAGCCTCCCCGAATCGGGTTCAACTTCAACGATTTCCAGCATACCGATTTCTGCTATGTCTCGGGCCGTGCCTATATAGACGAAAAGCCTAATCCGTACGACCGCTGGGGAGCACATGAGGAACTGCTGAAGCTGACCGGGTTTTCCGGCGAGGTGCGTACCGACCGGTTCGGCAACATCTACGGCCGGTTCAACGGAAAAACCAAGGGTGAATGTATCCGCGGCGCTATAAGTGACTGGAGCGATTTTGACAAGTTTACCATGCCCAAGCTGGATCCCGCCTATACCGAAAAGCTCAAGGGTATGGCACTCTTAAAAGAGCGAAAGTTCGTGCTCACGCACGGCTGTTCGATATTCTCCACGCTGCGCGACGCGCGGCTCATGGCCAACGCGTTGGCGGACACCGCGCTTGAGCCGGACATGGTCAAAGCGTTTTGCGACCGGATTGCCGAGCACGAAGTGGAGGTCGTCAATTTGCTCGCGGGCTGCGGGATTGACGGCGTGATGCACGGCGATGACTGGGGTACCCAGTTCACCACCTTTATTTCACCCGATTCCTTCCGTGAGATGTTCAAACCCGCGTATAAAAAAGTCTTCGATGCTTATCACAACGCCGGCATCAAATGCTATATGCACTCATGCGGCTATATTTATAATTTTATCCCCGATTTTATCGATGCGGGCGTCGACGCGTTCCAGTTCGACCAGCCGGATGCCTATCCGTCGGAAGCGCTGGCAGCGGAGTTCGGCAGCCGGGCTGTCTTTCACTCACCGGTGGACATCCAAAAGGTGCTGCCGACCGGCAACCGCGAAATCATTGAGAAGCGCGCCTACGAAATGCTGGACATTTTTAAGAAGTGCGGCGGTTCGTGGATTGCCAAGGACTATCCGTCCTATGGCGACATCGGGGTTGACCCCAAGTGGGCGCGTTGGGCGGAGAAAATCATTGTCGCCAACGCGAAAATGTGAAGGGCGCCAAATCACTGTAAAATTTTAAGCCAAATCACCGAATTTCTAAGACCGGGATGATAGTTTTCTGATATTAGCCAGGTTATCTCCGACGTTAGACTGACATAAAATTTTTGATGACGAAGGCATTCTTAAAAGAATTGAAAAACATCCCATGGCTTTGTGGAAAATGCAAAATTGAAAAGAGGACACTGCTGTATACAGGCATCCGCTTGATGCATCGAGTCTTTTTAATATCTGTTTTATAGCCGCAGTCTGCGGCGGAATGGGGTTATATAAATTTCGTGAACAAGGTAATTAGTTTTTTTAAAAACATTTTTGTCTATTGGAAAAAGCCCAGAGACGGCGAGTATGTCAGCAACAAAGAAATATTCCATTTTGCTGCCGGCATTATGGGTACAAGTTTTGTCGGAGCTGTCGGAATCGGCTGGGGTGTCGGTTGTTTTCTGATAGGCGCCATCTATAAAATCACATTCCGGGATTTGTATATCATCGGCTTTATTGGTATGCTGACTTCGTTTATATATTCGCCTATCGGGATGATTATTACAGATAATTTAGGCAATGTTCCGAAAAAAACAATGAAAAAACTGAATACGTATTTAATACCATCCGCCATTATCGGCGGAATCATTATGCTTATCCCCAACCAGTTTGCGGCAGGTATTCTGCCGTCATTCACAAAAATAATCGGATGGAACTTTTTGTTCGGCGGCATCAACGCCTATTACAATAATTTTATACTGAAAAGATTTTCACCCAAATTCGGTAAATTCAGGTCTTGGATTGTGACCGGCTGGCTGCCGTGCTTTATTGCGGCAGCGCTGATTGTTTACCTGCCGTTCAGGGACATGTACTACCCGAACAGACTCTGGATTTTGAACTGCTTGTTTGGCATTTTTAATATGACAAACAGCTTTACCGGCCAGCGGGGCAATTTACAGAATGTTATCTCCCCAAATACGCATGAGCGAGTAAAAATCAACACAATTTTAACAACCTTAATGGCCCCCATTTACGGGCTGATGAATATCATCGTCCCTGTATTGGCAACAATTACGGGTGGCTTGACCAATTACAACACCTACCGGGTATATACATTGATTTTTTTTCTGATCGGTATTCCTCTGACGTTACTTATGGGCTTTAAAGTAAAAGACCGCATCATTTTGGAAGAAAAACATCAGACAAATATCAATATGTTTGAGGGAATCAAGCAGGTGCTTAAAAACAAATATCTTTGGATTTTTTATATCTCCGACAACGTGCAGGCATTTAATTCGGGCGTTGTCAGCCTTGTCAATATCGTTATCATCTACATGCTGCGCGAGGATTGGCTTATGGGCATCGTCAACCTGCTTACTGGCTTTTTCGGGTTTCCGGGGCTTTTTCTGGCGCCGTTCTTTGCCAAACGAATCGGCAAAAGAAACATGGTTTTAATGGCAAGATTTTTGTATTACTCCTATTTTATCTTCGCGTTTTTGGCCATTAAATTCAGCAATCCTTATTTGCTTTATATCGGGCTGGTGCTTAGCAACCTGTTTAATACATCAGGCAATATTGCCAGGGATACGATGAATTCGGACATGTGGGATTACCAGCAGTATATTTCCGGAAGACGGCTGGAATCGAGCATGGGCATACTCAACACCTTAGGCAGCCCGATTGTAACGCTCATGGCGATGACGGTTCCGCTTGTCTACGGATTGATCGGTTTCACAAATGATTGGAATATATTGTATATGCCCGACATTAGGGCAAGAATACTGAATGTTACCCTGCTGCTGGGCATTGTATCGCATACGCTTGGCATCATCCCTTACTTTTTCTATGACCTTTCGGAGAAAAAGCATGCGAAAATCATCGGCGAATTAGAGGAAAGAAAGAAAAAACGGGACGAAGAATTGCTTAGAACCGGAGAGGGCGGGGAAACGATATGAAAACCATACGCAAGGCAGCCATATTGATATTAACCGTGATACTTATCGTATCATTTTCCGGCTGTGCCGGTTTGAGCGAAGGGGTAAAATACAAAAATGTTGAGGGCGGTTTGGCTCTGTTCCGCTACTCCGGCATACCCACCGTGAACGCTCTGAACATACCGGCCGAAAAAGACGGCAAGCCGGTGGTGGAAATCATGGCACTGGCCGTGGCAAGCGCGCAATATTTAGAGACGATAACGATTGGCAAAAATATTGAAAAAATAGACAAAAGAGCATTTACCAACTGCCCGAGTCTGGAGAGGTATGTTGTAGAAGACGGAAATGCATATTTTGAAACGGACGAAAACGGGGTTTTATACACAAAAGATAAAAAAGCGCTGGTCGCCTATCCGACCGCACGTGTTAAACTTGAGAAAGACAGCAGCGGCAAAATAATAAAAGGCGCAGAATTTGAAGTGCCGGCGACGGTGACGGAAATATGGGACGCGGCGTTTTATCTCTGCGGCAATCTGACTAAAATAAGTTTTCCCGAAGGGCTGCAAAAAGTCGGCAATTACGCATTTATGAAGTGCGAGAATCTAAATGATTTTACACTTCCCGATTCTTTGACCGAAATCGGCAGCGACGCGTTTTCTTATTGCGACAGTTTAACGGCGGTTACCGTTCCCGCAAACGTCAGTTCCATCGGGGATTACGCCTTTTTCTCGCTGTCAAGCAACATAGCAAAAATCATTGTTTTAAGACCGGAAAGTGAACTTCAGTTGGGGAAAGATTGGATCCCCAAGGTGAAGGGGCAGGTAAACGTTGCGGTAGCTGTTGAATACAGGTAAAGCAAGGTGGAGCTGTCGTCAGTGTAAATGGTATAAAATTTGATCGGAATGATAATACTATTTAACGATAAACATATAGATATTTGTAGTCCGATATGATATAATAA
>CAZVJW010000053.1:0-23391 GCA_964627535.1 uncultured Eubacteriales bacterium
TACGCCCTTAGCAGGGGCGCCTCGTCACCAACTTGAGTACTTCTCCATGGCAACAAAATTTGTTTAGTTGTATCTATTTGTAAAGATAATGGAACGCTTTATAAGGTTTCTCCGGCACAGAAGGAGAGACTCGATGCCCTCTCGAAACATAGTCGCCTTGCTCGCTTGAAGCGCCTCGCAATGCTCTTTGTTTCTCGCCAACCCCGCCTCGCTTCATCCGCCCCCGGCGGCGCTTCGGCGGCGTTGCCCGCGCCGGTCACCCGACCTACGCCCTTAGCAGGGGCGCCTCGTCACCAACTTGAGTACTTCTCCATGGTAACTGAATTTGTTCAATTGTATCCGTTATTTGTCTGTAGTGAACCAAAAATAATCAGCTAACAACAATAATAACTGATACTAATTACTCATAAAAACCTAACCAAAAAATCCGCACAAAACCTAATAAATCAAAGCTTTTGCTTGATTTTTTAGAGGTTTTTTAATCGTTAATTAGTATGAAGTGGCGGAGAGAGTGGGATTCGAACCCACGGTACCTTGCGGTACGACGGTTTTCAAGACCGTTCCGTTATGACCACTTCGGTATCTCTCCATATGGTGCGGAAATTATGTTAACATATCGGTTTCAAATTGTCAACTGCAATTTATTCGATTTTTAAAGAGCGATGTATTCAATTCAAGTCTTGTAAATGTTTGCTTTTTGTGATAAAATAAATTATTGAATAATAAATTTGCATTAATTTTCAATTTTGAAAGTATTTTACAAATGAAAGGGTGTTTTTATGAATATTCTAAACGCGCAAATCAGAGACCCGAAAGCGAAAGGCAAGCAGCTAAGGAGAGCGGGTATCATTCCGGCGGTTCTGTACGGCAAGCACCTTGAAGAATCTATAAGCATCCAAATACCCAAAGGTGATGTTGAGCAATTTTTGCATCATAATTCAACCGGTTCCAAAGTGGATTTGATGATCGGCAAAAAAAAGTATATGGCATTGTTGAAAGATATCGACTACATCCTCGCAATCGACACCATTGAGCATTTAAGTTTTCAGGCAATGACCGCGGGAGAAAAGGTTACAAGTGAGGTCCAGATTCACCTGCACAACAAATCCAAAATTGACGGTATCGTTCAACAGTCGCTTAATGAAGTGCACTATAAAGCCCTTCCCTCCCATCTTGTTGAAAAAATCGATATCGATCTTGAAGGCAAAGTAGTCGGCGACGGCGCTATATTATCCGACCTTGAGTTTTCAAAAAATCCCGATGTTGAGATTCTGACTCCGCTCGACAGCCCGGTATATTCCATTACACCGCGCAGTACAGCTGCCGCTGCAGAGGAGCCCGCACCGATAGCGTCTACCGCAGCACCTGCTGCCGAGGAAAAAGAATAGGCAAGCAACTCCTTCCGATAAAAAATCAGCCCCGTACCGAAATCAATCGGTACGGGGCTGCTTCATTATCTAACCGCTATATAAAAATATGTCACCCCTGCTTCGTTGAGTTTCGGCAGACAGCCTTCCACTTCATAAGCGCTGCCCTGCAGCAGCCGGAAACCCGTGCTTGTCAGTTCAATACCCTGTGTGCCGTAACCGGAAACAGCCAAACCCCAATAGCTGTACAAACCGCTGTTTGTAAAATCCGAAACCATCGCCGGGTATTGCAGTGCGAATACCGCCGCGAGCTTTGGTGTGAAACCCACTGTTATCGTACGATTTGATTCGTCTGTACCAAAATAAGTGCCAACCGTAAACGGCGCGTTCCAAAGATTCTTGTCGGCCTGCGTCACATGAATCGCGCTGTTTGTAATATGGCTGCCGCACAGCAGCTCCTTGTTTAAAAAGGATTGAAAGTTCACCGAGGAACTGACACCCGGGCAGAAATCAGCAGTCAGCGCAATCCATGCGTTCAGCACAAGCGCGTCAGTATCCCTGTCCGCCTGAATAAATTCGCAGCCGGACTCAACGATATTGAGGTCCGAGGCAAAGGTGAGGCAATCCACAATATCCGTAAAAACATCGTGGCACTTCGCCCCGCCCAGCGAAAAAGGCACATGGACGGCCAGCTTGATTTTGATGGTTGCTTTGCGGCAGTATTCGTTTTCAGTCAAAACACCCTCGTCGTTCGCGGTAAAGCTGTCCTCGATTTTAACATCTTCGATGCCGACGGCGACAATCACCTTTTTCAGCGGAACCGCTTTAGGCGCCGGCGGGAACTCCGTCATAAATTTGATATCGGCCAGCTGCGTTTGTGTGCTCAGCCATTCAACAATGTCGCCGGGCATGGCGCTGATTTCGCTCATGATATTCCTCCTTTGATTGAGAAGTGTGACTGCGTCACGAGAAGCAGTTGAGAAGTGCGGCTTCGCCGCGGGAAGCAGTAGGAGCAACTGAGAAGAGCGACTTCGTCGCGGAAAGAGGTTGAAAAGTGCGGCTTTGCCGCGGGAAGCAATGGGAGTTTTTTTCGTTCTCCAACTTCTTCTCCACTTCTTCTCTATCGCCTCCCACTTCTTCTCAACTCTTATTCGCTGACCACCACCGTCCTCACCACCGCCCAAATGTAAAACACCTTCCCGTTCCTGTAAACCTTTTCGGCGCGGTCAACTTGGTAATCAACACCGCCCGCGCTGAGCCGCGCGTCCTCTCCGATATTTGTCAGGTCGTGCTCAGGCGGACCGATATAAAGGTAATATCCTTCACTGTTGTAACCGATTTGGGTGTTGACACCGGAAAGATACATCTTGTTTTTATACCGCAGCGGCTGGATGAAGCCGTAAAAGGTGTTGGACTTCCATCCGTCCGGCAGGTTCAGATTCATTTCGCGCCCGTAGCGTTTCATCAGGTTTTCAAGCCTCATATCTCGACGCTCCTGAACAGGAACAAATCGTCCCTTAAAAGCGGCGCCGCGCCGGCAAGCGCTTCGTCCCGCACCTTCGCGGCAATGGCGAGCAGCTCCGCGGGGTTTTGGCTTACGCTCACATCTCCCGCCTTAAAGCTTGCCGCCCCGTCTTCTGAAATTCTTTTAAGCGTGAGTTTATAAAACGCAAGCCCTGCCGCCGCCCGCTCGATACGGGCGTCATTTCCGTTCGCGCCGTCCCGGAGCCTCGCCCGGATTTCCTCCAGGCAAACAAGGCAAAGGGACAGCCCGAAAGCCGTCCCTTCCTCCTCAAGTGATGCGATTTGCCGAAGGCTGCTCAAAACAGTCCATTGGGTTACCATGTGTTATTCCTTTCTGAGAAGCAGTTGAGAAGAGTGACTTCGTCACGGGAAGAAGTTGATAAGCAATTGGAGTTACGGATATGGCTTAAAAATCGTTTCTTTTCGTTCCCCAACTTCTTTTCTACATCTTCTCAATCGACTCCCATCCTTCGCCGAAATATCCCCACTTCTTCTCTACTTCTTCTCAATCGACTCCCATTCTTCTCCACCCTACACCGTCAGCACCCTTGCCACATCCTTGAATATTTTCGCGAAGCCGGCGATGGAAGTGATGGCTGCCCTTTCAAGCTGGCGGTCAATGAGCTTGTCGTATTCCGTCATGACATCGCCGGCCTTAACCATTTCGAGCGCGCAGCTTTTATCAAGGCCGATGAGTTTGCCGGAAGCCACGGCGGATGATTTGATCAGGTCCGCGCCGATAGGCGTAATCTGCTTGCCCGTGCGCTGGAAGTTGAACCCCGCGGCCGCGTCCTTAAACTCGGCGATGTTCAGCATTTTCACCATCACATCGGGCGAAGCGATGATGGCGTTAAGCTCATACGGGTCAAAGAGATTCCAGAATGTGACAAGGTCACTGTAGGTCAGTGTCCCGCTTGCAGTGACATTGGTGCTTGACGCGGCATTGGCGTTACCGTCCCCGCTGACAAGCACATTGACAGCATCTTTCAGCTGCGAGCGCGCGATATAAGCGCCGATTTGCTTGAGCGTCACCGTGAAAAGGTCAAGCCTTTGGAAACGGATAGCCTCGTAGGAGGCAACCAGCATACGCCCGCGCTTATGGAGCGACACCAGGTTTTCCTGCGTTTTAACAACCGTTTCCGGGATATATGCGCCCTCGCCAACAACCTTTAGTTCCTTGTCGTCATCCGTGGGGATGGATGTTATGGAGCGGTAATCAAGCCCGTCAATCACCGTGGTTGCCGCGATGATGCGGGGCAGGACATTCGCCTCTTCCATTCCCTGCCGCACCGCGCGGGAGACATATTCGGGGAAAAGCGTTGCGGAATCCGAGGTTTTGAAGAACTTCTCAACCACATCGCTGCCGGCTCCGCTGACCTTGATGCCGAAGCGCTTGAGCTGCCGCTGATAGGCATCGAGCCCGTCAAGCGCCGTGCCCTTGTAATCCGCCGAAGGGTCCAGCGCCTCCAATGCGCCGGTAAAAGATTTTTGCTGCGTGTAAAGCCCTTTTTCGAGTTTTATGGTGTCGAAAGTTGACATGTGTTTACCCTCTTTCATTTTTATTTATTTACCTGCCTTGTTAAAGGTAGGGGGACCGCCACGGCTAAAGCCGAGCTTTAGCCACGGCGGTGGAGGGATTCGTAACCCAATCCCCCTCCGGTAGCCGCCGGTTTCCCCCTTTAACAAGGGGGAAAAATTTCGAGTGCGGGTGTCCCGCCCACAATTATTCATTTCTTCATTTTTCATTCTTCATTGCTTGACTGAACAAATTCAGCCAAGCATCACTCCCGCCGTCTTCCCTGTTGTATCCACATGAATAACGAGCAGACTTCTGCCGCCTTCGGTGACCACCTTCACCCCGCCGCTGCCGTCACCCGCAAGGATGGAATAGCCCACGGTAGGAGCGGTTGTGCCGGTATAGGGCAGCGTCGCAAATCCGCTCATCTGAACGCTCGCGAAACCGCCGCCGACTTGATTGGAAACACCGCAAAAGCTGTCGCCCGCCGCACAGGCGGCTGCCGTATCGTTTGCGCTGATTTTAACGGGAACCCCCGCCTCCAATCCGCTTGCGGCGATAAATGTCGCTAAGCTTTCTTTGAAACCGTTAAATGCCACTGTCATATTTTTTCCTGCCTTTCGCTATATTTTGAATTCATTGTTGCTTGCCGGCTCGGGGCGTACCTCGGCTTTTAACTGAGGCTTTATCGGCACAATTTTATCCGCGCTTTGATCAAACGCCTTTTTGAGTTCCCGCAGTTCCCCGGTTGAAAGCCTTTCACAAATGGCCGAAAGATTCTCCCCGCTGATTTGCGGCAGGGTTATCAGCCCCATGCGGATAACCTCTATGGTCAGCTCCTCTCTGTATGCTTTGCCTTCCTCTGCCTGCTTTTCCAAGGTTTCAATGTGCGCAAGCAGTTTTTCTTTTTCCTGCCTGTTCAGGGTGATTTCATCGCCCGGTTCCCTCAATACTTTCAAGGTGCTTTCCATGCTTCTTATCTCCTTCTTCATTTTATATGCCTTTGTTACACCGGCATCCCGTTGCGCGGGCACCGCGACAAAAGACCATTCGTAGGCGTCGGCAGGTTCGCTCAAAACGGTATGGCAGATTTGGCCGCCATAGCTTTTGCCTTTGATATGCTCGCAGCCCTCCTGCTTACTGTCCGCGCCGCAGACCGAACAAGTCAGACGCTTCACCGAACAGCCGACGCTCGCTTCCTTTTTAATGCCTGCGTCAATCTCCGCAATGAGGTCGGCGTTTTTCGCTGTTTTCGGCATATATGCCTTTGCCTTGATGAAGGTATAAGGCTCGCCTGTGCTTGTCTGCCTTTCGCTGTCCGTCACGGCATCCGCGCAATAGAGCCGCGAGGTTTGGTCCCTTGCGTTCATGCTGTGATTAAAAATGCCCGTTTTACCGACAAACATTTCCGCTAATGTTTTCAGCGCCGCCGTGTCAAAGCGTTCTAAATCCCTGTCCACTTCGTTGTCGCAAAGCAGCACATGAAAAGTATAAATATCATCCCTGCCAAGCGCTTTGCGCGTGTAGCGGTTAATCAGCGCCAAATCCGTGTCGTCCGATGCCGCGGGTGTGATTTCCGTTAGAAAATCCTTGTTCATTACTCTCCTCCTTCCTTCGTAATTCCTGCCGCTTTTTTTGCTTGAGCTGAAATTGCAATCTGGGCGGCAATTTCAGCCTGTGCTGCAACGTTTGCAGCCTGTGCATCATAAAGCCGTGCTCTGCTCAAATCAATTTGATCCTGCATAGTGATATCGTCCCAAATCACCTCAGTGCCTGCGGAAAAGCCGTTGAATCGCAAAAAGGTGCCGCAAATTTGCAAAATTACGGGCGTTAAAATCCGGCGGTATGCTTCCAGTTCGCTCGTCAGGGCATCTGCCTGCTGGGACGACATCCGCTCTGTTGAGCTCCACAAAAGCCCCAGCATAAACGGCGGCAAGCCGGTTTTTGCCACAATTTGCTCCAGCATTTGGCGCACGGGCACTTCACTGTCCAAAATCTGATTGTCCGCGCCGATGACCTTGATCTGCACATCGCCCACCGCGACAAAATCCCGCACAGCACCGCCCGTCTGCATCGTTTCGCCCCATTCTTTTGCGACCTGCAGCGCCCTGTCCTTCGCGTAGGCTCTGTCAATCGCGTCGTTTTGGGGTTTGTAGGTAACGGCAAAACGAACATTGCCCACCCGCTCCCAATTGGTGCCGACGGTGCCGAAAATCTTCATCAGTACGGAGCTGACAAACGGCAGGCCTTTCAGCATGGAGTTGCCTTCCAATTGTCCGGGCTCCGGGTTCAGCACCGAAAGCATCACCAAATCGGGGTATTTCACCGGAACGGCTTCAAAGCCCTGCCGCACGAAGATTTCAATATTGATACCGTTTCCTGCCCGCCGCAGCTCGATATCCTTCAGCGGAGCGTTGTAGAGCGCCGCTATATGTCCCCTGCCATCCGTGACGATTTCGCCCACCGCCGTGCCGCAGGTGAGCAACTGTTCAAAATAGGTTGAAATAAACGCGTCGATGCCGCATTGATTGCCGCCGACCGGGACACTTTTCAAAAATATGTCCAGCGCCGCCTGCGCTTTGGCATCCCGGCATTTCACCTCAAACCCGCTTGTCAAGCGCACAAGTTTGAAGACAGCGGCGTCGATAACGGGAACCGCTTCGCGCAATGCATAATAAAGCTTGCTCTGCGGGGTGGAAAGCGGCACATAACCGTCCAATATACCGAAAGGATTGCTTTGTGTGTTTGTCTGTGTGACTGCCACGGCGGTTTTCGGGGTTTGCCGGTTTTTAAATAAACGCATGGGTTACCTCCTTACTAAAATTTTTGCAATTTTGAGAAGAAGTGGAGAAGTGTGACTTCGTCACGGGAAGAAGTGGAGAAGTATAGGAGTTTAAAACGAATTTGAAAGGCTGTTGAGTTGAGAAGTGCGGCTTCGCCGCGAGAAACAATAGGAGTTGCGACTTTTAAATTAACGTGTCTTATGTTCCATAACTTCTTCTCTACTTCTCAATCGTCCCCCACTTCTTCTCCACTTCTTCTCCATTTCTTCTCTATTCATCTCCTACCTCTTATCCGCTTCGCCGCTCCACCGAAACCGCAAAAAACCCTCCGTCACCCGCGTTCACCACCGTCGAAACGAAATACCGTATATCATCCATCGCATGGTCATGCTCCTTGCGCGGCGCATCCCGGACAGCATTGTTGTCCCAACGGTACAGGCCGAATTCCCGGATGGTGTCGGTGCAGTTGGGACAAATCATGATTTTTCGCTCCTTCAGCGCATCGGATACCCTGCGGATGCCGTCGATAACCTCGTTTTTCGCGGGGATTGCTTTGAATTTGCCGTGGCGGCGTATACACTCGATAAAGCTTGCGGCGGAAGGGTCAACAATGACCGCTTCGACAATAAGGCTTCCCGCAAGCTCCTCCAGCGCGGCGTAATGCTCCTCATCCGTGCGCTGCCCGCCGGCGGAGCTTTCGTGGTAATATTCCGCAAGCTTGAACCACTGCCCGCCGAAAAGTCCCCACAGCCCGAAGGAGGAGGGGTTCACGGTGCCGTAATCGCAGGAGATATAGTATTCATCGGGCGTTCCTCCGGGCGGCTCGCGCACATGAGTTGCCGCGTTAAACATCGGATAGACATTTCCCTGCGCCGCCACCCATTTACCCTCCACAAACCGCTCATAAAACGCCCCGCTGTAAAGGCTTTTGTAGCGCTCGATGATCTTTTTTGTCAGCGACGGGTTGTCGGCCATGGTGAAATGAATGTAAAGGCAGTTCTTCTCATGAGCCTTCTTAATCCATTCCTCATGAAACCAGTGCATCGGGTTTTCCGGGTTGCAGTTGAACCAAAGTTTGGAGCCATCCAAAGAGCAGCGGGCCAGTGCCTGCTCAACAAAGGAGCGCGGCATCAGCGCGACCTCGTCCAGCAGCACACCGCCAAGCGTCATGCCCTGTATCAGCGAAGCGGAGCTTTCGTCCTTGCCGCCAAAAAGATAAAAGCGGTTTTTCCGACCGTTCCTGCCGATTTCAATCAAATGCTGCGAAAGCTTTTCATTGCATTCAAAGCCGATTTCCCGCAGCACGGGCAGCAGCGGTGTGATAACATTACGGCGGAGCGACGCGATGGTTTTGCCGCAGAGCGCGAAAGAGGTGCCGTCAAACGCATAAAAAGCCCAGGCGATAAAGGATATCGACATGCAGACCGTCTTACCGGAGCGCACCGCGCCGTCACAGATGATTGCGTCTTTATCCCTGAACGGGCTTTCGGAGCACCACCAGCTTAAAACGGTCATCTGTTTTTCGGAAAAGGTTTTAAGGCAACTGCTCATTTGCCCTCCGCTTCGCTTTCGCTGCCCGCGGCCAAAGCTTTAGCCCCTCTTTCCAGCGCTTCATAAAACGGCATAGCATTGTTATGCGCCGCTCCGGCTTCGCTCATTTCCTTTAAGCGCTCAAGTGCTTTTATACGGTCAAAAAACTTAATTTCCAGTCCCCCGCCCTTCGGCCTTTTTATTTCGGATACATTCATCATATCCAGCTGTTCCAGCGTTTCAAGGCTCTGGGTTTCCTCGGCGAACACGAGCCGCAAAGCGTCCGTGACACAACCGAACGCCAGCCTGCGGTAACCCGCGCAGACCTCGTCGCAGCTTGCCGAACTCATTTCTGTTCCCGCTGCGATGACCCGCCTGATATCTTCCCGCGAAAGCAGTTTTGACGCCGCCCGTTCCGGAAAAACCGCATAGCCTGCCCTCGCCGCCGCGCCTCTGCTGTCCCTGCTTTTACTGTAGTAAAAACAGAAAAGCCTCTCTTTGCCGCTTAGTGCCTTTTCTTTTTCCATCTTGCCACCCCGCTTCAGTTAGTTGTTTGCCCGCACCCATAATGTGAACCCGCCCGGAACTTATCAAAAAACCGATAACTTTTAAGGCAGTTTTAAATTGTTAACAAATTATTCATAATTTATTTTCCGATTTAACCCGATTTAGACTTAAATAGGCTTAATTCCGCTGTATTCTGACCGATTATCGCAATCATTGCCGTTTTACGTCATTTTTTATAATTTCTCTTGACTTTTCACGGCAAACAGGTTAAACTTTTGTTGTAAGCTTATAGAAATAAAAAAGCTTTTACTGTTTTTCATTTTTGAAAGTTGGTGAAACTGTTTGGAAAGCTCCGGCAAACCTGAACCCCGAAGTAGACAAATAAACATGCCACAGCGCCAAGGGCTGCCAAGCAGACGCGGGAAGTTCGGCGAAAGGTAAGGGATTATCCCCGGCCTTTTGCTTCAGCTTAAATCCTCTGTTATGCCTTTGCCCCGCTGTGGGGAAAGAGGCGAAACATGGAGGAAGATAAAATCCTTGAAATGGTTAATACGCTGCGCTCATGCGGGAAACATTCCGCTTTGCGCAAATTACTGTGTGAAATGAATGCCGTGGATATTGCGCAGGCGCTCAACGGTTTAGAAACCGAGGATTTGCTTCGTGTGATTCGCATCCTGCCAAAGGATGTTTCCACCGGCGTTTTTTCATATTTCAACGCGGATACGCAGGAAAGGCTTGCCCGGGCTATGCCTGACAGCGAGCTTGAAGCATTGATTGAAGACCTTTTTATTGACGACGCCGTGGATTTTCTGCAAGCGGTCCCCGAAGATGTTCGCAAACGGGCGCTTGCCCGCATGGACCCCGATGAACGCAAGGTTATCAGTCAATTTTTAGCGTATTCCCGCTTTTCGGCCGGCAGCATGATGACTGTGGAATTCGTCGAGCTTGATGACGATATGACAATCGCTGAGGCCATCGCGTTTATCCGCAAAACGGGTGCGGACAAGGAGACAATTAGCACCTGTTACTGCGTCGATTATTCGCGCCGGCTTGTCGGTGCCGTTCCGATCAAAGCGCTGCTGCTGAACGATGAAAAGAAACTCGTCAGCGATGTCATGGATAACGGTGAGAAACTTATTTATGTGAGTACGGAAGATGACCGGAAAAAAGTGATCGCTCTTGCCCGTAAATATGACCTTTACTGCCTGCCTGTTGTGGATGAGGACCGGAAACTTGCCGGTATCATTACCGTTGACGACATCATCGATGTTATCGAAAAAGAAAACACCGTTGACTTTGAAAAGCTGGCATCCCTGCGGCCGTCGGAAAAGAAATACCTTGATACCGGTGTTTTCGGCCTTGTCAAAAACAGAATTGTGTGGCTGCTGGTTTTGATGGTTGCGATGTTTTTCTCGGGGCTTATTATCCAAAGCTTTGACGGTTCTCTGACAGCCGTCGTGGGCTTGGCAGCGGCAATACCGATGCTCATGGGTGTCGGCGGCAATGCAAGTTTGCAGGCGTCCGCTTTGATTACAAGAGGCCTATCCCTGGGTGAGCTGAAAACCAGAAATTGGCTGAAAATACTGTTCAAAGAACTCAGAGTCGCCCTTGTCTGCGGCGTGTTGCTCGCAGGGGTTAATTTCGCCCGACTGTTTTTCTTTTCCTCCGCGGATATGAACCTTTATCTGGTTGTCAGTGCCGCTCTTGTTTGTTCGGTTGTGCTGTCAAAAATACTCGGCTGCGCCCTTCCGCTTTTCGCCAAGCTCGCCCGCCTGAACCCGGCGCATATATCCGCCCCCTTGCTTACCACCATTGCGGATGCCGGCGCCCTTGCGGTTTACTTTGCATTGGCAAAAACCTTTATCCGTTAAACAACCGGAGATTTACTGTTTATGGAAGATTCTGATTATCTCAAGGATTTGTTCGGCAAGATTACATAGTAACTTGTAGTTGAAACATCAAAGGCGGTACAACGATATGGAAAGCAAAGTGAGCAAATCTCCGATTAAAAAAACAAGGAAGAAAAGAATTGCCGTTGCCTGCGTATTGATAGCGCTGCTACTTGGTAGTTATGCTGTCTGGAGAACGCCCAATTTTGTGTTTTACCGCACTTTTCATTTCTCATTACCGGCATCCTCACAAACTGTAAAAAGTGGCTATTCGCTCATATTCAATTCATTTTCAATGAAAATCAAACTGAATAAGGATGATGTTGAACAAGTTGAAAGCAAACTGCGCGGGTATTATCATGACACTGGTCTGGTTAGTGACTCTAATTCTCCCCTCCATCCCGAAAATATAATTCATTGGTGGGATATGAGAGAAAATGAAATTATATATGCTCATCTTTTAATGAAAGATGGCAGATTTGTGAAAACAGCAATATTAGAGACTTATATCGCATATAAAAACGGCCAATATTACATATACATTAACCAATGCGAATAAATGAGCCAAAAAGTTTGCCGGCATTCCAAACGGAGTGCCGGCTTTTTTTAATCCTTGTGCATTTAAAGTTCCGATATTTCTTGACTTTTAACGCTTTTTCTTTTATTATTAGGGGCAATGATTATAAAGGGGAGTTTTTTATTATGCTGAACAACACCGAAAAAACAATGGAAAAAGTCGTTGCCCTGTGCAAAAACAGAGGCTTTGTATACGCGGGCAGCGAAATCTACGGCGGGCTTTCAAACACTTGGGATTACGGCCCGCTCGGTGTTGAGTTCAAAAACAATGTCAAGCGCGCCTGGTGGCAGAAATTTGTGCAGGAATGCCCTTATAACGTCGGGCTTGACTCCGCCATTTTGATGAACCCCATGACCTGGGTCGCCTCGGGCCACGTCGGCGGATTTTCCGACCCGCTCATGGACTGCAAGGCGTGCCAGACCCGCCACAGGGCAGACAAACTGATTGAAGATGCAGGTGTCAACCCGGCAGGCTGGAGTTTTGATGAAATGTCGAAATACATCAGCGATAACAAAATCCCCTGCCCGGATTGCGGTGCCTGCAATTTTACGGATATCCGCAAATTCAACCTGATGTTTAAAACCTTCCAGGGTGTAACGGAAGACAGCAAAAACGAGCTGTTCCTCCGCCCGGAAACCGCCCAGGGCATTTTCGTCAACTTTGCCAACGTCCAGCGCACCGCCCGCCGCAAGGTGCCGTTCGGCGTAGCCCAGGTTGGCAAAAGCTTCCGCAACGAGATAACCCCGGGCAACTTCACCTTTCGCACGCGTGAGTTTGAGCAAATGGAAATGGAGTTCTTCTGCAAACCCGGCACGGAACTGGAGTGGTTCGCTTATTGGAAAAACTTCTGCAAAGACTGGCTGCTGTCCCTTGGCTTAAAGGAAGAAAACCTCCGCCTGCGCGACCATGAGGCAAAGGAGCTTTCCCACTATTCGAATGCGACAACCGATTTTGAGTTTTTGTTCCCCTTCGGCTGGGGCGAGCTTTGGGGCGTTGCGAGCCGCACAAACTTCGACCTGACGCAGCACCAGAACACATCCGGCAAGAGCCTTGAATATTTTGACCAGGAAACCGGCGAAAAGTATCTGCCGTTTGTTATAGAACCCGCCCTTGGCGCGGACAGGGCTGCTTTGGCCTTTCTGTGCGACGCATACGACGAAGAAACAGTCGACGAGGAAGAGGGCGACACCCGTGTAGTGATGCATCTGCACCCGGCGCTGGCGCCTGTGAAAGTCGCCATCCTGCCGCTTTCCAAAAAGCTTGGTGAGGACGCGCTTAAAATATATACCGCGCTTGCCAAAAAATTCATCGTCGAATATGACGACGCAGGCTCCATCGGTAAGCGTTACCGCCGCCAGGATGAAATAGGCACACCGTTTTGCGTCACCTATGACTTTGACTCGCTCGAAAACAACACCGTAACCGTACGCGACCGCGACACCATGGAGCAGATAAGGCTGCCGATTGCGGAATTGGTTGCGTATGTGGAAAAGCAGTTAGAGTTTTAATAACAGAGAAGAAGTGGAAAAGAAGTAGAGAAGCAATAGGAATTACGGAGAAGTGTGACTTCGTCACGAGAAGCAGTTGTAAAGTGCGGCTTTGCCGCGGGAAGCAATGGTAGTTACGAATTTGAGACTAAATCACCCCCCGTTTTCCAACTTCTTTGCGACTTCTTTGCGACTTCTTCTCAATCGTCTCCCATTTTTCTCAAACACCCCCACCTCTTCCCCACTTCTTCTCTATCTCTTCTCCACATCTTCCCCATATCAGTACAAGGAGTACAATCATGAAAGTTGAATTTACCGAAACTGTTCTGCGCGACGCAAACCAATCGCTGATTGCCACAAGAATGCCGTTTTCGGATTTTGAGGGCATTTTGGCAACGATGGATAAAGCGGGCTACTATTCGCTGGAATGCTGGGGCGGCGCGATATTCGACTCCTGCCTGCGTTATTTGAACGAGGACCCGTGGGAACGCCTGCGCAAAATAAAAAAAGCCTGCCCGAAAACGAAGCTGCAAATGCTGCTGCGGGGGCAAAACATTTTGGGATACAAACACTATCCCGATGATGTTGTGCGCCTTTTTGTGAAAAAGAGCGTTGAGAACGGCATTGACATCATCCGGATATTCGACGCTTTAAACGACATCAGAAACATTCAGGTGGCCGTGGATGAAACGCTGAAAAACGGCGCGCACGCCTCCGGCACCATCTGTTTTACCATAAGCCCCATCCATAACCTCGAAAGCAATGTCCGGCTTGCGAAGGAAATGGAAGCCATGGGCGTCAATTCCGTCTGCGTCAAAGATATGGCGGGCATCATGGGGCCCCAGGACGCCTTCGATTTGGTCAAAGCGCTGAAAGAAAGTGTCAAAGTTCCGGTTATTGTGCATACCCACTCCACAACAGGCTTAGGAATACTTGCCCTGCAAAAGGCGGTTGAAGCCGGCGCGGATGTTATCGACACGGCTATTTCGTGCTTTTCAGGCGGCACTTCGCAGCCGCCGACGGAAACCCTTGCCTATGCTTTGCGGCAGGAGGGTTACGAGGTCGGCTTAAATGATATTATCTTGAAGCAGATCAATGACTTTTTCAAGCCCGTGCAGGCAAAGAGCCTTGAAAGCGGCCTTTTAAATCCGTTGGTTATGGGCACCGAAACCGACGCCCTTGTTTATCAGATTCCGGGCGGCATGCTTTCGAACCTGGTCGCGCAGCTGACAGCTCAGAATAAACTCGACAGGCTTGACGAAGTGCTGGCGGAAACACCCAAGGTCCGCAAAGACCTGGGGTATCCGCCGCTCGTTACCCCGATGAGCCAGATGGTCGGGGTTCAGGCGGCAACGAATGTGCTCTCCGGGCAGCGTTACAAAAATATATCGAACGAGATTAAAAGCTATATCAGGGGCGAATACGGCAAAGCCCCGGGTGAAATCGACCCGGAACTTCAGACGCTCATTTTAGGCGACGAACAGCCCGTCACTGTCCGCTATGCGGATTTGCTGCCCCCGGGTCTGCCTGCCGCGCGGGCGTATTTGGGTGACACGGCGCAGACGGACGAAGATGTTTTATCTTATATTGCATTCCCGCCGCAAGCCGAGGCGTTTTTCAAAGCCCGCGAAGAAAAAGAAAAGCGAAAATTCAAGTATAAGATTGAGCAAGTAACCGGCGATTAGCGCCTGCTTCATTTATATTTTTTATACGGAAACTACCGGGAGGAACAGCCATGGAAGACGACAGCCTGTTTGACAGGGTAATCAATGCCTTTAAACATAAATCAGCCGATTCACCCGAAGAAACGGCGGAACCCGGTCCGGTTGCCCCGGAAAAACCCGAACCCGCGGCCGAACCTGCCGCTCAAGGCGTGCCGCTGCCGCCAACCAAATCCGAAGGCGAATTGCTGCTGATAAAAACCGGCGAGCCCACTGCCGCGGTCATCATGGCAATCATCAGCAATCAAATTAAAATACCGCTCAACAGGCTGAGTTTTAAAAGCATAAAACTGCTACCGGAGGCGAAGAAATGAAATATATTGTCACGTTAAACGGCAAAAATTATGAGGTTGAGGTTGAGGAGACCGACGCCGTTATTACAAGCATAACCGATATCCCGCAGGCGGCTCCGGTCATTGCGAATGCGCCGGCCGCTCCCGCGGCGGCACCCGCCGAGCCTATAGCGGCGCTGGCCCCGGCGGCGCCCGTGGCGACAGCCGATGGGGCAAAAATTATCGCCCCGATGTCCGGCATCATCCTTTCCGTCAATTTTACCGCCGGGCAGAAAGTAAAAGCAAATGATGTTCTCCTTGTTCTTGAAGCCATGAAGATGGAAAACGAAATAGTCGCCCCGTCAGACGGCACTGTCAAGCAGGTGCTTGTTCAAAAAGGCATGACCGTTGACACGGATGACATACTCGTTGTAATAGGTTAGATTTCTCCAATAAAATGAAGGGAACGCATTGCATGCGTTCCCTTCAAAGAACCGGGTGATGTTTATGTCCGCTCCGCTTGCCGAACGCTTGCGCCCGAAGACAATTGAAGATATCGTCGGCCAGAGCCACCTGTTGGGCGATGGCAAGCCTCTGCGCAGCATCATCCTTTCCGGCGAACTGCCGAATATGGTTTTTTACGGTCCGTCCGGCATCGGCAAAACAACCCTGGCGAACATCATCGCCGAAACCACCAGCCGCCGTTTGGTCAAACTCAACGGCACAACCGCCGGCACGGCGGATATCAAGGCGATTGTTGCCCAGCTTGACACCCTGATGACTCCCAACGGCGTCCTGCTTTACCTGGACGAAATTCAGTACTTCAATAAAAAGCAGCAGCAAACCCTGTTGGAGTTCATCGAAAACGGTAAGATAACCCTGATTGCTTCCACCACCGAAAACCCGTATTTTTATATTTACGGTGCTCTGCTTAGCCGCGCCACCGTGTTTGAATTCAAGTCCGTCACCCCGGAGGAAATCGTTCCGGCGGTGGAACGGGCTTTTGCTTTTTTAAGTAAAGAACGCAATGAAAAATATAATATTGAGGACGGCATCGTCCATTATATTTCGCAGGCATGCGGCGGGGATGTCCGCAAGGCGATTAACGCCGTTGAGCTCGGCGTACTTTCCGCGCCGGATAAAAAAGGCAAAAAGCAAATAACGTTGGAAGCCGTCAAAGAGCTGACGCAGCGCAGCGCCATGCGTTACGATCGCGAAGGCGACGAGCATTATGACATTATTTCGGCTTACCAAAAATCCATGCGCGGCTCCGACGCGAACGCCGCCGTTTATTACCTCGCGCGCCTTCTTGAGGCGGGTGATTTACCCTCCGCCTGCAGGAGGCTGATGGTCTGCGCCTGCGAAGATGTCGGGCTTGCGTATCCGCAGATTATCCCTATCGTCAAAGCCGCGGTGGACGCCGCGTTGATGGTCGGCCTGCCGGAGGCGAGGATTCCGCTCGCGGACGCGGTTGTACTGGTCTGCAACTCGCCAAAATCCAACTCAGCCCATAACGCCATCAATGCCGCGATGGACGATGTCCAAAAAGGTAAAACCGGCCCCATTCCCCGCCAGCTGCAGAACAAGCACTTTGACGGCGAGGATAACGCGAACAAAGGACAATTTTATCAATATCCGCACAGCTTTGACGGTCATTGGGTGGAGCAGCAGTATCTGCCGGATGTACTTAAAAATGCGAAGTATTACGAATACGGGGATAACAAGAACGAGCAGGCGGCGAAGGAGTATTGGGAGAAGATAAAAAAAGAGTAGGGTTGCCTATAACAAACCTTGGGTTTGGTAATACATGGCAGCTGTCTAACCGAACATAAATATTACTATTACCGGTAACGGCGTTACGGATGAAAACGATTGCTCGGTTTTAAAGGATGTGCAAAACTACGCATTGGATCTTGACCAGTGTACGGGAATTACGTCGCCGCACTGAAGGAATCATATTAATTACTCATAAAAACCTAACTAAAAAATCCGCACAATACTAATCCCTCTTTAAAACATAGCTAAAAATTCAGCACAAAAACCCATTTATCAAAGGTTTTTGCTTGATTTCATGGAGGTTTTAATCGGGATTAGTATAAAACCGCATAATACTATTCTGCATTAAAATGGAGAATAGTATAAACCAAAATTTTGTTTGATTTTTTAGAGGTTTTTTAATCGTGAATTAGTATCGGGTAAAACAACTATAAGCAATGAAAAGACTGTGCCGGAAAATGATGTTTCGGCACAGTTTTAATATAAGCGCTGTGTGATATATAGGTTCTCTGCGGTATTAGTTCGCTCAAAGCCTTGAAGAATTTTCAAATTGGTGATATGATGAATTTGGTAGGAAACCGCATATAGTTGTGAAGGAATATTATATTCGAAAGGAAAACCGATGAAAAAAGTACTGTCAGTTCTTTTAGCGTTGGTAATGCTCTTCGTCCTCCTTCCGGCCGGAGCTTTTCCAGCATATGCTAATGAAGATATCGCCTGCAGCCGTAATTTCACGACTGACGAATACCGTTACGAATATGTTGCGACCCCTAACGCTGCCGCAAAAAGCGATTACAACGGCGGTGTTCTGGCAATCAGCAACGCCATATCAGCTGTTCAGGCATCGGTGGATATCTCCGCCTATGGCATCTTGGTCTCACAGATTAGCGGGATTTTCAGCAATGAAATATGTCAAAATCCGGCGTTTTTTTATTTTGCAGGATGTTCTTACACTTATTACCCCTCAACAAATATTGTTAAGACGGTAACGTTTACCTATAGTTACTCTGCCGCACAAATTCAGCAAATGAAAACGGCATACGCAGCGGCGGTGGCAAAAGCGCTTTCCTGCATTTACCCCGGTATGACCGATTTTGATAAAATTCTGACAATGCATGATTATCTTATTTTAAATGCAAAGTATGATTATGAAAACTATTTGGCAGGTACTATCCCCGCTATATCGTTTTCCGCATACGGAGTTTTGGTAAACGGTGTTGGGGTTTGCGACGGTTACGCGCTGGCATTTAAAGACCTGCTGACAAGGCTCGGTATAACAGTAATAAAAGTAAACAGCGAAACCATGTATCATTCGTGGAATATGGTTTATCTCGGCGGCAAATGGTACCATGTCGATGTCACATGGGATGACGCTATATTCCCTGCAGAAAGCGGCTGGCTTAACAACGATTATGATCTTGAAGGCAGCGTATTTCATGATAATTTTCTGTTAAGTGATGCCGCTGCCGTAAATATTGGGCATTCGGGATGGCAGCCTAACACCAATACGGCCAACAGCACAATCTATGACGGAGATTATTCAAGCATTGAGAGCGGTATGTTCTGGCGTCAGGGATATTGGTATTACCTCGCCGGGAGCAATCTGAAACGCTCGCTTTTCGATTTGAGCGGCAGCACGGTGATAAAAGCAGTCGGCACCGGCAGTTACTGCTATTTAGGGGCCTATAACAACAAACTTTATTATAACTGCACAGCCGGATTAAAAAGCTATATCAAAGAGATTAATTATGACGGCACGGCGGAGACCGCAATAGTGACCATTGACAACACCGGCAGTTCAACAACCGAAAGAATAACCGAATTTGTAATACAAGACTACCTCTTTAAGTACACGGTTTACAGGCTGCCGGCCGGTGGAAGCGCAGGGTACGCTGTCCGGTATTATTATCCCCCGATCAATATTTACGGGGTGACCGCTAACGCGCTGTACAACACAAATGTTACAATAACCTACAGCGGAGGGACTGCCTTGCTGGACGGGCAAGCTTTCGGCAGCGGAAGTACGGTTTCGGCCGAAGGTACGCACACTATAACAGTAACCAATACGAACGGCAGTTCGGCGGCAATAACCTTCACCGTTGACAAAACTGCACCTGTGACCCCAACCTTTTCTGTAAACCCTACAGCACCGACAACCGGCGATGTAACCGTTACAGTAACTTTCCCCGCAGACGCGGCTGTGAAACAATACCGTCTTGGCGCAGGAGCGTGGGCAGCATATACCGCGGCATTGGTTTTATCCGAAAATAATACTGTTTATGCAAAATGCACAGATACCGCCGGCAACGTCAGCGTCACAGGTTCGGCTGTTGTCGGCAATATCGATAAGCTTGTCGTCCGGGCAGAATCCACGGCAGTCATTAATATGGATAATAATTTCATTTACGGTCTTACGGCAGGCATTACCGCTTCCGTTTTCACAAACAGCTTTGTCCGGTTAATCGGCAACGCAACACTTACCTTCGCGTATGCCGCCGGCAGCTTTGGCACAGGCACAAAAGTCAGCCTTGTTGATAATGCGACAAGTCATATTGTTTCAACGTACGATATTATCATCTTCGGCGATGTCAACGGCGACGGCAATATCGACACCGCCGATACGGACATGATTATCGACATTGGCAGCTATGCTTTGCCGCAATGGAATCCCGCCACAGACGCAGCCTATATCAAGGCGTGTGACCTTTTCCGTGACGGTATTATTGATGAAAACGACTGCGCTGTTTTAACGGATGTGCAAAACTACGCATTGGTTCTTGACCAGCGGACGGGAATTGTGTTGCCGCACTGATACTAACCACCGATAAAACGAATACGCAGGGACTGCGGTGAAGCATTAAGTTTTACCGCAGTCCCGTTTATATTTTATGTTTTATCAATACATCGGCTCGACAATTTTGCCTCTCAAATCCGGGTCTAAAATCGGTTTGGCAAAAACAGATGCCACCCGTGTTGCGACATTCATCACACCGCCTGTTTTGCGGCCTTTAAAGTCCAGGTCGAATATCGCCATGTCAAACAACCCTTTTTCCGCGGCGCTTTCCATCTTAACCCGCTTGCCTTTAAAGGTAAAGTTCAGTCTTCTGTACTGCGCATGCTGCAGCGGCCTTATCCAAATCTCCAGGCTGCCGTCATCCATCCAGGCGCAAGTCGACGCAAAACTGAACCGTGAGCCCGCAAGCTCTGCTTCGCAGGTAATATATGCCGGGCCGTAACCGATTTGAATAGTATTTTGGTTATACTTCTCTGTCCAGGAAAATTCCAGAAAATTCTCCTTAAAGCTCATCCTGACATTGTTAAAACGGCCCGACCTTACCGCACGCAGCGTGTTGCTTGCGGAACCCAGAACGCTGGCAGCTTTTGTATGCTTAAACTTCATCAGCTTTCCGTCTATTCGCGCCTCAACAGCTTCCCTGCGCGGCTTTTGCGGCAGGCAGGGCATGCTCAAATCAGCAATCCTGCCGTGCAGTTCCTTTAATGCTTCGGGGTTTTCCGGCAGCGGTTCCGCGCTGAAGCTTCCCGGGAAATATTTCCAAATCGCGTCAAGAGCCTTTTGCTCAAAAGGTTCGCCGCCGCTGGTGATGATGCATGCGTCATAATCTTTCATGACAATGCCAAACTGTGAAAACAAGCCGTCAAAACGGAATGAGTTAGGCACTTGATTGCGCCAAAACTGGTACCCGTAGCCAAGGCTGTAGTCCGTTGAGGCACCCGGCGTTATTTTAACATGCTGTTCTCCGGCAGTTTTTGCCCAAAACTCCGGAATAACCTGTTTTTCGCCCCACTTGCCGTCATTCAGGTAGCACAGCGCCAGCTTTGCCTGGTCCTCTGTTTTCAGATGAAGGCCCCAGCCTCCGACTTCGTTTCCGCTCTTGTTGCTTTCCCATAGCGGCACATCCATTCCGAGCGGTTTAAAAAGCCTTGGGGTCAGGTACCCCGTCAAGCTGTTGCTTACAACCTTGCTGACAATAACGGCCAGCATAAATGAATTTTCGGTGACATACTCAAATTTTTTGCCCGGCTTATTTTTAAATTTCGTCTTTAAATATGTCTGTACCCAGCCGGCCTTTTCGGTTTTTAACAATAAATTCGATTTTTTGCCGCTGGTCATCGTGAGGAGATGCTCTACGGTCAATGTATCCGCCCACTTAATCTTTTTAATCGGCACATATTCGGGGAAAAGCGCGTATACTTTCGTGTCAAGCGAAAGCAACCCCTCGTCAATCGCAAAGCCTATGGCTGTTGAAACAACGCTCTTGCTGAACGAAAACATGGTGTGCGGCGTTTGCGGATTGAAAGGTTTGCGCCAAACTTCCGCTGCCACCTTGCCGTGGCGTAAAAGCATAAAGCTGTGCAGTTCGATTTCCTCTTTTTCGCAATAGTCGCAAAATTCAATAACCGCCCGCGAATCAATCCCGACAGATTCGGGACTGGCCGCTCTCTCGATATTTTTATTTTCGTTTTCCATCATAATCTCCACCTGTTTCTAAATGCTTATGTCATCGCCGTCTGTCTGCGGTTATGACGCGTATGCGGCAATCTTAATAAATTTAACTTCGCGAGAGTTGATACTAATTACTCATAAAAACCTAACTAAAAAATCCGCATAAAACCCCACAATACTATTCTGCATTAAAATGGAGAATAGTATGAATCAAAGCTTTTGCCTGGTTTTTTAGAGGTTTTTTAATCGTGAATCAGTATGAAATAAATTCCGCCATGCGTCATGAATAATATTAAACAAATTTTCCGCGCAAATTCGGTTCGACAATCGGTTCGATAATATTCGCCGCACCTTTCGCGAGGCGGAGTATCAAATCATCCGCTCTGACGCCTTTAAAATCCAAGCCAAACACCGCCAAGTCATAAAGTCCCTTTTCGGCGGTGCTTTTCATTTCAACATTTCTGCCGTCAAATTTGAAATTCAATTTTCTGATTTGTGCATGCTGCAGCGGCCTCAGCCAAATCTCAAGGGTGCCGTCGTCAAGCCACGCGCAGCTTGAGGCAAAGTCATATATCATATCGGCAATCTCGGCTTTGCTGACAACATTTTCGCCGTCATAGCCGATATCGATTGTGTTTTCATTATATTTCTCGGTCCAGAAAAACTTCAGGCTTTTCTCTTCAAAAGTCAGCCTGACATTGTTAAACCCGCCGGACTTCTTTGTGCTGATAGCATTGTCGGCAACCCCCAGCACGGTTGCCAGCCTCGTGTTCCTGAATTTTATCAGCTTGCCGCTTATTTTATTTTCAAGCTGCTCTCTGCGCTGATGCTTCGGCAGACCGGGCATGCTGAGTGCGGCTATTTTTTTTCGAAGCTTTGCCGACACTTCGGGGTTTTCCGGCAGAGGTTTGTCGCTGAAACCTTTGGGGAAGTGATGCCAGATTATCTCAAGCAACTTATCCTCAAGCGGCTCGCCCGCGGTTGTAGTAATACAGGAATCCCAATCTTTCATCACAATGCCAAGCTGTGAAAACACACCGTCACAGCGGTATGAATTCGGCAGACTGTTCCGCCAGAATTGATACCCGTAACCGGCCGCATGGTCAGCCGAAATTCCGGGCGTTTTTTCAACATGTTTTTCGCCCGCGGTTTTAGCCCAAATTTCCGGGATAACCTGCTTTCCGTTCCATTTTCCGTTATCTAAATAGCATTGCACAAACTTCGCCTGGTCCTCCGTCTTGAGGTAGAGTCCCCAACCGCCTGTTTCAATACCGCTTTGGTTTGTTTCCCAAAAAGGCACTTCAATTCCGAGCGGTTCGAATAATCTCGGCGTCAGGTAATCAATTACATTGAACCCTGTTACCTTTTTTATAATGGCTGCCAGCATAAACGAGTTTTCGGTTACATACTCGAATTTTTCGCCGGGGGCATATTTAAACGGTGCCCTTAAATAACTCTGCACCCAGCCGGTTTTTTCGGTGTTTATCAAAAAGCTTGACATCTTGCCGCTGGTCATTGCCAAAAGATGCTCCACTGTCAGGGAATTTTCAAATCTCTTTTTTATCATGGGCGCATATTCCGGAAAAAGGCCGTATACATTTGTGTTTAAGCTAAGTTTACCCTCATCAATCGCGAAACCTATCGCGGTTCCCGAAACACTCTTGCTGAAAGAAAACATCGTGTGCGGTGTTTCGGCGTTATAGGGCTTCCACCAGCATTCCACGGCAACCTTGCCGTGGCGCAACAGCATAAAGCTGTGCAACTCCATATTTTCTTTTTCACACTCGTCGAGAAAATCAATAACCGCCTGAGAGTCGATACCGACAGATTCCGGGCTTACTGCTCTTTCCAGCATATTTTTATTCTTTTTATTCATTGAACATTTTTCCCTCCCGTTTGAACAAATGACTTGCCTATGTCCTGTGTGCGAATTCAAGACATCGGTAAGTTAAAGTAGTCAAGACATAGGTAAGCCAA
>CAZVJW010000054.1:0-22272 GCA_964627535.1 uncultured Eubacteriales bacterium
TGTTAGTAAAAATCAAAAAAAATTTAACAGCTTCTTTTTGTGCCTTCGGGATTTTTACATCTGTATTTTTGATATTGAATTATTTTTTTCCGCTGACATGGACAATTAATTTACTGAGACTGGTTATGAGTATCGTTTTAATCTTATCTGTTTGCGGTGCATTTATATTTAAAACCGGGGTTACGCCCAAAAGCCTTTGGGTAAGAAGAAGCATTATGATGGGAATATCCTGCTTGATATCTGTGATTTTTGCATATTTGTTTGATATTGTTATTGATTTTAAAGAGGTTGCTTTGTATGGTGTTCGTATTTTAATTCTTACAATAATTGCGAGCCCTGTTGTTTACATTATAGCGGATAAAATTGAAAAACAAAATTTGCATAAAATTAATGATAGGCTGGAACAAATGAATGATAAGGAAACACATAATTATGTTTAATCGAGCAGATAGCAACTATAACCATAGATAATTACAAAGCCCGTTCAATTACGAACGGGCTTCTTTGCAGGCAAATATGTTTCTATTCGGTTCTCAGCGCGATAACCGGGTCTTTTCTGGCGGCCATCTTGGACGGAATAAGCCCGGCGATGGTAGTGAGGATCACACTGATGAAGATGAGCGCGACACCGCCGATAAACGGCAGTTTTGCCACATCCACGATATCCGCCAGTTTATTGATAATCATGTTAATCGGTATGCACAGCAGCAGTGTTGAGGCGATGCCCATTAAACCTGCCACAAAACCGACAAGGAGCGTTTCCGCGTTGAACACCCGGGAGATATCCCTCTTTGAAGCGCCGATGGAGCGGAGGATGCCGATTTCCTTCGTGCGTTCCAGGACGGAGATATAAGTGATGATGCCGATCATGATGGAGGAGACGACCAGAGAGATTGACACAAAGGCAATTAAGACATAGGAAACGATGTTGATAATTTTGGTGACGGAAGACATAATCAGCCCGATATAGTCGGTATATTCAATCGCATTTTCGTCTTTACCTTGTGTTTTCATTTGGGCGTTGTAATCTTTGATAAACTGCTCGAGGGAGTCTTTTGCCTCAAAGTTTTTGGGGTAAATATTGATCGATTTCGGCGTTGCAAGGTCTGCGACACCCAAATTTTTCAGATTCTGTGTCAGGTTTGATTTGGAAACCGTCGGGACAGGTTCTGTTACAGGTTCGGTGACCGGTTCCGTTACCGCCGAGCCGGTGGTGCCGGGTGTTGTCTGCGGGTTTGAGGTTGGTTCGGGTTTATTGCCGGTTTTTATGATTTTGGTGAGCATCTGAAGCTTTGTATTTTTATCCATCAAATTGATATAGGAATACGCCTGCTGTCCGGTGATGTTACCCATGCCCTCAAGTTGCTGGTCCGCCAGCATTTCGTCAAAATAATCGATCAGCTGCTGTCTTTCGCTTAGTGTGCGTGTGTTTTTGAGAAACAGCGCAGCGAAATCAAGCAATTTAGTTTGCTCATCACCGGTATAATGCGCTTTGATATAGGCATTAACCTCATCCTCGGTCATGGTTGCGGCAGGTGCTGTAGTGCTTTCCACATATGCGGCGGCGGGGGGACTGCCGTTAAAACCGAGTGCTCCCGCGGCCGGCGCAGAAAATACCGTGCCGGTGGCGGTCGCTGCTGTCGTATTTTCCGCCGGGGATGTGGTGGCTTCCTCCTGCGTTTGCGTTTCCTCATCGGGTTCGTCCGTTTCCGTGACCTCAAACGGGAGGTTTTTAAATATATCCAACCCGGGGTTGGCAAGCTGCTGTTTAACAATTTCGCGGCTGTTTGTTTCGTTTATCACATACTCGGTTAAGGTTTTCAGATAGCCGATTGAACTGCCCGACGAATTTGTTACGGATTGTTTGCTTGGTTTCACAATACCTGCAACCTTCAGGTCTGTACCTTTGCTGATAAGGCTCATGACATATTGATCGTCATTGCGCTTACTCGACCATGTTTTGCTTGTTTCAACATAGCTGTAGTAATCCGGCTGCAGCACAAGCTTAAAGGTTCTTGCCATAATTTCTTCATAGGTGAACTCAATCTGTCCGTGATCATACACTTCATGGTTTTTGATAGCTTTCATCACAGCCGCAGCGTCTTTGATGCCGAGCGCCATGAGTGTTTGTTCGTCAATTTCGTTATTGGCGTCGACGATGACGACCACTTCATTGAAGGATTGGGGCCACCCGCCTGCGATCACATCATATTGGCTTTCGAGCAGCTTGCTGTTGTCAATGAGTTCGTTCCACATGCTGGAAGATGACGACAACGGTGATTCGCTTTCAAGGTCATCGGACAGGGGGCTGGGATTCAATTGGTTTATACCGGCGGATGTGTCCGGCGCATAGATATTCAGGGTGACACCGTAGCTGTATTCAATGGCATTTATGTAATTATTCAGTTCATCTGTTTTACTGTCTAAATAAACTTTGAAATCCTTCAGGTTATTTTTCCAGGTATTTTCGGAGCGCGTGTTCATTGAGTCAATCAAGGAAGTGTCGGCGTGTATTTTGCCGTCATTATATGTTGTTTTCTCAACATCGCGGTTCTCCTTGCGCTGCCCCATTAACGCGCTCAAATCAATGGCAGTGGTTTCAATTGCCAGCGGATAAGAAGAAAGTGTATCCTCCTGTACAGAATTGATATAAGTTTGAAAGCCGCTTGACAGCGACAGGATCAGCGCGATGCCGATAATGCCGATGGAACCGGCAAAAGCCGTGAGGATAGTTCTCGCTTTTTTCGTCAGCAGGTTATTGAGCGAAAGCGAAAGCGCGGTAAAAAAAGACATGGATGTCTTATCCTCTATTTTGGAGCGCTTTTCAGGCACAGCCGTTTTCCCGGTATCATTTGCGAGCGCTTCGTCGGTGTAGGGATTGCTGTCGTCGGTTATTTTACCGTCTTTGAGGTGGATGATGCGGTTGGCATAATGTTCGGCAATATCCGGGTTATGGGTGACCATGATAATGAGCCTGTCTTTGGCAATCTCTTTTAACAGGTCGATTACCTGCACGGAAGTCTCTGAATCCAGCGCGCCGGTCGGCTCATCAGCGAGCAGAATATCCGGATTGTTGACAAGCGCGCGCGCAATCGCGACACGCTGCATCTGACCGCCGGACATTTGGTTGGGCTTCTTATGCAGCTGGTCGGCAAGACCGACTTTCACCAGCACATCTTTCGCGCGCTGCCTTCTCTCGGTTTTCGGTACGCCGGAGAGCGTCAGCGCGAGTTCGACATTGGCCAGAGCGGTTTGATGGGGAATCAGGTTATAGCTTTGAAAAACGAACCCGATCGAATGGTTGCGGTACGCATCCCAGTTCGCGTCCTTGTATTCTTTTGTTGATTTTTCGTTGATAATCAAATCGCCGCTGTTATAACGGTCAAGCCCGCCGATAATGTTCAGCAGAGTGGTTTTGCCGGAACCGGACTGCCCCAGGACAGCGACAAACTCATTTTCTCTGAAATTGACGGATAAATCGTTTAAAGCATCCTGGGAGAGCTCGCCGGTTTTATAGGTTTTGGTAATGTTTTTAAGCTGCAGCATTTCGTTTGCCTCAATTCGAATTTTTTTCAACTCTTCTATTATACAAGTATAAGGCTGGCTGAAAATTAATTAATACACATTATTCGTTTAACTTTTTGTGAACAGAATATAAAAACGCGGTAAAAGGTACAGGGAACGGTTTTAACCCGCTCCCTGTGGTTTATTAGCGCCGGTTAAAGCTTAATGACCCAGACATTGCGGAAACTCACGGGATTGCCGTGGTCCTGGAGCAGTAGCGGACCCTCGGCAACGACCTTATCGGTTATACCGCCGGGTGTGGGGCGTGGAAGCACGGCGTTGTTATGCACCGGCAGGCCGTTTTGAAAGACGGAGATAATGCCGTTTTCGGTGACTTTACCGCGCCAATTAAACCTTGGGGCGCGGATGAGTATGTCATAGGTCTGCCACTCCATCGCGGGCTTGCAGGCATTGATAAGCGGCGGATACATGTTGTAAATCGCGGCGCAGTCGCCGTCGGTGGTTTTTTTTACGCCGTAGGAATCAAGCACCTGGATTTCATAGCAGCCGTGGACATAAACACCGCTGTTGCCTTTGTCCTGCCCTTTTTCTTCCGGCATGTCCGGCTCCCTGAACTCCACATGCAGCAGCGCGTCGCCGAAGGTCACTTTTGAAACGATGTCTCCGTTGTTAACGGTCATGATATCACCGTCAATAATCCAGTCCGCAGCGCTGCCGTCACGTTTTTTCCAGCCGTCTAGGCTTGAACCGTCGAAGAGTATGATTTTTTTGTTTTCGTACATTTTTATCATTGTCCTTTCCGGGTTATATGCCCGTAAAGGACAGATAACCTTTTCAAAAAGTTTGAATAAAACCATTCTATTCTTGCCCGTTGCCGGTGTCAAGCACATTAAGAATATTCGATGACCAAGCCGGCCAAATTATCGCTGTTCTGCGTCGGATACCATTTTTTACCCCAGCCGGTGGTCGATTCTTCTGTTTTGTTGACTTTGAATAATTTTATATTTTGGTCGTTATAAAAAGCAAAATCACCGATGTATTCAACCGTTGAGGGAATTTCTACCGACGTAAGCTTGGAGCAGAATGAAAAAGCATCCTTTTCAATTCTCAGCAAACCTTTCGGCAGGGTGAAATTGTTCAGTGCCTCGTCATAACAAAAGGCCTTTTCCTCAATTGTTATGATGCTATCCGGCATGATGATTTCGTTCAGCTTTCCGCATTTATAAAATGCCTTGCTTCTTATTGTTTCGACGCCGGCAGGAATGGCGAACGAAACGTGCTCATTTTCGGCGCCCGTAACGCCTTTCGCTGCCGGGTAAAAGAGGACTGCCTTCATATCCTTTGAATAGAGTACACCGTCAACGGCGGTAAACCACTGATTTTCTTTATCAACTGTAAATTCTTTGAGGTTCTGGTTGTTGGTGAACGCCCATGTGCCGATTGTTCTTATATTCTTGCTGATTTTGACGGCTACAAGTTGGTCCGCGTTGACAATGCCGAAATCCGCAACCTCGGTCACAGGTTTGCCGTTGATTTCCGCAGGGATATCAGCAATGGTTTCTCCGGATCTGTTGAAACAGTGTGTTACCATGTATCCGCCCCCGGTTGCCCGGTACTGGAGATTGCCGACCGATTTATCGCAGCCACCGAACGAAAACACGATGAGAGCCAGCAAAGCAAAAGCGGCAGACAGGCTTACGGTTTTCTTGAATGATGTCATCAGACGAGCACCTCCCCGGCTGTATCCTCAATAGGATAGCCATTAGCATCAAAGCCGTATCTTTCAAGCAGCTGCGGGCTGATTATGCTGATTGTCCCAAGCTCCCTGTGCCTTTCGATTTCGGCAATATCCGCGCGTCGCGTTCTTTCCCGAATTTCATCAACGCATTTGCGGTGTTTTGCCGCAGTCAGGTCATAGAAGAAATAAGGTATAACCGAAAGGATGGTTCCAACAAAGGTGATGTAAAACGAATAGGTGAACAGCCGGTTGAAAACCGCGCTGTCGTAGAGCACGCCCCAGTCGCTGGTATAGCCGACCCGCTGATATATAAAAGGCGCGATATAGCCGATTGCCATCGCAACCGGGCTTGTAAACCAGCCGAAAACACCGGAGATGGAGTCGCAGCGTTCGCCGTTTTTCCACTGGTAATAATCCAGCGAATCCGCGGTAAGCCCACCCCCTATACCACCGATAACATTGCTGAAAATGGAGGAGAGGAACATGAATACCACATACGGCCACATCATGTTGAGTTTGAACAGGGCGAAAAAGACAAAAACAAACGACGCGTTGATGACCCGGCCCCAGACATAGATATTCCGCTTATCAAACCGCTTTGTAATCGACGGTGTCATGATATTGCCCAGTGTACCGCCAATAAAGATAAAGTTCATCACAAGCCCCATTGCCCATTGCCGGCGCTGGTCATACATCATCCAAAAGGTGACCAGACTTCCTGTCATGCCCGAAATACTGCCGAGCAGGTTCGAAATATTGACAATCCAGAGATATTTGTTTTGCAGGACCTGTCTGGCGCCCTTAAAAAAATGCACTTCCGGCCGGTCAATTTTCTGCTCGATAAGATTTTCCCTGACGGGCAGAAAGAACAAAACGCCCACCAAACTCAGAACCGCAAAGAGCGGGCCGAAGAATTTGTATACCATGATATCCTCGTATCCGCCGAACTTGTGCCCCATTAAGGATGTTTTAGTAATAAGAACCGGCAGAATAATACCGATAAGACTGGTCAGCAACCCCCTGAGCAGCGGGGAAAACGAAATAAGCCTTTGCCGTTCCTGCGTGTTTTGGGTCATGAAGTTGACCATGCTCCCGGTGTTGTTGTAAGACCCTCCAAACCAGCCTGAAACGGTAAACGCACCATGAAGAATGACAATTTTAGTCGAGTAATCAAGGCCCTGCAAAGGCAGGAACGGGATGATGGATAAAAGCGCTACGGCCGGAATCGCCGCCACAACAATAAACGGCTTAATTCTGCCGTATCTGGCGCAGAATTTGTAACGGATAAACCAGTTGATATAGTCTAGCAGACCGCCTAAAAAAAGAAGGTTTCCCAATAGTTGCGGGAATCCCCGGATGATGCCTTCAAACGGTACGCTCGGTACAAAATACAAAATAAAGCCGATGATGATTTTTGCGAGCGTAACGGTATGCATCAGCGTTCTTTCTTTTTTATTAAGTTTGCCGTGGTTCTCATAAATCAGCATCCCGAGCGGGGACATGAATATCAATACATAACCGAGCACGGTGCCGATGATGCCGATGGTGACGAAATCCTTCACGGCAATGCCCATTAAGTTGCCGGCAAACCAGTTTGCTCCCCAGGATATAAGCCCGTTTCCCGCTCCGAAAACCTCAATCCCCATACTGCCCAGGCAGAAGAAGATGAACTGCTTGTTGGAAAGGAACTCGCCTTCGTGCGGGATGTTCCAGTATTTTTTGATGCTCGCAAAAGAGGCGCTTGCTTTGCCGGTTATGCGCTTGGAACCAGATTTCATAAAATGCCCTGTACCTTCATTTATTTGAAATTACTGCCGAAACTGCCTTGACATTCTTTGCTTATTATTTCATAAATATCTGTCTTATGCAACAGAAGTTTTAACAATATTATTTTATTGCTTTTTCACAAATACCGGCTGCGCTTGCAACCTGTTTTACTGTGTGGTATAGTAAAGATAGCCTTGAATATTACAGGTAAGGTCTTGATTAAAATGATTTTGAAAAAGGTAATTTCTGTTTTGTTGGTGTGTGCAATGACTGCGGGAGTGTGCGGTATGGGTGCGGCTGCCGATACCGAAAATTTAGAGAGTAATGATTTGCCTGAGCTTATGGATTACGGCTTTATTGATTCGGACGGTGTAAAAATAGAATATGGGATATACGGCGATATGGACGGGGAGCCGTTACTGCTGTTGCCCCCAAACGGCGGCAATATGCATAGCTTTGACGGCAATATTTTGACGGAAATGGCGAAACATTTTAAGGTTATTACCGTTTCTCCGCGCGGCAGCGTAAATTCCGAAAGAGGAATCGGAAAACTGACATTTGAAGTAATGAGCGCTGATTTGGTGAATCTGCTGGACAGTCTGCACATCGAAAAAACAAAGATTTTCGGTTTCAGCGACGGGGCAAATCTTGGTATTGTTTTCACCCTTGAACATCAAGACCGCGTCAGCATGCTTGCAGCAATGGGGGCAAACATCAATACCTTCGGCGTAAAAACCATTGACCAGTTAGGAACGGAAATAGAATTCCGTTACCTCTGCGTCAAGGCGTTTATAACAAAGGATAAAGCGATTGCTCTGAAGCGTGATATTGTTGGGATGATGGTAGGGCAGCCGAAACTTAGATTCCGAGATCTTGCGGCTATAAAAATACCGGTTCTCAATATTTTCGGCGAGTATGACATGTTTAAACGCCGGCACTCCAAAAGAATTACAAAATCAATTGAAGGTGCACAGGAACTTATGATAATAGGCGGGGGGCACAGTTCCTGCTTTGATCAGACGGATACCGTCATCAATCCGGCGCTGCTGAACTTTTTCGGAGCTGTATAAACAACAGCATAAAATTATTGTATAAAAACGGGGATTCAAAAGTGAAGGATACAGAAGACAACCGGTCTCCTGTATCCTTTTTTGATAAAAGGTCATTGACGGGTTATCTTCAATAGAGTAAAATTCAATCAAGCGACATAATTGATTCCGGGAGGTAAAACAAATGCAGTACGACGATAAGTATCTGGCCTATATGGGGTTGGCACCCAAAAAAATTCCGCATTGGGAGCATTGGTCAAATCCGGACGCGGAAACGGCGCTTACGGGGATAGATTATTATGAGCATCCGCGGCTGTGCCGGTTAAAAATGCGCGCGCTTTACCCGCAGCTGGGGCTTGGCGTACCCGGGACGGACAAACCGAAACCGAGGCCAAAGCTTGGTAGCGAAAGCGAAAGTTCAGACAGCGAAAAGCATACCGTCCGCTGGGGTGACGGCGAAACAGCCACCTGGGAACACGGCGAGGCTTTTTTTAAAACGGAGGAGGATGTGTTCGCTTTCAGCCCGTTGGAACACGCCGCTGACTTTGTCAAATGGCCGCATGTGGTGGAGAATTGGGACTTCAGCAGCGAAGAGAAAATATTCGAGTTCCGCGGCGGTGACGATTCCCCGGATGCACCGCGCTCAGGTGAAGAAGGCTCCGCTTCCATGGCGGGGTTTTATAATACAATGTTCATGTGGCCGCTGCTGACCTTCGGCTGGGACCTGTTTCTGCAGTGTTGCCTGGACGAACGCTTCGCGAGAATCATGGACGAGTTCGCTGAAATTAACCGCCGCGTTTTCAGCGCATTAGCGCGCCTGCCGGTTAACTTCGTCCTTTGCCATGATGATATTGTCACTACCCGCGGGCCGGTTTGCTCCCCTAAGTGGATGAACCGCTATATCTTCCCGCGGTATGAAGAATTCTGGGGGATTTTAAGGGCTGGCGGCAAGGAAGTTATTTTCATGGCGGACGGGTGTATGGATGCATATACCGACGATGTGTTTGCGTGCGGCGCGCGGGGGATCATTTCCGAGCCGTATACGGACTATAAAACCATCGCCAAAAAACACAAGGACTGTTTTCTGGCGGGTGAAGGCGATAACCGGATTTTGAGCAGCAATAATGATAAAGCTATTAAAGACATGGTGCTGAGCATGGTAGAAACCTCAAAACTGACCGGCGGATATATGATGTGCATCGGCAACCACATCCCGTGGAATGTGCCTGCTGAGGGGATAAAGAAGTATCTGGACTATTCGGCGGAATATGCGCACCGGTGAATAAGATTGATTTTTCAATGGAGTTTTACCTAATTAAATCGAAATGAGGAGAAGACATGATAACTGTCGGCATTTTAGGTTATGGTTATTGGAGCCCCATTCTCGTGAAAAATTTCGCGTCCCTTGATTGCAGGATTAAGCGGATTGCCGACCGGAACACACCAAAGCTGGAAGCGGCGCAGGCGCTGTACCCTGATGTTATCGTTTCAAAAGATATGGATGACGTGGTTAACGACAGCGAAATTGACGCCGTTGTAATCACGCTGCCGGCAAATATGCATTACGAAACAGCGAAAAAAGCGCTGCTGGCCGGCAAGCATGTGCTTGTTGAGAAACCGATGACGGATTCCGTCGAAACGGCGCGCGAACTGCTTGAACTGGCAAAGAAAAGCGGACTTGTCCTGATGGTGGACCATCATTTTTTGTATAAAGACTCGGTTTGTGAACTGAAAAGGATTGCCGATTCCGGCGAACTCGGAAAGCTTCAGTATTTTGACGCTACACGCATCAATCTCGGGCTCTTCCGCCCGGATGTCAACGTTATGTGGGATTTGGCTGCCCACGATATATCCATCATTCAATTTATTTTGGGAAAAGACCCGGTGAGTGTTTCCGCCACAGGCAGAGCTCATTTTATAAATCAGCAGGAAAACATTGCGTTTATTACCTTGTTTTATGAGGACGACTTCATTGCGCATATCAATGTTTCCTGGAGCTCACCGATAAAAGACCGTACCGTTTTGCTTGGTGGCGATAAAGGTGTCGCTTTGTTTGACGATGCCGAAAATTTGGAAAAACTCCGTATCTATGAAGTTAATTACGAGATGAAAGAGAAGCCGGGTTCTCCGGTGCCTCTCGTAGCCTGCAGCAGCGGGAATGTCCGCATCCCGGAACCGGACACCTGCAACGCGCTGAAAAATGTGTGCGCGGATTTTCTACGCTGTATCGAAGAACACGATTGCCCCGAATCCGGCGGTGATTTCGGCCTCTCAGTCATTCGTGTTTTGGATGCTGCCAATCAATCTCTCCGGTCTCATGGAAAAGAAGTATATCTCAAGTAATCCGAATTTGCAGATGAAGAAATTTTTTTTGCAGCACCGCAGCGGACATATATTGTATGAAAAATTTTATTGCGCCAACAGTATTAGGCATATCAAAGAACCCCGTTTCTCAAATGATGAGAAACGGGGTTTGAGTTATTTTATTGTTCATACTAACCACCGATAAAACGCATTGTAACTTTGCGGTCTTTTTTGCGCCGTACTGCGTTGTCCTCCTTGCCTTGCGACAGCAAAGCATCGTCGTCCGCCTTGTGCAGCACAAAAAATCATCGCAAATCTAACAACGCTTTTCATCGCCGATTAGTATTATTCCTTATCTTTGTTCACGATTGAATCGTCCCAATATCCTTTGCGCTCGTAATGCTGATGCAGACCATGCTCATAATCCCGGTTCAGCTCGGTCTCATCCGTATATTCGGGCGAAAATTTGATGGCCTCGCGGTTAACATTGACATAAATGGCAAACTCATCCAAACCGATGTGATTGATCCACTCCGGAGAAACGATAACATTTTTACCCGGAAGCCAGTTGTGCGTATAAATGACCAGATAACGGATTTCCCATGTCTTGTCATCAATGATAAAATCGCTGATATGACCAATCTCTCCGTCTGTTGCATGGACTCTGCTGCCTTTCACATAATCGGTGCTGCGCAAACCGGGGGCCAATTCTTTATCCCCCAAGAGAGCTTCTTTATAAGCTGCTGTGTCATTCAGCATACTGGGATCTGGCACCCAAATGTTTGGACCGTTCCAATATGTCGGCAATCCGTAATACTGTTGATAGGTACTCTCAAACTGCCGTGATATAGGTATTTCTTTATAGAGAAGCGGACTTTCCTCGATTTGCTTTTTGGTTAGATTGACAGTAATATATTTTGATGTTTCATTCGCTTCGGTTATCGCTTGCGGTGGTATCAGCACCTGCCTGTCCATCAGCCAGTTTCCCGTTTCGATAGCCACGTATCGAATAGTCCACCGGCTGTCATCAAAAACGAATTCGGTGACCGTCCCGATTTCACCGTCGAGGCAGTGAAGCTTGTATCCCTTTAATGTTTTGGCTTTTATTAACATAACAATCATCCTCTCAATTATATCCGGTTATTGACCTTTGGCATGCGGTGAAAAGCGTATTTTTCAAAGCTATGATAATAATCCGCTTTTTACTGCGTGGCAGGCTATATTTTTGATGTATTATTTGCATGATTATTATACCAATAAATAGGATAATAAGCAAGTGAATTGAAACATATAGTTTATCCAGAGGAATTGCTTTATATTAAAATCTTAATATTTACGAAAATATCGAAGCACCCGCCCTTCGGTCAATACGCAATTGACAAAAAGCATATATGTGGTATAAATGAATTAGTATAATCACCGCGATGGAAAGGAAGCTGTTGTTATGTCCGTAAAAGGCGTTCTTCAAAATCATTTCGACTCTATGAGGATTATCTCAACCCACAGCCATCATTTGCCGGATGAGAAGTTTTTGGGAAGCTTTTGCCTTACCGATATTCTGAAAAACAGCTATGCCAACTGGGTTGCCACCGGGCAGGGAGACGAGCGTTTTTCAAAAGACATCGGGGAGTTCATAAAAAAAATCAAACACAATACCTATTTCGTCTGGCTTGAACGCGCCTTGAGCGAGATATACGGCTTACCTCTTTTGCGCGAATGCGAAAACACGGCTGTTTATGACGAAGCCATCAAAAATGCTTACCGCAACCCGGATTTTCAGCTATCAATTCTAAAGGACATTTGCCGGTACGATAAAATAATATTGGACGCCTATTGGAACCCCGGCGGCAACAACGGGTACCCGGAGCTTTTTGCGCCTGCTTATCGCATCAATATGTTCCCGCTCAGTTACTATGCTGATATCTGCGACCATAACGGTAACAACTGTTATGCCCTTTACGGCGCAGAACAAGCAAAGGATGTGGACAGCCATATCGAGTTTATGAACGCATGCGTTGAAAAAGCGGTGGCGGAAAAAGGCTGCGTCGCTCTTAAACTTGCTTCGGCTTACGAAAGAGGCCTTGACTATATCCCCGCGTCAAAAAAGCAGGCTTCCGCGGTGTTTGAAAAAACAAATCCAAACGAGGATGATATAAATACCTTCCAAAGCTATGTGGTAAACGAAGCATGCAAAACGGCGGCACGCTTGGATATTTCGCTGCAGATTCATACGGGGCTCGGCAGAATGATAAAATCCAACGCGATAAATCTACGCGGTTTGATTGCGCAAAACCCTCAGACTAAATTTGTGCTTTTCCATATCGGTTACCCGTGGATGGACGATGTTTGCGGCATGACACATTTCTTTCAGAATGTCTACCCAGACCTTTGCTGGCTTCCGCTGATTTCAACACATGCCGCGGCAAAGGTGATCAACGAGCTGCTCGATGTCGGCTGCGCGGACAGGCTGTTTTGGGGCTGCGACACCTGGACATCGGAGGAAAGTTACGGCGCGCTGCTCGCTATGCGCCATGCTTTGATTTCCGCGCTTGAGCTTAGAGTTGACGAGGGCATATGCACTGTTGATGAAGCTGCCGAACTTGTTGAAAATATCATGTGCCGCAATGCGAAGGCGCTTTACCGCTTATAGAATAAATATTATTTTGCCCTGAATACAAAAGAAAAACCGCAAATCCTCAATCAAAGGGTTTGCGGTTGAATTTTATGTTAGCAGTTATTCCTTATCCTTGTCATACTAATCCCGATTATAAAACCTCCATGAAATCAAGCAAAAACCTTTGATAAATGGGTTTTTGTGTTGAATTTTTAGCTATGTTTTAAAGAGGGATTAGTATCAACGATTGAATCGTCCCAATATCCCTTGCGTTCGTAATGCTTATGCAGGCCTTTTTCATAATCCCGGTTTAGTTCACACGTGTCCGAGTATACCGGTGACTGCTTGATTTTGTCGCGGAGAACACTGACAGATATCGGAGATTCATCCCAAAAAATGTTGTTCACCCATGTTGGAGAAATCAAAACATTTTTCCCCGGCAACCAGTTATGTATATTAACGACAAGATAACGGATTACCCATGCCTCGTCATCAATAATAAAATCAGCGATGTGGCCGATTTCACCATCCGTGGCGTGGACCCTGCGGCCGTTCACATTATCGGTGCTGTGCAAATCGGGTTCCAAGCCCTTATCGCCTTGGGTTGCTTCTTTATAAGCCGCGCTGTCACCCATCATGTCCGTTACGGGCAGCCAGGTGTTCGTCGTGTTCCAATCAGCCGGCAGCCTGTAGTACTGATGGTATATATCCTCATATTCCCGCGAGACAGGCACATCCTTGTAAAGCAGAGGACTGTCCGCAATTTGCTGCTTTGTCAGGCTGGCGGTAAAGAATTTTGAATTTTCATCCACGCCGGCCAGCGATTGCAGGGAAATCAACACCTGTCTGTCCACCATCCAAGTTCCCGTCTCAATAACCAGGTACCGAATTGCCCAGTTCCGGTCGTCAAAAACAAATTCCGTGACCGTCCCGATTTCTCCGTCTGTGCAGTGCAGCTTGTACCCCTTCAGTGTTTTTGCGGTTACCAACATAAGTTTGCCATCCTCTCTCAATCATTTATTTTTCAGTATCCGGCTGTTCCGATTGTTTTCTCTTTAAACGGTTGTTAACGATTTGCTGCAGCAAACAATACAAAACCGAGCAAATCGGCACACTTAGCAGCATTCCGAGAATACCGAAAGAGCTTCCGCCGATTGTTACCGCAATAATAACCCAAATCCCCGGCAGGCCGACAGACTTTCCGACGACTCTGGGGTAAATTAAGTCTCCTTCCACTTGCTGCAGCGCAAGAATAAAAACAATAAACCAAAAAGCTTTCATAGGTTCGACCATCAGGATGAGGAAAGCGCCTACGCCCGTGCCGATAAAAGCACCAACAACCGGAATAAGAGCCGTGAAACCTACGAGAGTGGATATCATTGCGGCATAGGGCATGGAAAAAATGCTCATGCCGGTAAAACACAACAAACCAATTATTGTTGCTTCCGTCAACTGACCCGTCACAAATTTGGAAAAAATCCTATTCGACACGCTCGCTACTTCCTGCAGGGCATTTATCTTTTTCTCATCAACAAACGCATCCAGAAACTTCTTTAATTGAGCGGCCAGTTTCTCTTTCTGAAGCAGGACATATATTGAAAATACAAAACCCAGCACCAAATTGAATATACCGCTGAAAAACGAAGCGGTTATGCCTGCCGTTTTGCTGAATAAGGATGATCCGCCCTCTTTGAGGTAATCGACTACGGCTGTTACAATTTTTTCGCGGTCAATATTTATCTGCGGCCATGCAACGAAAGATAACCTGAGCTTTTCGAAAAGTTCTTTAAACTTTGGTTCCAGCTGATTTATATATTTTGGAAGCATATCCACAATTGCGGAAATCGCTTTTACGATTTCCGGCACTACCATAAAAATAAGGAACAAAACCGCGCCGAATACGATGCCAATGCTGATAACCAGGCAAACAGGCCTCTGCAACTTTGCAACCAATCCACGGTTCCGTTTCTTCCAAACCAGATTCCATAATTTCTCAACCAAACGAAGGATAACATTTAAAATGAATGCAATACAAAGACCAAGAATAAAGGGTACAAAAAGCCCGAAGATATTTCTGGCTGTGCCTAACACGGCAATATAATTTTGCAAGCCCCAGAAAAGAAAAACCGCAAAAGTGATAAGAAGAATGATCTTCTTCATATTTTTCGAACTAAGCTCCATCGGCCAAACCTCCATACATTATTGAAACTATCTATATAAGAAATATTGTAACCAGTATACTCGAACAATATTCAAGTGTCAATAAATTGAGTACGGTCGAACCGAATTGTATAAAACAATTCGGTCGAACCGAATCGGACTCACAGCTTAGCTGTATTATTTAGTTTATTTACTGTGCTTGTATCATTCATCGGCACCAAAATACCTATCAATTAATATAAATTATTTGCGTTTTCGAATGAGACGCTGTACAATAAATACAAATTTTGCAGGAGGAATTGCAGATGAATATGATGAGAAAAGTCACGGTAATATTAATCGCAATGATAATTTTAGTTACAGTGTTTACAGGGTGTGCGAAGAAGAGCGGGGATAAAGACAGTTCCGACATAACAACCATATATTCAAAGAATGAAGAGTCTACAGTAGAGAAAGAGGCTACAACGGACAAAGAGGCTGCAAAGCAAGCAGAAACAAATGGCAGTGCGTCTAAAATCGCAAAGGCAAAGGTGGGGGACATCGTTGTTTACGGCAACTATGAGCAGGATAATGATACAGCGAACGGCAAGGAAGAAATTGCATGGAAGGTACTTGCGGTTGAAAACGGCAAAGCTTTGCTGATTTCGGAAAAGATTTTGGACACCGAACCATACAATGTTGAGCAAGAAACTGTAACATGGGAAACTTGTAGCTTGCGGACATGGCTAAACAATGACTTCTTAACCAGTGCCTTTACATCAAACGAAGAAACCTCTATTGTCGCAACGACGATAATAAACAACGATAATACAATATATCATACAGACGGCGGGAATGATACAAACGACAGAATATTCCTGTTAAGTTATGAGGAAGCGATAAAATATTTTGCAAACGACGCAGCGCGTATTGCGCAGGGCACGGACTTCGCCAAAAGCAAAGGGCTTTCATTTTCTGAAAGCGGTTTTTATTTCGGAAATAGCCTCTGGTGGCTGCGGTCGCCCGGCGACGTTCCGGACGGTGCCGGCTACGTCGGCCACGATGGCCGCGTCTACAACGTCTCTGTCTACATCACAGGCAGCGGTGCCCGTCCCGCTTTATGGATAAATCTGTAACCTGTCATCTTCAAATCTCTTTCCCACCGAAGACGGGCAAAAATAAATTCAATAAATCTATATCCATACCGCAAAAAAGCATAGAAAAAATGAAAAGGGGCTGCCGGTGGCAGTCCTTTTTCACCATGAACTTATACATAGGGTTGGCTTATTTAGAACAAACATCAATGCCTTGCTGTAAATGATTTGATTATATTCACAAGGCGCGACTTTTACAGATGGCTATAGGTAATGGGACATCTTGGTCTCAAAGCGATAGTAAGGTCGAAAAACGGCTCAAGCTTTTTCTTGAGCCTCTAAGAACGCCACAGTGGGCGTTCACTACGAAACAACGCTTTTATATCACCACACGCTCAGTTGAGTGGCAATAAATGCCGGTTTGCCTTGATTTTAGGTGCAAAAAATGCATCTTACCCATATATTTTTACCTGTTACCGGTCTAAAGCAACCTGTCGGCTTTTAGCCCTTTTAAAATATTTTAAATCTGCTATACTAATTTCAGAGGAGGTGATCCGGTGAAGATACATATTGAAATTGTTGACGGTTTAACTGAGGACGAGGTTGTTATTCGCTGCTGCAGAGTGAATGAAACCGTTCAAAACATACAAAAATACGCGTTGGAACAGGCCTCCTCGGGTACGAAAATCACCTTCTACAAACAAAATCAGGAATTCTACTTCCCGTTGGATGAGGTTTTGTTTTTTGAAACAGAAGGCGAACGTATTCACGCTCATACGGTAAGCGACGCTTACCTTATCAAATACCGCCTTTATGAGCTTGAAGAAATTCTTCCCCGCCACTTTGTGAGAGCGGCAAAATCATCTATCGTCAATATTACACAGGTGTATTCCATCACGCGCAACCTCACCGCTTCCAGCCTTGTCAATTTTATCGGCAGCCATAAACATGTCTATGTGTCGCGGAACTATTATCAGCAGTTTCGGCAGCGCTTAAACGAAAGAAGCAAGTTTGAATAAATAATTATTTGTAAGAAAGGATGGATTTTATTATGAAAAGCAAAAACATATTTTGGGGGTTGTTCCTTGTGATGTCCGCGGCGCTGATTATCGCAAGCCAAGTGACATCCTTCGGCACCATCAGCGCGGTGAGCATTCTCGCCACAGTTTTCTTAGCCGCTATTATCATCAGCAGTGTGGTAAGGATGGAGTTTTTCGGGATCTTTGTTCCGATGGCGTTTCTGTATATGATTTATGACGCGCCGCTGGAGTTGCCGTTTATCCGCCCCGTGATTCTTGTTGCGTCGGCAGTGCTGGTCAGCATCGGCTGCAGCCTTTTATTCAAAAGGAGGCACAAGAAAACCATATGTACCGGCAGCTGCGGCAATAAAGCAGGTAATTACAATTACGCCAAGACGAATGAGAGCATTAACGATAACAACCCTTATGTCAAGGTTTCTATGAGTTCTACCAGCAAATACCTGCACGCGGACTGCCTGCAGGGCGGACAGTTTTCCTCATCTCTGGGTGACCTGGAAGTATATTTTGACCAGGTTAAGCTGAGCCCCGCCGGCGCACAGGTATATGTCGACTGCAACCTGGGTTCGCTCAGGCTTTACATCCCGCGGCACTGGAATGTTGTGGAAAAAATTGGCGTAACACTCGGGGCAGTACAAAACAACACACAACAGGCGCAGCCGGTTCTGACCGAGCCTCCGCTGATAATTTCCGGCAACGTCAAGCTTGGCAGTATTGATATCAATTACATCTGATTTCTATCCGATAGCTGAAAAAAGTCCGCTCGGGCAGAGCGGGCTTTTTTTATACCGTTTTTTAACCGTTCCGGTAATTTAAAGGAGAAACTCCCTCGGATTTCTTGAATATTTTCGAAAAATAGTTACTGTCGTTAAAACCGCAGCTGAACGCTATTTCGGTAATCGGCAGGGAGGTTGTTTTAAGGCTGTTTTTAGCCTGTCCGATGCGGATTTTATTGAGGTACTCATTAAACCCGCGCCCCGTCTTGGCTTTGAACAGCTTAGAGAGATAAGAGCGGCTGATGTAAAACCTCTGAGCTGTTGATTTCTGATTTAAGTCTTCTTCGTAATGCTCAAGCAGATACTTTGTGATTTCATCCACGAGCGAAACTTCTTTTTCAAAGTCACTGTCGCTTTTCAGTGCCCTTAAAAAACGGACGAAAAACTCAAGGATGATGTTTTTTATAAGTTCCGGGGAGTATTTGTCATTCAGGCTGATTTCGTCTTTGATTTTGTCAAACATCATTTTTGCAAACTTCACTTCACCGCTGTCAAGCTTGACAGCCCTTTTATACAGGATGCTGCCGAAATCGGCAGCCAGGGCAAGGTTAATAAAGCTCTGCGGGATGCACACGGCAATATCCCTGCATTTAAGCGGACCGGGCGTTGCACGGTGTTTGATGCCGGCGGGGATAATCATCATATAGTTGCGGTGAAGTTTGTAGATCTTTTCCTCAACATACACCTCGCAATCACCGGCAAGCAGAAATAGAAGTTCGGTATAGGGATGGCTGACGGTTTCGCCCGAAGCGGCGGCTTCATTTTCCACGGAATTTTCGCAAATTACCGGTTCGTCCCTGTCCAAAGCGTTCAACACATAACCCCCTGCGTATATGATGTAAAATAGGACAAAAAAATCAAGAAATCCGAAAATCAGGGTAAAAAAATCAAGGCGGCACCCTTAAGTTCACACTATACTTATACACAGTAAGCGGCGAAATGTCAAACCGTTTGGCAAAGGTTTGAAACAAGCTTTCTGAATTTATGGATGAAAGGCAGAATTAAAATGAAAAAAAGCCTAACATTTCGGGATGAATGCAAAAGCCAACTGATGAAAAACAATAAAAAGAATTTCACGGTGACGGTGGCAACTGTCTTCGCGGATTCTTTGGCCAACATCGGCATCGCGTTTATTATGAAGTATATTGCGGATGCTATGCAGGCCAAGGATTATTCCCTGTTGATGAAGGCGGTGGCGATTGCCGTTGTGGTGGCGGGGGTGGCGCTGAGCTTCAGCATTGTCCAAAAAACCTACCGTAACCGGTACCTGAAACACGGGTTATCACAGTTTAAACGGTTTATTTTCGAAAAGATTCTGGAAAAGTCCATCGGCGACTACGCCGATACCTCGTCCGCCAAGTTTATCTCCGCTTTTTCCAACGACCTCGCGCAGATTGAAGGCAACTATCTTGCGGCAAACATTCAGTTTTTCTATCAGACATCACTGCTTGTGGGCGGCGTCATTGCAATGGCGGTTATCAGCCCTCAGATGATGGCCGCTGTGATGGCCGCGACGGTTGTACCGACGGCTGTATCGCTGCTTTACGGCAGGAAGATGACAGCGGTGGAAAAAAAGACATCCTTCAAAAACGAGGGCTTTGTGGACCAGATGAAGGATTTGCTCAATGGCTTTATCGTAATCAAAAGTTTCCGTGCGGAAAAAGAGGTCATGGGCCTTTTTAACGATAACAATTCCCAGCTGGAAGAAGCTAAAAGAACCCGCCGCGAAACGCACGACAAGGTCGGGATTATCAGCACCGCAACGCAGATGCTCGTCACCATTGTGCTCCTGTGCTTTGGCACTTACCTGGTGTTTAAGGAGCGCATGACCATCGGCTCCGTACTCGCGTTTTACCAGTTGCAGAACTATACGCTCGGACCGCTCACAAGGCTGGTTCCCCTCTATGTCAACCGCAAAGCAGCGGTCGCTCTTATCTACAAACTGGCCGACGCGGTGGAGAAAAAGAACGATAATGGGTTAATACCCTTAGTATCCGATAGTCTTGAAAAATCCATTTCCCTGCGGGATATCAGCTTTGCTTATGATGAAAACAAGGATGTACTAAAGAATGTTTCCGTTGAATTTGTAAAAAACAAGAGTTATGCGATCGTCGGCGGCAGCGGCAGCGGGAAATCCACATTGCTGGGGCTTCTTCTCGGGTACTTCCCCGAATATGAGGGGGAAGTGATGTTTGACAGCAACGAACTCGGAGAGATATCGCTTGACAGCCTGTATGATATAGTGTCGGTTGTTCAGCAGAATGTTTTCCTTTTTGACAGCAGCCTGAAAAACAACATTACCATGTTCAAAGATTTTGACGATGAAAAATATGACAGTGCAGTTGAATTAGCCGGTTTGACGGCGCTTGTCAGAGAAAAAGGCGACAGTTACGACTGCGGCGAAGCAGGCAGAAATTTATCGGGCGGCGAAAAGCAAAGAGTTTCCATCGCAAGATGCCTTATCCGCGAAACTCCGGTTCTGCTGATGGATGAAGCAACCGCCTCGCTTGATAACGCAACGGCATATTCGGTTACAAGCTCTATTCTTGACTTGCAAGGGCTGACAAAAATAATCGTTACACACAAGCTTGAGGAGAGCATTATGAAAAAATTCGACAGTATAATTGCAATGAACAACGGAACCGTTGCCGAAACGGGAAATTTTGAGGAGCTTATGAGCAGGAAAGGATATTTTTATTCACTGTTCAATGTATCCCAATAACTCGGCGTATGTACAATTGCATACACAGACTATGTCCATATATTGACATAGTTTTTTTTTATGGTAGTATATATTAAACGAAAGAACGGATAAACCCGTATTTAACAGTAAAAAATCCAACGAACCACTTGAGTTCTGTTCCGTCAAATTGAAAATCAATTATAAGGAGTTATGAAGATGTTTTGCAGTAAATGCGGAAAAAACATGCCGGATGATTCGGCTTTCTGTCCGTCATGCGCAGCCCCAACAGGAACAGGAGGCAGCCCCGAGGTCACACCTGTTTATAATCCTCCAATACCGCCTCAAAACACGCCGCCGAAAAAGAAAAAAGGCTGTTTAATTGCTTTGCTTATTCCGGTTGGGTTGGCTGTAATTTTCGCTCTTTATTGCTTTATCAGTGTTTTGTTTGAGCCCGATAATGAGACTTTCACTGATGCGAATGAAACCATGGTTTCAGATATAAGTGCAGATATGGATATAAACACAGTTACAACAGCGGTGGCTTCCTTGACCGGGAAAACAACGACGCAGCCAATAACAACTCAGCAAAAAGCAACAGAAACCTCGGCACAAACAGTTGTGATTTCGGCAGAGATGCTGATTAATGCCTACCTTGAGGATGAGGCTCAGGCTGATAACCTTTATAAAGGCCGGCTTTTAGAGGTCACAGGGACAATCAGTACTTTAGGGTATGATTCCAGTCCTCCGGATATATATATAGGTTCCGCCGATCCAATGGCTGAATACTCGGTGCAGTGTTTTATAAAAACCGGCAGTGTGGAAAAAGCGGCAGCCATGATACCGGGAGACGAAGCAACAATAACGGGAACCTGTTCCGGATTTTCTCAAGGTGACCGGGTTGTGTTAAACAATTGCACTATTCAATAGGTAAAGATAATCATAGATCCGATTTCTGTTCTTATTTTCAGTGATGAGAGTATTCGTTTTATGATGGGATGTTTGCATGTTGTAAATTGCCAGGGAGGTATATAAATGACTGAAATTATTGCAAAAAGACAGTTCGATCCTCTTTACATTTGGCTGGACATCGGTTTTCTTCTGATTTTCGCTGCACTGCTGATATTCAGGAAGAAATATATGACATTGATTATCGGTTTGCTTAGCGGAGTTCTTTACATGGTTGTTGATTTTGGGCTTTTTCATTTAGTTTTCCGGTCGAGAGAAATTTTTAACGGTTACAGCTTATTTTGGGTGTTGCTGTGGATGTCAATGAGTTATGGGTTTACAAATTTCGTTTGGATTTGGCTTTGGATTTCCAAAGACAAGCGATTGTTTGAATGGACACTCCTTATTCTAACATGGTGGGTTTGCTGCCCGATGATTACAAACACTTTCGGCGGTTATGCAGACCCGGTTATTATTCAAAGAACAACAGGCAGTTACCACGGCTATATGGCAATCATCATGCTTGCGGGGTATCTTGGGCTGATTATCTGGAATTTAACACAAAAGGATAAAAAACGGCGTATTAATATTCCGTGGCTGC
>CAZVJW010000055.1:0-22150 GCA_964627535.1 uncultured Eubacteriales bacterium
ACGCGCGCATCGTGTTTTCCACCTACCCGACGATGCTCAACGCCATTGATTCCGCCACGAGCGATGACGGCACACGGCTGTTCACGCCCGCGCATTTTGATTTGATTATTATTGACGAGGCACACCGGAGCATCTTTAAAAAATACCGGGCAATTTTTGAATATTTCGACGCGCTGCTTGTCGGCCTGACGGCCACGCCCAAAACCGATGTGGACCGCAACACCTACAGCTTTTTTGAAATGGAAAGCGGCGTGCCGACTTACGCCTATGATTATGAAACCGCCACGGATGTGGACCATGTGCTGGTGCCTTACCATAACATTGAAGTTCAGCTGAAGTTTATGGAAATGGGTATCAACTATGATGAGCTTTCGGAAGAGGACAAGGCACGGTATGAGGAGGATTTCACGGACGAAGCCGGCGAAATGCCCGATTTTATTCCGTCACCCGCGCTGAACAAGTTTATTTTCAACCAGTTTACCGTTGACTATGTTCTGGAGCGGTTAATGACCGCCGGGCTTAAAATCGAGGGCGGGGACAAACTCGGCAAAACTATCCTATTCGCGGCGAACAAACGCCATGCGGAATATATTGTGAACCGTTTCAACATCCTGTACCCGCAGTATAACGGCGAATTCGCGCGGCGTATTGTGTGTGACGACAACTATGCCGAAACCTTAATTGCCGACTTCAAAAGCCCAACTAAAATGCCGTTTATCGCCGTTTCGGTGGATATGCTGGATACGGGCATCGATGTGCCGGAAGTGCTGAATTTGGTTTATTTCAAAAAAGTGCGCTCCAAAACGAAATTTTGGCAGATGCTCGGGCGCGGCACTCGGCTGTGCAAGGATATTTTCGGCCCCGGCAAAGATAAAAAGTGTTTTTACATCTTTGACTACTGCACCAACTTCGAATTTTTCCGCACCAATCCGCAGGGGATCGAGGCGGCCGATACTGTCAGCCTTGTCCAAGCCGTTTATATAAAGAAAATACGCCTGATTCAGCACCTGCAGGACGCGGCGTTTATTGAGGACAGGTATCAGAACTGGCGGGGTGAGTTGGTAAAGGAATGCCTCGCGCAGATAAACGCGCTGAACCCGGAACTTGTTAGTGTCCGTTTGCAGCTCCGGTATGTTGAAAAATTCAAGGAAGAAAAGGCGTTCACCTGCCTGACGGAGACGGACAAGGGCGAGCTTTGCAGCTTTATCGCGCCGCTTGTTTTCAGCACCGAAAGGGATGTGTATGCGCTCCGGTTCGATAATTTTATGGTCGGGCTGATTTTAGCGCAAATGGAAGGTTCGTCCTATTTTAAGAAATGCAGTAAAGAGCTTATCGGCATTGCCGAAAGCCTGTCGAAAAAAATCACCATCCCGCAGATAAAGGCGAAAATCGAACTGATCAAAACAGTGCAGACGGATGAATTTTGGGATAATACGGATGTGCTGACCTTTGAAAAGGTGCGCGCCGAACTGCGGAATTTGATTGTCTTCTTAATCGATGGTGATACAAAACCAATTGTGAAAACCGCGCTGACCGATATGGTTCTGAGTGAGACCGAAGGTAAATATATCGGCACCGGTTATGACTTTGAGGATTACAAATTAAAGGTGAACCGCTATATTGAAAAGAACAAGAATAATATCGCCATCGCGAAGCTCCGCAAAAATATCCCGCTGACAATTGAAGATTACAAAATGCTTGAGCAAATATTCACCGGAGAACTCGGCACGAAAGAGGATTATGAGCGGGAGTATCAGGATACACCGTTCGGCCTGCTTGTGCGCAAAATCGCCAAACTCGAACATGAAGCCGCGATGGCCGCGTTTTCGGCGTTTATCAACAGCGAATCCCTCAACCGGGAGCAGATAGTGTTTATCACAAAAATCATCGAATACATCGCGCAAAACGGCTATGTGGAGAATATGGCAAAACTCATGGAACCGCCGTTTGACAAGCCCGTGAGCTTTATCCGGCTGTTTGACAAAACGGAGCAGTCGCAGATTATTGCAATTGTGAACCGGGTGAAGGAGAACGCGGTGAAGGTTGGGGCGTAGAGACGGGGAACACGACCTCTCCGTCAACGCTTCGCGTTGCCACCTCTCCTGTTGCAGGCGAGGCAAGCACGAAGTTTCCCGTTCTTGGCTCTCCTATGATAGGAGAGCTGGCACGAAATGACTGAGAGGTAGAAAAAAACGCAATCCATTAGCCCAGGCTAAAGCCGAGCTTTAGCCCTGCTAAAACCGAGTTTTAGCCCCGACTAAAGCCGAGTTTTAGCCCTGCAAAAGCCGAGCTTTAGCCCTGCAAAAGCCGAGCCTTAACTCCTGCCGCAGTTGACTGTGGTATATGTGGGCCCCCTTTTCTCCGGAAACGGGCATTCCCGGTAAACACACTTTTTTAAGCGCCATTATTATAAAGACGTTGTTGCCAAGGCATATGAAATGCACCCTGTCACAGCGTAAAGGAAGATTTTATTGGCGAAAACCGAAATACCAAAGCGGACGCTTGCGGGTAAAGTGAATAAAGGCAGGCAATATGCCAAGACCGGTTTGCATGAGGTGAAGGCTCACTGGAACACGCCTCGCCCCGGCTTTGATATGCCGTATAAAGAGTGGGCTTGGACGACGCTGTGCAATGCCTTTGACGGAACGCATGGGGCGCTGTCCGGGTTCCTGTCCTTTTCCGCGAGCTGTTACCTGATTATGCGCTACTATCAGGTTGATTCACTCGACTTTATGGCAATTAACCTGATTGGCGCGCCGCTGGGTTACCTCTGGTGCGTTCTCGGCTGGGGGATTGCGGACAACCTCGGCCGTTTGGAAAAAAAGACGGAACGCAGGCTGATTGCCGTCTACTCCGCGGCAATTGCCATTGGGCTCGCACTTATCCTTTTCAGCCCCGTCTCCTTTGGTGAGGGCTTTATTCAGGGGTTAGGCAAGATTTTCGGTATTCAGGTTTTGCTGAGCGGTTACAACGCAATCAGGGAACTGCTGTTGAGAAAATACCTGATTCCGAAATTCGGGCGTTTCAAATTCTGGCCTTATGTCAACGCGCCTATGCGCATTATTACAACATTCTTCCTCCTTTTCTGGGATTTCAAGCAGTATAACTACGGCGATATGCTATGGCGGCTTTACCTGGTGTTTTCTCTTCACAGCGGGCGTACCACAGCTGGGTATGTCGGCAATATGTATAAATTCTCCACCACCAATAACAATGAGCGCCTTATTTTGGAATGCTACCCCGTCAAAATAGGCGGTCTTATGAAGAATATTATTGCGGACTGGACAGTTCCGATTCTTGCCATGCAGTTCGGCGGCCCGGAAAACATCAGAACGATGCGCTGGCTTTTTTTCCCAATCGCAACGGTTGCGCTTGTTATGGTTCTGATAACCTTCCCGAAAATGCGTGAGCGTCTGCCGCAGCCACCCATCGAAAAAAAGGTCACCTTCAGTTTTTGGGAGGGTGTCACCGCGGTGCTCCGGAATAAATACCGCTGGATCACGATGATATCCGGCATTTTCGACTTTCTCGGCGTCGGCGCAAGGTTAGCCCGCGACTGCATCTGGTTTTATATGCTGCGCATGACCGACGGTGTCTGGTTCGTGTTTCTGCGAACGGTATTTGATCTTTACAATATTCCTGCCGAATTTCTCGCGCCGTTTATTATCAAACGGTTTGACTTTAAAAAGCTGTATATGGTCTCCCGCGGTATTGCTGTTATTTGCGATATCTTTGAGCTGCTGGCAGTTATTTTCTGCAACAATCAAAGTGTTGTTACGATGGCGGTTTTGCTGCTGATCCTGAATTTTATAGCAGGGCTGCTGACGGGGGCCAACGGCAAAGCTACGGGCAACATGGGTATTAAAATTAACGATTACCAGATGTGGCTCAGTGGTGAACGACTGGAAAATTTTTCCGGCATTTTCGGCTGGATCCAAGCTCCGCTTATTTATCTCATCGGCTTGATTATTCCGCTGCTGTACAGAACATACGGCCTGACCTCTGACTATGATGTGCTTTTTAATCAGGATGTGCGTATAAAGGTATGGATATTCGGCGCGATATTATGCATCGCCGGCGATATTATCTGCATTCTGCCATATTCGTTCTTTAATTATTCCAATCGCAAACACGAGCAGATAATGGAGGAACAGAAAGAACGGTCTGAGGCCGCATGGACAGAAGCAGAAGCGGAAGGCACACTGACGCAGGACGGCGCCATCGGCCGGCCGTCTGTTTTTGTTGTAGAATCGGATGAAGCGGAAAAAATAGCCTCACTCGAACGTAAAAGGGAGAAGGAAGAGGCACTGGCGGCCGCAAAAGCGGAAAAAGCAAAGAGAAAACGATTCAGCCTTTTCCGGGATGAAAAAGATTACGTTCCGTTGCCGGAATTCAACAAATCCGCAACGGAAGGCTGGCAGAGAAAGCTGTTCCGGAAGGAAGACATCGAAGGGGCTCTGGCAGACGCGGCGGTCTTTAAAGAGGACGGCGGGCAGATCAAACGCTACCTTCCGCCGAGAAAATTCGTGATGAAAAAAAGCGTAAAAGCAACCGTTTCAGTTGTTCTTGCCATAACAATAACGGCATCACTCGGTATTTCCTTCAAGACAGTGACCAACGCGAAAGCCGAAAAATATGTTTACGCTGAAAATATCGACGGCAAGGGCTTGAGCGGATATTATCTGGATCAGTTCAGCGGCCTTTCCTCGCAAAAAGAAATCAAACTGTATTACGCGAAGAATGAAATCAAGCCGCCGATTTGGCGGCAGGTGTTGGAATACTTCTCCATCATTGATGTGCCCCCCGACGAGTATATTGCTGATATAAACGGAAAATATGCCCCGCTCGTTGCGCTCGGAGATTTCTCCCTGCCGAATAACAGTTACCTGACAAGTATCACCATCGGCCCGGAAATCAGCTATATCGGCAAATGGGTGTTCAACAACTGTCAAAATCTGCGCGAGTTCAAGGTGGACCCTGCCAACAAATGGTTTAAAGCGGTTGATGGTGTTCTCTATACAATCGACGGCAAGGAACTGGTTGCCTACCCGGAAGCGAGAGGTTATGATGATAAAGGCAATGAAAAATCCGGTGAAAACACATGGGTGCCGTACAGCACCTACGAAATTCCGGATGGTGTTGCGAAGATATGGTATTATGCGTTCTATAAAGTGGATACGCTGGCAAGCGTCGCATTTCCGCCGACGCTCAAAGAAATCGGCGAAATGGCATTCTGGACGTGTAACAGCCTTGAAAGCCTGAAGCTGAACGAAGGCCTGGAGGTTATTGCTAAAGACGCGTTTTCCTACAACGTGAATCTGGAAGGCGATATCGTCTTTCCGTCCACGCTGTGCTCCATCGGGGACTTCGCCTTCAGCAAGGACGCCAAAATCACCGGATTTACATTTAATATGACAAAAGCAATATTTGATGAAAGAGGCGTTACAACTGATGCTTACCGCTGGAATTACAGGACCGGCGCCTCAAAGGACAGCTTGCTGAAATTTCTCGGCGCATAATCACGCACACTTAATACTAAAAAGGAGCATTGCTGATTTGAGCGGACAGGAAAAATTTTATTTGGGGTGGCAGGTCGGACTGTCATACGAAGCGGCGTCTCCGGAAGGGAACAGCCGTGAAAAAATATTAAATCTGCTTGATGAGATGGCGGATAACGGGATGAATATCCTCAGCCTGATGATGACGGGTTACGCCCGGTTCGACCCGATGCACGACGGCTTTTGCTGGCCGGTAAAAAACCCGAAACTCGAATGTCTCCGAGATGTAAAATGCCTGAACGCCGATGTGCGGACGGAATATGTGTCCGCCGTCATTGAGGAAGCGGAAAAAAGGGGAATCGAAATACAGCTGTTTTCCAATCTTGCTATTTACAACCCCGAAAGAATCAGAATTTCTTACCCCGGTGCGGCGGAGCAGAAGGCAAAAGACGGTGAAATTCGTCCGTGGCTGTTTTGCCCCGACAGCGATGATGTTTGGCAGCTTGAAAAAGATGAAATTGAGGATTTGCTTACAATATACAACCATAAAAATGTACGGAGCATCAGCTTTGAACGGTTAAGCTTTTCAAAGGGGTCGTGCTGGTGCCGGTGCTCGGAGGCGCAGTTTTTTAAAGATACCGGATATTCAATCGCCGGTTACGGGGATGGCAACCCCGTTTTTGATGAGTGGAAAAACAGCAACATAAACGGAAAGTTGCGGAATTTAAACGAAATGATTAAAACAATAAAACCGGGTACGGAAGTATGGCTGCATTCCTCCTGCGTGCCCGGCTGGGGGCATGACCCGAAAAAGCTGAAAGAGGCGGGTGTGGATTGTGTCGTTCCCCATATCGCGCATTTCCCCATGAATCAGCAGGATTTTAACACGGTATTGGACAGGATAAATCCTAATGACAAAGTTCTGCATTTCTGCGTTCGAAACAAGGCGCTGCAAAACTACAGGGTTTGGGAAAAGAACCCGCAAATCATCGCGGAAATCGGCGAATGGATTGAGCAGTACAGGCGCGAAAATAAAAACCTGAAAGGCATCCTGTTTTTCAACGAGAACACCGTCAGCAAAGAAAACCGTAATGCGGTTTACCGGCTTGTTGAAAAATTGAAATAGGACACTTTTACGGCTTTATACAAACCACCCAAAAAGGTATTACATTACTGCGGTCTTTTTCGCGCCATATGGCGTTGCCATCCTTGCCTTGCGGCAGCAAAGCATCGTCGTCCGCCTTGTGCAGCATAAAAAATCATCGCAAATCTAACAACGCTTTTCATCGCCGATTAGTATTAGTATTTCGGGGCAATAAGTGTAAAACAAAGGCAGCCGAACCGGCTGCCTTAAATAATTTGATTATTCTGTCATTTATTCAGGTGTTTGCGGCGCATCTTCAATCTTTTTCTCACTGCTGTCCTCAATCTCCGTTAACCCTTTGCTTTTCCATTTATTCACAATGTTTTCCAGCTTTTCAATCACCATAAATGCCGCGGGCAGGAAAATCGGGAATAAGATAAACGCGAGCAGGAACAAGCCGATAATTACCAATGTTGCAAGTTCAACAAGCATGGGTACATTCGCGGGATAGAGTGCTGCGAATGTGCCGGAGAGAATAATAGCCGCCGAAATAATAACACCGCCGACGCCGGCCGAGGCTTTTACCAGTGCGGTTTTTGTTTCAAGCTTCCGGTTCTCATCCAGCCTCATCAGAAGGAATATGCTGTAATCCACCCCCAAAGCGATAATCATAATGGAAGAGAAAAACGGCACGATCCAGGATAAATCACCCATATGCATTATGTTTTTGAAGAAAAGGGCGGTAATTGTCCGTGCCGAGTAATTGGCTATCAGGAGTGCGGCTATGATGCTGAGGGATTTGAAAAATGATTTGGAGAGGAACATCAGCACAATACCGATACCAATGAGCATAATCATTATAGAACGATTCAGGTCGCCCATCGAAATGGTCTGCAAATCCCTGTTCATGGAGGATACTCCGTCAATACCATAAGTCGCATTGCTGATTGCGCTGCCGTTCAGACTGTTTTTCAGGTTAACTTCAATATTATCAACGGTTTTCATAGCCTCTGGTGAATAGGGGTCGATTGAAAGCAGTAGGATGATTTTTGTCATTTTTTGGTCACCGGACATAAAGTTGTCAATTGATTGCTTAAAATCACCGGTCATAATCTGGTCGGCTGGGATGTAAAATACTTTGCCGTTATTGGAAGCGGGCAAACTCCCGAGGTACGCGTTGGCCGTGTCAATCCCGGCGGAAATTTGTTTAAGGCCGTCAACAGCCTGGTTAAGCCCGGTTTCCAGTTGTTTCACACTGCTGCTGATATCATCCAATTTACCCTTCATATTCTGCTTTACAATATCCAGAATTGATTTTGAGATTTCGTCGGTAATTACTGCCAATTGTTCGTCAATCACTGTGATGCCGGTTTTTACGCCGATAATTTCATTGATGTTTATCAACGACCCGATGTCTGATATGTTGAGAGAACCGGCTATCTTTTCGTTAGCCCCGTACAGTCCGTCGATCAGCTGTGTGATACCGTCTTTGGCCTGGCCAAGGCCGGTTACAACAGTACCGATTTGATCTTTTAAATACAGCTGATCGATTTTTTCACCCTTCGGTTGGGTAACACTGAAAACGCCGGCAACACCATCCACCTTACGGAGGTTGTCGGTTATTTTGTCAATACTTGCAAGCGAGGCATCATTATTCATGGCTGCATCATTTTTAATATATATTGTTACAGGGGAGACAACCCCTTCGCCGAATTTGGTTGAAATAATGTCAATAGCCTTCATTGATTCGTAGCCCGGGCCAATATCATTAAGCATGTCATAGTTCAGTGAGCTGTTCTGGAAAAACAGAACGGGGGAGGCGAGCGCAAGTATAATGATCACCGAAATAAAAGGATGCGATACGGCAGCTTTTGTAAGTGTACCCCAAATTTTGCTGTCTTTGTGCTGCAGTTTTTTATTTGCCGGCCAAAACATTTTTTTGCCAAGCAGATACATAAAACTTCTCAGTATTGTATAAAGCGCAATGATAAGAATAGCGACACCGATTGCAACTGCGGAGCCTGCTTTAAAGATGGAGAACTTTGCAAACCATAATACGCCAAAACCTATGAATACGGTTACAGAAGAGAATAAAACGGTTTTTCCGGCACTTTTATATGTGTTTCTGATTGAAACGTCGACAGGGTTTTTTGAAAGCTCCTCTTTAAATCGTGTCAGCAGCAGAAGCCCGTAATCGGTACCGATACCAAACAGAACCAAAATTAAAAATGACTGTGTCGCGACCGAAAACGGAAAATTAAATCTGTCAACCAATTGTGTGACAATACCCATAGAGGTAAGGTATGTTAACAGTATTGTTGCGAGTGAAATCAATGGCGTTACCGGCGAGCGGAATACAAGCAGCAGGATTGTGAAAATGATAATCCCCGTAAATATTTCTGTTTTATTTACGGCATCCATGTCGGTTTTAACGTTTGCGTCCAAAATATAGTCTGTTCCCGTTAGGTAATGGGTGACGGGAGTGCCGGCAAGCTCGCAGTTTAACAAAATTGAGATTTCATCGAGCGACCGCCCCTGCTTATCTATATTAACGGATACCAGCACGGTGCTTTTGTCTTTTGAAACCAGCTGGCCGGCTAAATCCGGGGTGTTAAAATGAGTGGAAAGCTGTTTAATGCCAAGCGTTTCCGAGTCGTTCTCGAGTTTGTTAACAACTGCGTGGATGGTCAGCATCTGTTCGTCCGACAATTCGTTTGCATCGTTAAATACAATTACAACACTCGTAACAGAGCTGTCCGCACCGTAATTGTTATATTCTTTAATATAATTTTTTGCAATTTTTAAAGAATAAGTGTCCGGAATTTTAGGCTGGCCTTTTTCAAGCAACAGGTTGCCGACATCCGGCATAAGTTTAAAAAGTGTAATGCTGATAGTAATCCATACCGCAAGGATTATGAGGGCTGATATTTTCTTCTTTTTCATGATGATTACCTGCTTTCAATCAAATTATATACGTCTTGCCAATAATGTCAAACGGTAAAACAAAATTTAATGATATGTTAATTTTTAGGCTGTTCTATTTTGATAATAACTCCTTCGGAACTACTATGTCTGACAGTGCACTGCCTAATGAGGTAATAATAGCACACATGCTACGGTCTGTCAAAACAATTTTTTAAAAAAGTTCACTTTTTTCTAAAAAATTTGCCGCTGCATGGGATTTTTTGTTATCGGCAGCCTAATAAACGTTAATTCTTTACCCTCTCAGGATGTAAATCACCGGTTGTATCGCTTGTGTATTTAATGGTTAATACTTAATTCGCGATTAAAAAACCTTCTTAAAAATCAAGCAAAAGCTTTGATTTATACTATTCTCCATTTTAATGCAGAATAGTATTATGCGGTTTATTTAGTTGGGCTTTTTAAGTAATTGGTATAAGCAAAGGCCGGCTGTTATGTACAGCAGTATTTAATAAAAACAATATCAAAAATAAAAAATAAAAAACAAAAACATGAATAAAACCCTTGACAAGTATCTGTGATATATTGTAATATTTTTACATTGTGGTATTTAGTGCAAAAAAGTATTAAAGTTATAATACGAAAAAGCACTGAAACAAAGAAAGGGAATGGAGTATGGAAAATCTAACTGTCTGGATTACTATCGGCATCTACATCGCAATTATCATCGCTGTCGGCATTGTCTCGGGTAAAGGCAAAAAGACTGTTGCAGATTTAACCGTCGGCGGCAGAAACGCAGGCGCGTGGCTTTCGGCACTGTCATACGGAACCGCTTATTTCTCTGCTGTTATGTTTGTAGGATATGCGGGAGGAACAGGTTTTAAATTCGGCATGTGGGGCATATTAGCCGGTATCGGCAACGGCATTTTCGGCGCCTGGCTCGCCTGGATTGTGCTCGCACGCAAAACAAGAGAGATAACGCAGCGTCTTAAAATAAAGACAATGCCGCAGTATCTTGAAAAACGTTACCAAAGCAGCGCGATGCGGATATTTTCCTGCCTTGTCATCTTTGTATTTCTGATTCCGTATTCGGCTTCGGTTTATAAAGGTATTGCTTCCGTCGCAGATGTGATGCTTGGAATACCGGACACCGTTTGTCTGATCATCATTGCGGCTATCGCAATGCTTATTCTCGTTTTTGGCGGTTATGTCGTGCAGGCGAGAGCTGATTTTATTCAGGGTATTATGATGATCATCGGTATGATTGCATTGCTTTTCTTCATTATCCGTTCGGATCAGGTTGGCGGATTTGCGGGTATCGCCGAATATGCCAAAACAGATTTAGGATTGCCAAAGCTTGACAGCACAAAATGGACAGCGCTGATTTCACTTGTACTGATGACAAGCTTCGGGACCTGGGGATTACCGCATATGATTCAAAAGTACTTCGGAATTCGTGACGATAAGCAGGCGAAAAGGGGTATTGTTATATCAACCGTGTTTTGTTTGCTCATTGCAGGCGGCGGATATTTCATCGGTTCACTGTGCTATAAATTTTTCACACCGGCTCAAATCGGTGCGTTCCCGGCTCCGTCGACGGATTATATTGTTCCCAACATCCTCAAAGCTGCGGCTTTGCCGAATATACTCGTCGGCCTTACACTTGTTATGCTTATCGCGGCATCGGTTACAACACTTTGCTCCATCTCTCTTACTGCCAGCTCCGTTATGGCGCTCGATTTCATTAAAAAAACATTTAAAAACAATCTGAGTGACAAGAAATCAGCAAATTTGACGAAGATTGTCGGTGTTCTTTTCATCGTCTGCTCCTATTTTGTGGCAAATACCAAAACACCCATACTCGATATGATGAGCTACTCATGGGGTATTATTTCCGGTTCCTTCCTCGCGCCTTACGCTATCGCCCTTTTCTGGAAAGGGCTGAACAAAACCGGTGCCTGGGCGGGAATACTTGTCGGTTTCTTCGTAGCGATGCCTCCCGCAGCATGCAAAATGGCGCTCGTGCTTAAAATCGCGGCATCTACCGCGCCTGAAATGCTCAAATTGAACGGTCCCAATGTCTATGAGGACATCGCCTCCAAAGGCCCGATGTATGCTGTTATCGCTATGGTTGCCTCAATCATTGCCTGTGTGGTTGTCAGCCTCATAGCAAATGCCGCAGGTAAAAAGCAAGATAATGAATTTTTCTACAACGGTGTTGTGGAAGCGGAATAAAAGTGATATAATAACGCTTGCCGGACAAATACCGATTGACGGGGTATTGTCCGGGAAGGCCGATTAACGGCCCCAACCCTTAAAATTCAAAGATTTTTGGGTTGGGGCAAAAAATATACTACAATTAAACCGGTTTGGTTCTGATTTTGGAGGAAATATGAAAGAATTGCTGTTGGGGAATGAGGCTGTTGCACGGGGGCTTTTCGAGGCGGGCTGCCGTGTTGTTTCAAGTTATCCGGGTACGCCGAGCACGGAAGTCACGGAATCGGCGGCGGAATATAAAGAAATTTATTGCGAATGGGCGCCGAACGAAAAAGTTGCAATGGAGGCTGCAGGGGGTGCCTCGATTTCCGGCGCAAGAGCATTTTGCGGCATGAAGCATGTCGGGCTGAATGTAGCGGCTGATCCGCTTTTCACCCTTTCTTATACAGGTGTTAACGCCGGGTTGGTGATTGTTGTCGCGGACGACCCGGGGATGCATTCTTCCCAAAACGAGCAGGATTCGCGCCATTATGCAATTGCCTCAAAAACAATGATGCTGGAACCGGCCGATTCCGAAGAGTGCCTGCAATACACCAAGCTCGCGTTTGAGCTTTCGGAAAAGTTCGATACGCCCGTAATAATCAGGCTGACAACAAGAATCGCCCATTCGCGCAGTATCGTCACAACCGGTGAAAGAGCGGATAACGGCCTTAAGGAATATAAGAAAGATCCTATGAAATATGTTATGATGCCGGCCATGGCAAGAATAAGGCACGAACTTGTTGAAAAAAGAGTCTTGGCTCAAACCGCATGGGCGGAAACGGTCGATATAAACAGCATTGAATACAACGATAAAAAAATCGGGATAATAACTTCCGGCGTATGCTATCAGTACGCGAAGGAAGCGCTTGGAGATAAAGCGTCCTTTCTTAAATTGGGTTGTATTTATCCGCTGCCTGTGGCACTTATCAGAACATTTGCCGCTCAATGCGATAAAGTCTATGTTGTTGAAGAGTTGGATGATTATATAGAAAGCCACTGCAAAAAGCATGGCATCAAAGTTACCGGAAAGGATGCTTTCACGCTGCTGGGCGAATATTCGCAAAGCCTCGTTTCAAAAGTAGTATTAAATGAAGAAAAACCGGCTCTCTCTGCGGATGTAGCAACTCCGGGCCGGCCTCCGGTGCTCTGCCCCGGCTGCCCGCACAGGGCTCTATTCTATTCCCTGAAAAAACTTAAAGTATTCGTCAGCGGCGATATCGGGTGTTATACCCTCGGCGCTCTCCAGCCTCTCGGTATGATGGATACCTGCATTTGCATGGGTGCTTCCGTGTCTGCTTTGCACGGCAGGAATAAGGCTGACCCTGCAAACGCCAAAAAATCCGTTGCCGTATTAGGCGATTCCACATTTATTCACTCCGGTATCACAGGGCTTATTGATATTGCTTACAATAGAAGCGACTCGGTTGTGATTATTCTCGATAACAGCATAACAGGCATGACAGGCCACCAGCAAAACCCGACAACCGGTAAAACAATTAAAGGGGATCCCGCTTCCACGGTGAACCTTGAAATGCTCGCCAAAGCAGTCGGTATTGAGAGGATAGCTGTTGTTGACCCGAATAATTTGGAAGCGACGGAAAAAGCGATTAAGGCTGAGCTTGAAGCCGACGGACCTTCACTTGTCATTTCACGCCGTCCCTGCGCACTGCTGAAATATGTCAAACATAACGCTCCGCTTCAAGTAGACAGGGAAAAATGCATAACCTGCAAAATGTGTATGCGAATCGGATGCCCTGCTATCAGCATGAAGGAAGGGAAATCCTCTATCGATAAAACCCAGTGTGTCGGTTGCGGTGTTTGCACTCAACTGTGCAAATTCGGAGCAATTTCTTAATTCTCCGCATTTCATGTTATATAAATTCACTTGTTAATCTGAAAGGGTTGTTACTATTGTCAATTAGAAGTATTATGATTGTCGGCGTTGGCGGCCAGGGAACTCTTCTTGCGAGCCGTTTGCTTGGCAGCGCGCTGATCAGCCAAGGCTGCGATGTTAAAGTATCCGAAGTGCACGGCATGAGCCAGCGCGGCGGTGCAGTTGTCACTTATGTGAAATACGGAGAAAATGTTGCCTCACCTATCATCGAAAAAGGAGAGGCGGATTTAATTTTAGCTTTTGAACTCCTTGAGGCGGCGAGATGGTTCGACTTTATTAAGCCCGAGGGAAAGATCATTGTCAATACACAGCAGATAGATCCCATGCCTGTTGTTATCGGCAGTGCCGCTTATCCCGAGGGCGTACTCGAGGCTCTTAGAGCAGCGGGGGCGAGCGTTACCGAAATTGATGCGCTGTCTTTGGCTCGGCAGGCAGGTTCTGTCAAAGCGGTCAATGTTGTTTTAATCGGCGCTATGGCAAGCCATATGGACATTCCTGTTGAGACCTGGCAAGCAGCAATTAAAGAAACTGTTCCCCCGAAATTCCTTGAGATGAATCTTAAGGCGTTTGAGTTAGGATTTAATAATAATCTATAAATAAGGAGAACTGTTTAAAATGAGTAATTATTATAATAAAGAAATAGAAACCGCCTCGCGAGAGTATCTTGACGCGATTCAAAGTGCCAGGCTGATCAAAATGGTTTATAACTGCTATGAAAATGTACCTTTTTATAAGCAGAAATTTGATGAAATAGGGCTGCTTCCGCAGGATATAAAAACGATAGCGGATATCGTTAAACTGCCGTTTACCATCAAGCAGGATTTGCGCGACAACTACCCGTTCGGCTTATTCGCGGTTCCGAAAGAAAAGCTTGTCCGCATTCACGCTTCTTCGGGGACAACCGGAAAGCAAACGGTCGTCGGTTACACCGCCGGAGATGTCGACCGCTGGTCCGAAGGTTCGGCAAGGGCAATCGTTGCCGCGGGCGGCACAAAATCCGACTACATTCATGTTTCATACGGTTACGGCCTTTTCACCGGCGGGCTCGGGCTGCACTACGGTGCGGAAAAAATCGGCGCAACCGTTATCCCGGTATCGTCCGGCAATACCAACCGCCAGGTGCAGATATTGCAGGATTTCGGCTCAAACATCATTTGCTGCACACCTTCTTATGCCATGTTTATCGGCGAGACCATCAAGGAAATGGGTATCGATCCCGAATCCCTTCCGCTGCGCGCGGGTATTTTCGGCGCGGAACCATGGAGCGAAAATATGCGCAAAGAAATTGAAAAATCTCTTGCTATCAAGGCATATGATATTTACGGTCTTTCGGAAATAGCCGGGCCGGGGGTCTCCTACGAATGCAGCGAACAAAGCGGCATGCATGTCTGTGAAGACTTCTTCTACCCGGAGGTCATTGACCCCGACACATTGGAACCCTTGCCGGACGGAACCTTCGGTGAACTGGTCTTCACTTGTATCGGCAAAGAAGCACTTCCTCTGGTTCGTTACCGCACCCGGGATATTTCGGCGCTGACACATGAAAAATGCTCTTGCGGCAGAACACTTGTCAAAATGCAGAAACCGAGAGGCCGTACGGACGATATGCTGATTATTCGCGGCGTAAATGTGTTCCCGTCTCAGGTGGAGCATGTGATCCTTTCGCTTGGCATGGAGCCGAATTATCAGATAGTGGTCGACCGGCTCAACAATCTTGATGTCATGACCGTTAAAATCGAAATGTCGGAATCCCTGTTCTCCGACTCTGTGCGTCAAATTGAGGAAACAGAACACAGAATTACCTCTGCCCTGCAAAACACATTAGGCGTTTCCACCACTGTTCACCTTGTTGAACCCCGTTCATTGCCTCGTTCGGAAGGCAAGGCTGTCAGAGTGATTGATAACAGAAAGATTTAACCGTATAATGCGGCGTTGTATATTGAAATTAAGGAGGAATTGTTATGCCAATTAAACAGATTTCAATTTTTGTTGAAAACAAACCGGGTAGGCTGGCAGATATCACGGCCATACTCGCGAAGCGGGACATTGATATCAGGGCACTGTCAATCGCGGATACTACCGATTACGGTATTCTGCGTTTGATTGTCAGCCATCCGGAAACGGCGGTCGTCGCTATACGCGAAGAAAGCTTGACTGTCTCTGCAACCAATGTTCTCGGCATTGCCATTCCGGATGTCCCGGGCGGTTTCGCGAAGGCAATTAAAGTTTTGGCCGACAAAGGCATCGGTGTCGAATACGCTTATGCTTTTATAACCCGGGAAAAAGGCCACGCCTTTATTATCATCAGGGTTGCAGATAACGATATTGCTTCTGCCGCACTGATGAACGCGGGCATAAGGCTTATTGAGCAAAAGGATATTTTTGAGTAGTTTAATCAAAACGCGGTACTTTTGTCTGCAATCAAATGCATTTGATCGGCAAAAGTACTGCGTTTTATGAATGGAGAATTTCTCAATGTATGAAAACAATTGGGAATCCCTGAATTCCCGCCCAATACCCTCATGGTTTGAAGATGCCAAATTCGGTATTTTTATCCATTGGGGGTTGTATTCTGTTCCGGCGTTTGCGGAAAAAGGCAGATATGCCGAATGGTACGGCAGCGAAATGATGAACAAAGACAGCTCAACATATAAGTTTCATGTTAGAAATTATGGCGAAGGTTTTATGTATGCCGATTTTGTAAAAGATTTCAAAGCCGAGCTTTTTGACGCAGAGGAATGGGTAAAACTTTTTGAAAAAGCCGGCGCAAAATATATCAACATTGTTTCAAAACATCATGACGGTTTTTGTATGTATAAAACCGACTATGCCTGGAATTGGAACAGTTTTGATGTCGGGCCGCACAGAGACTTCTGCGCCGAACTGAAAGATGCCTGCGAAAAAACGGATGTTAAGTTCGGTGCTTACCATTCTGTTTATGAATGGTTCAACCCGCTTTATCTTAAAGACCCCGAGGAATATGCCATTGAGCACCTGATACCGATGCTGAAAGAATTTATCGAAAAATATCAGCCGAACACTTTGTTTACGGACGGTGAATGGTCGCATGAAAGCAGCGTATGGCACAGTACCGATTTTTTAACATGGCTTTATAATGAATCAGGTGTTAAAGATTTTATTGTGCCGAACGACCGCTGGGGCAAGGAAACAAGAGGCCGGCTTGGCGGCAATTTCACCACCGAATATGGCATGATTGACGGCGGCAGAAGCATTGAGGATGTCGAAACACCGAGGGCTTTCGAGGAATGCCGCGGGATAGGCGCCTCCTTTGGGCTTAACCGGATAGAAGACACGGATGATTACGAGACAGCCGGTGATTTAATCGAAATGCTGGTGGATTTAGTCAGCGCGGGCGGGAATTTCCTGCTGAACATCGGCCCCGCAGCTGACGGCACCATTCCGGTTATCATGCAGGAACGCCTGCTCCAAATGGGCGAATGGCTGAAGGTGAACGGCGAGGGCATTTACAGCAGCCGTAAATATATCAAAAGCACTCAGAAAGAGGTTTGTTATACACAGCGTAACAATAATATCTATGTATTTGTTAAACATTTCCCTGCGGGAGAGATTATTCTCAATGATATTGAGTATAGCGAAAAGATTACCGTGTCGCTTTTAGGCGCGGCTGTTAAAATCGAAACCGCAAACGAACAGGGCAAATTAAAACTGGTTATTCCCGCTTTGAATCCCGATAAAATCAAAGCAAAATATGTTTATACATTCAAGATAGAAAAGAAGTAGAGAAGTATTGGAGCATGGAAGCATTCGTATCCCCAACTTCTTCTCAACATCTTCTCAATCGCCTCCAACTACTTCTCAAAAAGGAGAAGCCATGCATGACATCATCATTATAGGCAAGGGACCTGCGGGTATTTCCGCGGCACTTTATGCCGTTCGCGCCGGAATGAAAACCCTGGTATTGGGCAACAGCGCCGGCGCTTTGGAAAAAGCTCATATGATAGAAAACTATTACGGCTTGGAAAAGCCTTTAAGCGGTACGGAAATTCAAATCCGCGGCGAAAAACAGCTGATTGAATTGGGCGGCGAGCTTATGAATACGGAAGTCACCGGCATCGGTTTCGGCGACGGCTTTATTGCTGAAACCGCCTCGGGAGAATTCCAATGTAAAGCTATTATTTTAGCGGTCGGTAAGTCGCATAAGAGTATCGATATTCCAGGTTTAAAGGAGTTCGAAGGAAGGGGAGTCAGCTATTGCGCTGTATGTGACGGATTCTTCTTCAAAAACAAACTTTTAGGTGTTTTGGGCGACGGAGACTATGCGCTGAATGAGGCGAGATATCTTTCAAGCTTTGCCGAAAAAGTAACGATCTTTACCAACGGCAAGCCGTTTTCGGCTAAAGGCGAAAATGTCTTTCGTGTCGACACAAGAAAAATCGAGGCCGTGTTTGGAGAAACAAAAGTTTCCGGTCTTCGAATGGAGGCAGGGCAGACAGTCTCTGTCGACGGGCTTTTTGTCGCCGTCGGCCAAGCTTCGGCGGCTGATTTTGCCTTAAAACTCGGCGTTATGATGGAAGATGGAAATGTTTTGGTTGATAAAAACGGTATGACCAATCTGCCCGGAATATTTGCGGCAGGTGACTGCACAGGCGGGGTGAACCAAATGTCAACTGCCGTAGGCGAGGGTGCTGTCGCAGGGCAAAGAGCAGCGGAATATATCAAGAAGAACTAATTGAAAAGCAATTGAGAAGTGTGACTTCGTCACGAAAAGAGGTAGCGAAGCATAGGGGCTACGGGATATTTACTCCCACATCTTCTCCACTTCTTCCCAACTTCTTCTCTACCTCTTCTCAAAAAAAAATGGGGGAATTTCAAATGTCTTTCGCCTCAACTTTTGAAATCGTCGCTCTTGCAACGCTTGCCGGTTCCTACGGCTGGGGGATGCGGGGAACTAAAATCGGCGGTGAAAAAGGCGCGATGCTGCCCGGCGCGTTTTTAGGGCTGATATTTGCCTGGTTTTCCGGTTCCGAAATTATCCGGGAAAACTTTTGGATATTTTCTGCTGTCGGCGCGCTGGCGATGTTCTATGGCGGGACGGAAACCTACGGTGAAACACTTGGCTTGATTGTAAAAAAGAAGCCTTCCGACAACTACGCCAAGGGCATGCAGGGCGTGCTTTTAAAAGGCGCGCTGTGGTTCGGTATATTCGGCGCGTTTATGGGTATTGCGTTTACCGCCATGACGGGGTCCGTTTACAGATGGCAGGATTTCGTTATTCTTTTTGCCATTGTGCTGCCGGTAAGATTTTTGGGCATCCTGGTATTTAACCATCCCTTAAAGCCGAAAGAAAATAAATTTCCCAAGTTCTATTTCTCCCTGACACGCCAGGAGGAGTGGGGTGGTCTGCTGATTCTGCTGATATCGCTTATCGTTCTGATGGCTGTCCGTAAAGACACCTATTCGCTGCTGTTCTGCGGAGCGGGAGCTTTAAGCGGTGCCGTCGGGTGGGCAATCGGCATCAACTTTTTCTATTGGACCTGCCAGCCGCTCAAAAGCGGTAAGTACATCTTCGGCTCATGGCAGACAAAAGGGTATATCGGCAGCTGGAAAATAATGGAGTTTACCCTAGGCGCTGTCGGCGGGATGGGTACGGCGCTGTATTTTTGCCTGAATTTCGATCAGCTCAAAGGGATCACAGCAATCATTCAAGCAAACGGTGCTTTGTGGAACCCCTTGGGCAGCAAAGCGGAGCTCTATTCGTGGATAGCGCTTGCATTGATTATGGTCACGCTTTTTCAATACCTGTTCCAAAGCGATTACCGGAAGAATATCAAGCCGAAAAGTAAAACAGACATTCTTGGCAAGGTGTTTGAAGGGCTGGAACAGCCGTTTTATTCCTATATTCCGCTCATGCTGATTCTATTGGGCGGCGTGAAGATGGCACAGATTGTATCGTTCTTTGTGATGTTCTTTTTAATCGCAGAAAAAGACTTTTTTGAGCGGTTCATCCAAACCAAAACCCGCTGGTTCTGGTTTATTGTACTCATTGGGAGCTGCGCGGCTGTGTTCGCCGGCGAACTGCTTTTACCAAACAGCTTTTCCGCCTGGCAAACCTGGCTGATGTACTGCATCGGTTATGAACTGTTTGAACTTTGTTGGATCATTCATATCAACCGGGAAAAGAAGGATAAAGAAAAAAAACCGTTCTTTCAGCGGCTGCATCATCTGAGCGAACCGCTGGTGCACGCATATTTTATCCTGCAAATAACTGCCATGATTATTGCGGGAAGTTTCATTTTCAAATAGTTTGTGCTGCCGGAGTATTATATGGCGATTTAGAATTTAAATTAATTTTAAATATTTTCAAATAGATCTTTATTTTCATAGTGCAGTGTGCTAAAATATAACAGAATAAATATTGGAGGGATACTATTGAATGCTAAACTAAGAAACGAAAGTACCGATTTCCTTTTCAAGGCGGTATTGCAATTGAAAGACATTGATGAATGTTATGCATTTTTTGAGGATTTGTGTACAATAACAGAACTCAAAGCGCTGTCCCAGCGTATTACGGTTGCTAAAATGCTCAGTGATAAGAAAGTATACAGCGAAATTGTCCGTACAACCGGTGCAAGTACGGCGACTATCAGCAGAGTAAACCGTTCGCTGGCCAACGGCTGCGACAGTTATGAAATGATTTTTAAAAGGGTTTCGAAAAGCAGAAAGAAGTAAAAAATGAGCAGCTATCGGTGCTTTGCAAGCTTCTATGATAAACTGACAAGTAATGTCGAATATAAAAAGCGTGCAGATTATTTCCGCACGCTTCTTTGCGCGCGCGGGATTACCGGAGGTATTCTGCTTGACCTTGCCTGCGGTACGGGCAGCATGCTGTATGAAATGGCAAAATTCGGGTACGATGTAATAGGCGTCGATTCAAGCCCTGAAATGCTCAGTATTGCCCAATGCAAGACATCGGATTCAGGTAAAAGCCCGCTGCTGCTTTGCCAGCATATGCAGTCTCTCGACCTTTACGGCACCGTTGACGCCGTTATCTGCTCGCTTGACAGTATTAATCATTTGACAAATCCTGAGGATGTCAAAGAAACTTTTAAAAGAGTATCGCTGTTTTTAAATCCCGGCGGAGTGTTTATATTTGATGTCAATACAATATACAAACACAAGGAAATTCTCGCGGATAATGTGTTTGTGTATGACCTGGATGAGGTCTATTGTGTATGGCAAAACCGTTTTGACGAAAATTTGAATACAGTTGATATGAAGCTTGATTTTTTTGAAGAAGACAGCGGCGCGTATTACCGCAGTACGGAAAACTTCGCTGAGCGAGCCTATCCGCTTGATGAGCTCAGCGTTTGGCTGAAAGAAGCCGGTTTGGCAGTTACAGGCATTTATGAAGAGATGAAACAAACCCCTCCGACGGAAACCGCCCAAAGAGCGGTTTTTATCACAGAAAAGGTAAGGTAAATTATGGGTAAACTTGTCCGATGCATTTCAACAGACGGAACGCTCACTATCATGGCAGCCGATACAACAGAAATGGTAAACGAAGCACGGCTTATACACGCAACTTCCGCCGTAACCTCCGCTGCTTTAGGGCGGCTTCTTACCGCTGTAAGCCTCATGGGCGCTGCTCTTAAGGGCGCGGATGACAGCATTACGCTGCGTATTAACGGCGGCGGTCCGGCGGGTTCTGTTATTGCCGTGTCGGACAGTAAAGGCAATGCCCGCGGCTATGTGTCAAATCCGGCGGTTGAGCTGCCGCTTAATAAGTTCGGCAAGCTTGATGTCGGCGGCGCTGTGGGAAAAGAAGGCACCTTGACAGTAATGAAGGACATGGGGATGAAGGAACCGTATATAGGCCAGATTCCGATTGCCACCGGAGAAATTGCCGAGGACATAACAAGTTATTATGCAATAAGCGAGCAAACACCTACCGTTTGTGCCTTGGGTGTCCTTGTGAACCCGGATTTAAGCATCAAAGCGGCCGGAGGATTCATCATTCAGCTTCTGCCGACCGCGCCGGATGAAACAATTGACGCGGTTGAGAGCTGTATTAAGGACGTGGAGCCCGTTACAACGATGATCGCGAACGGCTTGACACCTGAGGAAATTTGCAGGAAAGTTCTGACGGGCTTTGATTTGGAGCTTTTGGATACCTCCGAACCGCGTTATGTTTGCAACTGTTCGCTTGAAAGGACAGTTAAGGCACTGATAAGCCTCGGCTTTGAGGAACTGACCGATATGGCGCAGCAGGAAAAGACCGAAGTCTGCTGCCATTTTTGCCCTAAAAAATATGTTTTCAACAGCAATGACATTAAAAAGATTATCATTCAGGCAAAATAATAACTTTGAGAAATATAGCAAAAAGTTTGGCTTTTAGTGTTGACAAGGCGCTTTATTTATAGTATATTATACACCGTCGCCGTTGGCGGCGGCAGTGGTTTGGGAGCATAGCTCAGCTGGTAGAGCACTTGCCTTACAAGCAAGGGGTCACAG
>CAZVJW010000056.1:0-20431 GCA_964627535.1 uncultured Eubacteriales bacterium
GCGACAGCAAAGCATCGTCGTCCGCCTTGTGCAGCACAAAAAATCATCGCAAATCCAACAACGCTTTTCATCGCCGATTAGTATAAAACATTTTACAAGTTTCAGATTAAGAGGTATAATAAGAACGCTTTAAATTTAGGGGATGGCAATAAAGCCGTCCCCTAAACCAAGTAATAGACGACAGAAGATGAATGCCCTCTTTAAAACATAGCTAAAAATTCGGCACAAAAACCCATTTGTCAAAGGTTTTTGCTTGATTTCATAGAGGTTTTATAATCGGGATTAGTATGAGAGGTGAAGGGATGAGCCAAATAAAAGAAAAAAAAATAAAAGCTTTTAAATGGCAGTTTGTATTGCTGTGTGTCACAATTTTTCAAATAATTTCGGCATCACAAGTCTTTCTTAAGGACGGAAAGATCAATGCAACCCTTCTGTTGGTTTTCTCGGGATATATTGCACTGGAATGGTTATATTTTATTGTCAGCCGTCTCATAACAAAGGGAACCTCTTTTGAGCTTGAAATAATAGCTTTTCTGCTTTCGGGAATAAGCATTGTAATATCCGCGAGTATCAACAACGATTTTGCTGTCAAACAGTTAGCTGCGGTTGCATTGGGGCTTACGGGTTATATAATAATGCTGCTCATTTTACGCGATACCGAAAAGGCAATGCTTTTAAGGATACCGTTAGCCGCCGCGGCAGTAGGGCTTTTAGCGTTGAATTTGATTTTGGCAAAAACCGTTAACGGCGCATTGAACTGGATTGACATCGGAGCTTATTCAATTCAGCCGTCGGAACTTGTTAAAATAGCGTTTATTTTTGTCGGGGCTGTTACGCTGGATAAACTGCAGTCAACCAAAAGTCTGTCGAAATATCTTTTTTTTGCTATGGTTTGTATCGGAGCGCTCTTCCTTATGCGTGATTTCGGCACCGCTTTAATCTTTTTCTTTACATTTATCATTATTGCTTTTATGCGTTCAGGGGATATACGTACAATATTTTTTATTTGCACCGGTGCGGCGATGGGTGCGGTACTGGTTCTTTATTTCAAACCCTATGTAGCAACAAGATTTGAAACCTACCGTCATGTGTGGGAATTGATTGACGACCAGGGCTTTCAGCAGACCAGAACATTAATTTATACCGCAAGCGGCGGCCTTTTTGGCTTAGGTATCGGTCAGGGAAAGCTGCGTGAAATTTACGCGGCGTCTACCGATTTGGTTTTCGGTGTAATATGCGAGGAATGGGGACTGTTGTTGGGTGTTTGCATTTTGCTTACGTTTGCTTTGTTGGCTGTATACGCCATAAAAGCTTCAAGGAATGCAGGCTCAACCTTTTATTCTATCGCCGCCGTTGCAGCGGCAGGTATGCTTTTGTTTCAGGTGAGCCTTAACGTGTTCGGTGTAACTGACCTTTTACCCATGACCGGTGTAACCTTACCGTTTATCAGCAGAGGCGGAACAAGTATGATTTGCTCATGGGCTCTATTGGGATTTCTGAAATACGCGGATTTTTGCAGAATTGAAAACAGAAACATCGCAGATAATACTAATTCACGATTAAAAAACCTCTTAAAAACCAAGCAAAAGCTTTGATTTATACTATTCGCCATTTTAATGCAGAATAGTATTATGGGGTTTTATGCGGATATTTTAGTTAGGTTTTTATGAGTAATTAGTATAAACCCAAAATTTCTGAGGAAATAAAATCGAGAAGTTCAACTGATCAATAAAGTATAATTTGTAAAAAATTAAAATTAAACCCAATGGAAGAAGGGTGATAAATTGAAACACACAACCGGGCGCGGGTTTGCGCTGTATGCCTTGATAATTGCCTTTCTTGCAGGGGTTGTTATTTTAGTTGCAACTGTTGTTTTGAATGGCGGGGAATGGGCTGCCAACCGGGCAAACAGGCATGTTTTCAGCAACGGCCAAATTGTTTCGGCAGGCGCTATTTATGACCGCAGCAGTGAAATCCTGGCAAAAAGTGTTAATGGAAAGCGGGTATACAACAGCAATAAGATTATCCGTAAAGCTACGCTTCATACGGTTGGCGATGCGGCGGGCTTTATTTCCACCGGTATTCATTCGGTATATAAACAGGAGCTTTCCGGATACAGTTTTGTTGACGGTATATATTTGCTTAAGGAATACGGCAAAGGCAGTGACATTCACCTGACGATTGACGCCAAAGCTTGCGCAGCCGCATATAATGCTATGGGTGACAATAAGGGAACGGTTGGTGTCTATAATTATAAAACAGGCGAAATTCTCTGTATGGTTTCAACACCCACCTATGATGTTGAGAACAAACCGGACGATATTTCAAAAAACGAAGATAAGTACGAAGGCATCTATCTTAACCGTTTTCTTTCCGGCGTTTATACACCCGGGTCGACTTTTAAAATTATTACGGCTGCCGGTGCAATAGAGAACATCCCCGATATTTATACACGCACATTTGAGTGTACAGGTAAACTCCAGGCATCCGGGGGAGAAATAATTTGCAACGGGACTCACGGTATAATTGGTTTTGAGCAGGCGATGAATAAATCATGCAATTCCACTTTCGCACAAATTGCTATCGAACTTGGCAATGATAAACTTGCGGCATCCGCTAACACAATGGGTTTTAATATACCGCTGAATATGGGACGGATAAACATAGCGATAAGCACATTTGATATTTCGGGTGCGAATAGTTTGGATTTGGGCTGGGCTGGTATCGGGCAGTATACTACCTTGCTTAATCCTTACCATATGCTTACCTTAATGGGCGCAATAGCCAACAGCGGGGAAGGAATTTCGCCGTTTGTGGTTGACCGGATAGTAAGCCCTTCAAAAACAGTCACGCAAAGAGGGGCTCTTAACACGAAGACCCTAATACAAATAAACAGCGGTACTGCTGATAAACTCAAGGAATTGCTTCGATCCAATGTTAAAAATCAATATAATGACAGCAGCTTTCCGAAACTTCAAATGTGCGGGAAAACGGGCACGGCCGAGGTTGGCGAGGGGAAAGAACCAAATGCTTGGTTTGCAGGTTTTTCTCTGCGTGAGGATTTACCTTTAGCGGTTGTTGTGGTTATTGAAAACGGCGGTTCGGGTTCAAAAAACGCAATTCCTGTTGCCAACAAAGTATTACAAGTGCTTGATGGAATTATGTGATACTAATTCACGATTAAAAAACCTCTAAAAAATCAAGCAAAAGCTTTGATTTATACGATTCTCCATTTTAATGCAGAATAGTATTATGAGGTTTTGTGCGGATTTTTTAGTTAGGTTTTTATGAGTAATTAGTATGATGCCCGGCATAAACATCTTCATAACAAACGATAGGGACGGAAAAATCCGTCCCTATCGTTTGTTGTACGTTTAAATTAATCCGATCAAACTAATCCCGATTATAAAACCTCTATGAAATCAAGTAAAAAACCTTTGACAAATGGGTTTTTGTGCCGAAATTTAAGCTATGTTTTAAAGAGGGATTAGTATCAAACTGCCGGATTTTCAAAAAACCCGAATTGACTGTTATAGAGCTCCGCGTAAAACCCCTTGCGGCTCAGCAATTCTTCATGCTTGCCCTGTTCCACAATATGCCCGTGGTTAATAACGAGGATTAAATCCGCTTCGCGGATGGTGGAAAGCCTGTGTGCGATGACAAAATTGGTTCTGCCTTTCATCAGTGTTTTCATCGCCTGCTGAATCAGCACTTCGGTACGAGTGTCAACCGAGCTTGTCGCTTCATCAAGGATCAGTATTGCGGGGTCGGCCAGAATAGCTCTGGCAATTGTCAGCAGCTGGCGCTGCCCCTGGGAAATATTGGAGCCGTCATCGTCCAGCACGGTGCTAAAGCCGTCCGAAAGGGTGCTGATAAAATGCGATACCCTTGCGGCGTTCGCGGCGGCAACAATATCTTCTTCGGTGGCGCCATCCCGGCCGTAGGCGATGTTTTCGCGGATGGTACCCTTGAACAGCCAGGTGTCCTGCAGCACCATGCCGAATATTTTACGCAGGTTTTCCCTGGGTAATTGGCGTATATCAATGCCGTCTATCTTGATGCTGCCCGCCTGCACGTCGTAAAAACGCATCAGCAGGTTGACAAGGGTAGTCTTGCCGCCGCCCGTCGGGCCGACGATGGCAATCAGCTGCCCCGGTTCGACCGTGATGTTCATATCCTCAATAAGCAGCTTGTCCTCGCTGTACGAAAAGCTCATGTGCTCAATTTCGACTTTGCCTTCGGCGTCTTCAATTGTCCGGCCGGTTTCCTCGGGTATTTCCTCTTCTTCATTGAGCAGCGTGAACACGCGTTCCGCGCAGGCCAGGGATGATTGCAGGCGGTTTGTGATGTTGCCCAGGGAGACAATCGGCGACATGAAAAGCATAGCATAGGTATAGAACGCGGTGATATCACCCAGGGACATTTTGCCGCTGATGACATAAATACCTCCGAATACGCAGATGACAATGAACGCCACAAACCCGAAGAAATCCAGGATGGGGCCGACCAAACCGGACACAAACTGAGCCTTGCGGCTTGTGGCGGCAAGCTGGTCGTTAATATCGTCAAACTCTTCCACAGCTGCTGCCTCATGGCTGTACACCTTGACAAGCTTGTGACCCGTGAACATTTCCTCTATATGTCCGTTGAGTTCACCGGTCCGGTCCCATTGGGCCTTAAAATGTATTTTGGAACGGCGTGTAATTGCCAGAACAACAAGAAGGCTCGGCGGCAAAATGGCGAGGATAATCAAGGTCAGCCGCCAGCTGACATACAGCATGCAGCCAAAAACGCCGATTGCCGAAACGAAAGAGGTGATAATCTGAATGATACTGTTTTGAAAGGAGTTGCTGATGTTGTCGATATCATTGACCATGCGGCTCATGATGTCGCCTTTTGAGGTGCCGTCGAAATACTTAAGGGGCATCACCGAAAGCTTGGCATTGATGCGCTCGCGCAGGGAACAAACAACCTTCTGTGTGATGCCGGCCATGGTAAATTGCTGGGTAAAGGTTAAAATCGAGCTTGTGCCGTAAACCGCTAAAAGCGAAAGCATCAGCTTGATAATCGCGCGCATGTCTATTATTTTACCCAGCAGCCTTTGCTGAACTTCCACCTGAACCGCATCCACAACGCGGCCCAGAAGCATCGGACCCATAACACTCATCGCAGCGCCCGCGACACCTACCAATAAAACGATTATCATTGTATTTTTATGGGGCAGCAGCAGCCCGAAATATTTGCGCGCCGTGCCTTTGAAATCTTTCGGTTTCTCGCCCGGTTTGCGTTTGCCGCCCTTGTAGTCGGCATACTTTTCCCGGCGCTTTTCTCTTTTCACTTTTAACTCGGCGGTCTGCTTGTTTCTTCTTATCATGCCAAGTCCTCCTCGGAAAGCTGGGACAGGGCAATCTCCCTGTAAACTGTGCAGTTTTGCAGCAGTTCCCTGTGTGTGCCGGTGCCGGCTATTTTACCTTCGTCAAGGACGATAATGTTGTCTGCGCCAAGAATGGTGCCGATGCGCTGCGCAACAATAATCAACGCGCTGTCTTTCAGATTCTCTTTCAAGGCGCCGCGCAGTTTAGCGTCTGTTAAAAAATCCAGTGCGGAAAAGCTGTCGTCAAACACATAAAAATCGGAACGGCGGATCAGTGCCCGCGCGATAGCGATGCGCTGCTGCTGGCCGCCGGAAAGATTTTTACCGCTTTGCGACACAAGGTCATGCAACTCGTTTTCCAGTTTTCGAACAAACTCGTCCGCTTGTGCGGTTTCCAGCGCGGTCCACATTTCATCCTCGGTGGCATCAGGCTTGCCGAACTGCAGGTTGTCCGCGATGGTGCCGCTGAATAAAAAGGCTTTTTGAGGCACAAAACCGATTCTGCCGCGCAGGGCTTCTGTGGACATAAAGCGGATGTCCACCCCGTTGAGCATGATGGAACCGTAACTGACATCGTAGTACCGTGGAATCAGGTTGACCAGCGTTGATTTGCCGCTGCCGGTGCCGCCGATGATCGCTGTGGTTTCTCCCGCTTTTGCGGTAAAGCTTATTGAACTTAAAACCGAGGCTTCCGCACCCGGATAACAGAAATAAACATCTTTAAATTCCAGCGTGTTATTCTTGCTTTTTTCGGGGATTACCGGGGTTGCCGGTTCGGTTATTTTTGTTTCAAGCGCTAAAATTTCACTGATCCTTTTGGCGGATATAGCCGCGCGCGGGAGCATGATGAACATTTCCGCCGCCATAGCGACCGCGCCGATCATCATCGCCAGATACACCAGAAAGGCCTGCAGGTTGCCCACGGTGTTTTGAATTTGAAGTTTTTGAACGCCGATATTAACATCAAGGGCATTGAGCTGCCTGGTTGTTATCCAAACAATGGAAACCGTGACCAAAAATAAAAGCAATACGGAGAAGGGCAGTATGCCCGCCATAATCCGGTTGATTCTCAGCGTGAGGGAGGTCAGGTCAAGATTAGCGCTTTTAAACCGGTTATTCTCATAATCGGAGCGGTTGAATGCGCGGATAACACGGATACCGGCAAGCTTTTCACGCAGGATTTGGTTGAGCATATCGGTCTTTTTCTGCACTTTATCAAACATCGGGATAACCTTTTTAGCGACGAAAACAGCGATGAGTATCACAACCGGTATGACAACAAACATAATGGAAGACAGTTCTTTATTCATGCTGAACGCCATGACCGCTCCGCCGACCATCATAATAGGTGCGGTAATAAGGGTGCGCAGTATGGTCATGAGCATATCCTGAATTTTCGTGATGTCGTTGGTGTTGCGCGTTATCAGAGACGGTGTGCCGATACCGTCAATATCGCACTGGGAAAGGCTTTCAACCTTGGCAAAAACTGCTTTGCGGACCGCTCTGCCAAAGCCTGTCGCGGTGCGTGAGGAGCAATAGTTGGATGCAATGGCAGCCATGGCGGAAAATGCGGATAAAACAAGCATGATGGAACCTATCAGCAAGATATAGCCGTACCGGCCTTCGGATATCCCGTTGTTGATGATGGACGCCAAAAGGCGCGGCAGCAGCAGCGAGAGACCGCTGTTAGCAAGCGAAAATACAATCGTCAAAGCCGCGAAAAGCTTTAACGGTTTTAAAAATTTCAATAATTTCAGCAATATGTTGTCTCCCTGTAAAGACTGATTTGCCTAATACTAATCCCTCTTTAAAACATAGCTAAAAATTCGGCACATAAACCCATTTTTCAAAGGTTTTTGCTTGATTTCATAGAGGTTTTATAATCGGGATTAGTATAAATAGACAGCCTATTAAAAAAACACAAGTAAAAAGCCTTCATTCAGTTTATCACTTAAAACAGGCTTTTTCAATTAACAAACTATTAATTTATTTTAATTAAAATATAATTATTAAATCAATTCAGTATTTTTTTAATCTCGGGCAGCAATTTTTTGGTGTCAATGTTGGCAAGCAGGTGTGCGTCGGTGCCGTAATTAAACATAACACCGATTTCTTTGCCCAAATTCCAACATCGTCTGCCAAATTCGGGATCCCCGAGGATCGCCCCTGTGTTTATCTCCCATGCAGTACCGTTTGCCTTTGCCAATTCAAGCAAATCTCCCAATGTGCGGTCGGAAATATTTTTTGTGACCAGTGTTCTGTCTTCGAAATCTTTTATAAACCTGCCGATAAGCGGATGCGCAATACAGTCTGCTTTTCCCGATTGTACAAGGGAGGAGATTATGGCAACGGAATATTCGGCATAGCCGTGCAGAGATTTATCCTCCGGTTGTCCCCAAGAATTTAAATGATAATGGTTGCAGGAATACAGCTTATAATCAAGCTCCCTTCTGACAGTCTCGTTTTCAAGACTCTTGCCGGGCGCATAGGCGGAAAGTTCCCCGCCGAGTAATATTACTACATTTGTTTTTGTTAAACATGCTTCACCGTGAAGTAAACGGTTTCGTTTAAGGAATTGCTCGTTGGAATTGTCATCGTTAAAATGGTCCGTAAGAGCTATTAATTTGAGCCCCGCAGCCTCGGCGGCGGCAACAATGTTTTGAAACGTCATTTCGGGTTTGGCGCAATTGGAAAAGCTTGTATGAATATGAAGGTTCTGTTGAGCGAGAATATCAAGGTCATAGGTAGGTTCGTGAAAATACATGTAGTTACCTCTTTGCGAAAAATGAGTTTACTGACCGGGTTCAGCCGGTGTTTCAACAGCTTCACTGCTAATGGCAAGTGCGGTTTCGCTTGATACACTGCTTTCGGGAAGTGCGGTTTCGCTTGATGCGCTGCTTTCGGGAAGTGCTGTTTCATTTGATGTTTCACCTTCGGCAATAGCGGATGTTTCGTTCAACCCGGTATCTGCCTCGACAGTTGTAGTTTTTTGGGTTTCTTTATTCTTTTGGTTGGGATCAGCAGTTTCAAGCGCTTCGGTTTCCTGAATGGCGCTGATATAATAACCTGATTCGGTGTCCGGTTTTCTTAATGTGATTTTCATATATTTTTCGGGCTCGGGATTATTTAATCTGCCTCGCTCATCTTGATGCCATTCCCCGCTGGCGACATAACCGACGGTTAAAATAATTGAGTTGCCCTTCTTATCAATTGCGGAAACCACCGGTGTATAGATCGGTTCTATACCGGTGAGGGGTAGAATATAACTCTTTTTTGCTTCATCATAATATAATGTATAACCGTTGCCCAAAATAGTAGTATGGACCGGAGTGACCTCCGAACCGAACAGTTTTTTAAATTTCTCTTCAATTTTATCTTGCGGAATAATTTGTCCGACCGGGTCCACCGATGAATACTCGTATGTGTTCGTGCTATTCTTACTGGCTTCCAAAAATTCAAAAATAGCAGCCTCAAGCAATTGGGACATATTTGCTTTGCTGATATCGTCAAATGGATCAGGGTCATTTCTGACAACCTGTGTTAAAAAGCTTTCATATTCGGCTTTTTGTGCGCTTTTATCGGTTAACTCTTTTATTCCGTTTACGCCAAGGGAAATCAATGTTATTGCCCCGACAATTGCAAGCGCAGCAACTGCCAACCCTAAGGGGAATGCCCATGGATGCAGGCGTTTTCTATGCGGACGGGTTTCAGTCCGTACTTTTTCTTTCATTTCCGTTCCTCCTTATGCTAATTCACAATTAAAAAACTCTAAAAAATCAAGCAAAAGCTTTGATTTATACGATTCTCCATTTTAATGAAGAATAGTATTATGCGGTTTTGTGCGGATTTTTTAGTTAGGTTTTTAAGAGTAATTAGTATTAACTGTGTCTTTGTATTGCGGTATTCTTTCTTCCGCCCCCGGTATGCAGATTATCTGATTTGCCCCGAACCGAAAATCAGGTACTTTTCACTGGTTAAATTTGAAAGCCCCAAGGGGCCTCTTGCATGCAGCTTCTGGGTTGAAATTCCGATTTCTGCCCCGAAACCGAATTCTCCCCCGTCCGTAAAGCGGGTAGAGGCATTGACATAGACAGCTGCGGCGTCAACTTCGGTCAGAAACTTTTGGGAAGCGTTATAATCATTCGTTATGATGCACTCGCTGTGCCCGGAGCCGTATTTTGCGATGTGGCCGATTGCCTCGTCGATATCCGATACAATCTTTGCGGATAGGATATAGTCAAGGTATTCCTTTCCCCAGTCATCCTCGTTTGCGGTGACCGCATCCGGCAATATTTCGCGGACAATTTCGTCGCCTCGGATTTCAACATGTTTTTCATCAAGCCTTGCTTTTATCGCAAGCAAGGCCAATTCCGCAACATCCTTATGAATCAGCAGGCTTTCGCAGGCATTGCAAACCGATGGACGGGAAGTCTTTGCGTTATATATTATTTCCGCCGCCATGTCCAAATCAGCCGCGCGGTCAACATAAATGTGGCAGTTGCCGACGCCGGTTTCTATTACAGGAATGGTTGAATTCTCCATAACAGCTTTTATCAGCCCTGCACCGCCTCTTGGAATAAGGACATCTATGGCTTCATTCATACGCATCAGTTCATTTGCGCTCTTGCGCGAGATATCCTCAACAAGCTGAATGCAGTCCGCAGGCAAGCCTGCGTTTTCAACTGCCGCACGCATGCAATTTATAATAGCTATATTGGAATTTATCGCTTCTTTTCCGCCGCGGAGAATGACAGTATTGCCGGCTTTTAAACAAAGCGCGGCAGCATCTGAACTTACATTCGGGCGGGCTTCAAAAATTACCGCGATAACACCGAGAGGTACGCTGACCTTCTGAATTTTTAATCCGTTCGGGCGGGTAGTGCCGGAAATAATTTTTCCGACAGGGTCGTCCATTCCCGCTATTTGACGTACGCCGTCTGCCATAGCCTCTATTCTGCTCTTGTCAAGGCTCAGTCTGTCAAGCAGGGAAGGGGAGAGCCCCGCCGATTTGCCGTTTTCAAAGTCGATTTTATTGGCTTTGATTATTTGATCGGCGTTTTCAATCAAAGCCGAAGCGATGCTTTTAAGCGCCGCGTCTTTCACGCCGCCGCGCACGCAAGCCAGAATTCGTTCAGCTTTTTGGGCGTTTTCGCCTATTTCAATAAGTGTTCGCATTGCGATGCTCCCTTTCGTAAGTGGTCAGTGGGCGGTTTTATGGAGAAGAAGTTGAAAAGAAGTTGGAGTAAGAATAGAAACGATGACCGGTCAAAGCAACTCCGTAAACTCCTATTGCTTTGCCACTTCTTCCCGTGACGAAGTCACACTTCTCTATTGCTTCTCCGCGCCCGGGACGGGCGCTTGCCCCTTAAAGAATGTCCCGACCTGAAGCCCGTCCAGCAGTTTATATATATCTGCCGGGTCGGCGCCGTTCATCACAACCGTGTCAATTCCGGCACATGTTGCGAGTTTCGCCGCGTGAAGTTTTGTTATCATACCCCCGGTGCCTTGCTCTGAAGAACTCGGGGCTGCAAGGGCTAAAATCTCATCGGTTATTTCATCAACATACGGGATGAACATCGCTTCCCCGTCCTCATGGGGATTGCCGCTGAACAGGCCATCGATATCCGTCAGAATAATCAACGCATCGGCATTAACCAGCTTTGCGACATTGGCCGAAAGGCTGTCGTTATCACCGTATACAATTTCCTCAACCGCGACGCTGTCGTTTTCATTAACAATGGGAATTGCGTCATATTCAAAAAGCTTTTCAAAGGTATTAATAAGGTTGTCCCTGCGTTCGTCGTTTTCAATGTCGCTGCGGGTAATGAGAAGCTGGCCTATAATCCGGCCGTACTCTCCGAAAAGCTTGTCATATATAAACATCAGCTCACACTGCCCTACGGTAGCCGCGGCCTGTCTGCCCGGGGTGTCCTTCGGTTTCACTTTAAGCCCGAGTTTGCCGACACCTACTCCTATAGCACCGGAGGTAACAAGAACTATTTCCAACCCGGAATTATACAAATCCGAAAGCACGGCAGCGAGCTTTGCCATACGGCGGATATTCGTTTTGCCGTTTTCGTATGTTAGAGTTGATGTGCCTACCTTAATAACAATTCTTTTTGCTGCTTTAAAATCAGACATGAAATCACGTTCCTTTATTAGTGGGCAGTGGGCAGTGGGCAGTGGGCAGGAGAACGAGGCCGAAAAGCAATAGAGAAGAGCGGCTTCGCAAACTTCATCGTTCACTGTCCACAGTCCACTGCCCACTCTCGATTGATTATATCATATCTCGCGCGTTGCTTACAATATCATCATAGACTTTGTTTTGTTTAAGACGCCCGACTGCGCTGAGCGATAAATTTTTAAAGTCAAGCAGATCTTTTGCGGCTTGTTTTGCCTGCTCATAAGACACATCTCTTATTTTTTTTATCAAGTCATCCTCGCTGATAACATAATTAAATAAAAGTTCGTTTCGCCCCATGCTTATCGCCCTCGAAGCCGTGGATTCAAGACCCATTACAAGCGATGCGACTGTATGTTCTTTGGCGCGGGCAAGCTCATGCTCTGTAATGCTTTCAGGGAACTTCTGCATAATTTTGAATGTTTCCGTGAATGCTTTTCTTTCGGATTTTGGGGAGAGCGCCATGGATATGCCCGCAAGGCCTGTGCCGAGATAGGGGATATTGAACGCATCAATCGAATAAACAATTCCCAAATCTTCACGCAAACGCTGGAAAAGCCGGGATGAGGATGCGGCGCCAAGTACCGAAGTGGCCAGCTGCACTGCATAACGGCGCTCATCCGTGGATGAAATCCCCGGAAATCCAACGACAATTTGAGTTTGCTCAAAGTCTTTTTTTAATAATTTTGTACACTTGTTATAAACCGGGGCGACGGTATTGATAAAGTTACCCTTTGCCGTCATAGACCCGAAGAATTTTTCACAAGCGGCAATTGCAAGATTTTTGTCAAAGTTGCCGCAAAAGGAAGCAACCATTCTTTCAGGCACATAATATTCGTCCAAATGCTGCCGCAATGTGTCTTCTGTTACTGTATTGATGGTTTGACGGCTGCCCAAAATGTTTCTGCCGAGCATATCGTCCTTCCATATTCCATCATATAACAGATCCATGCAGAGGTCTTCGGGGCTGTCCTCATACATGGCAATTTCCTCTGCTATTACATTTTTTTCGAGTTCGATATCTTTAGGCGCAAGATTAGGCGCCGTCAGCATGTCGCCGATAATATCAAATGCCTTGCCGACATGGTCGGTAAGGCTTCGGACATAAATGCAGGTGTATTCTTTTGAGGTATATGCGTTCAGAGAACCGCCGATTTCATCCATTTGCCGCGCAATATCCAATGCGCTTCTGCTTTGAGTGCCTTTAAAAAGGATATGTTCTATAAAGTGTGATATGCCTGCTTTTTCCGGTGTTTCAAAGCGGGAACCGCTCCCTATCCAAACCCCCATGGAGCAGCTTTTTGCCCATTCGACTTTTTCAAGCATGATTCTGAATCCGTTTGAAAGCGTGATCTTTTCCAATAAAAATACGGCCTTTCTTCGTATTAGCCACAATGTCTCTGCTGCCCGCTGCCCGTCCGTTTACCGGTTATCTGCGGGCGGATGCGAGTATCGGCCTGCTGTCATGATTTGCCTAATACTTTTTCAATGAACATACTTGTTATCTCCGGGTCAAGCTGAGTGCCGGCGCATTTTTTCATTTCTTCGATTGCTTCTTCGCTTCGCAATTCTTTTTTATAAGCTCTTTCGGAAATGATAGCATCATAAGTGTCCGCAACGGCAATAATCCTTGCCTGCACCGATATTTCTTCGCCCCTTAAGCCTCTGGGATACCCGCTGCCGTCCCACCTTTCATGGTGGTCCAAAACAATATTGGCGATTTCGGAAAATACAGCTGACGGCCGGAGTATTCGATAAGCTGTTTCGGGATGTTTTTTGACGGCTTCCCAATCCTTGTGATTTAAATATCCCTTACTTGTTAAGATTTCTTCACCAATCCCTATTTTCCCAATGTCATGTATAAGCCCGGCCAATTTTATCTGGCTGATCTTTTCCTCACTTAAATTCATTTTTCTTGCAATGGCTTCGCTGTTGCAGCTGACCATTTGCGAATGTGGTTTTTCTGTTTCGTTTATTTCGAAAAGTGCGTTCATCATCAGGAAGATTATTTTGTTCCTGTTGCTTAAACTTTCAGAAATCTTGTCCCTGTAAAGATCGTCCTGTGCTTTTATCAGCACATCATCTAAATTATCAAAAATATCGTCTTTAACGGAAATATCTGCCGAGAGAGAAAAAGCAATATTATTTATATTTTCTTTTATAACAGCTTTATTTAACCGCGAAATAAGTATGTTTGCATATTTTGCATCATAAAACGGCATCATAATAACAAATTTACCGATACCGATTCTCACAATAATATCACCCGGACGGCATTCGTTATGTAAAATATTTATTACTTTTTTTAACAGCAATTCACTGTATTTGTATCCGAAAGTATTAAGCCCGATACCTTTCACATCAACCGTTATAAAAGCAAAAGGTATATATAAATCATCCTTCGACTTATCAAGTTCTTTGTCAAAATGCCGTCGGGTAGACTTCCCGTAAATTTGATTTTGAGCCGTTATGATTTCACTTGATTTCGCCCGGTTTATTGCATTTGAATAGTCTCTGATAGCCAGAATCGCGCCGTCTTGTTCTCCTTTTATTTGCGTGACAGGCGCAATGACAACTTCGACGGGGCATTCTCTGCCGTCTTTAGAAATCAGCAATATGCCTTTCAATTCAATTTCATTGCCGGATTTTAGCACATTGCTTACTACATTTTCGCCTTTTTCCCGTGTTGAATCATCAATAAACTTAAATACTTTTTCAATCGGTTTGCTGATTGCTTCTTTAGCAAACCAACCGGTTAGATCCTCCGCAACACGATTTATCACCGTTATTGAACCGACCTCATCGGTGCAAATAACGCCGTCCTCTACTAATCGCAATATGGTTTCTAAACGTTTCCTCTCAATTTGTAAAAACATCTCTGTTTTTCTTCGCCTGTCGATTTCTTCAAGCAGATGTTGGTCTTCGGGCATATCGCCCTTCGGTTTAATGTCGGCGGGGACATCCTTTTTATCAATTTCGTTTTGCATAAATAACATGCTCCTCTCATCAATATCGGTATACGGCTTTGTTCAGCGGCAGTTTACGCCGGCACATGTTATACTAATCCCGATTATAAAACCTCCATAAAATCAAGCAAAAACCTTTGATGAATGGGTTTTTGTGCTGAATTTTTAGCTATGTTTTAAAGAGGGATTAGTATTAATCCCCGGTTTTAAAAACTAAAGAAGCACCGCCCAGCGTGATAATATCTCCATCTTCCAAATACACCTTTTGTTTGACAGGTTCACCGTTAACGTTAGTGCCGGTTGTTGAACGGGTGTCAACAACAAACCAGCCCTTCTTTCTTTTTGCAATGACGGCATGCGAGCGGGAAACGGTTGTGTAATTTAAAATAATATCACAGTTTTTACTGCGGCCTATTGAAGTTTCTCCGTTTCTGAGCGGGAGAATGTCTCCGTTGGCGGTGTTCTGCAAAAATGTTCCGGCAACAGAATTGTATTTTTTTCGAAGAAGCGAAAAGAGACAGTAACCGAGAATAAGCGCGCCCAAAGCGGGCAAAGCAAACCGGCCTATTTGTGTTATTGTTTCCATTTTCATCACTGCCTCATTGTCAATTATGTATAATATATTATTTGCACAAACAAATGTCAATAAAACGGCGTAAATATTAATTGACAGCTTATGAATCTGCGTTTATTCACAGTAATATAGCGGCCATTGAACATAAAAACTGAAAGAAAAATGAATTAATGTTGCAAATATCACTTAATAATATCAAAAATGTGTTGAAAACAACGAAATTATGAAATTTATAACAAAATACTTGCATTTATAAAAACCATGGCGTAATATAATACGCAAGGCAAAGACGCCACAAGGTGCAACCGGAAAAATCCGGTTGCGTCCCAATTTTTTATTGAAGGAGAAAATTATGAGCTATGTTGACAAAATCATTCAAACAGTGAAAGAAAAGAACGCAAACGAACCGGAATTTGTGCAGGCGGCAGTCGAGGTCCTTGAATCCATCAGACCTGCGGTGGACAGAAACCCGAAATATGAGGAGTGGGCATTGCTTGAGCGCCTTATCGAACCGGAGAGGGTTTCGTCATTCAGAGTTCCCTGGATTGACGACAGCGGAAAAGTCCAGGTCAACCGCGGCTACCGCGTTCAGTTCAACAGCGCAATCGGTCCCTATAAGGGCGGTCTTCGCTTTCATCCGTCGGTGTATATCGGCATCATCAAATTTTTAGGTTTTGAGCAAATTTTTAAAAATTCCCTCACCGGTCTGCCTATCGGCGGCGGCAAGGGCGGTTCCGACTTTGACCCAAAGGGCAAGAGTGACCGAGAAGTAATGAATTTCTGCCAAAGCTTCATGACATCTCTTTGCAGAGTTATCGGCGCTAACATCGATGTTCCCGCGGGGGATATCGGTGTGGGCGGCAGAGAAATCGGTTTTATGTTCGGCCAGTACAAGCGCATTACAGGCCTTTATGAAGGTGTTTTAACAGGGAAAGGCCTTGCTTTCGGCGGGTCTCTTGCGAGAACGGAAGCAACGGGTTACGGACTTGTTTACCTTGTTGAAGAAATGCTGAAGGATCATGGCATTGAAATCCCCGGAAAAACCGTTGTAGTTTCCGGTTCGGGCAATGTTGCCATCTACGCGGTTGAAAAAGTTCAGGCTCTCGGCGCCAAGGCGGTTACGGTCAGCGATTCAAGCGGCTATGTTTATGATCCGGATGGGATTGATGTCGCGGTTCTTAAAGAAATCAAAGAAGTTAAGCGCGCAAGGATTAAGGAATATGTCAATTACCGCCCGAAAGCGAAATATTATGAAAACGGCAATGTGTGGGAAGTCGCCTGCGACATAGCGCTTCCATGTGCCACGCAAAACGAATTGGGTGAAGCGGATGCCCTTATGCTTATTAAAAATGGCTGTGCAGCTGTTGCCGAAGGCGCTAATATGCCTTCAACCGCCGAAGCTGCCGAGGTTTTTATAAAGAATAAAATCCTTTTTGCTCCGGGTAAAGCGGCAAACGCCGGCGGTGTTGCGACATCTGCGCTTGAAATGAGCCAGAACAGCACCCGCAGCAGCTGGACATTTGAGAAGGTCGACCGTGAGTTGAAAAATATCATGGTCAACATCTATAACAACATGGCAGCCGCGGCAAAAGAATACGGCGCTGAGGATAACTTTGTTGTCGGCGCGAACATAGCAGGTTTCATTAAAGTTGCCGACGCAATGATGGCACAAGGTATCGTTTAACAGTCAACAGTGTTAAGCCCTGTAAAGTATTATAGCTTTACAGGGCTTGTTTCTTTTTATCTCATACTAATTAACGATTAAAAAACCTCTAAAAAATCAAGCAAAAGCTTTGATTTATGTGGTTTTGTGCGGATTTTTTAGTTAGGTTTTTATAAGTAATTAGTATCAAATGTTAAGGCGTACTGTGACCATGGTATAAAGTTCATCGATTCAATCAAGGCCGACCGTGTGTGGTTCAGTCCGCCAAATAAATCTGCATGGTGATTTTAAGCCAGTCACCTTCAAAATCTTTTTCATAAATGGTGCCGTAAAGCAGTTTGCCGGCATCCATCAGCCGGGACAGAATTTCATTTTTTGCCCGGGGGACATACCCGATTTTGTTGCCGGTTTCATCCAACACTTTAATAGCAAGCTTGTCATAAAGATTATCGGGCTCACGCAGAAATTTAAGTTTCATACCCACACGAAGGCCGGGTTCAATATCTTCAATGTTATCAACATAAGTAGTTCCGGCAACATGGGCGTCGATAAGATAGATATTTTGAGCGAAAGGCTTGCCGATACCGGTACTGCCGTGAAGCACCTCAATAATATTGCTGCCGTCTATTTTAATAATGTTGCTCATATCAGCACCCGCCCTCAAGCATGGATTTCAATACTGTTTCATATTTTACAAACGCTTTCCGCTGTTCCTCTATTTCCGTTTGCAGATCGTTCCTCTGTATTTTCACCGCGGTTTCGTCCTTCAGAAAATTTATTTGATCATAAGGAAACGAGCTTTTTATCTTTTCTATTTGAACGAGAATACCGTTTTGCGATTTCAGATATCTTTCTTTTTTTGCGCTGAGTTCTGCCAATCCGTCATACAAACCGATATCATTTGCGTTGGGTGTGATTTCTTCCACCATAATCGCTATGCTTTGAATGATTGTCAAATCAGCGTTTTCATAGGCTGAGACCGCGCTGCGGAACAGGTCAAGCTCGCCTTCTGTTACATCCGGATTCAAATCCGGATGTAGCTTTTTTACGATTTGCCTGTACAGCTTTTTTAGCAATGCATTGTCTTCATCCGAAAGCTCGGCCAATTCCGTGCGGTGCAATGCGGCATTTATTGTATCCAGCCGTTCTTTCAGTGTTTGCTCATACTCGGCATATTCTTTATCGAGCTGCTGCTCGATAAGCGGAAGAAACACCGTTTCCTGCCGGTTGAGCTTTGCCTGTATCAGCTCAATTTTGCGTTTGATGCGCAATGTTTTGCAATAAAACTCAAAAGCCTTGTATTCCAGCGTGCCGATTTTGACCATATATTCCGCTTCAATGTTTTTGCAGATATGATAACGAAGCTCGTCACGTTCCAAAAGCAGTGCGGATATTTGACTTTTCAACTCAACAATTTCACCGCAGAGTTTTTCATATTCGGGATGTAAGGTTAAATCTGCCATATCGGAACACCTCTTTCGCTGCGGTTAATTTGTTCAACGGCAAGGCTTGCTTTTACTGCTTATTAAAAGCGACTTCTGAAAGAGCAAACAATTTATTGCTCATATCGGTTAATAGTTGTCCCAATTCTATGTGCTCAACCCATTCTTTCGGCAAAGAATGTAACCCGTAAGCAGCGCCTAAAATATTGCCGCATATTGCGCCGGTTGAATCACTGTCTCCGTCATGGTTAACCGCAGCGATAAATGCTTCCTTTACATCAGTTTTTCTTAATGCGCAGAACAACGCAATAGCCAATGCCTCTTCGCCTACCCACCCTTGGCCAAGTGTTTGAATGGCGTGGAATACTGTTTCATTGCCTGCCGCAAGTTCAAGCGCATTCTCCATGGCCAATAATGTTTCCCCGTGTGATTCATACGTTTCAAGAATGCGCATAGCGGATTTTGCGCTTTCAAGAATGGTTTTACCGTTAATAAGCGCTGCAATTATTGCCGAGAGGGCACCGGCAGAAAGATACCCGGACGGGTGGCCGTGAGTAATCGCCGCTGTCTCTGCACCCACCCTGAACGCATACACGGGGTCATGATGAAGAAACAGTCCGACAGGCGCCGCCCGCATCACGCCGCCGCACCCTTTGCTGTTGTTGATTGGATATTCAATTGTCCCCATTAAACCGCTCTTTAATGATGAAAGGCAAGTGTTTCCGGGGGCTCTTGGGGTTAACAGTTCATTATAATCCAAAATACTTTTATCGTATTTAACAATTAGGTTCTGTAATTCATGCGGCTGCTTTTCCAGCCAAGCATTATCCTTAATATACCCGGTCTGTGTATATAACCAGCGTAAATAGGACTGATATACCCCGCTTTCGGCATACGAGCCGATGCCGCTTTCACTGCAGCGCAGGTATGCCCAAATCAGCCCGTCAGCGGTAAATAAAGCCATTTGCGTATCATCCGAAATCTGTGCTTTATTTGTAATTGTGTTCACCACAAGGCTGGTAATACCGCTTTCGCCAAATATATTTTTTATCTCCGGCAAATGCATAAATTCTACCGTATAACCCAGAGCATCACCGATTGCTCCGCCAAACAGACAACCGCTGAACCGAACTTGATTATTCATAGGGGATTTCTCGTGCGCGGTCAACAAAATTTTATGATCCTGCATGGTGACACCTCTTTTTATCTACCTCTCCGTCAGGCTGCCGCCTGCCACCTCGCCTAACATAGGCGAGGCAAAGCAGTTTCGTTTCCCGTAGGGTCACTGCGTGCTGTGACCGGGGTGCAAAACCACAGATCCGACCCCGGATTATTTTAGATAATTCCCCTTGCCTGCATGTCCGTCAGCGCATCAAAGCACAGCTGAACCCCTGCCAGCGGCGTGTGCAGCGCTTCGCTTTCATATTCCACTATATACCACTTTGTACCGCCGACTTCATCGCACAGCTTCATAAATTCGGGCAGCGGAATATCATCTTCACCTATCATAGTATCAAACCCGTCGGCCTTGCTGTAGGGCTTAATGTGGACGGTCTGCGCCCTGCCGGGGTAACGCTTAATTAACGCGCAGACATCCGCGCCGCCGCTCATGGCGTTGCCGTTATCCAGCTGCATGACGATGTCTTTGCCGGTGTTCCCGAAAAAAACATCATACGGCACTTCGCCGTCGATGGCCTTAAACTCCGAACTGTGATTATGGTACCCCAGCACCAAGTCATGGGCGGCAAGCTTGTCGGCAAGAGCGTTAAACTTTTCCGCGGTTGCCTTCCATGCTTCAATGGATTCGGTGCATTCTTTGGGCAGACCGGGTACGATCACATAGCGGTTGCCGACGGTCTTGTTGTATGCGATGGTGGCATCGAGCTTGTCGTCCTGCACGTAGGACCAGGGCGTATGCCAGCCGCAGCATTGCAGACCGATTTCGTTGATAACTGCCGCAACTTTTTCGGCCCTGTGCACATAGTCGCCGGCAAATTCCACGCCTTCGTAGCCGATTGCCTTCACTGCCTTTAATGTGCCCTCAAAATCGTTGGTTAGGTCGTTCCTGACTGAGTATAGCTCCAGAGCGAAGCGCTGTTTCATGATTATTTCCTCCTAAAATGTTTTTTCGGGGATAGTTTTTTGCGTCCCTTGTTAAAGGTTATTCCTCTTTTAGAGTAACATCGTCAACTTAAGGATTCATAGGTTTTTCCGGTTTTGAGGAAACTTCA
>CAZVJW010000057.1:0-19599 GCA_964627535.1 uncultured Eubacteriales bacterium
CATACCCCTGCTTCTTTTTTATCATTTTTCGGGCTTACTTTTGATACAGCCCCTTTGCTTTGTCTTTAATTTATTACAGCGTTACTTTGATGGACTTGATCTCAAACGGTTTGAAAGCCATCGCAATTTTACCGTCCTTGATTTCAAGAGTTCCTTCGTCTTCTTCCATCAGATTGCATTCGACGGCGCTCTTGATATTCTCGCCGAAGCTTAGGATGCAGTCCGTCTGTTTGTTCCAGGTTTCGTAAGCCCTGATGACGATATCCTTGCTGTCTTCCGCTTTCTTGACGGTTTCGATAATCACATTCGGAGCATTAGCAGAAACGAAAGAATAGCAGGTATCAAGCTTGCCTTCACCCGGCTCTGCTGTTGCGCAATACAGCGGGAAGTTCAGTGAATAACCTTCCCTGACAACATCCGAGGAACTGACAGCACCGGAGTGGGGGTATATCGAATAGACAAAATTATGAACTTCCCTGTCCTGCGCGTGGTTCGGGTTGGTGGCGCAGCGCAGCAGCGATGGCATGATGTGCCCCTGTTTGATAGTCCAGCCATATTTACAGTCATTAAGAATCGACAGACCGAAGCTGTTGTCGCTCAAATCCGCCCACTTATGGCCGACAACTTCAAACTGAGCAAAGTCCCACATGGTGTTGTTGTGCGTGGTGCGCTCAAGGTTACCGAATTGAATATCAAAGGTCGCTCTGACAGCGTTGACATCCACCGGATAATCGGCTTTAAGCAGGATGTTCTTTTCTTTCCAATCCGCGATATATTTGACATCAATACGGGCAATTTCTTTATACAAGATGAAGTATTGTTCGATGGTGGAGGACATAAACTTTCTAATTACTTTCCATACGGCTCTTACGGGGCCGTTTTCAACCAGTTCGCTGCTTGTGACATCTGTAATTTCCATGCTCTTTTCATCAAAATAAACATCCACATTCCAAGCCTCGTGGTTATAGGGCCTGTCTTCATACGCGATGATTTTATTGAGCGCTTCGCCCTCGGCAGCAACTGTTCTGCCGCTTGCCTTGTGAAGCAGGCGGGAGATGTTCATGGCGGAGTCAAATTCGAGTTCGAAGAAATCATTGCTCACGGTGTTGCCGCTGATATTAACCGTCCTCTCGCAGTTCGGCATAGCCCATTCGGATATTTTATAAGCCTTGTAGCCCTTTGCCGGAACGCCTTTTGCAAAAACGGCAAGCTTTCCGTCGAATGTTTTCTGCCAGGCCATCGTATTGCCGTCGCTGTCGGATATAGAGAAGTTCTCTGTGACCGGCATATCGGTGATAACGATATCATCGCGCGACATTCCTAATGTGTTAAAGACAACATAGGATTTTTCGGAAACGGCAAGGTTCGAGACAATGGCTGCCATCGCTTGGTCAACAAGCTCATTACCCTTTTCGATGATCGCATCATACTGGATTTTTGAATCGTCATAAACCGCTTTGATAGAGGATCCGGGGATTATATCGTGAAACTGGTTGAGCAAAATTATCTTCCAAGCTTCATAGATGTCTGCCACCGGATACTGTGCTCCGGCCTTTGTCTGGGCTATGGAAGCCAGGGTTTCAAGGTCATGGTATAAATTCTCGCTCTTACGATTGTAGCGCTTGTTGCGCGCCTGGGAGGTCAGCGTACCGCGGTGGAACTCCAGATACAGTTCCCCAACCCATTTCGGCAGTCTGCGGCTGCCTTCAACATCCTTTTTCAGGTTCTCAAAGAAGTCCCTGCTGAATTCCATGCGTGTTTTCGGGCAGCCGGGTATGCCGCGTTCCATGCGTCTGCCAAACTCGAGCATTTCAATGGTCGGGCCGCCGCCGCCGTCGCCAAAACCAAAGGAGCAAAGCACATTTTTATTCAGGTCCTTTTGTGAATAACGCCGCCAGCCGCCCAGAACAAGTTCCGGTTCCAGATATGCGTTGTAGGTGGTGCCGAAATCAACGCGTTCATCGTTGTCGGTGCTCGGTTCAAAGTGTGCGAGCACCTCCGTGCCGTCGATGCCCTTCCACATAAAGGTGTCATAAGGCACCTTATTGTATTCGTTCCAGGATATTTTGGTGGTCATAAAGAAATCGATACCGGCTTTTTTCATAATCTGCGGGATGGCGGCGGAGTAGCCGAACACATCGGGCAGCCACATAATTTTGTTATCCACACCGAATTCATCCTTGAAAAAGCGCTTGCCAACCAGGAACTGACGAACGAGGGATTCACCGGAAACAACATTTGTATCCGACTCTACCCACATGCTGCCCTCGACTTCCCAGCGGCCCTCTTTCACGCGTTTTTTGATGCCCTCGTACACTTCCGGATAATCCTGCTTGCAGTAATCATAAAGCTGCGCCTGCGGAGACATAAACTTGTATTCAGGGTATTCATCCATCAGCTTTAAAACGGTGGCAAAACTGCGGCCGGTCTTGTCCCTTGTCTGGCGGAGCCGCCAGAGCCATGCGACATCGATATGGGTATGGCCGATGCAGGAGGTTAACGCGCCGATATCGCCCTTGCCGTAAATCTCTTTTTCAAGCAAGGCGATTGCCGCTTCGGCCGATTTTGTGAACTCGGCTCTGTCGGGTGTATAGAGGTCCAAAAGATTAATGGCGTCATTGAGCGCTTTGATAATATCCACCCGCGGGATATCGTCAACGGTATATAGTTTTGCCACTTCCAACGGCGTTAAAAGGTCGTAAATCAGTTTCTGCACAAGGTCATCAACTGTCTTGATGCGCGCGCGCATCATCGCCTTGCCGTCAAAGTCCCAGTCATCCTTATAGGCGTTGATGCAAACATCAAACTTTTCTCCGCCCCGTGCGCAGTCGAGCAGACGCACGGTAGCATGGTTGGAGTCCATGCCCTGCACCAACTCGCCGTTGGCGTATATGATGAACTGCGTAGCGCCTCCGCGCCATTCGCGCTGTGCGGGCATAATCTCGTAAAGCACCGGTTTGCCGGCGAATTCCGCAGGAATTTCAAAGCTGTGCTTAAACCAGGCATAACATTCGCGATAGCCCCATAGCCCATTTTCGGTATCGAAATCCCGCCATTCGCCCTCATTGATTTGCCCGATCGTATATTGACCGTCCCTGAATTTGAACCCACCGAGATTAACGCTGCCAGTGCAGTAATAAGAGCTTTGCAGGACATTGATAATCTTTGTTATCCGCTTGTAATACATGTTTCGTTCGGAGTTTTTATCCATAAAATTAACGCCGTTACCCATCATTATCTTCCTTTCAGTGTTTTATATAATAAATTTTTCAATACTTTGTAACATCTAAAATTATTATGGGGCACTATTATACCGAATCAAAGCTGAAGCAGTGCAGAGGCAGCGGGAACCACTGCGCGGCGCTGCAGGTCAGGTTTCTGCGTTCCGCTGATGTCAGAGAGAACAGCAGCCTGATCGCTTGGAAATGGTCGAGTTCCAAGTCGGGTGTTTCTTCGGTCGCGGAAACGTCTACCTTGCCGTCTTTGATGCTGACTCTAATCTTTTCATCACCCGCGAAGCCGTGGATAAACAGCTTAATTTCGCCGTCGGTTATCGGCTCTGTTGCCGCTTTTACTTTAAGCAAGCCCCGCACGGTATTGGCGAAGTTGATAATCGTGTAACACTCCGGATGCCTTATGGAACAGCTCTCGGCGATTTTGGTGAAGTGATCAAGGCAGTCCGTATCATACGGAGCAACCGAGAAGCCAATGTTTCTATCCTGCACGGTTTCAAAAATGGCAAGAATCATCTGATCAATGTCTGCGGCGTCAGCCACTTTAAAATCGGCAAGCCCGCCTTCATAATTGCGGGTAAAAAATCCTTTGAGAACACCATCCTTGAAAGCGGCATAGGGTACATGCCTCCACGAGCAGAGAATGTCAAACATCATCTCCGGCGGGTGAATCGCGTAATAAGCTTCTTTTGAAATGATTTCGTCAATTTGAGCGAGTACCTCTTTATCGTCTGCGGTAACCTCGCGCACTTCAAGCTCATTTTCGGCATCCTTGCCCATACAGTGCCGAAGGTTCGAGAGGTTGACGGAAAAATCATATCGGATGCCCGCCGGTTCAAACCCAAAATAGCCGTAACGCTGCCTTTGCCCGCCAAGCAAACCAAAGTCTGCTTTGCTCTCTTTCATGTCGTCCAGCGCCATGTTCATACATTCAATCATATAACCTTTAAAGCGTGAATCTTTCGCAACGGCGACATTGCCGATTCCGCCGCAGCGTAGTTTTTCTCCGCCCGCTATAATCTCGTTATAGTAAAGACCGACAGCCCCTTTGATATTGTCGCCCTCTTTGACGATAAAATTGTTATAGCAAGGGTCGTTCTCTGGTTTGTAAAGCTTAGGTAGGATGCCTAAAAAATCCCTTTTAGTCTCCGGGTCGTCTTCGGTAAAGAACACTTCATCAAGAAAAGAAATCAGCTGAGCATAGTCCTCCTTGGGTGTTCTGCCTGAGTAAGTTACATCTGAAATTGTAATCAACATCCTTTCTAATAACATCATCAATATGTTAAACTATACCGCTGTTAGTGTCAATATAAATATAGCGGGAAACGTGGATATGTGTGCTTAATTCCTTAAGAATACTTGTTGCATTAGCCTTTCAATATGGTATCATTGAAACAGGTAATATTATAAATCTATATGACTGAATGCAATTATAATTCGGAGGTATAAAACCTTGAATACTTATGAGGAAAGCTGCGTTTGTTTCGAGCTTTATGTTTCGGAAAACGGGAACGATTCATCCGGTGACGGGACCGAATTAAATCCGTATAAAACCATCAGCAAAGCGCAGGAACACGGATATACGGCAAAAGAAAACGATAACGGCAATATAAAAATCATTCTTTTACCGGGCAAATACTGCTTGACAAGCCCGGTTGAACTTACCGAAAGGGACAGCGGTACCGTGATCACCTCAAGCGGCATTGCTGAAATCAACTGTGCAGTCAAGCTCTGTAATCTTGAGTGGCAAAGTTATAAGCAAAATCCAAATATCAAGGTTATAAAAATCGAAAAAGGTCTTGAAGCTGACGGGTTATATATAAACGGAGCGCATAAAATCCTTGCCCGATATCCAAATTTCACCAAAGGTGCTGTGCCTCTGGGCGGTGCTGCAACCGAAAAAGAGATTTGCAAAAGGACAAAGACATATCAATCGGTTGAAGGCGGCTTTATCAGAGCCATTCACAACAAGGGCTGGGGCGGTAATTCATATATCATAACCGGTAAAAACACAAACTCGCCTTTGGGACTAACACTGCGATGGATCGGTGACAACAACAGAGGCAGCGCGTATCACCCGAAACAGCTTGTGATAGAAAACATTTTTGAAGAGCTGGATGCGCCGGACGAATGGTATTACGATAGAAACACGGGTGAACTTTTCTTTTACCCCGGGCCCGGTTTGGATTTAGATTCGGCGGAGGTTGAGTTAAGCATTGCAAAAGAGCTCTTTCATATACAAAACGCCAAAGATATAACCCTCGACGGCCTCGTTTTTTCGAAAACAAGCAGAACTATGTTCACCATCGACAAACCCGGCAAAGAATATGTGCCGCTTTTGCGCGGAGACTGGTGCGTTGTGCGAAGCGGTGCTGTTCTGATTGAAGAAAGCGAAAATGTCTCCATACTGAACTCCGAATTTACCGACCTTTACGGCAACGCTGTATTTATCAACGGCAAAAACAAGAACCATTTGATTGACGGCAACGAATTCAACCGGATAGGCGCAAGCTGTATCCAAATCGCCGGTTTGCCCTCAGCGGTTTACGAACCGTCTTTCTGGCCGAATGAACTCTTCAATGACATAGAAGGGTTTACGGTGCATAAAACACAAATTGACGAACCGCAGCATACCGGCCCGAAAACCGAAGATTACCCGCAGAATATTACCGTTTCAAATAACCATATGCAGGATATGGGCGTTTATGAAAAGCAATCAACGGGCGTAAACATTTCCGCCGCTAAAAACATCCATATCATACACAACACCATTCACAACAGCCCTCGTTCGTGCGTCAATATTAACGATGGAACCTTCGGCGGGCATGTTGTGGCACGTAACGATATCTTCGATTCCCAGCGGGAAACACAAGACCACGGTCCTTTTAATTCCTGGGGGAGGGACAGATTTTGGAGCCTCGGCGGGTTTGACACCAACGGGCAAAACGGCGCGGCTAAACGCCCATTCGCCTTACTGGACGCGGTTGAGCCGACAAAAATACACAACAACAGGTTTCATCACCCGCAAAATGCTCCGCATTCATGGGGAATTGATTTGGACGACGGCTCAAGCAACTATGAACTGTATAACAACCTGTGCCTTGGTATCGGCATCAAGCTCCGGGAGGGCTTTTGCCGCAAGGTGACGAATAATATCATCATCGACGGCCAGTTTCAAATTCACTGCACCTTCAAACAGGCGGACGATATCATCCGGCAAAATATTGTGATAAATAACGAGCCGTGGGGTTTATCCGGTCAGACCGGGGGTGATGAGTTGCGGCTGACACAGGGCAACTATGATGTTGATCAAAACTGTTATTTCAGTTTCAGCGGCAAAGTGAAGCTGCCGCGCTGGTGGGCAAGCGCCGGATTTGACAAAAACGCGCTTTTCAAAACAGACCCTCAGTTTAAAAACCCTGCTCAAAACGATTATACCGTGACCAATGAAGAAGTTTTGAGCAAGCTTTGTTTTGAAAATTTTGATTTCGTTTTCGGCAAGCCGGACTGCGCTGCCGCCTCCCCCGCTTATATTCCAAGAAAAAGCAGTTTCAAAGAAGCAATAAAAGAAACGGTTTGGAAAGGCGCTATTATATCCGACATCAGTTACGCCATTATGTCGGCAACGGCAACGGGCGGAACAAACGGCGTGTATTTTAAGGAAGTCCCCGAAAATTCTGCCGCCTACAAACTCGGTTTCCGGACAAATTCGGTCGTTAAAGAACTCGACGGCAAGCCTTTGTCTAACATGGAGAGTTTTTTGAAGATTATTGAATAAATAAATACCATGCATTTCCTGTAAATTAGCAGAATCTGAGAGGAGCCGTGCAATGAAAGAAACAGATATCCGCTTAATCCCGAATAAGTTTGATAATTCACCGCCGAACTATTACTGCACCTGGCAGTTAATGGAGTGGGTTCCGGGAAATACGGAAAATTCCAACCTGACGATAAGGGACGTTTTAACCGATGACAGGCTTTTCGGGGAAAACGGACTGGCAAAAACGATGTACCCGAAAATCAGAAATCAGCTGATTTTTTTGGTTGATGACGGCTGGGAGGTTGCCGATTCCGAAAACGGGGCTTTGAAAGAAGAAATTTGGTTTAAGCCCTACCTCGGCAGCGGCCAGCTCCATGAGAGCAAATTCCCAGGGTACGGCAGCACGCCCGCCGAGCGCTTAAAAACACTTGCCAGGAAAATCAAGGCAGAAGGCTGGAAAGGTGCCGGAATCTGGATCAGCCCGAAGGTCGCCTATGCCGGGGATGTTGCCGGCAGGGAAAAAGGCTTCCTTGAATATTTTAAAATCCGGCTTGAATGGAGTAAATACGCCGGAATTGATTATTGGAAAGTTGACTGGGGCGACTATGACTTTTCGGATAAATACCGTAAAAAACTTGGCAAACTGAAGGATGAAATATACCCCGAACTGGTTTTGGAAAATTCACAGGTCCGCAGCCCTTTTAACGCAAAAGGCCAGGAACGCGGTATATATCTGGCATTTCACCGGTACCGGCTTGCTTACAGCGATGTGCTGCGCACGTATGATGTAACCTATCAGCTCGCGACGCCCACTACACTCTCCCGCGTTGCAGCGCTGCTGACGCATCTGCGCAAAATTCAAGATAATGTTCCCGGTTATATCAACGCGGAGGATGAGCTTTACCTTTGCTCGGGTCTGGGGCTGACGATGGGCATTATGCGTTTCCCCGTGCCGCCAGGGTTAACGAACAAGTCTCCGCCTTATACCGGCGGCCCCTTTCCGTCGCCAAAGCCGGTAAGCCGGAAGCTCGACGAAGTTGACCGGGCAATCCGCTGGCAGAGAATAGCCCCCGCTTACAGCTGCAAATACGGGTTTTCAAGATTCAGCGAAAAGGTTTTGACGGACAGTTGGCGATACTCGCAAAACGAGGATATTATTAACCAATCAGCGCCTCAAACCGTGGCAAGAGGAATTGAGCTGCCAACCGTTACCCCGGCAGCCGGCTGTTGGGAGCCGTATATCGTCGCCTCAAAGAATCCGGGCGGAGCCGTTTCGATTGCATCCTTAGGCAGGGTGACTGCAGAAAAGGGTGCTCAAAAAGCTTCGGCGGACGTCACGCTGAACATCGGCAAAAACACAGGCAAAATCGGTGTTTTCGGTTATTACAATTCTTTAACAATCGAAACGGAAAGCAATATAGAAAACAAGCGTATTTTTGCGTGTGATTTGCTGGATGACGAAGCCTTTGACATAACCGGTGACGTCAAAATATCCGTGCATAAATTAATGATTGACGGGGCACTTATTGAAAGAATCGGTTTGATGAAAGCAAGCAAAAACGATTTTTCCGAACCGGGACTGTTACTTCAAATCGGTGATGCCAAGGGTTTTGAAAAAGCGGAGCTTGAAGCATCTGTTCCGAAAACATCGAAATGGTTTTACACTTATATCTTTTTAAAAGGTGCCGCCGCGAAATTTCACATTGCCAACAAAAGACGCATCCACCTGGGTAAAATCAGAGAATTCGACCGCGAACACCGGTAATTTGCATGACAGAAACGGGAGGGTTCGATATGCTGTTCGTTACCGAAAACCAAACAATAATCTGGAACCGGGAAATTGCTGTTCGTTACACGGCTGATATAGCTGTACTCGGCGGCGGAATTGCCGGCGTGTGCGCTGCCTGCGCGGCGGCTAAACGGGGGTTCAATGTTATCCTTGTTGAGCGTTTTGCCGTCGCGGGCGGTGATTTGACAAGCGGCGGCGTCGCATCTTTTTGCGGAGAAACAGCCGGGCAGGGTGAAATTTTTGACGAAATCATCCGCCGCCTTGAGGCGTTCAACGCCATAGTCCCCTACAGGCCATATGAGGAAAAATCATCAAGAGTTTTTGATCATAAAATTTTAGCCGTCATCCTGCAGGAGCTGTTGCTCGATTACGGCGTTAAACTGCTGCTGCATTCCCGGCTTGTTGATGCTGCCGTGTCCGGCGGAATTATTACGGAATGTATCATCTGCGGCCAGTCCGGACCCGAGGCGCTTCGCGCCAAGATTTTTATCGACTGCACGGGCGAAGGCGTTTTGGCGCATGCCGCCGGCTTTGAAACAATGAAAGGGAGAGAATCGGACGGGCTGAGCCTGCCGATGTCGATGATGTTTTTCGTCCGTCATCACCCCGAAAGCGAATGCATACCTCAGGTGCCGGACGGCTTGTTCGGCAAAATAACCTGCACGGAAGACCTGCCAATGACAAGCATCTGGCCAAACGGACCCGGCGGAAATGCTATAAAAATAAAGATACCATGCTTTGACGCAACAGAAACCGAAAGCATGACGCAGGCGGAAATTACGGCGCGCCGGCGGATGATGGAGGTTCTGGATTATTTTCAGCGTGTTGAGAAGAAGCCATGGATATTTGACGGCTGCTCCCCGCAGATCGGCATCAGGGAAGGCCGCAGAATAAAGGGCGAATATGTTCTAACGGTTGACGACTTGCGCGACGGCAGGCAATTCCCAAGCGCTGTCGCGCGGGGAGTTTTCTACCTTGACGGGCATAAACCGGATGATGACAAACGCACTTATATCCTGCCGAAAGACGAGTTGAAGGTTCCGCCGTATCAGATACCGCTGGAATGCCTGATTGCCAAAGACGGAAAGAATCTGCTGATGGCGGGACGCTGCTTTTCCGCCGACCAATTAGCGCTATCCTCCGCGCGGGTTGCGACCACGTGCGCGATGACGGGCCAGGCGGCGGGCATCGCGGCGGCTTTATCAATAGACAACGGGGTTAGCATCAATGCGCTGGACCCGCTGCTTGTGCGGCGGGAAGTTGAAAGGTGCGGCGCAAAGCTTTAAGTGAAAAATAAATTTGCCCGCAAGCCAATTTCAAGGTTGGTTTGCGGGCTTTTCTATCGTATTCATTTTAGCCGTTTATTTGGTTCCCCACCCGCTCGCAATTCTGCTGCGTCCGCTCGCCCAAAAGCTTTTGCCCGCAAAGCAGACAATCATTCCGCAAAATGCGACAACGAGCCAGGATAGAATGGTAATATTCCAGCCGCTTTTTTCTGCAATAACGCCGATGGTGACGCTTGAAACGGCGGAGGCGAAATAGGAGCATGCATTTAAAAAACCGGTGATGGAAGCGGACTTGCCGAGCCTGCTGAAATGGAACGGTATGAAGGTCAGCAGCATCGCGTTCACCCCAAGCATACTGGAGAGTGATACGGCAATTAATGTGACGGCTACAAAAATATTCAGCTTGCCGAACAGGAACAGGCAGGCTATCGCTGCTGCGCTGATAAGGAAATAAACGCCGGCTGTCGTCATCTCGTTGTTGAAATATCTTTTGTTCGCCCAAAGCGCGGTATATGCACCGGCCAGGCTGACAACCGGCAGAATAATCGAAAGCGCTGCAGAAAACTTAGGCGCGACTCCGAAAAATTCGGTAATATAGGTCGGCACCCAAAGTGTTACACCGTCTTTCAAAATACCGTTGAAAAGGATAGCAAAAACCGCGAAGATTAAACCGGTTCCGATAATCAGCGCCGGCATACTGCGGGATTTGCCTGAATTGGGCAAAAGGGCACCTTCCTCCGGGGATATTTCCTGATGCGTTTTGATGCCTTCCCGCTTTGAAATATATTCTTTGATGCTCGTAACCCCGCCGAACCAAATCAGGGATGCCGCGACAAGCAGGGCTCCGTCGGTTACGAAGACCGCGCGCCATCCGGCAACGGAGAGGATAACGGAAGAAAGCAGGTAGGACGCGATGGTGCCGACGGGTATGGTTGTGGAAATGTTCACCCCGGCTTTGGATTGATTTGTTTTCGGCAGCCATTCCGCCAGAACACGAACGATCGGCGACCAGAGCATAGAATTGAAGTAACCGTTGGCACACCAGATAAAGAACATCAGCGCCGGCGCGGAAATGAGCCCCATGAATATATTGGCAAAGCCGGCCCCGAAAAGCCCGATGCCGACCATGTATTTGGGTGAAATTCTGTCGCCTATGATGCCGTTTACCAACTGTCCCGCACCGTAACAGGCAAGAAAGCCCGTGCCGATGCTGCCCAAGTATGCTTTGGTCAGGCTGCCTTCAGCCGCAATCTCCGCCATGCAGGCGGAAAAATTCAGGCGGCCAACGTAGCTCATGCTGTAAGCAAACCAGCAAAGCAAAAATAAACGGCGAACGCTTTTGTTCAGCTCTTTTTTACTCATTTATTGTTATAGCTTTATTGGCTGCGATAAAGATAAAGCGACAGTCCTCCGAAAGGTTGCCGTGATCCTTATCCTGTCCGCCGTGGTCGGATGTCATGATAATAAGCCAATCCTCGGTTGCATAGCTTTCGCGCGCTTCGATAGTCTGCATAATGTCGTAAGCGTCCTTGTCGCAAAGACGGACGGATTCGGCATACTCCGGAACATCGTTGCTGAAACCGTATCCGTGCCCCGCTTCGTCCGGGCGCTCATAGATGCTGAAAATTATGTCGGCGCCTTTGGGATCAGCCGCTTCCGCAAGAATGGCAGTTTGAAGCTCATCCTGCCCGGGATATGTATCCCATTTTACCGGAATTTTGAGGGCTTTTGTATAAAGACTCTCGAGGCGGTAAGTTGAATAAGCCTTCTGGACATGCCAGGGCCAGATGCATTTGAAAGCTGCGCTTTTCGCGCTTCCGTCATGAACCAAGGTTGTTAAAAACGTCTTGGGATTTGTTAATTTTAAAATTCCGTTATACCATGCATGGTGGACATTCGCCCAGGAACCGGTGAGAACAGTTGTCCATCCCGGCACTGTTTTTGTCGGCTGGCTGTGGATTAATTTTCCATCCCCGCCGGCGGTTGCGATATACAAGCCACCCGAGGAGGAGAGAAGGTCTATTGCGCTGCCCTCAACACCTTTAAAGTTCAAAGCGCTGTCGCAGCGCGCGCCGTCCAAGCCGATAACAATGCACTTTTTAACCGTTTTGCCTGCCGGCAGAGAGGAATGAAAATGGTTTTCAACCATATCAGCCACCACCGTTTGGGGCAGAGCAGTTGCCGCGGTATTTTTAAACAGCCCCGACTGATCAAGCTTTTGGCCGTACATACCATTGCTTACGGGTGTTGTAAAAAATGTCAATGCTAAAAACACGGAGATCAGGCTGCCGGCAGCGATAAATGGTTTCAGTTTCATATTCCCTCCCCAATCAGCCGGTGAACAACCGGAACAATTGTTGTCTCAAATCCTTGTGTATCGGATTAAAACGTCTTTTATCCCGCAATTGTTTTATTGGAAGCGATAAAGGTCGTACGGGTGCCGAAAGTTCTGGTGCCGTGCCCTGTTTTGTAACCGCCGTGGTCGGATGTTATGATAATGAGCCAATCCTCTGCCCCATATGTACTCCGCGCTTGAATGGCTTCAATTAAATCAAAGGCATCCTTGTCGCAAAGATTCATTGCTTCGGTATAATCCGGATTGTCTGCGGAGAAGCCCGTGCTGTGCCCTGCCGAATCCGGGCGCTCGTAAATGCTGAAAATGATATCCGCGCAGGATGTTCCTTTCACCTCGTCCAGCAAAGCTGCCTGCAGCGTGTCATCCCAGGTATAAGTTTCCCAACGGACATTGATATTTTTATCTTGCGTATATTTCACTTCATCCTTGTAGGTGGCGTTGGTGTCGGTTATATGCCCGCCCCAAACGCATTTGAACGCGGCGCTGTCCGCTTTGCCATCCTCAACCAAACGGGTCAGAATTGTCAGGCAATCATTGGTTTTTACCATACCATTGTCATAAACCTTATGCGCATCAGCCCACTCACCCGTTAGAATGGAAGCCCATCCGGGAGCGGTGCAAGTTTTTTGCTTGTCGAAAAAGAAGCTCTCGCCACCGCAATACGCGGTATACAATCCGCCCTGTTGAGATATCATATTTATACCGCTTTGCGCGGAATCATTGAGAACCGTCACCGCGTCGCAGCGCGCTCCGTCGAAACCGATGATATAACATTTTTTGACCGTTTTGCCTTCCGGCAACGGCGCGTTAAAATGATTTTCCACCATATCCGCAACAACTGTCTGAGGATACGCGGCTTTGAGCGTATTGTCAAACATACCCGATTTTGAAAGAGAAGCGCTGTACGGGTTTAGGCTTGAAAGCAACACCATTGCCAAAAAAGCAGTAACCACTTTGAAAGCTTTGCTGATAGCGCTTGCGTCAAGAAAAAAAGTCATTCCTTTATCCTCCATAATTCTAATCATCCGGCGGCGAAATAAAAGTAATATGATTTAATTAATCAATTTGAAATATGATAGCATAGCTGAATATTCTTTTCAATATAGATGGTGTATTTTTTGCTAACCTTTGATATAATAGTGTTTAGCAGAAAGTTAATAAAAAAGCAAAGAAGAACAGAAAGGATGGTTTGTTATGAAAAAAGTTGTAAAACCGGTTTCTCTTTTTATTGCCTTGATTATGCTGGTTACTATTTTTACAGGTGCGACCGCGCTCAACGCCCGGACAACCATTGAGGAATGGACAGCGCAGTACGAAAGCCTGAAGACCGATTTAAGCGTGATAACCCTCACCCCTGGGAGCTTTGAAAGCGAAATGAACTTCGCATGGCTCGGTGTTATCACTGACTTGGCGCCAAAATTTAAAATAAGCAAAAATGCCGATATGAGCGGAGCTGAAGGTTTTGATGTCAAGAGTTCACTCGCGCTGACCGGCAACATCACGAACAAGGTAACCGCTTCGGATTTGGATCCCGGTACGGTATATTATTACAGTTACACAGTGAAAGGCAAATGGAGCGAACCCGAATCTTTTAAAACCGGCGGCAGTTCGGATTTTAAAGCGCTTTTTGTTTCCGACCCGCAAATGGGCCGTTCTGGCGATGAAAAGCTTGACGAGGTGCTGTTAAGAGATTCCTTCGGTTGGAATGCGGCGCTTGAATCGGCTGTTGACGCAAATCCGGATACGAACTTTATCCTTTCCGCCGGCGATCAGGTCAATACCGCCACTGTCAACGCGCAATACAATTTGCTGCTTGCGCCGAAAATGTTGAGGAATATTCCTTTCGCGGCGGCAATGGGCAACCACGATTTCACTTTCCCGCTGTATAAATATCACTACAATAACCCAAACGAATTTAAAGGCGAATTGATTGAATCCCCCGGCGGCTCGGGATACTGGTTTAGCTACGGACAGGCGCTGTTCATTGTTTTGAACTCCAATATGCCGCTGCCCGGCAACCAGGAGCTGCTTCTCAAGCAAGCGGTGGACGCAAATCCCAATGCTTTGTGGCGGATTGTGATGATGCACAACAGCATTTACGGCGCGGGCGGCGGAGACGCCGGTCCCGTCAATTTATGGCGTTCTTATTCCGGAATGTTTGACAAATACAGCGTTAACCTTGTTTTAAGCGGCCATGACCATGTTCATTGCCGCACCTACCCGATCAAGGACAATAAAATTGTTGATGACGGCGAGGGGGTCGTTTACCTGGCCGCCAACTCCGCTTCCGGCAGTAAATACAGTGCCGCACCTGAAACAGCACCGTGGTACGCGGCAAACTGCAGCCAGTTGCGTGTGCCATCCTATTCGGTTTTGGCATTTGAGGATGGCCGCTTAATCATAAACACCTACCGGACCGACACTTCGGAGAAAATGGACGATGAATATGTGATGGAAAAGCAGGCGCCGGCGGAACCGATACCCGAAGAAAGCCTGTTTGTAACATTGTTGAATTTCATAAAGCTCGTTGTTATTGTAGTTAAGTCATCGTTTTGAAGTTACTGCAAAAATCAAGCAAAATAATAATGCAAATAAAATGTAAAGTAGTATGGCCTTACGCATTATTATAATCGTATTCCCGCCAGTATCAATATCAAAAAAAGAGGTGTGATAAAATGGGTCAAACCGGTAAAATTGTGCACGATTTAGCACCGAACGAAACAAATATGCGCAACAGCGAGGGAGCTTTTGTTACCCTTTCTGACGGCCGCATTTTATTTGCCTACAGCAGATACGGCGGCAAGGGCTTTAGGGACGAGTCCAGCGCGGATATCTCCGCCATAGTTTCCACCGACGGCGGCGAAACCTGGAGCGAACCGCAGATTTTGTTCACGGCGGAAAGCCACGGCACGGCAAATATCATGAGCGTTTCGATGTTGCGGCTGGGCAGCGGCGATATAGGAATTTTTTATCTTATCAAGCACGGTTTTCATGACACGCGGCTGGTTATGCGCCGTTCAAAAGACGAAGGGGCCACCTGGAGCGATGCCGAGTACTGCATCAACCGTTTGGGCTTTAATGTAGTCAATAACGACAGAGTCGTCCTGTTGTCAAACGGCAGTCTGTTGTTCCCCGCCGCGCACCACGGGGTCCGGGTTCAGCCGGGCAATCCTTCTTTTCCGTATGCTGTGAATTATTTTTACAGTTCCGATGATGACGGCCGCAGCTGGGCTGAAAACGACTGCGCGGTTTCACTCAATTCGCCGCATACTAAAGTCGGGCTGCAGGAGCCTGGCGTATTGGAACTGGCACCCGGCATGCTGTGGTGCTGGGCGAGAACCGATATGGGCAGGCAATATGAGTATTTTTCACGGGATTTCGGGTTAACCTGGAGCAACCCCGAGCCTTCCTTTTTCACCTCACCCTGCTCCCCGCTTTCGATGAAGCGAATTCCCGGCACGGGTGAACTCATCGCTGTTTGGAACCCTATCCCGCATTATCCCACATTCAAAAAAGACTTTTCGAGCGGAGACCGCAAACGCCTGGTTTACGCTATCAGCCAGAACAACGGCGCCTCCTGGGGCGAGCCTGTGATTATTGAAGATGACAATGATTGCGGTTACTGCTACACGGCTATTCATTTTAACAAAGACTATGTGTTGCTCGGGTATTGCGCGGGTGACGATGTGAAAGATTATTCCATTCTCTCGCGGTTGCGAATCCGAAAGATTGAACTGATGGATTTAGTTAAATAAAATATATATTGAAAGGTTGGTAATCACATGAAGACTCTGGTTGTTTACTATTCTCTCTCCGGCAAGACAAGGAAAGCCGCAATAGAGAAGGCGGCAAAAGAAGGCGCGGATATTCTTGAGGTTAAAAAGAAAAAGCCCTACTCGGTTTTCACCGCGTTTGTTTTGGGCGCGCGCGCCGCGATGAAACAAAAGACGGTGGAAATCGAGGAGCTGAAATGCAGCCTTAAAGATTATGAAAAAATCATTCTCGCCGCGCCGATTTGGGGAGGTTTCCCCGCTCCGCCGATAAACAATGTAATCAAAATGCTGCCGGCCGGCAAGGATGTTGAGTTGTTGCTGACTTCCGGCGGCGGAAACACAAGCAAAAACGCAGGAAAAATAAAAGATCTTATTATCAATCAAAGCTGCACCGTAGTCGGATACGACGATGTGAAAAGCTAACGGTAACAGCGAATAGCGGTTGTTTGCCTCTGTTAAGGTTATACTAATTCACGATTAAAAACCTCTAAAAAACCAAGCAAAAGCTTTGATTTATACTATTCTCCATTTTAATGCAGAATAGTATTATGGGGTTTTATGCGGATTTTTTAGTTAGGTTTTTATGAGTAATTAGTATTAGCAAACCATTTGTCATGCTGAAGCACTATATTTAAGGAGAAACGGTTTTGAAAAAGACAATCTGCATTTTATTGGTATTTTTTATGCTGCTTTCGGCTTTTCCGCTGCAAAGTTTCGCCGAGGATATTTATCCCGTTTCGTTAGAGCTTATAAAACCGGCTTCACGGCCTTTTATATTAGGCATTGACGACGAATACCGTAATTATGTCCGGGAATATGACGAGGCAAGCGGTGAATGGGTCAATACAGATGTGTGGTATTACAATGCGCCGACTTGCGGCATGGAGCTTAAAATGACATACAGCAACGGCTCTTTCGAAATCATTTCAAACGACTCTTCCCAAACGGGTATGCTGCCGTTTTTTATGTTTATTATATCCTGCCGTGTATATGAAAATCCCATCGCGGGCAGCACTGTAACCGCAAGCGTTGAGACTTCGGAATATTGGAAAGGCGAAAAACTTAAAACGTCTTTCACTATGAATGTTGTTGACCGCTATGTGGACTCGATAGAAGTTATATCGCCCCCTGCTTTCCATTCTTATAAAGACTTAAACGATTATACGCTTGAGGGAATGATATTTAAGATTCATTATGTCAACGGTACCAGTGAAATCCACACCCTTGAACCCTCGCAGGTTTCATCCGTCAGCTATCTTAACGGCGAATATTTGCTGTCAGCTTGCCGCGATAACGAAGACTTTTCGGGTGATATTGTTTCCCTGACGCTGAACTACCTGGATTGCTCCGTACAATATGAGTTGCCCCTTTACGAAAGTCCATATGCAGCTATCGAAATTGTCAGCTTTGATTATGATACTGACGAATTCAACAATTTCATCTTCAGCAGCCTGACGGTAAAAGTAACCAAAAAAGATGAAAGCAACCAAACTTACACCTTTCAGAATTTTGAATCATACAACGGCGACGAAGAAATAGCGGGTAAAATCGAGGGCCATAACCTGATTATCAAATGCAATTATTATGCGAAGTCCAGACACGGCATCGAAGTAAATTTCGTTGATACCGCCGATAACGCGGAAGTTGATTCGAGAACAGACATTGAGAGGCTGTGGGGGAAAATAATGGACTTTTTTACTGATTTCTTGTTCAATAAAGTGTATAATACATTGAAACGGTTGTTTCTGTAACCTTATACTAACCACTGAACAGTCGTTTTAATTATAAATGGTTGAAAATGAAGAAACTTCAAAAAGCAATGCGGATTTAATATGAAAATCCAGAAAAGGGGGGATTTTATAAATATTACATCATTTTTACATCCGGCTCAAATCCAAAACAATCAATAAAATTTAAGGAGCAAAAAAATGAAAAAAAAGATTAAAACGGTTGCAAGCATACTCTTGTCTTTCGTACTTCTTTTATCAGTTTTTCCGGCGGCATTCGCCACGCCACCTGAAACGCCGGCTTTACAGGTTACCATTACCCCTGATAAAACCGGATATGGCGTATCAGATTTGGCAGAAATAGAAGTTATTGTTAAAAATATCAGCACCGAAGCACTCACAGATGTCAATGTAACGAATATTTTCACCGATACATCCATACTCGTTTTGAGTAAAGATGCTTCGACAATTGACACCCTTGCGCCCGACAAAGAAATTACGATGACTTTATGGGTTTGTTCCATCGACTCGTTCAACACAATTTTAGACGGAAATTTTTCTTCGCTGATGTTAGGGCTGAATATATTTTTTAAGGTGTTGGGCGGCAATAATATTGTTACCGGTCAAACAGCTGCGGCAGCCGATGATTTTACAAAAGCTTTTGACACCGCAAAAGACATAAAATTCGGCGATAAAACAGCAACTCAAACAGTTCATGTTACCTATGCAAACACCGCTGCTTCTGTCGGAACAAAAGCACAAATTGTTGCCGCATACAAAACCGCGGCGAACAAGACAAAAGCTTTTACCGGTAAGGTTAATATAACAAGAATTGACAGCGTTGCAGGCGAGATTAATGCTTTAGGCGGAAAACTTGCCACAAATGTTGCCAAGTATCTTCTTAAAACCACCGATTTAACTGCCGTTGTTAATGACGCAGGTTTTTTATCCTTTAATAACGGAGACTCGGGTTCTGTCAATATAAAAGACTTCCTTCCCCGTATGGGTGAGACAGAAATGTGTACCCTCGACCCTGCCGGCACCGGCGTTAAATATGCTATGTGTATACCTGACGGCACAGGCGGTTTTAAGTATAAAATCACTTTAAATGATGAATCGGTCGACAAACTTACCGCTGTCCCCACTTATCACGGGCAGTGTATGGATACACTCGGAGCACCTGTTATCAAGGAACTGCTTGATAATATTGATGTTGGCGATTATGCTTCTATGATAACCCAAATTGAAGCCATGAAAATCCCCGGGTCTCTCAGTGTTAAGTTAAGTGAATTGGGTTTGACCGATGCGGTTGTAAACGGTTGGATTAGCCAAATAGATAAAGCGGGTTTGAGCGGTTTCGGTTTGGACAAAGCACTTAAAAAACTCGTTGCCGGATCAGCTGATTTGAATTTAAGCACGCTGAAATATACCGATGATTCAACAATAACAGCAACTGTAAACACTGCCGGATTTTTAACAAAGCTCAATATCGTTGAACCGGTCAACCTCACCGGCAAGGTTTCTTTCAATTTATTTTCAGGCCTCAAATTCGATTTAACCGGAACATGGAAACAAGCTTTTACCTTTGGATATCCCGCGGCATAATTTTGTAATTGTTATAAGGGGCTGTATCAAAACGCTGAAAAATCAGCGAAGAGATACGGCCCCTTTAAAT
>CAZVJW010000058.1:0-17591 GCA_964627535.1 uncultured Eubacteriales bacterium
AGGGAGAAAAATAATCCAATTACCCCCTCATTTGAGATAATTGGATTATACGTGACAAAAATGATTTTTAAAAAATGTAAGTGTTCTGTTTCCCGCAGATTTCTTTGTATTATTCTATCTCTTGTTTTAACCATGGCATTTTTTTCACCATCCGTTAATGCGAAAGAAAGCATAAACAAGGGAACGGATTATCCTTTTGTGTTTGTCGAAGGCTATGGCGGCTGGGGTCATTACAATGTGCTTAACATATTTGTTCAATATTGGGGCGGAATGACCGGTGACATGCTTCAGGATTTCAACGATCAAGGTTTTGAGTGCTATGCTTCATCGGTGGGACCTATTGCCAGCGCCTGGGACAGAGCCTGTACGTTATATGCTCAGCTGACCGGTACTCTTACCGATTACGGAAAAGTTCATGCTGCAAAATATAACCATGACCGTTACGGCGCTGATTACAGAAACGATGCTCTTTTTGAGGGCTGGGGAAAGCTTGATGAGGATGGAAAAATAAAAAAAGTGAATTTCATTACCCATAGCTTCGGCGGAACAACCGTAAGGATGCTTGCGCAATTGTTGGCGAACGGTTCACCGGAGGAAAGAGCCGGGACAACCGAAGGCGAAGTTTCCGGATTGTTTACTGGAGGTAAAACGGACCTGATACACAGTATAACAACTGTTGCATGCCCTCACAACGGAACGACATTGCTTTTTTTACTCGATCCGGTGTTTGAGTTCCTCTCATATTCTGAAGAAAGAGGCGGCAGTTCATCAACAAAAACCATAAAAGGGTTATACGATTTTGCCATATATAATCTCGGCAAGCAATTAGGAAAGGTCTGCGGCGAAGATACTGGAATTCATGATTTAACAGTTGACAGCGCTGCGAAGATGAATAAAGAACTGTCAATAATGAAAGATATTTATTACTTTTCCGTTCCGACCGATGCAACCTTACCGTCCTCATCATCGGATGAAAGAGTTCCAAATAAGAAGATGGCGCTCTTTCTTCTATGGCCGAGTATATCCTATATGGGAAGCAAAACCGGTGTTACAAAAGCGGGTGCCATAATTGACAAAAGCTGGTTTAATAACGACGGTGTAGTAAACACCATTTCCACCATCGCACCGAAAGACGAAGCGCAAAAACCCTTTAACATTAATAGTATTGAACGCGGAATTTGGAATATCATGGATACCCTTTATGGTGATCACGCTTCTGCTACCGGTGGATTTGCGGTAAACAAAAATGTGTATGCGTTGTATATCGCGCAAATGAGATTAGTTGACTCGCTTTAAATATAAATACGTGATATTTAAATCCAAACGAATTTTCCGCATAAATCATTGATAATGCCGTATATCCGATGATTATGCAGACAGGAGCAGCAACTATATGGAAACAGCAAAAATACTTGTTGCCGATGATGACAAAGAGATTGTATTTGCCATCGCCAAACTTTTGGAGAATGAAGGCTATAGGGTTTTCAAAGCCTATGATGGTATGGAAGCGCTTGATGTTTTGGCTGTAAACAAAGTTGATTTATTGATTATCGACATCATGATGCCAAAACTCGACGGATTTTCCGCTATTGTTAAAATTCGGGAGCGCAAAAATATTCCTATTATTGTTTTATCCGCCAAATCCGAAGACAGCGATAAAATCCTGGGTCTTGGAATCGGTGCGGATGATTACATAACAAAACCTTACAATCCCCTGGAACTGCTGGCAAGAGTACAGTCGTTGCTTAGAAGATCATTGGTTTTAGGCAAAGAAGCATCTCCAAACGATGATGTTATCATAATCGGCGGATTAAAGCTTGATAAAAAAGCAAAGAATGTTACGGTCGACGGCGAACCTGTCAAACTTACGGCGACCGAATACAGCATACTGGAGCTGCTGATGGAAAACAAAGGGCGTGTCTTTTCATCCGAAACGATTTACAACAGGGTTTGGAACGAAGACGCTTATGCTGTTGAAAACACCGTGATGGTTCATATCAGGCATTTGAGAGAGAAAATCGAAATTAATCCCAAAGAACCGGAATACTTAAAGGTGGTGTGGGGTATTGGATATAAAATCGAAGGATAATTTTCGTTTCATTGTTTTGCGGATTATGTCTTTCTTGGTGTTGCTGGCCGGTGTACTGGGAATAGCTGTAGCCTGTATTAATTTTAAAGATATAAAATACTATATAAAATCTCTATTTATTACCGAAGATGAATCAATACAACAGCTGGATGAAAGTCAATGGGTTGATTACAGAGATTGGGGAAATGAATCTGTATATTTGTATGAAATCGTAAAATATGCAGTCACAGAATCAGAGTCTTTTCGACAGGAATCATCTTTATTTTCGCAAGGCAATATTTATCCTTATGAGAATATATATAGTAAAATCAGAGTTTATATTGACAAATTAGGTTTAACGGATTTATTAACAAAGAAAGAATATCGTTTTTTTTTAGTTGATAAGGAAAACACTGTTATTTTTAGCAGTTGGGATATTTTAATCAATATCGATTACTCTAATTATAATGGTATTAATAAAATTCGAAATAGTATAAATAAAGACAAAAATATCCAAGACAATTATAATAGATATATATATTCCGATAATGACACCATTTTTACATATATGAATCAGGATGTTAAATTGTATATTGCTGTTTCCGACTATTATATGGTTGACATCTCAAATATTGGTAAAGGGTCCTTGCTGTTCGCGATATTCGGGATCGCTTTTTCTTTAATTGGAGTAATATTACATGCGCGCCTATCCAGTAAAACAACCAACGACGGCCGATTCGGCATTAAGTATTTCAACATCAGATTAACCGCATTTCTGCTCGCATTTTTTCTTGTTAGCGGCTTTATAATAATCGCATCCATATTTTTTATATGGTACGAGGATACAACTATCGGCTCGTTTGAGACAAGAACCCCCGAGATTTGGACATACGCATTAGCTGCATTATATGCAGGATTGACCGCATTAACAACTACTGAGTTGGGAAAAGGTTTGTACGCTGCAGCGCAAAATGCCCGACTTCTGAAACAAATGAAAGCTGAACTGATTGCCAATGTTTCGCATGATATAAAAACCCCTCTGACATCCATTATCGGTTATATAAATTTGCTGGAGCATGAAGATTCCTTATCAAAAGAGGCGCAGTATTACATAGAGGTTTTAAAAGACAAATCGGAACGGCTGAAGAACATCATTTCCGATTTGTTTGAACTGTCAAAAAGCACGAGTGGCAACAGCGATTTGGATATAAAAATGATTGATTTGACAACGCTTATACTGCAAACACTTGCGGATATGGAAGACGCAATAACGCAAAGCGGCCAGACCATTAAAGAGGATTTACCGGGCAGAGCTGTATTTATTAAGGCCGACGGCAAGAAGATTTACCGTGTGTTTCAAAACATCATCGGAAACGCGTTGAAATACTCAGTCACCGACGAGCCAATCACTGTTATATGCAAGCTTGCGGGCAAAAAAGCAGTAGTGGAAATTCAAAATACCGCATCCTACAAAATGGATTTCGATGAAGAAGAAATATTGACGAAGTACAAAAGAGGGAAAGGGTCCATGCCCGAAGAAGGAATAGGGCTGGGGCTTTCAATCGCCGATTCATTCGTAAAAGAATGCGGGGGTGAATTCGGGATTAAAATCGAAGGCGACCAATTCAAGGTCATACTTGAGTTCAAAATAGTTTGATTTCAAAAACGGTTGCAGTTTTATACTAATTACTCATAAAAACCTAACTAATAAATCCGCATAAAACCCCATAATACTATTCTGCATTAAAATGGAGAATAGTATAAATCAAAGCTTTTGCTTGATTTTTTAGAGGTTTTTTATCGTGAATTAGTATTACATGCAATCGTTTTTTATCTGAGAGCGAATATGTATATTCTTAATATTGATGCAGTAAATTCTTAAGAAATTTTTAAGAAATATGTCGGGTTAACTTAAGAAATGTAATTTATAATATGTACAGTTTGATTGCATTAAAGGAAAAATACAGAGTAACATTTGATTTGGACGAAAGCGAGGTGAAAATTATGGAACAATTCTTTATGGAGGCAGTTTTTCCGTTTTTATTTGTTTTCTTCATGTTTGGACCCGGTTTTGCTCCGGTGCTTTTAGTTCTTGGTATTTTACAGGCTATTGGAGTCGTTTGATTCCGGTTCTCCAGAATCAATAGCATAATCGAAGAAATGGTATGAATCAGCGGAGGAAATTTTATGAAAAAGGTATTCACTGTTCTTTTGGCTTTGGCAATGGTTTTAACTTTTATCCCCCCGGGTGTGCTCACAACATCCGCGGTGCAAGTAGGTACTTTTATCTATTCCGTTTCGAACAGTAAGGTCACGGTTACGGGTTACGTTGGTATTGGAGGAGATTTAACCATTCCCGGCACCTATGACGGTTACCCTGTTACCGCAATTGGGGAAAAGGCGTTCGATAAACTTGCCGGGCTTAAATCAGTTACCATCCCGGACAGCGTAACATTAATCGGAGTTGAGGCGTTTGCGCAATGCAATTCCCTAATAACAGTAAATTTAGGAAAAGGAATAATAAGTATCGGGGATTTTGCATTCAGCGATTGTCCAAAATTGATTTCTATAAATTTCGGAAACGGAATAATCGATATCGGAGATTATGCATTCTGTAATTGTCAAAAATTAATATCGGTTATCATCCCAGACAGCGTAACATCGATTGGGGATTATGCGTTCAATAATTGCGGTATTACTTCGTTAACCATCGGCAGCAGCGTAGTCTCAATTGGGCTTGAAGTATTTTGTTACTGCTCCGGTTTGACCTCTGTTACTATTCCCGACAGCGTTTTAAAAATCGGATTTTCAGCTTTCATGGCTTGTTCCCAATTGATGCAGATCAATGTTGATGATTCCAATGCGAATTATTCGAGTTTGGAAGGTGTTTTGTTTAATAAAGCAAAGACAGCCCTTATTCAGTATCCGGGTGGGAAATCAGGAGCATATCCTATTCCCGGTAGTGTAACCGAAATTATGGACATTGCGTTTGCCGGTTGTTCGGGGTTAACCTCGGTTTTCATACCGGACAGCGTAATCATGATTGGAGAGGCTAGTTTCAGCAGCACAGGTCTAACATCCGTAACTATACCGAATAGCGTAACTACAATCGAAATTCGTACCTTTTTCGGGTGCACCGATCTCACAAAAATCAATGTTGATGCCGCAAATTCGAATTACTCAAGTTTAGACGGTGTATTATTTAATAAAACAAAAACAGAAATTGTCCAGTATCCGGGTGGAAGAACCGGTGCTTATATCATCCCAGACGGTGTAACTTTAATTAGCGAAAAATCGTTTTCCCGGTGCGCTGGGTTAACCTCTGTAACTATTCCCGCGAGTGTGACATCCATCGGCAATTATGCATTTGAAGATTGCGAAAATCTGGTTTCGGCCTTCTTTTTAGGCAACGCACCCGAAACCGGAGATGACATATTCGGATATTTTTACAACTCACATATTTTCGTTTATTATATGAACGGCAAGACAGGCTTTTCAAACCCCTGGCATGACTATCCAACAGAAATGTTTACCGGAAACGATTTTGTTAAAATCAGAAACGATGATCCGATATATGGCAACACTTTTAATATTAAAGTGGGATGGATTCAATTTTACAGAAACATATCTTTAAACCTCACATCAGCTTGCTATATTTCCGATGGCAATTACACAAAAATTGAATGGAAATCCAACAACCCGAAGGTTGATATTGACAATACTGGCCGTATTACCAACAACGGCATGTTCTCAAGGTCTTCGGATATTACTGTTAAACTCACAAGCAGCAACGGGACAGTTTTAACAGACACCGTGCATGTGATTTTCTACAAGTTCAGCTGGCAACTGAAAAGCTTGAGTTCGTAACAACAAATACGTTTCTAATTTGATTGTTATTGAAAAGCGAGGTGAAAAAGATGACTGTTCTTGGAGTATTGGGTTTCCCTCTTTCAGTATTGGCCTACCTATTGCAAATGATTGGTATTGATCTTTTAGGATTTTTAGAAAAAGTTTTCAATTAAACGGCAAACTCTTCTTCTACAGTTAGGTCGCCACTTGAGACACCGTAGTACTCATTTGTGTTGGATTTTCAGAAAATGAGGCGAATAACAATGGGCGGCGGAAGCGAAAGCGGACGCCGCTTGATTTTTATATATTTCATCATCGGGATTTCCGATTGAATAAAATTCTTAAGAAATATTTAAGAAACTTATCGGGTTTAATTAAGAAATAAATTTTACAATAGGTGAAACGGATATGCGGCGGCAGGCTGTGTATATTAAAGCACAAGAACAGACGAACTGTGCGGAGGCAATATGGATATAAATAAAAAAGAACTCACATGCAGCGAACTTCAAAAACTGAATGAAGAAAATCTGTTTAATTATATCAAAACATACGCAAGAACCCGGCACAGTGAAGTTATTGAAACAAATGAGATGCTGTATGTTATGAATAACCTCAACGGCGTTTCTATGCTCAACAATTGTGTTTATAAAATAGGTGTTAATAAATTTGGCCTTAAAAAAACAGCCGGAGATATTCTCAGCAAATTCAAAGCACGAGGTCTTCCCGTATATTGGTATATCAGCCCTGTATCCGGCACCGCGGCTCTCGAAGATCATTTAAGGGCAAAAGAGTTGATTCATATAGAAGATTATTATTTTATGCATTTGGATATGACGGATAGCAACACCACCATAAAAAATAAAACTTTAATAATTAAACAGGTTTCAGATGTAACTGCCGCGGAAGAGTTTTTTCATATTTACTCCGTTTGTTTTGAGCTCTCAAAAGCTGTCGAAAAAGAACTTCATATTTATCACTCAAAACTTCTGCTTGACCCCCTGATCTCCGCGTATCACTATATCGGCTACATGAACGGCAAACCTGTCGGCACATCCACCGTGTTTTATAATTCCGGCATTGCGGGGATTTATAATATTACTGTTTTACCGGAAGCCAGAAATATGTTTATAGGGCACGATATGACCATTACGGCTTTAAGCCGGGCAAAAAAAGACAGTTTTAAATATGCCGCATTGCAGGCCACCGAGCTTGGCTCGCATGTTTATAAAAAAATCGGCTTTCAATCTTACGGTGAAGCAAAAGCCTACATCAAGCTAAACGGAATATCATGGGCTACCATGCCATATACGTTTATGATGAGAAAAACAACTAACCTGCTCAGAGAAAAAACACTTACAATAAAATGACAAGATAATATTTATAAAACCAACAAGGAAACGGGGTGAAAACAATGATTTGAAAAATCCGGCTGCATTCATTTCGAAACAATTTCTGTTGTTAGGTTTGCAAGCATGAAATCCCGCCGGTTTTTAAAAACATAAAAAACATTAAGGAGTGTAAAAAAAATGAAAAACAACATGAAAACACTTGTGAGCATCCTCTTAACCGTAGCGCTGCTGCTTTCCGTGTTCCCGATGGCATTCGCAGCATCGCCTGAAACGCCTGCTTTGACAGTAACGGTCTCGTCAGAAAAAAGCAACTCAGCTACCGGTAATGCGACGATTTATGTAACATTAAAAAATGTGAGCAGCGAGCCGGTTAAAGACATCAAGGTGGAAAACATCTTATCCGAAAAGGTATTGATAATTCAAGGAAAAGAAAATTTATACAACAAAATTGAATGCCTTGAGGCAAATGCTGAAAAAAACATCACTTTAACGGTTTGCCTTAATCCAAAAAAGGCGGATGTAAATTTTTTTGAGAGAATTATATTGTTATTCAAAGTGTTCTTTATGAAACTGGGCGGAACGAACTATGTTGCAGGGCACAGATCCATTTATTATGATGACGGTTTTTCAGAGTATGTTTCCGCGGAACAGGAAATAGTTTTCGGAAATATAAAAACTTGGCATATTTTCCGCGCAACCTATACCAACGCTGCAGCTTCGGTCGGGACCATTGCGGAAATCGTCACGGGATACAATACAGCTGCCAACGCGACGAAAGCTTACAAAGCGCAGGTTGCAATCACCGATTCCGGCCAAGTCACCTCAGTTATCAATAAAATAACCGGCGGCAGCGTTGTTAAGAATATCGCTGAGGATATGCTGCCGAACTTCTATTGGGATAATCAAACCGAAACATTTATCAATGGCGAATATACTTATAATACCAACCATACGCTTGATGACCATCTTCCTGTTTGCGGCCAACAATATATGAGCATCCTCGAGCCCGCGGGTGTCAGTTCCGCTTATTGCATTCAAGAGGGTACCGGCTGGAAGTATAAAATTGTTCTCGCGCCGGAAACGGTTAATTCTCTTGAAGGCGTGCCTAAATACCGCTCGCAGTGCATGGATTATCTTGAGGTAGACAATAACGATCTTGCTCCGTTTTCCGCGAAATCTGCCACAGTTAATTATACCGAAGCAACTATTACAGCCACCGTTAACGCTGCCGGGCTTCTTGAAACCCTCCACATGGAAATCCCGGCTAATATCATTGGTAAACTTTCCTATAAAAACATGATGAATGTTGATGTGGACGTTTCAGGAAAGACAATAGAGAATTTCTTCTTTAATTATACAGCCTGATTGGTCAAAGCTCCACATTCATATATTTTGGAGTGATTCAAATGACAAAGAATATTGCGATCGTTTCGGGTGCGTCGTCCGGTATCGGCCGGGAAACAGCCGCACTGCTTACAAAAAGCGGATACAAGGTATATGCCTTCAACCGCAGTGAACCCAATATCCAAGGTGTTGAGTTTGTTATGGTTGACATCACGAAGCAGGAAGATATCAAAAGTGGTGTAGAGTTTGTCCTGAAACGAGAAGGCAAAATCGACCTTCTTGTCAATAATGCGGGCATGTGCATTTCCGGTGCTGTAGAGGAGACTACGGATGAAAGCGCATATTATATTTTTAATGTAAACCTTTTCGGGGCATTCAGACTTGCCAGAGAAGTTCTGCCTTCTATGCGCGCAAACGGCGGCGGCAGGATTATCAATGTGAGTTCAATCGCGGCTGTCTTTTTTCCCCCGTTTCAGGGCTTTTATTCGGCAAGCAAGGCTGCCCTCGGCGTGCTTTTCAGCGCTATGCGGCTCGAAGTGAAGCCATTCGGCATTACTATAACCAATGTAATGCCGGGGGATACAAAAACCGGGTTTACAAATAATAGGAAGTTTAATGAAAATCCCTCAACCGCGTATGCGGAAAAACTTGGCAGGTCGATGGCGCTTGTTGAAAGGGACGAACGTAATGGAATGCCGCCGTCATCCGTTGCATGTGTTATCGTTAAGCAAGCAACCGCCAAAAAGCCAAAGGATGCTGTTGCCGTTGGTTCAAAAAACAAGATTCTCATAACCCTCGCTAAGATGCTGCCGGCCAAGTTAATCAGCAATTTGCTTTATTCTATATATGGTGGGGAAAAGTGAAGGAATTTTAAATGCATCCTTGAAGCCAAAGAGAAAGCCCTTGAAATCGTAATGAAATCAAGGGTTTTTCTTTTAACCGGTTGAACCAAACCAATATCCGCAAACAAGACATATGTTTTATAGTCAAACGAGCACTGCTATACCTGCAACCTGGTCAACCGCCATTGTGTTGTTTTGCACACCGATAATAGCGGCGGCATCGTTTTCATCAATAATTCCATCCCGGAAAATGTCGCCGGCTGTGATAAAGGCTGCGTCTGTTTCGGGATCCCATTCCGGCAAAGCGTAATTCCCGATATCAACAATCATCCCTTCGTCATTAAGGTCAATAACGCCGTCACCGTTAACATCGCCGAAAATCACAACTTTATAAGTTTCCAATATTTCATTTGTTGCGCTGTCAATTAAATCAACTCTTGTTCCGGTACCCAGCACACCTGTATCGGGTGTATATTCAAACCTTGTACTGCCGTCAAGCTGCATACTGCTTTCAAAAACAGATTTTGTTGTACCTTCTTCAAGGCCGTAAATTGTTTGATTAACGTTGTCAGTGACAAAGCCGGGGTTATCTGTCGCACATAATATAGATAACCCCTTTAATTTTACAACCGGACGGACACCGACATCGTTATAATCAACATCTTTGCCATAATAAAAAGCCCCGATCATATCAATAGGCATATAGTGAATATATCCCGCGCGGGAGGCGTCGCTGCCCGGTGAGCGGAGCCACCAGTAGCTGTTGCCCATAAAAGAGCCCGCATCACGGTCAACATAAAGTCCGGCGCATTTAGCGTAATCTGACCCTGCAGCTTTTCTGGTTTCCTCAGTTGTAGAGGTGCTTGAGCTGAAACCGTAATCTTGATTTGTTACTTCCTTATAGGATAGAAGAAATACACTGTCCTTCGTATCGCTGCCGCCTTCTGTTTTATAGAAGGGGTTATCGTCATTGACAACTGTGGTTGTTAAAATCCGCTTGCTCTCAATTAACGAAAATGCGGTTTTGTAAAAATCGGTTTTCAGCCAGGAACGCATTGAGCAGGTTTCCCAAGTTGCTTTATCATATTTACCATTATAAGGTTTAGCGTCCAATATTTTTTCAGACATTACAAAAAGCTCTCCGTTTGTGTTTGATAAAACACGCCACTTTATCGGTTCGTATTTAAACCAATAAGATGTGTTGATGTAATAGCCGTTATCATCCTGATAACTGTTTTCCGCCGATGGCTCAAGCCTTGAATTACAGGGTGTGTACTGCGCGAAGAAAACTTTTTTATACTTTGCACCGAGGTAGTTTACAGGGTTGTCAACAGGCGACATACGCGCATCAAGGGCGTTAATGACAGCGATATCTTTCACCCTGGTTTGCGGGTAGGAACCAAAGGTGATGATGTCACCCGGTTTGTAATAGACGGCGGAAGCATTAAATGATGTTACCGGAATAAATGACATAAACAGAATCATTGCCAGAAAGATACTTACCGTTCCTCTTAGTAATATTTTCATAAATTTTCCTCCTCCCGACGGGTTACATTTACAATCACACCGTAAAACTGTTTTGGAAACCTCACTAACACTCGAACAAACAATTCTCTATATAATATTATACACATCTTTTATAAAATGTCAATATTATTAATCAATTTTGTTAGTTTTTATAGTTTAATACTGACAGCAATATGTCATTGAAAAAAGTCGACTTTCGTCGACTTTTTTCTGTCTAATCACTCAAACTTTGGATACAATTCAACAATTGTAAAATAATCGTTGAATTGTGAACACCTTGTTCTTTATGTATATTTAAAATCTATAGAGTCTATCCGTATCTCTGATAAACATTTTGATGCGGCTAATGATGCATTTGTACATGAGCCAAAATCGATATGAACCGTACCATAATTTTTTATTCTGCCGGTGGAACTTTTTGGTAACAACAAATAAAAAGCGGTAGATTTTTTCTCTACCGCATACATATTTTATATAGCTATATTTATCGACAACTTCATTTCATAGTTTATCAGACAAATGGCAACTTGTCAAGGATTTATTTGAGAATCAGAGAAAAACAATGGAAAAGTTATCCTACCCCTTTTTACAGGCATCAAAACGGTAAACTATGCGCTTTGTAGAAAAATCGAAAAATTGATATACTCAGTGGGCATGAAAAGCGATCTATCTTTATTACACTCATTGAAGTCAGGAGGACATCGTATGAGCATAATATGCACTAAAAATCTGACGAAAACCTTTCGCCGTTTCGAGAAAGATCCCGGGCTCAAAGGCAGTATAAAATCCTTAGTATGGCGTAAATTTTCCATCAAAACCGCCATCGATGATTTTGATCTGTCTGTTGAACCCGGCGAATTTATAGGCTTAATCGGGCCAAATGGCGCGGGTAAAACAACACTTGTGAAAATGCTCACAGGAATTATCGCGCCAACATCCGGGAGAATATCCGTACTTGGATATTATCCCAATAAATTGGAAAATGCTTTCAAGAAACAATATGCAGTAGTGATGGGGCAAAAAAGCCAACTCTTTTTCAATTATACTTCTATGGACACATTCAGACTTTTCAAAGAGCTTTACGGCATTCCGGAGGACGTGTATAAACGTAATGTGAGTTTTTTTGTTGATTTATTTGGAGTATCAAATTTAATGAATATGCAGGTGCGAACGCTTTCACTTGGTGAACGCATGAAGATGGAATTGATTGTCGCGCTGCTGCATAATCCCGGCGTCCTATTTTTGGATGAACCTACGATTGGCTTGGATGCGGCGGCACAAAGGCAAATGCGAACCTTTCTGCATGAAGTGAACGCAGCAAAAGGTACAACTATCATTCTCACCTCTCACTACATGGAGGATGTCCGCAGCCTATGCCCGCGAAGTGTAGTAATCAATGGCGGCAAAAAACTCTATGACGGTGAAACGGATAAGCTGTTCGCCGCTTACCAGACCCACAAAAAGATCACAGTTGTTTTTGAAACAGAAACCGTGTTTACGGCTCCGGCACAAGCGGAAATTTTGGAACGAACTCCATACAAAGTGATATTTATGGTTCCAAAGTCGCAGAGCAGCTCGGCAATTGCGGAGATAACGCACCGTTATGCACTGTCGGATATCACGGTGGAGGAAGATGATATTGGCGTTGTGGTGGAGCGTATTTACGCGGCGGGAGGCGTGGGCACGTGAATAAATATTGGGCCGTCGCAAAGCACTGTTTTAGAATACAGTTTGTTTATCGCGCCGAAGTCGTATTGAACGCGCTGGAAATTGTGGGGCGGGTTCTGTTTGCATGGCTGCTTTGGAATGCGATTTTTGCCGGGCGGGAAACAGTAGGCGGATTCACTCTGCCGACGATGCTGTTTTATTATGTACTCAGCTCATTTCTTTCATCCTTTGATATTTCCGGCGCCGTCAGCGGCGAAATATCCGCCCGGATACGCGACGGGACTTTCTCCCGGTTCATGGTGATACCCACAAACACGCAGGGTCAATTTATCGCACAAAACATAGGCACATCAGCTTTTTACGCAATTTTTACCGCTTTTGTCGCCGGGGTTTGCGCTTTGATTTTCAAAATACATCTACTGTTTACCGCGAATCTCGCGGCGATATTCTGCGCACTGGTTATGATACCGCTCGGGCTGGTCTTTATGGTGTGCTTCCATTTTTTTATCGGGATACTCACTTTTAAGTTTCAGGACATCGCTTTTTTTCTGCATGTACAGGGAGCAGTGTTGGAGTTCGTCACTGGCGGTGTTGTTCCGCTGATTTTGTTGCCCGGCAGCGTAATACAGGCTATGCAATATATACCGTTTATCCATTTGATTTATACGCCGGTCATGCTGCTTATGGGTAAAATTCCCCTGTACGAAGGACTTTTCGGCTTGGCGGTTTTAGCGGTATGGACAACAGTAATGTCAGCGATCAACCAAAAAATGTATAAGCGTCTGCGAATCAAGTATGACGGGGTGGGAATATGATACGAAATTTACGGTTTATCGGGTTGCTTATCAAGTTGAAATTGACTCATATAATGATGTTTCGCTTGAGTTTTTTCGGAGCATTTTTTGTAGACGGATCACTTTTTGTCATGCAATTGTTGGCTTTTCAAGTAATCTACAGTCACGTGGATTCCATCGGCGGCTGGGGCCGTGGGCAAATGCTGATTTTTATCGGCACATTTTCAATGATCAATGGTTTAAATATGTTGATTTTCTTCTTTGGCGTTGCGGAAATCCCTAACAAAATCAGAGATGGTCAGTTGGATCACTATCTGACAAAGCCGGTGAACGCGCTTATGCGCCTAACATTTGAAAGTGTCGATCCCGGCAGTTTACCGCTCATACTTCTCAGCAGCGGAATCGTTGTTTACGGGATCAGCGTTGCAGGCATATCTGTCACCATTCCGCTTATGTTCCTGTATATTGCACTTGTATTGTTGATGACCTTGCAATGGTATGACCTGGAAATAATTTTGCGCACTTTATCATTCTTTTTTATCGCAGCCAATGCCATTGACCCTATCAACCGATTGGAAGGCAGCTTGCTCTCATTAAATTTCAAGATACCCGGTATAATTTATAAGGGATTTTTTAAGGTGCTGTTTTATTTTGTTTTACCATATGGGGTTATGGCTACGGTACCAACGCAAGCAATAACGGGAACACTAACATTATTAGGCTTTCTATATGCGTTAGGAATTGTTGTATTGTTTACGGCATTTACCTTGTGGTTCTGGCGGTATGGGATAAGACATTATAAAAGCGCCAGCAGTTAAAAAATCCCCATTCCTCCGTTGCCCATTATTGAATTTTCGAATAATATCATTTTACCTTTTGACAAAAGTTGTTCCAATGCAGCAATGTAATTTATTCAGTTGTTTTGATTTCAGAGCGCTCTTTAAAAGTGAACCGGACATCATTTGCCGCATAAACCGTAACCTTGTCGATGACCGAGCACTAAAGTTTCTCGTTAAAATCGACCTGAGCCGAATCGTTCTGTTTTAGCATATCGAGGAAGCTATTGATTTGTTCTCGTTGCGCTTGCCGCTCTTTTAGTTGTTCATCGGCCATCTCTAATTGTGTCCTGACCTCTTCATACATTACTGCAAGCTCAAGTTACCGCTTTTGGTATTCAACCTGGTCTATGGTCGACCGGGCATTTTTTTAGAATTTTTCTCCAAAAGTGAAAAAATATGATACTACTTTAAGTTCACCTGCTCTTCGCTGCTTATACTAATCCCTCTTTATAACATAGCTAAAAATTCAGCACAAAAACCTCATAATACTATTCTGCATTAAAATGGCGAATAGTATAATCAAAGGTTTTTGCTTGATTTCATGGAGGTTTATAATCGGGATTAGTATTAGTTTTGAAAAACGAATTCCAGCTTCAATAAAGCTATCTAAAACATCTAATTCTCTACTGTAACTTATAACGCAGGATTCGCCGTAAACCCAAGTTTGCATGTTTGAGGGATAATCTCGCTGCCAATGTAATAAATTATTTTTACCGTAATATATTGACGCGCATTTTTCGTAATGGTTCCTTTTAAATTAAGGGTAATATCTTCACCCGGTTTAAGTTTGGTGCCATATGGCACACTTGCATGAAGACCGCTGCCGCTTAAAAACACACTTGTGAGCGTAATTGTATCCTCGGATAAATTTTCAATTGTTATTTGTGTATTATCTGCCGTCAAATATCTGTCTCCGCTGACATCAGTTGAAACTCGAATGGTATCAGTCCATTTTATACGCCGGATGAACTGAGGATAGTTTTTATCCGAGTAAACATTTTCAATTTTATCCGATATTGTTAGCAATGCCGCAAGCTCAAGGGAGTTATAAACATCGTCATGAAATCCATCGGATACAAACCATGTGTTGTCCGGCAGGAAAGCGGTTGAAGCATCAATATTAAAGCTGCCGGAAAGATGATAGTGACCTTCCTCCTTACAGACAGTATTCAGCTGCGAATAACCTGACTTAAAATGCTTGACCCCGGAAAGTACTGTTGCACCTGTTGAGTTTGCGACATCAACTATGCCATCGCCATTTTCACCTTCGCAAAAGATTATATCCGTTCCTGTAATCGAGATAAGAGAAACCGCAATCCCCATACTGCGCGCGTTCTGCAAAATTTCAGACATGTTTGCCGCAACATTATTGTGATATTCATCGCTTGCTGCTATGAGCGCGGCATTTTCAACGGGGTCAAGAAGCACTGCTTTTAAGCGGTCGTAATCGTCAACGGGAACCATATCCCACCAACCGCCCCAGTACAAAATATGAGAGCTGATAATATTAGTAACCACTTGATAAAAACCTTTGTTTAGAAAATCAAGGTTAAACCCTCTTAAAAATGAAAGCAGAGTATCTTGACCGGTTAAAAATTGTTCAAGAACATAATCTGTATTCAAATTGAAACTATCACTGTCAAAAACTGCCGATGCCAGTTTTGTTCCCGCTGTGGGAGAGTTGTGAAGAATAACTCTGGAAACATCACCTTTACCGGCATAATAAGCAAGGTATGTTGCGGCTATCTGGCCACCGCCGCTGTAACCGCAAAGGCTTACAGTTTCTTTCCCGGTAAAGGCTTTAACGTCCTGGATAAAAGCATCAAGTCTTTTGGCAAGTTCAATCTGACCAAGGCGATAGTCGTTGCAAAAAGCGAAGATATTATCGGGATTCATACCAAGATTTTCGAGTTCATAAAAATAACCGCTTGGGTATGTTGATATTCCTTGAGCCCCTTGCGGTGTCGTAGGGTCAGAGAGTACAATGTTATTTGCCGATGTACCGTCGGGTTTCATTTCGAGAAGCTCAAGCCTATGTTCGAGGTCTTGGCATTCCTGCGCGAATATGTCAACCAAGCTTTTATAATTGCCTGTCAGCAGACCTTTCATAAAGGCGAATACGGCAGGTTTAACCGAAGATTCATCAATACTTATCAGATTGTATAACTCGCCAATAGAAACGCTGCAAGGTTCAATTTCTCCGTTATCATAATGCACTTCAAGAGATGAATCGGTAAACGGAGCAATCATAATAACCGGTGTATCAAGGTCATAATCATCCTGCGGGTTCGCGCTGACAACAGAGCTTAAACTTGCTATAAGAATTGATACCATACATAAAACAGATATGAATTTTTTCATTTTGTTTTCACTCCTTACATTTTGCCGAGTCAAACAGATATTGTATTTTTATAGATTAAATTTGATCATTCAGCAACAATTTACATTATTATAATCTATTTTACACTTTAAAACAATGAATTTTTCGTTATTTTTTGAAATTTTGAAATTTAATATTCGTCAAATACAACGCGTATATTTTAAAGTCTTCAGGCTATTTCACACTTTGGCAAACGAATTTAATTGAAAAGAATCAAATCATAAGCTTTTCTTTCCATAATTATGAAATGGAGACGCCACCTATAGTTTGATATGTTCAAATCCGGGTGCGCTTTAGAAAAGGCAAGCACTTCTCCTGCGAGGGGTGCTTGCCTTTTGTCTAACCATTCGAACTTTAATGCAATTTTTATTTATAACTCCCGTATGATGATAAACTGTCAATTCAAAGTTTAAGTCGTCCCCTGCGTTCACACAGTGAATTATTTATTGCGATATACTATTAATAAATTCGTTTAAATACTTTTCATAAACATCCCTTGGCAGAGCATTATATTCTTTACAAATCGCTGCCGCTTTTCCTATCACTTCTCCCATCATGCCGCCGGTGCGCATAACTCTTACAGTGCCAAGAGCGTCATGCGTTACGCTTACATTTCTGCCTGCCATAAACAGGTTTTTAATATTACGGGAATATAAGCATCTGTACGGAATGAAATAAGGTGTCTTGAAACGTTCATGATAATCCTGGGTTATAAACCCGTCGCCTTCGTGAAACGCCGAATAATATTTTTTATTTGGGTAATGCACGTCAAAACTCCAGGTGGAAGGGACACATCTGTCTTCATACTCATAAGCGTTATTGACATCGCTCTTGTTCAAGATAATATCACCGATAAGACGCCTTGATTCGCGTTTTCCCCCAATATAAGCGCTGTTTCCGATTTTAAAGGTTTTAAATTCATTATCTGTAT
>CAZVJW010000059.1:0-17144 GCA_964627535.1 uncultured Eubacteriales bacterium
GAAGCTTATTTCCGTTTTACCGCCCAGAAGTGGAATTTAACTTTGCAATTTACTAAAATGGCCAGAAAAGTCGCTTGAAAGATAACTGATGTCCGTATTATGAAAAGTCATATCAAAATTTGTAACGCAACAATTCTAACTCAAAAAGCAGCCTTGACTTAAAGCTGTTTCAGAATGTATAATGATTTCATAAAATGTTTGAGTTTTCTGTTGTATAACACATGACTTAGGAGGGAATAATTTGAATATTCTTTTTGCTGTTCTGTTTGTGGTCTTTCCCGCATTTATTGTCTGGCTTTGTTACCGGTTCAAAGCAATGCAGAAGATAGGAATTGTCCTTTTATGCTACCTATCGGGTATTATCGTTGGCAACCTCGGAATTCTGCCCGACAGTTTCTCTGGGATACAAAGCACAATGCAGGATGTAAGTGTTTGTCTTGCTTTACCCTTACTTCTCTTTTCGATTGATATTAAAAAATGGTTCAAAGTTGCAAAAAAAGGCATAGTATGCATGGGTTTAGCTGTTGTTTCAATAGCTATCGTAACTTTTATTCTTCAGTTAACGCTCGGCAGATCCAACGAACTCGCGCCAAAACTTGCAGGAATGGCGGCCGGTGTTTACACAGGAGGAACCCCAAATCTTGCCGCCATATCGGCTGCCCTTAACGTTGACAGCGATACCTTCATCCTTTTCAACACCTATGATATGGTAATATCCGCTCTTTATATACTATTTATGTGTTCTTTTGGCCGTGTATTTTTTCAAAAAGTATTTAAACTTAAAGCATTTAAACACGAAACGACCTCTGGCGAAGACTCCCTGTCGGGTGCAAGTGATGAATCAATTGATGATGCGTACAAAGGAATATTTAAACCTGCAATCCTTAAAGGAATTATACTCGCAATACTCCTATCAGCCGTTATTCTTGCCGTTGCATATTTTATCGGCGGCCTTTTTCCAAATGGCTATACAACGGCGGTAACAATATTAATAATCACAACGCTCGGAATAGCCGCTTCGTTTATCAAGCCTCTCAGAAATATAAAAAAGTCATTTCCAACCGGAATGTATATTATATATGTTTTTTGCTTTACCGTCGCATCAATGGCGGATATCAGCAAACTTGTTAAAATTGATTTTACAATTTTTGCTTATGTCAGCATATCAATTTTTGGCAGTATTTTTATTCACGCGCTTCTAAGCAAACTCGCAAAAATCGATTCCGACACTATGATAATAACCTCGGTTTCGGCAATTTGTTCTCCGCCGTTTGTGCCTGTGGTTGCCGGGGCTCTAAAAAATAAGGATATACTTTTACCGGGCATCACTACCGGCATTATAGGCTATGTTATTGGGAACTATCTCGGTATTAGCCTTGCCTGGCTTTATGAGAAATTACCGTTCTAACGATATAACAGGAAAGTAGGCAGAAAAATGAAAACTATTCCAGAAAAAGGGCGTCCCTATGCAGATATACTGTCTGACCTTGATAAATTCGGCGATGACGATCCGAATTATAAGGCCGCGAAAACTTGGAGCCTTGTTTATTATTTAGACAGTGATTATAATGACTTTCTTCAGGATGCATATGGAAAGTACTTTTCCGCAAACGGTTTAAACCCTACAGCCTTTAAAAGTCTTAAGCGCCTCGAAAAGGAAGTCCTCAGCTTCACCGCAGAACTGCTCAATGCCGATGACAACGCTTGCGGTGTTATGACTTCTTGCGGCACCGAAAGCTGCATGCTTGCAGTAAAAACTTACCGTGACCTTGGTCGTTCAAAAGGAATAAAAAAGCCTGAGATTATACTTCCCGAAACTGCACATGTCGCATGGGAAAAAGGAGCTGAGTATTTTAATGTAAAAATCAGACGCGCTCCGCTTGATGCAAATTATGGTGTTGATATAAACGCCGTTAAACGGTTGATAAGTAAAAATACTGTAATGATACTGGGTTCTGCCCCTGAATATCCCCATGGGATAATTGATCCGATAGAAGCGCTGGGAAAACTTGCGGAGGAATATAAAGTTCCTCTCCATGTGGATGCTTGTGTTGGAGGTTACATACTTCCGTTTATTGAAGAAAACGGAGTGAAGCTTCCTCTTTGGGATTTTCGCATACACGGTGTTTCGTCAATATCTGCGGATATACATAAATACGGTTTTGCCGCAAAGGGCGCATCTTGCATCCTTTACCGCAATGTTGAGACATTCCGATATCAGGTGTTCGTTTCCGAAAACTGGCCGGGCGGGATTTTCGCCTCTCCCGCGCTGCTCGGTACAAGGCCGGGCGGTGCGTATTCCGCAGCATGGGCGGCAATTCAAGCAAATGGCCGGGAAGGTTATGCTGCGCTTGCCAAACGCACAATGGACGCGACAGAAAAACTAAAAAACGGGATTACAGCAATATCGGGTTTGGAAATAATCGGCGAGCCAAAGGCAAGCCTCATAGCCTATCGATCGAATAAAGCGAATATTAACATCTTTGCCGTCGGTGACGTAATGGAAAAGAAAGGCTGGCATATCGACAGACTTCAGCGGCCCGATGCCCTTCATGCAATGGTTACACCTTCCCACGGCAAGGTTGTTGACTCGTACCTTATAGATCTTGCGCAGGCTGTTAAAACAGTTGCTGAACACCCGGAACTTGCTGAAAGCGGACAGGCTGCAACATATGGAATGATATCACACATCCCACTGCGCGGGATGGTTCGCAAGCAGGTACTTAATATGTTCGCCGATTCATATAAATTGTCCGCAAAGGAAATAGATTTGTCTGACAGTGACGCGATGACTCCAAACACCGCAAAAGGTGAGGACTCTTTAATGGATAAAAGTTTTATTCAAAATATCATCAGATGGTATGTAAAGAAATCTTCCGGAAAGATAAAATAGTTGCTATTTTTATTCGAGGTTAACATTAAAGAAGTGTTGGTATTATGTTTTAGCCGATCTTTACGAGATAACCCGCCATGTTATATCTTTCGGTTATACTAATCCCTCTTTAAAACATAGCTAAAAATTCGGCACAAAGACCCATTTGTCAAAGGATTTTGCTTTATTTCATAGAGGTTTTATAATCGAGATTAGTATTAGATAAACATAAAAGCAAGGAGCAGAATCTCTTGTTTTCCCCAGCTGTTCAGCAAATAATAATATTCATCGAATTTGACTTAAGCGGCAGAAGAATTATCTGCCGCTTTTTAAATAAATGCAGGTGGAGCCAATCGAATATTAATCTATATTTTTATAAACAATTTTATTTCAACGACTTCTCTGTTCTGTCCCCGATTGTCAGCCGGTTATACATCCTTAGCACCGTACTGTTGTTTGTGATAGATGTGCCGTTATAGCGCATCATATTAATCACAGTCGCACTGCCGCCCTTTGTAATCAGCATCGTCCCTCCGATATTATCGGCGCCAATATTGAACACCAGCAAACCGGCACTGTTTTCATTAACAAGAAAGCTTTTAACCCCATATGAAAAGCAATTGTAGATGATTTGGTTGTCGGCATCGGAAATTTTGATATACTCTGTTTGTACACGGGTAACCGCATCAAATAGATACGGGAACAGCTGAGATCCCTCGTCAAGCCAATTCGGGAGGTTCAAGCCGTTACGAGCCATAACAGTACCGTTCTGCAGACAACCTTCAATAAAACCGCTTGAACCGCCGGCAAAAATAGTGTTGTTATAACAGCAGCTGATAACTTTCTTTATATAATGATGATCGCAGCCGCGAAAATCGATGCCGTTATAGGCCGCCGCAATCGCTAAATTAACCGCGTAAACACCATCGCCGATACCTCGAATCGCATATGAACAAGGCTGAACAGTGCCGAGAGCACCGGGACGGACACAGGTATTTTCCGGGTAAAATATCCGTATGCCTCTTACCCCGGCGTTCTCCGCCAGAGTAATCAGCGCGGTGTCCGCTTGCGGTACAGCTGTATTTAAGCCATAGTAGGCCAGAATAACCGTTCCTATGCTGCTTCCCTGGTCACGCGTGGCTACGGAAGAAGATCCCCTGAGCTCCACACCCTCGGGCACCGTTACATTTTCATTCATCCGGTATTTTCCTGCAGGCAGGTACACAACTCCGCCCGTGCCAGCAGCCAGGTTAAGTGCCGTCTGTATGGCAGGCGAGGTATCCCCTGCTCCAGACCTGTCCGCCTGCACCACAAACAGATTTTCCGCCGGTTTATGCGGCGCAGCATCGTAATCGATGGTATATCCGTCAAGGGTATCGCACTCCACAAGATATTTTCTGTTGGCATTTATCCCGTACTTAAAAACGGATTTGATATAATCAAACAACTGACCGATATTTTTGATAACAAATTTACCGCCCGCACATCCGCCGGAAAGCTCCGTGCCCGCAAGCTTGACAACGCCGAAGGTGTTGTTAACAATCGAATTTTTGCTGCCGAATATTTTACTTTTTGCTACTACCATACCCCAGCGAGCATCAATTGAATCCACCTGCACCCCAACATCGCACCGTTCAATTCTCACGTCAAAAAGCGAACCCGCGAATTCGATTCTTTTACCCTTGACTATATTGATACCGTATTTACAGTCAGCAATTTCGACATTCGCAAACTGTGTCCATTCCAAATCACCCAATACCAGTCCGGTTGTGTTTTTCCTTGTATAGGTGTCTATCTCGGTGCGCACCGCGCTTTTCAACCCCGAACCTGCTTCGGCCCAGTATTTATTGCTGATTTTCAGGTTTTCCCATGTGCCGACATCGGACTGGTTGTAAGCTGCTGCTCCGCAGAAAAGAAAGGTACCTTTCACGTTGTCAACTGTCATCATTTCGTGGCCGCCGCCATCAACGCACGCGCCGATTCCCTTATAACCATTGATAACTGTACAGTTTACAATGCTTTGAAGCATAAACCCTTCGCTTCCCCCCGGTACATAAAAGGTATAAGGATAGGGTTTCACATTTTTAATTTCCTGCCCGGGGTAATACACTGTCAGCCCCATAACGCCCGCGCTGCCCATAATTGTGAACAAGGCCGGTAAATTCTTATCGGAGCTTGCAACATCCGCCATAATAATTGTTCCGTAATCGCTGCCGATGTCCGGGTCCTGCCAGTCTCCCCGTAATGTAACAAAAGCTCTTATCGTTATTCCGCCGGAAACAAGATATCTGCCTGAAGGTAAAAAAACAGTGCCCCCACCTGCCGTGTAACAGGCGTCAATTGCATTTTGTATTGCTGCAGTGCTGTCTGTCGCCCCTGTATTGTCCGCTCCGTATACGCTGTCGTTGGCAATTATATCCGCCACAACAACATCATCGGTTGGATAGTCTGTCGCAACTATGCACGGGGTTTGTATAAATTTGTCTGAATCCTCGATTCTTTCCATTTTAAAGAACGCCTTCTCTTCTGAAAATTCCGCTGCGGTATTTGTTTTTAAAATGCCATCCCAAGCGAAGCAATCCAACCCGAAAGAGTTAAACAGCAGTAACGAAATAAATGTGCAAAACATCTTTTTAACAGGTTTCCCGATTAACATATCATCCAACCCTTTCATAATGCTTTTTTTACTGCTTAATCGCAAAGCCTCATTTCAGTTATTACTATAACAAAAACGAGGCTTTAAGTTGATATTAATTTTATTGTTTATTTACTCATGGATATCTGCATCCGTTTTAGTTTTCTTGTTTTTTTTATCTTTCGTAGTCTTATTTTCTTCGCCGTAGCCATAGCCGTAGCCGTATTTGTAACCGTAACTGTATTTGTTGCTGTAACCGTAGCCGCCCCTTCTGTAACCATACCTATAGCTGTATTTGCTTCCGTATTTTCGGTAATAACCGCGGTTGCCGTAGCTGTCGGCTTTCACACTGTTAAATACACAGCCGATTATATTTGCGCTAACACTGTCCAGGGTTTCCTTGGCAAAATGAGCGGTTTCTTTAACTGTTTTTCCGTAGCTGACCACCCAGACAACACCGTCCAGTAATTTGGATAATACTGCAGTATCCGCAACAAGCCCGACAGGCGGAGTGTCAAAAATAATATAATCATAGTCATTTTCAATACTTATTATAAAAGCATCCAATTGGTTTGAACCGAGAAGCTCTGCGGGGTTCGGCGGGATTACTCCGCAAGTTATAATATCAAGCGATTCATAGTTTGGTATTTTATTAATTACATTGGCAATTTCATCCTGTTGGGTCAATACATTTGAAATCCCGGGCTCGGCAGGCAAATTCAGTGTTTTATGCACTTTTGGTTTTCTTAAATCCGCGTCGATTAAAAGTACTCTCAGTCCCGTTTCTGCTATTGTTAACGCAAGATTGATTGATACGGTTGTTTTGCCTTCAAACGGACCGGAGCTTGTAACCGCGATTTTTTTCATCTTGTTGTCGGCTGCAGAGAATTGTATTTTTGTACGGAGGACCTTAAATGCTTCCCTGTAATCGAAAGGCGTTTCTCCCGAAATGATTTTTGAGCCTTCTTTCGAAATTTCGGGCAGTGAAGTTATAACCGGCAACTCTAAAACATTTCTTACATCATCTTCGGTCTTAAACGTATTGTCAAAGAAATCTCTTAAGAATATAAGCGCCAAAGAAAGCAGCAGTCCAATAAATGCTCCTATTGCCCCATATTGCCATACGACAGGCTTTATAGGCTTTGCCGGTACTTTTGCTGTATCAATAATTTCTGCGCTTCCGGCTTTAATGACTCTTATAATGGTTGCCGGCGATACCTTTACCAATGCATTCGCGATGCTTTGAGCCAGTATCGGGTCTTTATTCTCGACATTAATCTGCAGCACTTCCGTTTCGCCGACACCGGCGATATTAATATATGATCTGATCTGCGCAACAGGTAAATCTATCTTAAGTTCGGATTTTACAAGTTCTAAATTAGTGTCGCTGTTCATAATCAATACATAAGATTTTACAAGTTTTTGCGTTAACAGTATATCACTGTATGTCATCTGATTTTGTTCGGATGCCTGGTATTGTGATTTATTTACGATCATTGTCGCCTGCGCTGAATATATAGGGGTAATATACACACTGCTGTATACATAAAGCGCTACCGCCCCAATAAACGCTGCAATAACAATGAACGGCCATTTTTTTAACAGCATCGAAATTATTCTTCTGATATCCATATAATACCTCTAACTAACTTATTTTGTCCAACACACTTCCGTGTAACATGTTCATTTTACACTATATATAATTTTTGTGCAACAATTTTATATTTAAGATTATATTTAGATCATTCGACAGTTAACTTAGAACTATATTTTATATATTTCCTATTTATGCCAGATCGTCTTGTTTACGATACCTACATAACTTTGAATGATTTTCACTACCTTAACGCTGACATTTTCATCCATATAGTCAGGTGTCGGAACCCCCACATCACCGTTTTTAACCATGTTCACCGCAAGATCCACAGCTTGAAGCATCTGCTCGGTTGTTATGCCGCCAATAATAAAATTACCTTTGTCCATCGCTTCCGGCCGCTCAGTACTCGTTCTTATGGATACTGCCGGAAATTTGAAGTAGGAAGCCTCTTCCGGTATTGTTCCGCTGTCGGATACGACACAATACGCATTCATCTGCAGGTTGTTGTAATCGGAAAATCCAAACGGTTTCAGGCTTTTAACATTTGGATGAAATTTGAATTTTCTCTGTTCGATGAATTTTGCACTGCGCGGATGCATGCTGTAGATAATCGGCATTTCATAGGTCTCGGCCATTGCGTTTACTGCATTCATCAGCGAAAAAAAGTTTTGCTCCGTGTCAATATTCTCTTCACGGTGCGCCGATAAAAGGATATATTGGCCTTTCACCAAATCCAGCATTTTAAGAACACTGCTTTTTTTTATTTTTTCAATATTGGCAGTCAAAACTTCTGCCATTGGTGAACCGGTGACATAAGTTCGTTCCTTCGCAACACCTTCATAATTTAAATATCGCCTCGCGTGCTCACTGTAGCACAAATTAACATCGGCAATATGGTCCACAATGCGTCTGTTGGTTTCTTCAGGCAAGTTTTCATCAAAGCATCTGTTTCCGGCTTCCATATGAAAAATCGGGATTTTCAGTCTTTTTGCCGATATGGCAGAAAGTGCCGAGTTTGTATCTCCAAGAATAAGCAACGCATCCGGATGAACTTCCAAAAGTATTTTGTAGCTTTTTGCAATTATATTCCCTATGGTTTCTCCTAAATCGTCACCGACTGCTTCCAAAAAATAGTCAGGCGCTCTTAACCCTAAGTCGTCAAAAAAAATCTGGTTTAGTGTGTAATCCCAATTTTGACCCGTATGAACAAGAATATGATCAAAGTACCGGTCACATTTTTTTATGGTTTCGGAAAGTCGGATAATTTCCGGTCTTGTGCCGAGGATGGTCATTAGTTTTATTTTTTTCATAAGAACCTCCTTTTTATTGAGAGGCCGTTGTTTACCTTCTGTAAGCAATTGATAAGTGCGGTTTCGTTACACGGTGTTGTAGTCCGCCAACCCCTCACTGTAATTCGCCTCGTTTCTTGTATTTTCGTAAAAATCGAATTACTTTATCTGTGAGAATGTACGCCAAAAATCCAACAGCGACTCCAGCGCCATCGATAATTACATCCTCAAATAAAGCTCCTCTGCCTGCTACATATAACTGATGCACCTCATCGCTTACCGCATACAGAACGCAAATTGCTGTAGCTAACGCGAAACATTTATACCCATTGATGCCACTTCTTTTCAATGCGTTTAATACTAATATCCCTAATATTAAATATAGAAAATAATGAGCGTTTTTCCTAACAACACGGCTGAAGCTTTTTACCTCAAGATCACTATTTGGTGCAAATTTTTCTGTTGCCTCTATAATAATTTCTGTTACACCAGTGCTGATCTTACTGGACTGCACAGCCACTTGAGATGACAAGTAAAATATGAGCCCTATCCAAAAAAATACAGCTACCCAAGAAAGAATCTTCCTCATTCATTATATTTCCTTTTCATCCGCTTCTCACGAAAAACCGCAGTTTTCGTAGTTTAATCGGTAAACTATAGTGCTCAACTGCATTGGCTTTTACATATTGTCACGAGTCATCCCCACATCGTTCTCTAACAATTTCTTGAAACTAATTCACACTTCTTGGTCGTCCACTGCTTTTTACTACAACTTCTATTCCAAGCTTAAACTTCTAAAAAATATGTGTCGGGCTTTTCAGGATTAAATGCTTCGTTTGCCCACATAAATGTAATCAAATCCGTGTCTCCGATATTTACTATACTGTGGGTATAGCCGGTTGGAATATCTACCACTTCTATTTTTTCTCCATTGACATAATATTCGATGATTTCATCGGCATCAATCTTTCTGAATCTTATCAAACCTTTCCCGCTGACTACAACAAATTTTTCATTTTTTGTATTATGCCAATGGTTGCCTTTTGTAATTCCCGGTTTTGTAATATTAACTGAAAACTGACCTCTTTCAGGTGTTCTGATAATCTCGGTAAAGGAGCCTCTTTCATCCGAGTTCATCTTCAGCGGATAGCTGAATTTATCGGTCGGCAAATAGCTCAAATACGTACTGTAAAGCTTCTTTTCAAACTCTTTTGACATGTTGGGAACACTTAGTGTTTTTCTGCTCTCATGAAATGATTCAATCAAATCCACAATATTGCCAAGTGTTACGGTGTGAGCTACCGGAATTTCGCAAAAGTCTCCTGCGGCGTTTTCATTGCCTTGCAAAGCATTTATCATCTCTGCTGTAATATCGTCAATATAAACCAAATTCATTTCAATACTTCGGTCATTAACCGTAATCGGCAAATCATTGGCAATGTTGTGGCAGAAAGTTGCAACCGCGCTGTTATAATTCGGTCTGCACCACTTGCCGAAAACATTTGGAAAACGGTACACCATAACCTTTGCGCCGGTTTCTTTCCTGTAAGCAAATAATAACTCTTCCCCGGCTTTTTTACTGCTTCCATACGGGTTATCGAGTGCCGCTTGCGTTGATGAGGATATCATCACGGGGCAGCGGTTACCGTACTTTTTCAGTGTGTCAAGCAGGGTTGAAGTAAAGCCGAAGTTGCCTTCCATAAATTCCGCTTGTTCTTTCGGGCGGTTCACTCCGGCAAGGTGAAAAACAAAGTCAGCTTCTTTGCAAAAGATATCCAATAATGACATTTCGGTTTCAAGGTCATATTCAAAAACTTCATCCAATTTCTGATTTTTCAGTTCGGCGACAAGATTCTTCCCGATAAAACCTTTAGCACCCGTTACAAGAATTTTCATTTCTCATTCCGGCCTTTCAGTTCGTTTTTCACATACTCCAAGGTAAGGAGTTTCTCTTTGATCTGCTCAACGTTAAGCCTCTGTGTATTATGCGAATTATACTCTTCTTCAGAGGTTAGATTTTGATCTCCCTCAACAAAGAATTTGTCATAATTTAGGTCTCTTTTATCAGCAGGCACTCTGTAAAAACCGCCCATATCGGAAGCAACCACATATTCTTCTTTTGTCAAAAGAGTTTCATACAGCTTTTCACCGTGACGTGTACCGATTACTTTTATCTCGTTTTCGGCATGGAACATTTCTTTAACCGCTTGCGCAAGATCACCTATGGTCGAAGCAGGTGATTTTTGCACCATAATATCTCCGGCTTCCGCATTTTGAAATGCAAATACAACCAACTCTACAGCCTCCTCCAGACTCATTAAAAACCGTGTCATATTGGGGTCTGTCACAGTCAAAGGCTTTCCGCTTTTTATTTGTTCAACAAATAACGGAATTACGGAACCTCTTGATGCCATAACATTGCCATATCGGGTGCCGCAAATAAGGGTATTATTGGGATCTACCGTTTTGGATTTTGCCACAAACACTTTTTCCATCATCGCTTTGGATATGCCCATTGCATTGATTGGGTATGCGGCTTTATCAGTAGATAAACAAATAACCTTCTTTACACCGCTTTCGATTGCCGTCGTAAGGACATTATCGGTTCCTAAAACATTTGTTTTAACCGCTTCCAACGGAAAGAACTCACAGGATGGAACTTGTTTTAGAGCAGCTGCATGAAAAATATAATCCACCCCAAGCATGGCATTCTTAATGGATGATAAGTCTCTGACATCGCCAATATAATACTTAATTTTGTCATTATTATACTGATGCCGCATATCATCCTGTTTCTTTTCATCGCGTGAGAAGATGCGGATTTCCCCGATATCCGTTGCTAAAAAGCGGTTAAGTACCGCGTTGCCGAAACTGCCGGTACCGCCTGTTATTAAGAGTGTTTTGTTTTTAAACATTTTCTTTTTCCTTTCTGTTATCTATAAAATATTACAATACTTTTTAAGTCATTTTAGCGTAAGAAAGCTACAACTATTCTAACCTAATACAATTTAAACATCAATACAATAGATGTGACATTTTTCAAAGAGAATTCTATTCAATATTCAGTTTTCAACAACCGAGAATTTATGACTTTTTCCTTTTAAATATCTTAGTTGTCATTCTAATTTTTCTGACTACAAATTCCTTTGTGTTCCTATCAAGGCCTATAAAATACACCGATATCGATACTGTTATGACACTTGTAAAACCAACCAATAAAAAGCGAATTAAGCCGCTTTCTAACGTTATACTTATAAGAAATGGAAGCGTTCCGGATAAAAACACAACTGATATAACAGGCATTATTACTTCTTTCATATAAGATTTTATAGAATAATCAACTGATTTTTTCAAAAGAAACAACTCAAGCATTTGCATCACAAAACGCACCGCAACGGTAACAACAAAAACAGATGTTGGAGCATACCCAAGTTTTAAGAAAATAAAGGAAATCATGACACTTAAATAACAAAGGCTTCCGCTTACTAAACTAACAGCTTTAAGCTTGCCCACCGCATGAAAAGCCATTGCCACCGAAGACATTAGAGAGGTAATGAAATTGTAAACCAGGACAAGCCGACAAAATGATATTGTATAATCAGGTACTGTTTTTAACCAAATTGTCAGAACGAATTTTGTCTCAAGTAAGGCCGGAAGTGAAATAAAAAAAATCAAGAAAAACGAGTATCTAGAGGCCATAAAAACCAGTTTCATCATCTGTGTAGTTTTATTTTCCGCATATAGCTTAACAATTTGTGGTTTAACTGCAATCATAAAATTATCGCCGAAAGCCGATATTTGTGTTTGCACTGAAACAGCTATTGCACGAGCAGCATTTACAGCGGGTCCAAAAAACATATTCAACAACACATTTACACCTTGCACCGAAGCAGAAGCACCAATATTACTGTATAGTGCCCATCCCGAAAAAACAAACATTTTCTTATATAAATCCTTGTCCCACGAAAATGAAATCGTAGTTTCATCAAACTTCCGAATACAATAAAACCGATATGCTAATGCAGTGACGACCGATACGATGAACATAAGCAATGAGTATAATTTTAATTTATCGAAATCACCAATTGTTAATAGGTAAACAATAATCAATTTTAAGAATACATTAAAAAGTGAAATATACGCATAAATGTTCATTCTTTCGTGAGCAATTATCATTGCATTATATGGTACCTGCGTTAAACTAACCATCGTTGCCGCGACAGAAAAATGAAATGCCCAAAGCGCAGCGCTCATCCTCTCATCAGGTATAACCAGTTTATGCATTACAACCCACAAGCCAGCCGTTTCCGCAAGAACAAGAACAATTAATGCAATCCCAACATGCATTGCCAACGCAGCATTAAAAACTTTGTTTAATTGTATTTTATCTTTTCTGCCCAATTCAAAAATAAGAAAACGTGAGGTTGACGAACTCATTGAGTTGTTTAAGACAGCAATGAACATAACAACTCCACCGACAACATTGTAAATACCATAATCCTCTACCCCCAAGGTGTTCAAAATTATGCGGGAAGTATAAAGCGAAACTGTCATATTAAGTATCATTCTAAAATAGAGCAGTAAAGTGTTCTTCGCGATTCTCTTATTATTTGAAGATGACATAATTTTAATATTTCCTCATTTACTGTTTTTTTTGAATATATCACCTTTGTTATATATTGTCCGTCACCAACTCTCGATTTCTCCGCACTATGTTGCCATCTGACTGTTTCAATAAATAGAACAAAAAGCACCAAGTAAATAAATTATTAGCATGTGGTTCTTTATTTAATATTGCAAAGATGATGATAAGCGCACATGTTTTTGCAAATATATTTTTTGATGTAAGTTTCAGTATGCCATATATGAAAAACAACGAATACGACAGCCCAAAAATTCCGAAAACACTAATAAAATAAGTTGATGTTGATGTTGACGAATATCTAGCCTGTTCAAAAATATTGTCAAATCCTGCACCAAAAACCGGGTTTTCAATAAATATATTAAAGTAGTACGAAACCGAAAGAACACGTGAACTTGAAGCAATGTTGTCAGAAAGCAACTTAACAAAATATGAGTTGTCTGCTAGGCTTGTGTTTAATATAATCTTGTCAATATTAATCAATATGATTACAGAAATAATCATTACTGCAGTAAATAGAATTATCCTAAAAATCTTAATATCCTTATCTTTATTTTTGCTCACAAACAATAGAATAGTGCAGATAAACAATAACAAAAATCCCGCGGAAGAGTTTGCTGTAAAAATACACACAGAAAACAAAACAAGTCTCGCATAACTCATCTTACCCTTTTTAAAAAGAACCTCAAACACAATTGCAAATATTAAAAAGGATGCAAATACGCCCGGTTCCCAAAACAACCCACAATTTCTATCTGGAGAAGATATGATATAATTCCAAACAAACCCAATTCCATATTGAACATCGTTAATATTCATATATTTTGGAAGACTGTTTAGAATTGAAGTGTTTTGCAATAAAACATAAAAAAGAATCGATATTGCGGAAATAATCACCATTAACTTCAAAAATGCGTTTACAAAGGCTTCAAAGCTATATGTAATTGTTATGCCAAAGGCTACCGTGATGGCAGATAATAAATATATATAGTTCCCAAATGCGTCGCCAAAATGCGTTATAGCAGTAATAACAAGCATAAAGACCAACATCAAAAAGGACAACATCAAAGTGTTAAAAGCATTGTTAAAATAGAAATAGAACACTGATGGGATAAACGATAACCCAACAAAAAGCAATGCATACTGCGAGTACTCGGCAAATGGAGGTATTGTATACAGCGCGGAAGCACTGCACCATATTATGATAATACCCAGAAAAAGGAGATATATTGTATTATAATATATTCTTGGTTGTAATGATTTCATTTTTTCAGCCAACCTTTTATTAAGTAATCCTTTATGCTTGATCGTTCCGGTATATTAAGAATTTTTCTTATACAAGTTGAAACAAAAGCTTTTGTTGAAAAAGGCCTTTCAATGATCCTACCGATTTTGTATTCATAATCTCTATCACAAAGCAACGTCTTAGGGTGCGCAAGTGGAAACTCTAAAGGATAAGATTTCATGCCACAAAAGCGCTGTGTCATCACTCTATTGAATGAATTGCCTCCATGCTCAGAAAAAGAGTCAACTCCAATATTCATTATTTGATTGTTACGTGGAGAAATACCATATAAATTATTAACTCTAATGGAAAAAGCCATTTGATGGTCCCACGACAAAAACCTATTACCACTGTGCTTGTTTTCAAGTTCCCACTTCACACTGCGCATTTGCTGTGCATATAATGCTCTATTTTCGTATTCATATTTCAAACGTCCTATTAACTTTTGATCCTCTGCCAATAGCAGTTCACCATCATAGTACTTAATAAATTTATGAGCCCAAGAAGCCCATCCGCATGGCAAAAGATGTTTTGTAAACATATAGCTGTCACATGTTTCATTCTTATATTTTCCTAAATAATTTGTGCCGCAAATCCAAAGCACTCTGCTATCTTCATTATATTTTTCTAAAAGTTCTTCACAGTATCTAAAAAAAGTAACTTCAGGCAGATTATCATCCTCTAAAAATATTGCCCGAGGTTCCCTTTCAAAAACCCATTTTGCTCCCAACCCTATATTTGCGTAAACTCCGCGGTTCTCCACAGCGTAGTTTTTCACAATCTCGCAATCCCAATTAATGCTTTCCTCCACAGCTTTTCTGCATTGGGCAACCAATCCTCTTTCTTCGTCGTTTCTCCCCTCGTCACCCATCAAGTAAAGCTTCCGAGGCTTTACCTGTGATACTCTTTGTAAAATGCGTAAAGTAGTATCTTTTCTCTTGAAAATTATCAATACTACAGGTATATCAAATTGCTGCATATTATCTTCCTCCATATTCATTTAAATAAAAATTAACTTCCAAATACCCCCACATAAAATACAATTCTAATTGTTCAACATGCTTTATTCTCATTTTTATTGATTTTTATACTTTTATTGTATTCTAAAATTGTTGTAGAAAGATAGTTTTTTGAATATATCCTGATTAACATATGCAATAATATGTAATTTTTTCAACTTCAAACATTTATTCATATTTCTCTTTATTCACACGTTGTTTATTTTCCCTTTTCTAAAATATCCATTATTTTTCTAGCCTGTACCACATTGTTTTTTTTACGCAATACAAACTCCTTTGCTTCTAAACCCTTGGCATACAACTCCTCTCTGGACTTAGAAAGCAAATTCTTCAGCATAGTTGATAGTCCTTCAACGGTTTCTTCGTCAATTAAATATACATAGTCATTGTATTCCTCTGGCATCCCCGGAAGTTTTGTTGTCAAAACAGGCGTCCCGGATACCATATATTCCATATTTTTTGAAGGGAATGAATACTTTGTATATTCTTCGTCTGTCGGTCTTGGATTTATCAACAAAGTTGCTTTCATCTCTTGCTTTACAATATAATCATTTGGTTTTACTCCGAAATATTTAATCTGCGAATGAATGTTACTAATCCTTTTTAACTCTTCTTCAAAGTCTCCCCTGCCATAAATATGCAGCTCTGCATTAGGTACGTTTGCCTTCAAAAAGGCTTCGGTTAAATATTGTATGCCATATTTCTTTTGGGTTATCCCCGCATACATACAAACCAGTTCGCTATGCTTATCTTCAAGCTTATTCCCCACATCGTGCATGTTTATATCAACATGTCCTTCAACAACTATAAATGTTTTATCTTTACAATTTACTACCTTGCTCATTTCCTTTGTCAAAAACACATATGAATCAAACTTATTCATTATCATATTGTTTATTTTCACAGACAATTTATTCGGGTCTTTTGAAAGAAAATTCGGGATATCTGTGACGATTCCCACGCTTCTCAATTTTAAGACTTTTGAAGCAATTAGTGCCCCAATCGCACTTGAAATACTTAATACATCAACGATAACAGTACATTTTTTATTGCTCGCAGAAATCTTTATACACTCTACTATCGATCCTAAAACGACAAAAATATTTTTAATAATAGGAAAGTTAATCAATGCAACATAATGATAAGCAACATTATTTATATTCTCAGATTCAGCTTTAAAGTATCTCTTGCGATGGTTTTTTGACGTCACAGGTATTCCAGAGACCATATTTATAGTGCATGAATTAGCCTTAAACCCTTCAATTAAAAGCTTATGATACTTTTGATACTGTTGCCCCGGCATTTTCGAATAATCATCGAACAGTTTGTAAAACTTATTATCCGAGCATAAAGAGGAAACATATATAATATTCATCAAGAAAGACCTCCGATAATAATGGTTGCCTTCACACAAGTCTTAATAACCTCACTACCCTTCTCGAGTTGTTCCATTAACGCATAATTCGTCTTGCCGGTTGCCCGGCAGATAACGGTCAATATGTCCTCATCAATCGAAGCGGTCAGGTCATTATCTGTTCCGAAAATATTGGCTTTTCCTCCTCCAACTGGAAAACGCGCTGGATGCAATCCGTTCCTTTTTAAAGATAATGAAGTAAACATCTCCTTAGCTGTATCCCTATGCTGCTCTTGAAAGGTATTGTAGTGGTATAGTGTCAAATTATTAAGCTTTCATCAGCTATCTGATTTTAAGATTTTATTAGTTCCGAGCATTTCTATCTCATACTAATCAGCGATGAAAAGCGTTGTTAGCTTTGCGATGATTTTTTGTGCTGCACAAGGCGGAC
>CAZVJW010000060.1:0-17052 GCA_964627535.1 uncultured Eubacteriales bacterium
TATTATATCATATCGGACTACAAATATCTATATGTTTATCGTTAAATAGTATTAAAAAGGAAAGCTGTTATTTGCAGCTTTCCTTTTTCGCGGTTAAATTATGTATTAATTCGTACTCAACAAGCAAACCATCGTGTATTTAAACTTTTCTCAACATTATCCCCCGACGGAACCGTCCCATGTATCGACTTTTGTCGCTTTCATTTCCTCCTCGTCAAACCAGCGGGTGGTAACGGCTTTTGTTTCGGTGTAAAACCTTACGCCGTCCTTGCCAAGTGCGTGCAGGTCACCGAAAAAGGAGTTTTTATGTCCCGTGAACGGAAAAATACCTACAGGAACAGGTATACCGACATTAACCCCTACCATTCCGCCGTGAGTCTGCTTGGCGAACTCCCTTGCGTAGTAGCCGCTTTGGGTAAATATAACCGAGCCGTTGGCAAATTCATTTTTATTCATTAAGTTAAGACCTTCTTCAAAGGTCTTAACCCGCTTTATACAAAGCACAGGTCCGAAAATTTCCATGTCTCCCACACTCATTTCCGGCGTGACACGGTCAAAGATTGTCGGGCCGAGGTAAAAACCGTTTTCAAAACCGGAAACTGCCACATTTCTGCCGTCAAGCACAAGTTCAGCGCCCTCTTGGATGCCTTTTTCAATCCATCTCAGCACAGATTGCCTGTGTGCGGCCGTTACCGCGGGACCAAGATCGGAGGTTTTATCGTATGCGGGACCGATTTTCAGCTCTTTGGCAAACTTAATTAAAAGCTCAACAAGTCTGTCCGCAATGTTTTCCTGGGCAACAATAACCGGCAATGCCATGCATCTTTCGCCTGCGCAGCCAAAAGAAGAGTTGATAATACCTCTTGCGCTGCGTTCAAGGGCTGCGTCTTCAAGAACAAGCCCGTGATTTTTTGCTTCGCAGAGAGCCTGTACCCTTTTACCGTTGGCCGCAGCGGTTGAATAGATGTGCAGCCCGACCGATGTTGAACCGACAAAGCTGATTCCCTTAATATCCGGATGAGTTAAGAAAATTTCGGCTTCATTGCGTGAACAGGTGAGAATATTCAACACTCCGTCAGGCAAACCCGCTTCCTGCCATAGTTCGGTCAGGCGCAAAGCGGTCATTGGTGTCATAGAGGCGGCTTTTATAACAATTGTATTACCGCACGCAATGCACAGCGGCGTCATCCAGCCCATAGGTATCATACCGGGGAAATTAAAAGGTACTATACCGGCAAACACGCCGACAGGTTCTCTGTAAAGCACCGTATCGTAACCCGACGAGGTATCCATAAGGCTTTCTCCAAGCATAAGCGTCGGTGCAGAGCATGCGAATTCGACGGGCTCCTTCACTTTTAGGATATCTCCCTGAGCCTCTGCCCAAACCTTTCCGTGCTCTCTGGCGACAAGGTCGGTCAGCTCATCCATGTTCTTGTCAATCAGGTCACGAAATTTATACAATACCTGAACACGTTTAAATACGGGAACCTGCGACCAGCTTGCGAATGCTGTTTTAGCCGCCGTTATTGCTTCTTCAACCTCTCCTTTTGTGCAGCAGGGGGTTTGAGCTTGCACTTCTCCGGTGCTTGGGTTAAAAATGTCCATATAGGCAATGCTTTTTGATTCCTGCCACTTGCCGCCGGTGAAGTATTTTAATCTCCTTGTTTCACCCGTCACGTGAATCACTCCTCATTATAATATTAGTATTATTACGCCATAAATACGGAGTAAAGTCAAGGTCTAAAATGTGAATTTTATACGATTCATTTTTTGGCGTATTTTCCAGCCTGTAAAGCTGCTTTCTTGTTTTTCTTGAATAGCGTAATGTAAATTAGCTTTACACATAAAATACCAAGCTGTTGAAAAATAGAGAAAAGCCTGAAAATAAAGGCTTGCGGAGATCAATGCGCAATCATAGGTGTAAAGCTCCCGGCTTGCATGCAAAATTCAAACAAAACAAGCATTTTTTCGTATACTATATATACTATGCATATTTTCGGCATCATTATTTATTCCTGAAACGAGGCGATATATTTCTATATCAACAACAAAAAGTATTGAAAAAAATTATAAATATGGTATAATTAAAATGGAAGTTATAAAAACAGCAAAAAACACACCGCTTAATATTAATTATAGCCTAAAACACAATAGCATATTTAGTCAAAACAGACAAAATATGAACTGCATTTTAAAATACATTGACAAAATCTGTGCGGTAGTTTATAGTTAAATTAATCATAAAGCTGGTTTACTGGGTGCATTTTTCCCTTATTCAGGCAATAAGGGTTGTTTTACCGTTTGTTGGCAAGTGGCATGTTATATATCTTCGGCGGGGTTGACCCGGTTTCTTATCCGCCGCGGTTTTAAACATTATTATGTTATTAACTAAGTCTGTGTCACGAAAGGTTTTTGCGGTTATTTACAGGTTTTGCAGCAGCCTTTTAAGATGATTAAAGATGTAGAGCGGGGGTGGATTAACAAAAATATTTGAGCCTGTGTAGGTTTATATGCGCCTACCCGTGGCAGATGCCTGTTCATATAAGACGCATATAATATTAATTTTTTATGTAAAACCAAACGCCAAATCATGTTACAATTACCGAATTCTATTTGGAGGTGCGAAAATTGAGAGAATCAAAAAGAATCCTTAGTTTCCTTTTAGCCATCGTAATGCTGTCTTCCGTATTCAGCGTTATGGCCAGCGCGAAAGCCGAATATAAAGATACGGCAATTCCGGCATCGGCATATAACGATGTTGACCAGCCGGTATTTACACTTAACCAATGCAGTTCAATGGTTCTTGATTATGCTGACAAGCTGCTTTCCGAACAAAAACTGGAAATTGATATGTCTGTGCTCGGCAAGCTGAACCTTAGCTCGGTTGACAGTGCTTTAAACGGCATATATGGTCTTTTAAACAGTCCTGCCTTCGATCTTGCAAAAGGTCTTTTGGGTTCGCTTGCAGGGCTTGAAAAAGCGAATCTCAGTACCAGCAGAAGATCAAGCACACCGGCCGCCGATGCGGATACCAATGTTATCTATTCTCTGTTTGGCTTTTTAAATGATAACAAAGCAATTATTTCGGGAGCGGTTGACGGCTCTCTTGACATGGGCATTCTCAGCTCGTTTGTTGACCTCAGCCAAATTAATGTCAATGAAATGGTCAGGAAGATGCTGTATCAAACTGTTTATCCGAATACAAAACTGGAAGTAACCGATCCTTTATATCAAACAACACCCGAAAAGATTCCGGAAGAACTCACCGCTGACAGTATGGTTCAATCTATTATTGACAATCTTATTGTCGGCACAAAGGTGACGGTTGACGGTAAAGATACTTACACCGGGATTTTGGACGGTCTCCTGTATCCGTTAAGCGGGAAGCTTAACATTGTCAGCAGTACTGCGGTTGCATATGACTTCGGCGAGGAGCTTTTAAGGAGTGTATACAACTTTGTTTTGGTTCCGCTGCTGAATACAAAATTCAAAGTGGTTGTCCGCAAGGTGTGCGGTGTTGTTTATGACCCGCTGAACACGGATCCCCTTTACACCGGCGATGATACCAATTTAAACGAATATGCCCTGACACTCAAAATCAATTATACCGTACCGGTGCATGACTTTGGCGGGGCGACCCTTATCTCGGACCTTAATGATATTTTAGCCGAAATAATCGGCGCTATCACAAACTATACCGGCTGGACACCGGGAGACAATACGAACGCGCTGGAAAATTTATCGAAAGCGGTCAAATACGTTCTCAAACTTACCGGCAACAAATTCTTCAAGGATTATATTGCGATTGCGTCCGATGAAGATATTGATGCAATGAACTATCAGCAGCTGTTCTCCTATTTAGTCCGCTCCATTGTTAATTCAACGGTCGACTACATGAACATCCCCGCATCTGCCGATACATTATATAAAGTAGCCTGGTACGCGCTGAAAGAGGCGTTGGCGCACAAAGTTCCGGGAATCGATTATTCCTTGCAGCCTAAATCACTCAACGGCATTTTGTATATGGCGGCCGATTTGATCGTATACGCCGTTAACCAGTCAGCGGATATGAACACGGCCACGGCGGGTGTTCTTCCCGGCGCCGGCCTTCTTGAATATTCGCAAGGCTTTGACGCCACCCTGCTGTCGGTCGTAAAGTGGTTAGAAACTAATTACGCCGGTATATTAAATGTTTCGTTAAGCAATACGGACGCATGGTTTGCGCTTCAGACGCTTTTAACGTCCATTATTCCGACAAACTGGATTAACGGTTTTACTAACGTTCAGGACTTTTTAAAATTTAGAATAATTGACGACATTTTAATGCTCGACTTCACCGGAGATACCGGCTTGTTTAAACTATTTGACCATGTCGCAGGAAACGATTTTTCAACTAAAACGGTGAAAAAGGTTTTACTGGAGACAGTTGCCAGGTTTATGAATCTTATCTTCCCCGATGCTTTAAAAACCACATACACAACATTTGACGAAATCATCCTAAATTCTGAACTTAAAACAATCGTCCAAAATGTTGTCGGCGGGCTCTATACCCGGAAAAATGCAATCATTCCTGTCGTGTTGCCTTTGGTGACAAACTTGATGGGGATCAGTGTTCCGGAAGAATACTCGAATCCGAGCCTCCTGTTGCCCGAAACACTTTACAAGACGACTAATTTTGATATCCGCAACGATTCAATAGGGCTTAACACCGGGGCAACAAACAAAACAGGCGTATTTACCCAGGATTCTTTATATAACATTAAAATAGTATCCATAAACGCTGTCGCGGCGGGCAGTACCTTAAGTATTAACGCAGTTGACAATGTTGCTCTTGTGAACAGGCTTATCCCAGGCGGCGAAGCCATTCCGTGCACAATCAGCGGCACCTTTGTTCAGGGCCGGCCGCTTGTGATGACGATGAAATATGATGTTTACAAAGAGGATGGCTTAAAGTTAACCACCACCCCGCTTGTCACAAGGGCGTTCTCTTACATAACCTCTGCTGTTGATGACAGCAAAATTGTTACAAAAGTTGATTCTGACGCCGGCAATTACCACGCTATGAGCTATTTGAACAGCTACTTCAATCAGGATGCCGATCTTGCTTCTGTAGCGGATACAATTACCGATCTGGTAAGCACAAAAGCAACGCTTACCAGAACACCGGAAGAAAGCAATACGGAAGCCTCGGTGGTTTCCCGCGGTTCGGTCACCATTGACCCGGTTTTGGCTGCGTGCGGCATATCGGCTGCAACTTTTGATAACATAAACACAACCAAAGACGGCCAGTCCGTTCAGGTTCCTCTTTATGCAGCGAGAACATCGCCCGTCCCGACAAGGCCGGACGACGGCACATACCAATCAAATTTTGTTTTCTCGGCAACAAAAACAAATTCCTCGGGCGGCACCGAAACATTGACAATACCCCATAAAGTTACCTTCTATAATGACTACGGCCTGCCCGGTTTGGTTTCATCCGAAATCAGTGCGCAGCGCGACCCCAATAACTTTTCCGGCGGCGAGGCCGGTCAGGAGTGGACCGATTACATGGACGCTCTTATGGGTGGTGTTTCGTGTGCGTACAGGCCAAAACAGGCATCCGATTTTTATATTTTTTCGGGAGCCTTTGAGGAGCAGTATATTAATCTTACCGCTGCAGTTACAGCTCTTAAAGCAACCCAGGTTACTGCGGGCGTAACCGCTCTAAAAACCGCTTTGGATGCCATTCAGGCTCCAAATACCAAACCCGACCCGCTGGATCCGGATAAAACTATCCCTCTCGAATATGACGATCCTAATTATTCCTATTTGGGGTTGGAGGATTATGTCTCATATACCTATTTGCGCTTCAGCGATGAAAGGGACACGGCTCAAAACCTTTGGTCTTCGCAGCAGCTTCCGTCGGAACCTGTTCTTTCAGCAATACCGACTCCGGAGCAAACAGCTGCCCATACACAATGGCAAAATGACAAGAATGCTATTTTAGCAAATCAGCCTCCTGTGGAACCTACATTGCCCACAGTAAACCCAACCACGGTGCAAATAGCGGCACATGACCAATGGCAAACAGATATCAATGTATACAACGCGATTATGAACCTGAAGCCCATTGATGTTGCTTATGATCTTCACAGGCTTAACCTATATGCATCAAGGCTTGTCCGCGTGCAGGCACAAAAAGCCCGTTTGACAGAAGTTCTGTCACCTATCCAGTCATTGAATATTACATCGGCCGGCTACTCGCCTACATCATGGGCGGCGTTCCAAAAAGCCTATGAATTTGCTGTCTTAGTTAATAATACAAGTAATACAACCAAGGACGGCAACGGCGAGTATATCCTTCGCCAAACCAAGGTTGACACCGCGAGGGAAGAACTTATTGCGGCGTATAAAAAACTCATACAAGTTGCCGATTACACCCAACTGGCTGCGGCAATCGCGGCTGGGATAACCAAGGTTCAAGACAACTACACGGAGGCAACATGGACACCGTTTGCGGCGGCCCTTACGGCGGCGCTTGCCATACCGGCCGAAATGAGCAATTCCCAGGCAAACCAAACGATGATTGATAACGCGGCTGCGGCGCTCAACACAGCTCTTACGAATTTGATTACAGTATTTATTCTGCTTCCCGATCAAAACAACAAACCGGCCGGGAACAACGGTCTTGACGACAGTTTGCCTGTAACAATTGATTATGCCAAGCACTATATTTACGGCCTTGCGGAATACACAGGCGCTGAAGGCTATGTGCTTCCGGGCACCGGCTATACGTTGCTGTTCCATGACATAAACGGAGGCTTTGGCACAGGCTCAACGGTCGAAGTTGTCCCCGACGGCGGCGGCGCGTCCATATTCTATTCGGTTGTAATATTTGGTGATTTAGACGGCAACGGTTATATTGACACAACCGACAGGGACACCCTTATTGACTACCTGAACTATATGATCCCGGCATGGAATGAATCCGGAAATTCCTGCTATTCTTTTGCCGGCGACTTATACCATGACGGAATTCTGGACGAAAATGACTGCGGTGTTATTTTAGATTACACAAACTGGTTATACGGTACGAACCAGACAACCGGCTTGGTTTTCGTTTATTCTTAATCACAGAAAACCGGTAAGTTTTGATGTGCGGGGCTGTCGGCTCCCTGCCTGCCGCCCCGCAATTCTCTCGGAATCGCTTACAAGTACTAACTCTGGGGGAGGAATTACATAAAAATGAAGAATTTACGGAAGATTTCCTCTTTGGCACTTGCGGCTCTTATGTTCTTTTGTTTATTCAATATCGGCTCTTTCGCTGTGGGTACACCTGCCGGCAACGAGTTTATGAGTGTTGTTGTTAAAACAAATGTGAACGAAGTTTACCCCGGAGAGTATATTACCGTAACATTAAATATTACAAACAACTATTATGCAATGGTCATGCGTTTCCCCGTAATGTTTACGAAAGATGCTTTTGAGGTGGAGGAATCAAGTCTTAACCTTCAAAAGTCCGGGCAGTTAAACACGGTCACCGGTGACATAGATTATGCAGCCGACAATTTCCCCGAATCTTTTTTCACACCGTCCTGCGGTGCCGATAATTACGGAGGTCTGCTTATACAATGGAACGGTACGGCCAATGCCGGTCTTTTTGGCTGTTACAATCAGCCTTCCGGGCAGGACTGCATTAGCTTTCGATTAAAAGTCAAAGCGGGTTATGACGGGGCATGTTCCATTTTGATTCCTTCGGATTCAACTCTTTTTTCCCGTTTGGCTATGAACGACCCTGCGGTTGGTCCATCGTATTATACAATGACTGACACCCAACTTACGATGAATTTTACCCCTGCAAATTTAACATCGCAAATACAGATGCCGGACATTGACAAGTATCCGGATTCGGATACGGTTATTGACAGAGACTCAGGTCTTATTTACGGTCTTGAAGAAAACCTGACTTCCCTTGACGATAGAATTATCGGTATCGACGGTGCAACCTTTGAGGTCGTCAAATCAGACGGCAGCTTTTGCGGTACAGGCACTGCGGTAAAAGTAATCAAAAACAGTACAGTGGTAAAAACCTACAAGGTTGTTATCTTCGGCGATTTGGACGGTAACGCCTCTGTCGCCACCGAGGATGCGGATATACTTGTTAATTACCTGAATTACTGGTTGCCCGTTTGGAATGAACCCGCATATTACTGCTATATATTTGCCGGTGATGTTTATCATGACGGAATTCCGGATGAAAATGATTGCTGTGTTATTCGGGACTGCGCAAACTGGGCATCGGTTATTGACCAAAAAACCGGCTTTGCTCACCCGATTGAATAAAAATTAACCGATAGTAGTATGTTTTTCGGAAGGCCATAATGCTCATAGGTGTTATTTATTTAAAATTCTGATTTCCCGGATGAGGGAAAGATCCATTGGCGCTTTTACCGTATAAGCGCTTCGGTGCAAAACGGAGAAGATATAACCCAAAATATTTTAAGGAGGCATCTATTCAAATGAAAAAAAGCAAAAAAATCATTGGCATAGTATTGGCGCTGTCACTGATGTTCAGTGTTCTCTCAATCGGCTCATCGGCTGTATTAGGCGACGGAAGCATGCTTTCGGTCGACATTAATCTTGAAATTTACAAGGATGGCAGTTTGTTCGTGCCGGGTTCGGCATTGCAAACCGGTGATGTCATAACGGTTCGCATTCTTCCGCAGAGCGACTTTTATTGCGGTGTTACCCGTTATATCACCATGTTTACAAAAGATTGCTTCGAAATGGTAGGTTCGGGTGCGGCTGCGTTCACACCAAATACAGCCAATACGTTTTTTGATGCTGTTACCCCCAACGACAGCACCACTTATACCGGCGCGACAAGCTATATGGATGGTGAAGTTGAACAGCCAGGTATTCCGATTTCTGCTTGGCCGACTTCATTGGCGGGTTCCTATGGCACCTATACGGCTGTCCAGGTAGCGAATTTGGCCAGCAACCATTCCAACAGCGGCGGCTTGCCGGCATTAATGCCGGGCACTTGGCTTTTCAGCTTTGACCTGACAGTTAAGAAAGATATTGTCGCCGGTTCCGGCGCGCGCATTTGGATGAGCAGCGATTTTCTGAGAACACCCACTTATCATGCCGGTGCGATGTATTTTACAAAAGTTGACCAAGGTTATCAGACCACGGACATCAACCACAGCAGCTCAATGAATTATCTTTACAGTCTTGATTTAATCGGTGCCGATTTAAATCTTGACCCGACTGCGGTGACAACAAGCAATATCATATTTGATGTTGACGGAGTGCAAACAACGTTTAACGGCACTGTCGGCGACCCGTTCACAACGGCGCCAGCCAACCCCTCCAAGTTGCCAAATTACTTGTTTAAAGGCTGGGACAAGTCGATTCCGACTGTCTTCCCCGAAGCAGATGTCATGGTTACGGCACAATGGGTACTGCGCGGTGATTGCGATGGTAAACCTGGCGTTTTACCCAGCGATGCATTGGCAGTATTAAGACATTATGCCGAGGATCCTCTGTTAACAGGCGACGCGCTGATTGCCGCAAATGCGGACCTGAAAGGCGATGTACTGCCTGGTGATGCGCTTGCAATTTTAAAATATTACGCGGATGAAGTTTGGTCTTAAGTCAGCTAACCGCAGACTTAATATGGCACAATTAAAGTTATAAATTTAGCCAAAACAAAATACCGGACAGGTTTTTAAAACACAAAGACGGCAATTTTGTTGCAATAATTAATATTTAGGAGGAAATAAAATTGAAAAAGAAGATTAAAAGAACTCTCGGCTTTTTTATGTCACTTGTTATGCTTATAAGCATGACATCTCTGCCGATGGCCGTTAATGCGGCTGCTGTGGAGGATGCTGTAATAATAAGCGTTTCGGATGTAAAAGGCGCGGTTGGTGAACAGGTTACCGTAACGGTTAGCATTCAGCCGAATACCACAGATGAAATTTATGCGTTGGGTATATATTTTACTTATGACGTTACAAAGTTGACATTTGTGACAGGTTCAGCTGTAAAACCGGCGAATACCGTTATTCCTGGCTCTTGGTCAGGTTCTCCCAGCGGCAAAACTGCGGGGAAAGTTAAATACGGCGGCGCTAGTGCCGATGACGCTTTAACAGAAGCCGGCGTATTGTTTGTAGCGAAATTCACAATATTAGCCGCTTTAGCGGGTTCAACACCTTTAACGATGGTTATTGACCAAGTTATTGATTATGATGGGGTTGAGTTACTTAGAACACCTGTAAACGGCAGTGTCAGCGATATGGGCACTATCAACTTTGCCAGCAACAACGGGACCTCGGTTAGCCCGGCAACGGGACTGATCGGTACGGTCAATTCATCTTTACCGGCACTGACCCAGGATGGCAAGAATTTCCTCGGCTGGTGCTCTGATGAGGCATTGACAACCATTGTTACAGAAGCCACCTATACGGCTGCGGACATTACCCTCTATGCAAAATGGGAAGACGCAGGTCCCACGACTGCTACAATAACTTTTAACAGCAACGGCGGTTCGCCGGTTAATCAAGTAGTTGATGATATTAACGCCTCCATCCCGAAACCGACACCTGATCCGGAATTAGCCGGCTATACTTTCACGGGCTGGTTTCTGGATACTAATTTAACAACCCCGATTCAATGGGATTACACATTAACGGCTGATGTTACTTTCTATGCCGGTTGGTCAGCCAACACAAATACCCATTACACAGTGGAACATTACAAACAAAACCTTGCAAAAGACAGCTTTGTGAAAGATGATGCTGCCACGCAGGATTTAACCGGCACAACAGACACAATTGCATATGCCTGGGAATTGGCGTTTGAAGGCTTCACGGTTGATTGGAACGCAATAGGAACCGTGGCAAGCGGCACCATTTATGCCGACGGCAGCCAGGTGCTCAAGGTTTATTATACAAGGAACGAATGTACCGTAACCTTCAACGCGAATGGCGGCACGGTTGATCCGGGCACATCAACGGTGGTCTACGGCGCTGCTTTCGACACCGGCAGCTGGCCGACCCCTGTGTTAGAAAACAATACATTCAACGGTTGGTTTACAGCTCAAACCGGCGGAACCGAAGTACAAAGCACGGATGTGTGCACTGCTTCGCAAGAACTTTTTGCACAGTGGACTTCCAATGAAAGCACAATAACCTTTAACGCGAATGGCGGTACGGTTGAGCCGGCAACGTCGGTGGTTAATACCGGCAGCACTTTCGGCTCGGGTACCGGCGGCTGGCCGACTCCTGTGTTGACAAATTACGTGTTTGACGGCTGGTTTACAGCTCAAGCCGGCGGAATCAAAGTGGAAAGCACGGATGTGTGCGGCGCAACGCAAGAATTGTTCGCGCATTGGACAGGATCTCCTTATGACATCGTCTTTGAAGCCGGAGCCGGCAGCGGCACAATGGCTAACCAGACAATAAACTTTGGTGAAAAGCAAGCGCTTGCTTCCAACGCATTCACCGCCCCCACAGGCTTTGCCTTTGACGGCTGGAAAGATTCTTTGGGCACTGCATACGCGGAAAGCGCGGACTTCACCATGAGCACCGAGGGTGCTACGCTGACCGCGCAATGGAAAGTTCAAAGCTATCAAATATATTATTATGACGGATTGGGATTCCAATTTGGCGAACCGCTTACCTTTGAATATGGCGAAACTATTGTTGACCCTGTAGGCACTCCTCCTGTTCCGGTAGGCAATCATTTTACAGGCTGGGAAGCTCATATGGACACAATGCCGGCCGGAGGCTTTAATGTTGATGCCGAATACGCACCGAATACATACCAGGTCATCTTTGAAGCCAATGGCGGTACAGGCACAATGGACCCGCAGGATATTCAGTACGGGGATTCTTCAAACCTTACCGCGAATGCGTTTGTAAAAACAGGCTATACCTTTGACGGCTGGAAAGATGGCAGCGGCACAAGCTTTGCCGACCAGGCGAATTATGCCATGGCATCAGAAGGCGTAACCATGACCGCGCAGTGGACGGCGAAACCTTATGATGTTACCTTCTTACACGGTGACGGCACCGGAGTGAATTATACGCAGTCAATATACTTTGACGATACACAGGCACTCGTTCCCAACACTTTTACCGCCCCCACAGGCTTTGCCTTTGACGGCTGGAAAGATTCTTTGGGCACTGCATACGCGGAAGGCGCGGACTTCACCATGAGCACCGAAGGTGCTGTCTTAACAGCACAGTGGAAAGTTCAAAGCTATCAGGTATATTATTATGATGGCTTGGGAGTACAATTTGGCGAGCCGCTTACATTTGAATATGGCGAAACCATTGTTGATCCCGCGGGTACTCCTCCTGTTCCGGTAGGCAATTATTTTACAGGCTGGGAAGCTCATTCGGCCACAATGCCGGCCGGAGGCTTTAATGTTGATGCCGAATACGCACCGAACACCTATCAGGTAACCTTTGCCGCGAATGGCGGTACAGGCACAATGGCTCAACAGGATATTCAGTACGGTGAGTCTTCAAACCTTACCGCGAATGTGTTTGTTAAAACCGGCTATACCTTTGACGGCTGGAAAGACGGCAGCGGTACAAGCTTTGTTGACGGGTATAATTACACCATGGCGACAGAAGGCGTGACCATGACCGCGCAGTGGGTTGCTGACCCGTACACGCTGACATTTGATGCTGAAGGCGGCACCGTTGACCCTGCAACATCCACCGTTTCCTTTGATGTCACCTACGGCGGCGGCACGGGCGGATTCCCGACACCGGTCTTGGCAGGCTTCAGCTTTGAAGGCTGGTTTGACGGCGACGACGGGACAGGCACGCAGATATATACAGACACAGCGTTTGCCACAACGGCAAATGTTACACTTCATGCGAAGTGGGCCGAAATCGTTATCTTAACAAGCACGGTTTCCTTCGAATTAAACGGCGGCCTACCGGTTATTGCATCTGCCGATTATACTGTAGGTGATACTCTTGCCAAACCTACGGATCCCACAAAAGCGAATATGTTCTTTGCCGGCTGGTTCCTGGATGCGACATTTGATACAGCCGTTGCATGGCCGTACACCGTTACAGCTTCCAATGTTACCATGTATGCAAAATGGACATCATATGGCGATCTTAATCAAAGCGGCACATGGGACAGCCAGGATGCAAGGTTATTACTTTCATATCTCACCAATAAAGGCACTTTGACCCCAGAACAACTATTAGCAGCCGATGTAAACCATGACGGTAAACTGAACTCGCGCGATGTTCTCATGATTCTCCAGGCAGCCTCGGGTTATTACAGTTTATAATGTATCTTCTCACAAGCGCTGTTCCGGAAAACCAAAAATCGGTTTTCACGGACAATTGACTCAAAAGAGACCGGCCTTATGAATTTACGATTTGCTTTTTGTTAGGCCGGTCTCTCTTTGTTAAGTAAGGTTAGTTATGTAAATAAAACCTGGGAGGAATAAAATGAAAATGCAATGGAAATTAAAAAGAGTGCTAAGCTTCTTTTTATCTTTTTGTTTACTTGCAAGCATCGTGTCGTTACCGATGATTATACAGGCGGAAGGCAGCCCTGTAACGCTTACCGTCAGCAATGAAACAGGCCTTGCGGGCGGTACTGTAACCGTGACGCTGGGCCTTTCGGCGAATTCGGGCGTTTACGGCGGAGATATAACGCTTAATTATGACAAGAATAAGCTGGCTTTGACAGCTGCAAAAACAGCAGTTGCAGACGGATGCTTGTCCGGCATAATGCATGGAATTCAAGCTGCCCCTCCGGATACCGGCTCGGCAACAGACTCCTTTTTGGCGAACGATCCGCTGACAGATGCCGGTTTAATGTTCAAATTGGTTTTTACAATTAAGACCGGTTGGACCGGTTCAACTTCCGTATATTTTACCAATAATGATCTTTATGATGTTGAGGATAACCTTATTACACCTGTTACTGTAGCAGGGAGCGTATCGGTTCCGTCAACAATCAACTGGCTTCCGGGCACCGGAGGCACTGGCACGGTAACCACTTATGTTCAAAACGGTATAACCCCGACACCACCCGCATCAGGCATTACAAGAACTGGTTATCATATAGACAGTTGGTCACCTGTACCTGTTGAGGCGGCAGGCAATGCGGACTATACGGCTGTTTGGGCGCCTGATTCATATTATGTTAATTTTTATCCCGGCACAGGCGGTTCGGGCACAATGCTGCCGCAATCCATTCCTTACGAAACAAGTGCGAATCTGAATACCGGTACTTTTACCGCGCCCGCCGGCCAAACATTTAACGGTTGGAATACTGCAATTGACGGCAGCGGCACACCTTATCAGGCCGGTCAAAGTTTCTATATGGACAGCACCGCCGGCGCATCGCTTTACGCTCAATGGGTTCCGATGAGTCAGGGCGTTACTCTTGATGTGTCCGACGACTCAGCAAATGAGGGTGAACAAGTTCAGGTAACAATAAATATTTCTCCAAACTCATCGCTTGGGTCATCGGATTTGTTTCTTATGTTTGACCCTGCAAAATTGCAGTTTGACAGCAGTACTCCTGGTTCAGCTATTTTAGCGGCTCCCGGTACATTTGCAGACGAAGCAACTTATGATGCTGTGAACCATCCTGACAGAGTATACATGATTTACATCAATGAGAATGGTCTTGCACTGGGCGGTACGATGATGACGTTAACGTTTACCGTCCTGCCGGGCTGGCCGGGGGAACAGACAGTACTGCATTTAATAGCCGATAATATTACAAATTCTTCAAAACCGCCGGTTGATATTACTCCCGTAATTACCACCGATGGTACGGTTACCAACACAACTCCCGCAGCGGAGTATAATGTGACATTCCATGCAAACGGCGGTTCCGGTACGATGGATCCGCAAAGCATAGAATTCAACAAATCCGAACCTCTTAACCAAAATACTTTTACCAAAACAGGTTACGATTTCTCGGGGTGGAACACTTCGGAAGACGGCTCGGGTACTGATTACATCGACCTTCAGCCATTTACGATGGTGGCTCAGGGTGCCGATCTTTACGCGCAATGGACCGCAAAGCCTTGTGCCGTGGTCTTTGATAAAAACACCGGCTCGGGGACAATGGCCAATCAGACTATATACTTTAACACAATGCGTCATCTTAACGCAAACACATATACCCCGCCTGTGGGTTATGTCTTCGCCGGCTGGAATACGCTGCCCAACGGCTTGGCAACAAAAACCGGTACACAATATGCCGATGGCGCCTGGTACACCATGAGCACCGAGGGTGTTACGCTGTATGCGCAGTGGTATGCGGTCGGTTCGATATTGATTACCGCCGACACGGTGACTGCTTCCTCAAATACAGTAGTTTATCATGTCAGCTTGTCAGCAGATTCCAACTCTGCTACAGGGGGGTTCTATTTATACTATGATAATACAAAATTAACACTGACAAGTGCTGTCAGGGGTTCGCTTAAATCGGAAGCCTCTATAACCGTTAATCAGAATTACAACTCGACAAACAACACGGTGTATGTAAACTTCTCAACTGCTGAAGTCATTTCATCGGCAGGCACATTTGTGGATATTACATTTACAGTTTTACCAAATTGGTTTGGGATATCACCGATAACCTTAGCATTGAAAGGCAAGTATTATACCGGTTTACCTGACTACAGTACCGTTGATTCCACAGCTTCCGTTGTCTTGGTAAACGGTAGTATAGATGTTCTTCCGCAAAGTACGGTTTCCTTTAATACCGACGGCGGAACGGCGGTCGGTCCTTTCACCGGCGATGTAGGCAGCGCGCTTCCCAATATTCCGGAACCGCTCAAAACCGGTTATGATTTCAGAGAATGGTCTCCGGCTCTTCTGCCGGCCTTCCCGGATAACGATATGGAATATACAGCGTTGTATGATGCCCTGCCCTACAATGTTACTTTTAATGCGAACACCGGCACGGGTGCGGACTACACGCAGGAAATTTACTATGACACAACCGAAGCGCTCATAGCCAATACATTCACAAAAACCGGTTTTAGTTTTACGGGCTGGAATACGCAGTCTGACGGAAACGGCACCCCCTATGCACCCGGTGCGGACTATAAAATGGTGACCGAGGGAACTACACTTTACGCACAGTGGCATCGGGATGTAACCCTTACCGTATCCAATGCGTCCGGCAAGCAGGGCGACCAGGTTCAGGTTACGGTAAATATATCTACGGATTCAAATTTGGGTTCGTCGGATTTATTCCTTATGTTTGACCCGGCAAAACTTCAGTATGAGAGTGGCATTCCCGGGCCGGCAATTTTGGCGGATCCCGGTACGTTTGCAGACGAAGCAACTTATGATGCTGTGAACCATCCGAACAGAGTATACTTAGTTTATGTCAATCAGAATGGTCTTACGCTGGGCGGCACAATGATGACATTAACGTTCACCATTTTGCCGGGCTGGACAGGGGATCAGACTGCGCTTAGTTTAACAGTCGATAACTTTAGTGATGCTTCAGCACCGCCGGTCGATATAATCCCTGTCACAACCGACGGCACAGTAAGTAATGTAACCAGCATAATCACCTTTGACAGCAAGGGCGGCTCCCCGGTTGCGGATATGATAGGCAAAATCGGAGATCCCGCTGCCCGTCCGGATGACCCGACACTACAGGGTTATCATTTCCAGGATTGGAGTCCGGCATGGACACCGACATTCGTTGACGGCGGCAAGAATTATGTGGCGCAGTGGGAAGCGAATAAATGGACGGCAACGTTCAACGCGAACGGTGGCGGAACACCGAGCGTGGTGTCGATAGATGCAACTTATGACAGCGCGTATGGAGCCCTTGCGACAATCTCAAGAACAGGGTATACATTTGGCGGCTGGTATCTCGATGCGGGATGCACGGGAACTGAAGTCACGGCTGCGACAATAGTAGCAACTGACGCGGACCACGATTTATTTGCGAAGTGGACAGCGAACAGCTGGACAGCAACTTTCAACGCGAATGGTCACGGAACGCCGAGCATGCCTTCAACAGGCGTAACATTCGGCAGCGCATACG
>CAZVJW010000061.1:0-16801 GCA_964627535.1 uncultured Eubacteriales bacterium
CATAGTTGGTTTTTGTGCATGTTTTTCTTGGATTTTCTTAAGTTGACAATGTTACACAAGGGCGGGATTTTCCGGATATACGCTCTGCTGCTGCACCAGCGGAATCTCAAGCTCTTCCCATGTGAGATTTACCCCTATGTCAAAATCGGAGAAAACTTTTTTTTACCGCACAGCATAGGGGTTGTGATTGGCCAAACAGCGGAAATCGGCAATAATGTCAGTGTATACCCCAATGTGGTCATAGGAGGAAAACACTTTACACGGGTGCCCGAATACGGCGTCCGTCGACATGCCATAATTGGAGATAACTGCCTGATAGGGGCAAACGCTGTTGTTTTGGGTGCGATAACAATTGGGAAGAATGTTACAATTGCAGCGGGAGCAATTGTGGACAAGGACATTCCGGACAACTCCCTTGTATTCGGTCACAATATTATACGGGAAAAACAGGTTCCGGTCAGTGATACCGGCAGTGGCAAATAAATATCTACCGGGGGTACAAAATGGGAGAAAGAAAGAAACTGCTTATTCTCGGCGGTACGGCGGCTTCACTAGATGTTGTTAAAATCGCAAAAAGAATAGGCGTAATAACAATTGTTACAGACGACCAGACCGGCGGTGCCGCGAAAGAAATTGCGGATGAAACCGCATGGGTGAGTACCACGGATATGGAAGGCTTGCTGAAGCTGATAACAGAGAAAAAAATCAACGGGGTTATCTGCGGTCCCAGTGAATTCAACATTATAAATACGATGAATATATGCTCACTGGCAAAACTTCCTTTTTACGCGACAAGGGAGCAGTGGGATATCTGTTCCGATAAGGGCAGCTTTAAAAATCTTTGCCGGCAAAATGATGTGCCCTGTGTGCCTGAATACCGCTTGGACGACGGCTTTTTAAAAGAAGATTTAGAGAAAATTGAATACCCGGTTATTGTCAAGCCCACGGACGGGTGCAGCTCCAAAGGGATTACGGTTTGTTACGCTGAGGATGAACTGAAGAGTGCATATCAAACTGCGCTCGGATTTTCCCGTTGCGGCAAGATCATTGTTGAAAAGTATATTCAAAACGGCGGAGTAGGAACAGCCGTCCGCTACATTGTGTGCAACGGCGAACTATACTTGACCCTAACAGGGGACAGCTATGTGGTTGACCCGATCAACAGAACAGCGCTTATCAGCGCATTAACCGTTTATCCTTCAAAATTTACTGCAGCATATCAAAAAGATATCGATGAAAAAGTTAAAAATATGTTCAAAAGGTTAGGGGTCATAAACGGTGTGTTATTTATGCAGGCATTGCCGGAAAACAGCAGCATTTATTTCCATGAGATGGGCTTGCGTCTCAGCGGAGGTCTTACCTTTAAAATAACCGAACCGGCCTGCGGCATCAACGACCTTGAAATGATGATAAGGTTCGCTATAGGCGAAGAAATGTGCACAAAAGAGGAAATCGAACGAATTGACCCGTATTTAAACGGAAAAACAGCAGCCAGCTTCTGTATTCCGCTCAAAACAGGAACCATAGCAAGGGTGACAGGTTTGGAAGAAATCGGGCGGATGATCGGGGAGATTGACTTTATTCAATATTATTATCCCGGGGACAGTATTACGCAGGATAAAATCGGAACACTGATGCAGCATTTCGGAAGATTTAAATTTTTTGCGGAAAACAAGGCTGATTTAATTCAGAAAATAGAAAGAATTCAACAGACTTTGAAAATTACAGGTTCAGACGGTGAGGATATGCTATACATACCATTCGACACCAAGCGGTTAAATTGATACAACAGACAGATTTTTGGAGAGGCGAATAAAATGCCGGTAATTTTGCTTACAAATCGTTACAGTGCCGCACCGCTTCAAATAGCCGAAGAAACCGTTCCCGCCGGGTTTCGGCTAATATTTCTTGAGACAAACGAAAAAGCGGAGTTTGCCGAAAAGGCACCCTTGGCGGATTATTTTCTTGCAAGCGGCCGTATCAGGATTGATAAACCTGTATTGGATGCTGCCGCAAAGCTTAAGATGATACAGAGAACAGGCGTCGGTTTGGATTCCTTCGACTTAGACACTATAAAGGCGCGGAAGATCCCTATTTATATCAATGCCGGAATAAATTCCGCAAGTGTTGCCGAACATACTCTGATGCTGATACTTGCGACACTGCGCCGTTTACCTGTTATAGATTCTCAGGTAAAAAAAGGAATTTGGGAAAAGCAGGAACAGGGTATCCGCAATTTTGAACTCCGGGGTAAAACTGTCGGTATTGTGGGAATCGGCAATATCGGCAAGTCAGTAGCAAAACTTCTTAAAAACTTCGACATTTCTGTGCTTTATTATGATACAATTAAAATACCTGAAGAAATCGAAAAAGACCTTGGTATAACATATACGTCTCTGGAGCAACTGATAAGCGGAGTTGATATATTGAGCCTCCACTGCCCGCTAACATCTCAAACAGAAAATATTATCGGCAAAAAACAACTTGCAAGCATGAAAAACGACTCTATAATTATTAATACCGCCCGAGGAGGACTTATTGACGAAGACGCACTTGCGGAATCTCTGTGCTCCGGTCATACGAGAGCCGCCGGGCTGGATGTTTACCGTGAGGAACCTCTGCCGGGGAACAGCCCGCTTTTGAGGCTGAAAAATATTATTCTAACCCCTCATATTGGCGGGATCACTTACGATTCCTTCCATGCGATGATGACCGAGGCAATGAATAATATAAAATTGTTTGAAGAAGGCAAGTTTGAACAAATCGAAAGCAGAAGGTTAAAGTTGTAAAATGAATTTAAAAACAAATTTTGAGAACAACCTGACGGATATATTTATTGATAACCTTTTCTGTTCAAGGGAGACGGTTATCCCGGAAAGAGTCACTGAGCAGGCAAAAAAGTGTTTTCTTGATTTTTTAGGCGTTACACTTGCCGGGTCAAAAACAATCCGGCAGGAGGGTGGGCAATACTTGAATTGCCTAAAAAACTGCGCAGGGACTTCAACGGTAATCAATTTTAATAAAAAAACCGACATTTACAGCGCTATACTCATCAATGGTTTAAGCTCACACGCCGAGGAGCTTGACGATGGCCATCGTTTTGGCATGCTGCACCTCGGCTCGCCTGTAATTGCCGCTCTTTTTTCGACTGCGGAGCTTTACGGGACCAGCGGCGAGGATTTTATACGAGGACTCATTACCGGATATGAAGCGGCAATCAGACTGGCTTGCTGCGTACAGCCGTCCCACAAAAAAAGAGGATACCATGCGACCGGCACCTGCGGGACGATAGGCGCTGCTATGGGAATTGCCGCGGCGCTTAATTTCACAAAAGAACAAACAAAAGCATCCCTTTCGGCAGCGGTGACAAGTGCCGCCGGTGTTCTTGAGGTACAGGAGGACAGCTCGGGGTTAAAGCCTTACAACTCGGCAAGAGCTTCTCTCGATGGTTTTGTTTCCTCACTTGCGGGAAGAGCAGGTTTTAAAGGCCCGGATGATATTCTGGGAGGCAACCGCGGATTCCTTGCAGTTATGGCCGATAATGCACAAACTCAGTTTTTAACAAATCCATTGAATGACACTTTCGGAATAGAAGGTATCTATATGAAAAAGTATGCTTCGTGCCGGCACAGCCATCCGGCTATTGAAGCTGCATTAAGCATAAAAGATAAATATGGAATTTTGCCGGCTGATATTGAAAAAGTAAAGGTTTTCACATACAAAGCGGCAGTGGAAGGACACGATCACAAGACGATACGCGGAGCAAACTCGGCGAAGATGAGCACACCGTATTCTATTGCCGCAGTGCTTGAAACAGGAAAAGCAGGCATCGCGGAGTTTTCGACTGAATGCATCAACAACAAGGCGATTAGTTTCCTCATGAAAAAAATCGATATATTCCCGGACGAAGAGCTGACTTTGCTTGCACCCGGTAAGAGAGCCGCCGCTGTAGAGATAATGGCTGCGGGAAAAACTTACCGTGAACGCATCGATTATCCGAAAGGCGAACCGGAAAATCCGATGACCTTGACAGATATAGAGGAAAAGTTTACGGCTCTTGCGCTATACGGCGGAAAAACACAAGATGAAGCCGTAAAATTGGTATGGAAGGTTAGGGAACTCGAAAAGGATCTAAACGGAATATATGAATTGCTCTAACCAACTGCCGCAGCGGAGCAGAGAAATGCTAATAAAGAAAGGACTTGGCATTATGAAAGAAACAAGAGAATTTCTGAAGAAAATCGGACTTCCCCCGGGCGACGCATACGATCTTCCCACATCGGGCAAAAGGTTTTCTGACGGTGCCCAGTACCGTTTTGAAGTGCCCGGAATTCAAAGCCCCGGTCCAATGAGGGCACTGCTTGAAGAACTGGATAAGTATAAAATAGCCATTCACCGCGTAACACAGACAAAGGGAATCATGCTTATAACCGATGAAGAAATTAAAGAGATGGTTGCTTTGGCAAAAGAATGGCAGGTGGACCTTGTTTTGTCAATCGGGCCGAGGGCTACATATGACACAAGCGCATCGGTATTAACGGAGGAAGGCCAGCGGATGGGTTACAGGCTGCGCGGACAGGAACAGATTGTCAGGGCAATTGAAGATGTGAAAAGGGCTGTCTCTTTTGGATGCAGATCGTTTTTACTCTATGACGAGGGTAACCTTTGGGTGTTAAACGAAATGCGAAAGTTCGGGGAATTGCCGGCGGAATGCAAATTTAAGGTATCCGCCCACTGCGGTCACGGAAACCCCTGCTCGGCAAAACTTCTTGAGAGTATAGGTGCAAATTCACTTAACCCTGTTCGAGACATTCAGCTGCAGATGCTTGCCGCATTGAGGCAAACGATTGATATTCCTATTGATGTTCATACGGAAAACCCGGCTTCCTCCGGGGGATTTATCAGGCATTATGAAGTGCCGGAAATGATACGGGTCAGCGCTCCGATTTACCTGAAAACCGGCGGGTCAGTCGCGAAAACACACAGCTGGGAATCATCGGACGCAGACGCAAAAAAACGGGCAAAGCAAGTTCTATTGGTTAAAAGGGTTATCGATAGTTATTATCCTGAGGCTGTATGCTCCGGAAAGGGGTCAATTTTATAATTGAAAACTTTTATAAAAAAAGCAGTAAATCTATTTTTCAGATGGCCGCTTTACATATGGTTTTCTAAGCGGGGCGTTATTCCGGGCAGGTGGGACCGCTTAGCAGAGGATTTCATATATGATTTTTTTCATTACAAAAAAACCACATTGAAGCAAAAACTATGGGCATATAAAAGAGGGTTCATATCGGAAAGAATTTTTCGTTACGGTATAAATGAAGAGAATTACACCACATATTTCTCAGATGTCGATTTTTATAATAAAACATCATACAAAAACCAAAGGCTGTTCTATCTGTTTGATGATAAACTGGTGACATGGTATGCGTTACAACCGTTTAAAGAGCATCTGCCCGAGCATTATTATGCAATCGAAAACAAAAAAATCAGGGAGCTTAACAAAATCGAATCCAATGCCAACAACAGCGTTGATGGAATTTTAAAGTTGCTGCAAGAAAAAAAAGAGCTGGCTTTTAAACAGACGAAAGGCGGACACGGAGCCGGTTTTATGAAAATCTCTTTTGACGGCGGGCAATACAGAGTAAACAACAAGACGGTATCAAAAACCGAACTGGAAAAACTTATTAACGAGATGAACGGATATATTGTGACGGAGTATGTTTACGCGCATGCAGAGTTATCCCAAATATATGCTGCAACACCCGAAGCGGCGAAAGCTGTATCACCAAGTGTAATCAGAATATATACTGTTTATGACGATAAAGAAGGCAGCCAGATTATAGGTTCATATATCAGAATCGGTGCGGCAAAAGCAGGATTGCTGGTTGATTATGACGGTGTGATTTATTGCGGAATTGATTATAACAACGGAACACTTTTTAACCCGTTGATAGATGTTGGTGATTTCAGCACCGAACCTTGTTCAGTTCATCCCGACACCGGTAAAAAAATCGAAGGAAAAATACCAAACTGGGAATATTTTATCCATGAAATAATCAAGATCAGCAATTACCTTAGTATTACACCATATTTGACATTTGATGTAGTGCTGACCGATAACGGATTGAAGGTTTTAGAAATAAATTCACACGGAATAAACAGAAATCTGCAGCCGTTTTATCCGGTTTTTGACAACAAATATGCCCGCAGACTTTTCAGGGGAGAAAAGAGTTAATTTGCAAGAATGCAGAACACTGCATGCTGTTGTTATACGAGGAAGAAAGACAAAATATCAATAACGGAGACGATTAAAATGAGACATCATATGAATAAACCGGACTTCGAGTTTGTCAGGGCTCCCGAGGATTTCAACAAGTACTCGCAGCGCGATTTTCTTAAATACTGTTTGGGCGCAACCATGTATATGCCGGGAACCAAGGATATTGTCAACAATATTCTTACAAGAAAATGGCCGGAACTGACTTCAATGGTCATGTGCTTTGAGGATGCCATCGCGGAGGAGGACCTGCCGAGAGCTGAAGAGAATGTTGCGCGGTTTTTAACCGTTATATCCGATTCGCTTGATAAAGGAACCATTTCACTGAAGGAATTGCCTCTTTTTATTATCAGAGTCAGAAATACGCAACAATTTACGGATTTTACCGAAAAGCTGACACTTAGACAGATAAAAGTTCTGACAGGCTTCAACTTTCCGAAGTTTACTTCACAAAATGCACCCGGTTACCTGAAGCAACTGAAGCATTTGAATGAAAAGCACAGCGAGATATTTTATGGTATGCCTATTCTTGAAAGCCGCGAGATAGCTTACAAAGAAACAAGGCTTGAAGAGCTGATATGTATTAAAAATGCTCTTCAGCCATATAAAGAGCTTATATTGAACATCAGGGTGGGCGCGACGGATATTTCCTCAATCTTCGGCGTCAGGAGGGGAATTGATTATACAATTTACGACATTCTGACTGTCAGAGACTGTTTATCGGACATCCTGAATCTTTTATGCCGGGAGGACGAGGATTATGTCATATCCGCCCCGGTGTGGGAATATTTTCTGGCGGATAAAGATATGAAGTTTAAAGAAACGCTTGACGGAGACATTCACACCTCTCTGCTTAACAGGCAATTGATTATAAACGAAGCAGTTGACGGACTGTTAAGGGAAGTTGTACTGGACAAAGCCAATGGTTTTGTCGGTAAAACAATTATTCACCCTTCCCACATTAAATTTGTGAACGCCATGCAGGCGGTTACAAGAGAAGAGTTTGAAGATGCAGTTCAAATACTGGAAACATCCGGCGGTGTAATAAAGAGCGCGACAGCCAATAAAATGAACGAGATTAATCCCCACCGCTCCTGGGCAAAAAAAATGTACACAAAGGCAAGAGCATACGGTGTTATTAACAATGAAGCAGAGTATGCGAAGCTTTTTTCATTGTAAATTTTCGGACGACCAGCAACAACAGCGCGCGAAGAGAAAAGGTGATTTAAATTAAACAGATTACCACCCCAATAACCGAAGATATTGTCAACAGTCTTGTTGTTGGCGATATGATATCGATATCAGGGTACATATACACGGGCAGGGACGCCGCGCTGCCAAAACTGGTTGCTTTGATAAACGCGGGGAAGCTGTCCGAGGCAGGTATTGTGCTGCAGGGGAGTGTAATATTCCATACAGCGGTAAGCCCGGCCGGCGTAGGGCCGACATCAAGCAATAAATATGATATTGAAAGCAGCATACCGGAACTTTCCCGGGCGGGCGTAAAGCTGCATTTGGGCAAAGGATCATTGAGCAGGGAAACCGTAGACGCGCTGCAAAAATACAATTCGGTTTATGCCGCAATGCCCCCGGTCACAGCCTTGCTGGCAAGCAAAATACTGGAGCAATCTGTAGCAGCTTTCCCCGAGGAAGGAATGGAAGCGCTTCACTTGCTAAAGGTTGATGGCTTCCCGGCAATTATTGTAGCTGCTCACGGAATGACGCTTTATTAACTAATGAAAAAGGCAAGGGAGTCGGAAATGAACAAAAATGAGCCTGCAATAATTGAAATGGTTAAAGACACATTGATAAGAGCGGCAACAACATACAGCACAGGGCAAAAACATGCGTATGAAAAAGCAATTAAGGCGGAAACCGTCCCGCGGGCAAAATGGATTTTAGAAAATCTTTTAGAAAACGCACTTGTAGCCGAAAAGAATCAGAGCCCGCTTTGCGATGACACCGGTATTCCCCATTTGATTTTAGAAGTGGGAAAAAATAAAGCGTTCAGCGGCGAATTACTGGAATCAATTCAAAAAGGTGTTGTTTTAGGGTTAAGAGCCCTTCCGGGCAGACCGATGGCAATAAAAGGCAATGATATTGAGCGGCTGGAACAATCCGGAGGACTGGATGATGATTCCGGCGCGTTGATTCCCGCACCGATTACCATAAAACTTATCGATGAAGATGTTTTGCGGCTTTATATACTAATGCAGGGCGGAGGCCCGGAGATAAGGGGAAAAACATACCGTATTTTTCATCAGCATAAAATCTCGGTAATTATTGATGAAATTGTTAATTGGGCAACACAAGAAGTCGGAAAACTGGGTTGCACACCTTGCGTACCGGCAATCGGTATCGGAAGAAGCCATTTTGAAGCGTCAGCGATGATGTTGGAAGCAATGGTTCATGGGGATTTTGACATGCAGAGCGATTTTGAGAGGGAGATTACGGACAGAATCAATCAGAGCAATGTCGGCCCTTTGGGGCTTAAAGGCAACACAACCGCTCTGGCAACTTTTTTAAAGGTCGGACCGCAAAGAGCCAGCGGCGTCAGAATTGTATGCCTTCGCCTGTGCTGCTGTGTGGAACCAAGGGTTGCATTTGTTGAACTGTAAAATGAAAACAAAGATTATAACACAAGTCAAAGGGCAATGACCCAACAAAGAAACGGTATCAAAATAACGACCAAAACGGCTTATACTAACCACCGATAAAACACATTGAATCTTTGCGGTCTTTTAGCGCCGTACTGCGTTGTCCTCCTTGCCTTGCGACAGCAAAGCATCGTCGTCCGCCTTGTGCAGCACAAAAAATCATCGCAAATCTAATACTAATTACTCATAAAAACCTAACTAAAAAATCCGCATAAAACCCCACAATACTATTCTGCATTAAAATGGAGAATAGTATGAATCAAAGCTTTTGCTTGGCTTTTAAGAGGTTTTTAATCGTGAATTAGTATAACAACGCTTTTCATCGCCGATTAGTATTAATAAATTCAGCACGAAAACAGGTATTGTATGAAAGTATTTTTTCTTAAAGTCGGAATATATAAAGATAATTCGCCATTTAATCATTTGCTGGGTGATATATATGAGGAGATGAGGGCGAACGGAATAAAAGTTTACCGTGTTATCTCGGTGAACAAAGGCCAGATAGCGAAAGATGTTATTCCTGTCGAAAATGATACACCGGGTTTTTCATATGACACGATGACGGTTCCGAAAACCAATAACAAGAGTTTTGTTTTTCGCTATGTCAGGTCATTGATTGTCATTTTTTTGGCATGTCGTAAAGGATTAAAGAACAAAGACATTAATACATTATTTGTAATTTCTCCTCAGACTGCAATAATACCGGTGATGTTTTCCGTTGTTAAGCATAAAAAACTTGTACTTCTTCTTCAGGATATCTGGCCGAACAATGCAAGTGAAATCGGAGCAATAAGAAATAACGGATTTTTTGACCGTATATTCACGTGCATCCAAAGATATGTTTACAAAAAGGCGGATGCTATCATTACAATATCGGAGGATATGAAAAGAACGATAGCAAATGCCGGGTGTGCAAGTGAAAAAATCTTTGTTGCCCATAACTGGAGTTATCTTGATGAGTTGGTTAGTATCAACTGGAGTGATAATGAATTTGTCAAAGCATACAACCTGGAAAAAGGTGTGTTTCGTGTGGTTTACGCGGGCAATATCGGCGCGTTGCAAAATGTGGAGATGATTATTCATGCTGCCGCCATATTGCACGAGAGAAGCGATATTAGATTTGCGATTATAGGTGAAGGAATAAATAAGAAAAAAATAACCGAAATGGTGAGAGCACAGGGCTTAAGGAATATTGACTTTTATCCTTACCAAACAAATGATATGGCAACACATATATACGCGATGGCTGATGTCAATATTATTCCGCTGAGAAAAGGCGCGATTTATACCGCGTTACCGAGTAAAACGGCAGTTTGCCTTGCATGCGGAAAACCAATAATAGCGTGTATTGACAAGGAGTCCAGTTTTGCAAAGACCCTGCACGAATACGGAGCCGCGGACGTTGTGACACCGGATGACGCCGAAGAACTCGCGCAAGCAATAGTGAGGATTAAAAAAGAAGATGATTCACACATAAAAATGGGCTCGGCGGCAGTCAAGTATTTTGAGGATTATTTCAGGAAAGCAGGGAATGTTTCCGTTTATTCCAAAGTTATCAAAGCCGTTTATGAAGCCTCGGTTATTAAAATAAATATGAACAATAGTTAATTTGTATGACGATAATTATATGAGAGAGGTTTCACGGGAAGAAACAAAGTTGTTCAAGAAAATGGCAAATGGATAGGTTGTAAGAATAAGGCAACAATAGTGTATTACTTGACACATACCGGAATAATTGATAGTATTGAGACAATGCTTGAAAACAGCAAAGTATTGAGTGATAAAAATTCAAAATTTATCCCGCTGCAAACAACAATATAAATAGTCAGATTATATGCATGACTACAGAACACACCGTTTCATGATTGAATTGTGAGTCTAAGTCAGCCACACGTCAGACGAATTGTCAGAAAATATCGAGCACAGACACAAACGAACGAATACCATATGTTGTGCTATTTGGCAGATCAATAGTGAATATGCTTGTGTCATCCTCATATCTGAATGATTATCAAGCATGGCTTTTAGTAGGATTAGCAATTAATTATGCCGTAAAACTACGAGAAGGGAATATATATGAGCAGAAACAAGGCCTTGTTTGATACATTAAAGGCAATTATCTCTAAAAGAACGGGGCTGTTTTGTTACACCCGAAATTCGGAGCTATCAAAAAAATCATACCTTGGCAGCAGAACGCGATTTTACAACAGTAAAATTGGAAAGTATTCATATACCGGACGAAATGCGTATTTTTTTAAAACAATTATAGGAAATTTCACGTCAATAGGTGACGGGTGTCAATGCGGTATGCCCGAACATGATATAACATATGTTTCAACATCTCCGGTATTTATGATTGGGCCGAATAGATTACATACCAATTTTCTTCAAATTCCACGACCTAAATACAGAGACACAGAAATTGGCCATGATGTTTGGATTGGTGCTAATGTATTGATTAAGGCGGGGGTTAAGATTGGGAACGGTGCAATCATTGGCATGGGCAGTGTTGTGACCAAAGATATTCCTTCCTATGCAATCGCCGTGGGAAATCCAGCAAAAGTGATACGGTATCGTTTTGAAGACAATGATATCGAGCAACTGAATAGAACATGCTGGTGGGAATTTGATGATGAGCAGATCAAGAAATGTGCCGATGCATTTAGAGATCCCCGTGCGTTGATAGAAGCAAGCAAAATTCTATGAAAGAAGGAAGACAATGTCTGCAAGCAAACATACTGTAGATATAAGTGTCTGGATGACATCCTATTACCATGAAGCATATGTTGCGCAGGCACTTGACAGTATCCTGGAGCAGGAAACAGATTATTCATTTGAAATTGTGATATGTGACGACTGCTCACAAGACCGCACCTGGGAGATAATAACAGAATATGCAAACAAATATCCTGACCTGATTCGTGCCAAGCGAAACGAAGTCAACCTTGGATTAACTAAAAATGTATTATCGGCAAAGATGATGTGCAGCGGAAAATATATTGTGAACCTTTCCGGAGATGACTATTGGATTGACAAACATAAAATCCAAATGCAAGCTGATTTTCTGGAAACGCATACTGATTTCGTTGGTGTGGGTACAATAGTGGAATGCAGATATGAAAATCTTGATTATGCAGCTTGGCTTTTTCCCAAAAAAGAACTCCACAACAGGGAGTATACTTTGAGTGACTATGAACGTGGAAGAAACTTCCCGTCACATGGCAATATGTTAAGGAATTTTTTCATTGATGCAGAGAAAAGGGAAGAGATACAACAGGTATATGCCGCTTCGCAGCAAATTGACGATATCTATGATCCGGTTTTATTTCTGCGGTATGGCAGGCTTTTTATATTACCAAAGGCAACGTGTGTCTACCGGATGGTAATAATGAAAAACGATAAACACAATTTTAACAGCGTGTCAACAACGTTAAAAAAAACAAAGATGTTAATGAGCGGATATCTGTATTTGCATGAGATTTGTGGAGAGCAGGTGAATTTAAGGATGCGTTTCACGTCTACCATGAATCTGGCAATTCTGAATGCGTTGAAAAGCATGAACTTCAAAGGACTTCGCGAATTGTATCGCAGTATACCCGTTGAATATCGTAAACCATGGCGGGATAGTGTTATGAAATGCTGCATGCTTACTATATTCCCTGCCGGAAGACACTATCTTCAGGGACGCTTGAGAGCTCGGCGTGCAATGAAAGAAATAGAAGCGCGGAAATAAGTACCGGAGGAAAGATATGAAAATTGATTTTGCTGTTCTTGGATGTCAGTTCGAGAAGTATCAAGATGAATATGAAAATGCTGTGCTGAGAGCACTCCGTTCCGGCTGGTATATTCTTGGAAATGAACTGAAAAAGTTTGAAACGGATTATGCGGAATATATGGGAGCAAAGCATTGTGTTGGTGTTGGCAACGGACTGGATGCGCTGCGCCTTGCGCTTACGGCACTCGGCATCGGCAAAGGCGATGAAGTAATTGTTCAGACGAACACCTTCATAGCTTCTGCTTTGGCGATTACCGAAAACGGTGCAACGCCTGTGTTTGTTGAGGCTGATGAGTATTTTGGGATTTGCCCGGAAGCAATTGTGACCGCTATTACAGATAGGACAAAGGCAGTTATGGTGGTTCATTTATATGGGCAACCATGCGAAATGGATTCGATCATGGCAATCGCTAAGAAGTATAACCTTAAGGTTGTAGAGGATTGTGCACAGTGCCACGGAGCGACTTACATGAGCAAGAAGTGCGGAACGTTTGGCGATGCCGCATGCTTCAGTTTCTACCCAATGAAACCTATCGGAGCCTTCGGTGATGCCGGTGCCGTAACCACCAATAACGATGAGGTTGCTGAAAAAGTGCGTATGCTCCGCAACTACGGCAGCAGAACCAAATATAAACATGAAATCATCGGTATCAATAGCCGTATGGACGAAATCCAAGCAGCAATTACCGGGGTCAATCTCAGGCACGTTGAGGACGGTAATAAAGAGCGCAATGAAATCGCTGCAAAGTATATCGAGGGGATCAATAATCCGAAAGTAAAGTTGCCGGAAGTGAGACCAGGCACTCAGCATGTATTCCATGTATTTCCGTTGCTTTGTGAAGATCGTGACGGACTGTATAAACACTTAGAAAGCTTTGACATCCATCCGCAGATTCACTATCCGATCTCCTGTCATCTTGCGGAGTGTTATAAAGATTTGGGCTACAAGGCTAATCAGATACCAAAGGCAGAATATTATGCTGCACATGAACTGAGTCTTCCGATCTATGTCGGGCTCAGGGACGAGGAAATCCGGTACGTGATTGACGCGATTAATGAATTCTAACGGTGAGGGATTATGAAACTAAGAATGCTGAAAATTGAAGATGCTCCGCTTATGCTGGAGTGGATGCACGATGATAGTGTCGTTCACGATTTAAATGCGGATTATGCATCGAAAACGATTTCTGATTGCGAGAAGTTTATTAAATATAGCTTGACCACAGACTCTGATCTGCACATGGCCATAGTAGATGATCTGGACGTATACATGGGAACGGTAAGTCTCAAGCATATTGATAAGAGTGCAGGGAACACAGAATTTGCAATTACAGTGCGTAAATCTGCTATGGGGAAAGGCTTTTCGCAGTATGCTATGACGGAAATCATCAGGATTGCTTTTGAAGACTTGGGACTCAGCACCGTTTTTTGGTGTGTTTCGGAAAAGAACAAACGAGCAGTACGATTTTACGAAAAGATGTGTTTTAAGGATGCCGTCAGCGTCCCAAAGAATATGCTCGATACATATGCCGCTGTGCCGGATTTGAGATGGTTCCAGGTGAATCGAGAAAGAAGTGTTGAATAAACGATGAAATATTCGCTTATTAAAATTAATACCATAACAACTGATGATAGTGGCTCATTGTCGTTTTTTGAGGCAAACCGCGATATACCATTTGAAATAAGGAGAATCTATTTTATCACAAATGTTCCGGAAGGGGTAAAACGCGGCTTCCATGCACATAAGAAGCTGAAGCAATTGCTGTTTTGTCCATATGGAGAGATATTGGTTACACTTGATGACGGGGTTCAGAAAGAAGACATCCTCTTAAAAGACCCCTCAACAGGAATTCAGATAGAGGAGCCGTTGTGGAGAGAAATGCTTTGGAAAAAGGAGGCGTCTGCTCTATGTGTAGCAGCATCTGATTACTATGATCCCGATGATTACATAAGAGACTACGACGAATTTCTAAAATTCATGCATGTAGGAGGTTAAGATGAAAGGTATTATACTTGCCGGTGGAGCCGGTACGCGGCTGTATCCGTTGACCATGGTGACATCAAAGCAACTGTTGCCTGTCTATGACAAGCCGATGATTTATTACCCGCTTTCCACATTGATGCTGGCAGGGATAAAAGACATTCTGATTATTTCTACACCATCTGACTTACCTAATTTCGAAAGGCTGCTTGGTGATGGATATCAGTTTGGCATTAACCTTTCATATAAAGTTCAACCGAGCCCGGATGGCCTTGCACAGGCATTCATTATCGGCGAAGAATTCATTGGCAATGATTTATGCGCAATGATTCTTGGCGATAATATCTTCTACGGAAGCGGTCTCGGAAAATTCCTTCGGGAAGCAGTATCAAATGCTGAACAAGGGTATGCTACTATTTTTGGCTATTATGTCAATGACCCGGAGCGTTTCGGTATTATGGAATTCGATAAAGAATGGAATATTCTGTCTGTCGAAGAGAAACCGATGAATCCGAAATCACATTATTGCATAACGGGTCTCTACTTCTATGATAGACGTGCGGTCGAATATGCAAAAGCGGTAAAGCCTTCAGCGAGAGGGGAACTCGAAATAACATCGCTTAATGATATGTATCTCAAGGACGGGACACTAAAAGGTCAAATCCTTGGCCGAGGATATGCATGGCTTGATACCGGAACAATGGATAGTCTGATCGATGCATCTACGTTTGTTCAGATGATTGAGAAGCGTCAAGGTGTGAAAATATCTGCACCGGAAGAGATTGCATATCGTAATGGATGGATATCAAAAGAAGAGCTGCTTGAATCCGCAAATCGTTACGGAAAATCTCCATATGGGGAGCACTTAAAAAGAGTTGCAGACGGATCACTTAGATATTAAAGGAGGCACATATGACAATCATCGTTACAGGCGGCGCCGGTTTTATCGGCGCAAATTTCATCTTCCTAATGCTGGAAAGGCATTTCGAGGACAGGATAATCTGTCTCGATAAGTTGACATATGCCGGGAATTTGTCAACCCTTGCTCCGGTTATGGACAATCCAAATTTCCGGTTTGTGAAGGGTGACATCTGCGACCGTGAGGCGGTGTACAAACTATTTGAAGAAGAAAAACCGGATATCATAATCAACTTCGCGGCAGAAAGCCATGTTGACCGTTCTATTGAAAACCCCGGGGTGTTCCTTGAAACAAATATCATGGGTACCGCAGTTTTGATGGATGCTTGCCGAAAGTATGGCATCCAGCGCTATCATCAGGTTTCCACAGATGAGGTTTATGGTGATTTACCGTTAGATCGTCCCGATTTACTCTTTACTGAGGAAACTGCGATTCATACCAGTTCCCCGTACTCTTCTTCAAAAGCGGCAGCGGATCTGCTTATCTTGGCCTATCATCGCACATATGGGTTACCTGTAACAATCAGCCGCTGCTCCAACAACTACGGACCGTATCATTTCCCGGAGAAGCTGATTCCACTCATGATCGCTAATGCGCTGAACAATAAGCCGTTGCCGGTTTATGGCGAAGGTCTGAACATCCGTGACTGGATCTATGTTACGGACCATTGTAAGGCTATTGATCTTATTATTCAAAAAGGAAGGGTTGGTGAGGTTTACAACGTTGGCGGCCAAAATGAAATGCGGAATATTGACATTGTAAAGTTAATTTGCAAAGAGCTTGACAAACCTGAAAGTCTTATCACTTATGTTACTGACCGAAAGGGCCACGATATGCGGTACGCCATAGATCCGACGAAGATTCATAATGAGCTCGGTTGGTTGCCGGAGACCAAGTTTGCTGACGGAATTAAAAAAACCATAAAATGGTACCTGGATAATAAAACTTGGTGGGAAACCATTATTTCCGGTGAGTATCAGAACTACTATGAGAAGATGTATGGGAACAGATAAACTGATACTAACCACCGATAAAACGCATTGAATCATATACTAATTTACTCATAAAAACCTAACTAAAAAATCCGCATAAAACCCCATAATACTATTCTGCATTAAAATGGAGAATAGTATGAATCAAAGCTTTTGCTTGGTTTTTTAGAGGCTTTTAAATCGTGAATTAGTATTAG
>CAZVJW010000062.1:0-15687 GCA_964627535.1 uncultured Eubacteriales bacterium
AAACTTTATGATTTGTTTGGTTCCAGTGAGAGGGTCCGCCTTTACGGGCAGGATGTCAATCCGGAAGCCTATGCCGTCTGCTGTGCGGAAATGCTCATGCTTGGCGAGGACGCAAAAAACATTTATGAAGGCAACACGCTGACAGAGGATAGACTGAAAGGCGAAAAGTTCGATTTGCTGATCACAAATCCCCCCTTCGGCGTAGAGTGGAAAACCGATAAGGCGGTTGTGGAACGGGAACTTTCACAGCCGAACAACCGGTTTGTCGCCGGGACGCCGCGCGTGAGCGACGGCCAGCTTTTGTTCCTGCAGAACCTGCTCGCAAAAGCGGAGGAAGATGCCCGCATCGCCATCATTCTAAACGGGTCTCCCCTGTTTTCCGGCGACGCCGGCAGCGGGGAAAGCGAAATCAGACGCTATGTAATCGAAAATAAACAGCTGGAAGCGGTTGTCGCCCTGCCGGACCAGATGTTTTACAACACCGGTATTTATACCTACATCTGGATTCTTTCCAAAAAGCGGAGCCCGTTCCGCGGGAATAAAATCCAACTGATTAATGCTGTGGATTATTACGTTGACCAAAAACCGAAGTCATTAGGCAACAAGCGCAAGTTTATTGACGACAACAGCAGAACGACCATCGTTAATCTCTATAAAAACTTTGAAGAAAAAGAAAACAGCAAGCTGCTTGACCCGGAGGATTTCGGCTACACCAAAGTAACAATCGAACGTCCGTTGTATGACGAAAAGGGCGAAAAGGTTATCAAGAAGGGCGTAGTGCAGATTGACACATCCAAGCGGGACACCGAAAATATCCCGCTTAAAAAAGACATCGAGCAATACATTAAGGATGAGGTGCTGCCGTTTGTGCCGGATGCCGCCCCCGACCGCAGCAAAGACAAAATCGGGTATGAAATCCCGTTTACCAGATTCTTTTACAAATATACACCGCCCCGCAGCAGCAAGGAAATAGAGGCGGAAATCCTCGCAAACGAAGCAAACATTGAGGGCGTTTTGAAGGCGGTGTTTGACGCATGACAAGAGCGATGAAAGACAGCGGGGTTGAGTGGATTGGGGAAATACCGCAAGAGTGGGAAACATGGAAACTAAAGCATGTAGCATCAATTCAAACCGGGAATACCCCAACAAAAACTAGCCCTGACAATTATTCGGATGATGGTTTACTTTGGGTTAAGCCTGATAATTTAAAGGAACTAACGCCAATTAAGGAGACAAATGAATATATCAGTGATGAAGGCAAGCCACTTGCAAGAATAGCAAAGGCTTATTCTACATTGGTTTGTTGCATTGGAACTGTCGGAAAAATTGGTTACAGTAATGAACCTGTTGCTTTTAATCAACAGATTAATGCTGTTGATTTTGATTCTGATAAAATACTGTGGAAGTATGGTTTGTACTTTTTGAGTTGTCAAAAAGAGCAACATCAATACTATATGAATGGAAATGTTGTATATATTCTAAACTCCGAAAACCATGGTCGCATAAAGATGGCAAAGCCTAAACTTTCTGAACAGCAAGCAATTTCAAACTACCTCGACAAAAAGTGCGCCGAAATAGATGCTGTAATTAACTCTAAGCAAGAGCAGAACAAATTATTGAAAGAACAGCGGCAGAGCATCATTTATGAGGCAGTAACCAAAGGACTAGACAAAAATGCGCAAATGAAAGACAGCGGGATTGAATGGATTGGCAAGACACCAAAGGATTGGACGATAAGTAAAGTTAAACGGTTCTATGATATTGTTCTCGGTAAAATGTTACAACCCAAATCAATAGATGAGAATGATGAACTTTTAGATTATATGTGTTCATTAAATATCACTTGGAATGGTGTGAATATTGATACTGTTAAGCAGATGTGGTTTTCAAGGAGAGAAAAAGAACAATATAGATTAAAAAGTGGTGACCTGCTAGTAACAGAAGGTGGAGATGTAGGGGTATCATGTCTTTGGAACAATGAAATTGAGGAATGCTACTTGCAAAATGCCGTTCATCTTGTGAGAAACCATGATGGATACTTAAATAAATATTTGTATTATTGGCTATATGCATTGAAATCAACCGGGTACATTGATTTAATTTGTAACAAGGCAACTATTGCACATTTTACAAAAGATAAGTTTAGTGAGATTCCATTTATAGTTTGCAGTTTAAATGAGCAGCAAGATATTGTCGAATATCTCGATAATAAGTGCACCGAACTTGACCGATTAATACAAGCTAACACTACAACAATTAATGAGTTGAAAGAATACCGTCAAAGTGTTATATTTGAAACTGTTACTGGAAAGAAGATGGTTTGTTAATGAGTAATGGTAAATTTGAGTACCTCGGAATGATACAGAGCACTATCGAGAGAATGTCAGCAACATCCTCAATACTGAAAGGGTTTGCGGCAACGGTCGTTACCGGAATATCGGCGGTTTCATTTACCGGGATTAATAATTGGGTTTTGCTTTTGTCGTTCATTCCGGTTCTGTCTTTTTTAGCTTTGGATATCTACTATTTGCAGCTTGAGAGAAAATATAGGTTCTTATACGATCAAATAAGATTAGACAAACACGAAATTAATTTCGACTTAGCTTTGAAAAACCATCATATAGACCGTGTGAAAGCTAAAGCAACAATCTGGGGTTGCCTGAAATCACCAAGTATTTGGTTGTTCTATTTCCCGGTAACCGCAGTTGCAATAATAATTACAGTTTTAAAATTTATGGAGGTGCTATAATGGCCAGAAGAGTATTTTTTAGTTTCCATTACGGCAATGATGTAAACAGAGCAAATGTAGTCAGAAATAGTTGGGTAGTACAAGGAACAAAAGAAGCAAACTTTATTGACAAAGTTGCTTTTGAAAGAGTTAGGCAACAAGGTGACCAAGCTGTTAGAAATTGGATTGATAAGCAATTGGAAAACACCTCTGTAACGGTAGTTTTAATTGGTTCTGAGACGCTCTCGAGACCTTTCGTTCAATATGAAATTTGTCAAAGTATAAAGCGAGATAATGCAATTATTGGCGTTCATATTAATGGCATAAAAGATATGATTACACAAACGACTGCACAAAAAGGAGAGCCACATACGATCATTGGTTACTATGACAATGGTACTCCTGCTTATTTTGATTCGATTGCTGATGGAATTTATGATTTCACTTACGGGAATATTTATCAAAATTTAGGTATTTGGATAGAATCAGCAGCTAAAAAGCACAACAAATAATACTGTTATTTAGAAAGCCGTAGGTCAATGAGATGCTGAAAGAAATCATGTTGGTTACAATAGGCGGTTGCATAGGTTTCGTCTCAAGTTTTGGTACTCTAATGGCATCCTCCTGGCTTGAAAAGAGAGGAAAGCTAAAAGTATATACCAAAATTGTGTATTCCAAATGTCACAAAAACGAATCATGGGGATTCTATCATTCTGATTCTGCCAGTATTGCTTTTCATATACCTTTGTGGGTAGAGATACAAAACACTTCAAAAGAAACAAAGGTTATAAGAGACTTTTGCATTATTCTTTATCGTAATGGTAATCGAATTGCAAAAATGATACAAATTAATAAAATTGGTGAAAAAGGAAAAGAAGAGTTTTATGGCAATAATGGAGGCTACTCATTTATTGCTGAGCCGAGGAGTATAAGAAGATATGAATGTCAATTCTCAATTTTAAAGAATAGCATTGAAGGTGACTCTGATTTTGATGAGATAAAACTGCGGTATTTTGATGAGCGCGATAATGAAATAATATATCATTTAAAATCTGTAAAAGAATGTTGGAAAATTAGCAGTTTTAAAAAAGATGATGATTGGAATTTGCTATGTTAAAATAAAAGGTTGAAATTGTTTTCCATTGCGTGCTTTTTTAAAGGAGTGATAACATGTCGGAAGATGCCTTAAGAGAAAACCCGTTCCGCGATGAGATTTTTAACTATCTGCGGACTCACGGTTATAAGGAAAGTGTCAAGGCGGACTATGATTACAAAAACGCGCTTGACACCGGAAAACTGTTTGCCTTTTTGGAGGCAACGCAGGCCGATGAGCTGAAGAAACTGAAAGACCATTACGGTGTGGAATATAAAGAGCGTTACGTTGAACTGCTGTGCAAAAAAATAAACGACCGCGGCTTGCTGACCGCTTTGAACGAGTGGGTGGAGGATTACGCGAGCGACACAAAAATCAGCCTTGCTTATTTTAAAACAGGGCTGCAAAGCATGGCGGAAAACGCGGCTCTTTATGAGAAAAACATCCTCTCTGTCAGAAAAGAGTTTGCCTATGAAGACAAGGCGGACAGCTGCCGCGTTGACTTGGCGATTTTTCTCAACGGTATTCCGATAGTAATGATTGAATTAAAAAAGCAAACCGCCGGGCAAAAGGCAGGGTTTGAGGGCACCAAGCAATTCAGGGAACGCCGCAACCCGGCCGAGTTGATTTTTGGCTTTAACAAGCGCACGCTCGTCTATTTTACGCTTGATGAGTTTGTCGCCTTTATTGCGACCAGACTGGACAGTAAAGATACAAAGTTTTTGCCGTTTAACAAAGGCAGCGAAGATGAGGGCGCCGGCAATCCCATAGAATACGGAAAACATTCAACCTGGTATGTTTGGGAAGAAATATTGCAAAAGGATATGCTGTTGAGAATTCTTCGCGAATTCATGTTCATCGATGATGAGGGGACGATGATATTCCCCCGGTATCATCAGCTCGCAGCAGTCCTCAGCGTTGAAAAAGATATGAAGGAAAAAGGCATCGGCGGCAGATACCTCATTTGGCACAGCGCCGGCAGTGGCAAAACAAAAACAATCGCGTGGCTCGCCAAACGGCTGATAAACAATCAGGCCATTAATTCCGTGATTATCATCAGCGACCGCACGGTGGTTGACAGCCAACTCGGCAATGAAGTAAAAACGCTTGACGGCAAGAAAGGTGTGGCCCAGTGGATAGACACCACTTCAAAAGACCTGCTGAAAATGCTTGATGAGGGCGGCTATATCATCATCACCACCCTGCAAAAGTTCCGCCCGATTTTGAATGAAATAAAACAGTATAAAAACAGAAATTACGCCATCATCATTGACGAGGCGCATTCCTCCGCCGCAGGCAAGTCCATGTCAAAAGCGTCGGAAACACTCATGGGGAAATCGCTCAAAGATTCCGCTGAGATTGACGACTCTTATGAGGAATTTGAGGACGGTCAGAACCAAATTTTGAAAAGCAAAGCCTTAATTGAAACAACAAAAAATGTCAGCTACTTTGCTTTTACCGCGACCCCGAAAAAAGAAACGATGGAGCTGTTCGGCACGCGTACAAGCATCGGCAAAACCTACTTTCACAAATATTCCATGAAGCAGGCTATTGAAGAGCAGTTTATTCTGAACCCGCTGCTTTGCTACACCAACTATAACGACAAATACGAAATCCGCAAGAAAAAGGATGACGGCACCGAATATGAAAGCTCCGCCGCGCAGGCGGCAGTGCTCAACTTTGTAACAACATCCGAAATCGTTATCGATACGAAAACACAAATCATTTTGGACGACTTTATCGAACGCCGCATCAATTGGCTGGGCGGGAAAGCCAAGGCGATGATTATCACACCGTCCCGCAAGCACGCCGTTTGCTACAAACTTGCGGTTGACAAATATTTGGCGAGAAAAGGCGCTGATTTTAAAGCCTGCGTTGCCTTCACCGGAACTATAGAGATTGACGGGGTGAAGTTCACGGAGGAATCCATGAACAGGGAGTTCAATCAAACCGATATAAAAGCGCTTATAAAAAACAGAGACGATGTACGCATTATTATTGTTGCCGATAAATTGCAAACCGGTTTTGATGAAAGCAAGCTTTGCATTATGTATGTGGACAAAAAGCTTGGCAGCGCGGTGAAGGCGGTTCAAACCCTTTCCCGAATAAACCGCCCGGATAAAAACAAGCGGACATTTATACTGGACTTTGTCAACAATGCCGATGAGATCAAAGAATACTTTGAACAATACTACGGCGGCGAATTATACTTGCCGACAGAAAATGAAACAGACCCGAATATCCTGTTTGCCAAGCGCGACAAGCTGCTGGACTATTTTGTGTTCACCCTTGCCGATGCGGAAAAGGCATATGAGCTTATTCAAAGCGAAGAAAAGAAATCCGCTGAATTGACATCGGCACTCGCCGCAGTCAAACGAGAATATGAAAAGCTCACTGATGAGAAGAAAACTCTCTTTCTGGCGGAATGCTCTAAATTTGTTAAACTGTTTTATTATATTTCAACCGTTTACAACCGCTGGGATGAAGACATGAAAAAACTCGCCGTATATCTTGATGTTCTACACGCTGTCTTATATGAAAAACCAGGCGTTGCCAGGATTAACGCGCAGGAACTTGTCGAACTTATTAACTATTCAACCAAACTCGCGTTAGACGGGCAAGAAATTTTGCTTGCAGCCGAGGATGTCGCATTATACAAGGTTTCGACAGAGGCAGCTGTCAAAGAAAAAAGCTTTTCACTGATTGATGATATTGTGGAAACCTTCAATTTAAAGTATGCCGGCGCGCCTGCGGAACTGAAAAGCATTGTTGAAACTTTAAGCGTAAATGATGAACTTATCGGCAATGTCAGGGACAGCAGCCAAAACGCTTATGAATCGGAAGCGATTGACAGGGTTTTACAGCTCTTTGTCAACGGCATATTATCCGAAGATTCGGAAAAATCAGCCTTTTATGCCGAACAAAGCAGCAATCAAAACTTAATCAAACAATTGGCGAATGCCGTTATCATACGGATAAAAGACGGGTTGCGGGCAAGCTAAAGGTATAAACGAGGAATGGTGGCGGCGATGGTTCTTCTCTCCACTGACCACTTAGGCACTAATCACCCGTATTCCTTGACACTGTTTCAATACAGTAGTAATATATCCATGTGAAACCTAATCATTTTCAATTTGAAAGGGATGGCAGTATGATGACAAAACTTTTAAAGAATCTTACCGGACCGGTTGCTGCATTGATGGCGCTGATTATCACATTTACCTCCAATATTTTTTACAAACCCGGTGTAATGGATATGCCGGCGGTTCCGGCCGGCTTCACCCCGGTTGTCCGCTTCACCGTTGCAAGCGATGTTCATCTGAAAGATACCGGCGGGGAGGCCGAGGCAACAAGGCTTGCGTTGATGATTAACAGCAGTTATGCGATTGCCGAAAATTCCTCCTATAACAAGCTTGACGCGGTTGCTTTTTCCGGCGACCTTACGGACAGCGGTACACCGACCATGCTGCTGCAGTTTAAAAACATCTGCGACGCCAACCTGAAAGCCGGCACTCAGAATCTGGCCGTTATGGGCAACCACGAATTCATTAGCGATAAAGCAAATACGATCGCGAATTTCGAAAGTATTGTTAAGTTGCCATACAGATACCATAAAGTAATTAACGGCGTTCATTTTATCGGTATGTCACCGGACAACGGCGGCAGCGGCTATACGGTTGAAACGCAGATTTGGCTGAACAAACAGCTTAAGGAAGCCGTTGCGGATAACGCGGTGAATCCTATCTTTGTTTTCCAGCATCATCATGTTTGGGGCACTGTGTACGGCAGTTTAAGCTGGGGCAACATAGATTTAAACGCGATTTTGTCTCAATATCCGCAGGTTGTAGACTTCAGCGGCCATTCGCATTACCCTGTAAATGACCCTGCCTCTATTTGGCAAGGCGCTTTCACGGCACTCGGCACAGGTACGCTCAGTTATTTTGAGATGGAGTATTTTCCGTTAACCGGCGGCCGGTTCCCCGAAGGCAACCGCAACGCGGCGCAAATGTATGTGGTGGAAGTAAACGCGCAGGGTGCCACAAGAATCAGAGGTTTTGATTTGCTCGCGAACCAATTTGTGGGCGAAACCTATTACATCGCAACACCTGCAGATAAAACTACCTTCGCTTACAATACCGAAAACAGAATCGCAAAATCTGAAAAACCGGTGTTTGCGGCCGATGCGAAAATAACAGCGGCAAAAACAGCCGACGGCAGTTATTCTATCCATTTCCCGGCCGCGACGGACGATATTATTGTGCGCCAATATGAAATTGAAGTGAATCAGAAACTGGGGCCTATTGTTTTTAAAACAACGCACCTCTCCGATTATTACTACACGCCGATGCCGACAGCATACGACATCAATGTCGGGCAGCTTACAAGCGGAAAAACCTATGTAGCGAGAGTGATCGCGGTGGACGCGTTTTATAAGCTTTCAAAACCGGTTACCCTGACTTTCACTGCGGAGTAGGCAAAATCAAATACAAAAAGAGCAACCCGGATTAACTCTCCGAGTTGCTCTTTTTTACAAAACAATGGACATTTGGATCAGTTGTTCGATGCAGAAACACAGTCTATAGCCAAAACAACACCCAACGCAAGGATTTCATCCTCGGGCTTCTCGATATCCAAAATATAGCTGTCTTCCCAAGTGAGCCATTCCTTGCTGACACGCACAATATCCCGCAGACCGTCCCTCAGAACATATTCATGTTCGAAGAAATTGCCTTCAAGGCGCATAGCAGTGCCAAGGAGATGATACTTTGGAATCAAAAAGGTGAATTCTTTAACGATTTCCGCAACCTGCCTCCCCCGGGATTCAACGATATAATGCGGCATAAAGTTCATTAGGCGGCGGTAAACAGTCGCACACTCATCACCGGCAGCGTCATATACATGAAGAATTTTTTTTAAAGACAGCAGTTCACCTTCGACATAGTATTTGTCCGACTCATTTTCATCCTTGACCGTAAATTTTGAAGTGAAAGAAAGAACCTTTTGTTTAATGAAGAGTTTCATTTTTACCTCCATTTTTAAGCGGTCAGTGGCTATTGGTCAGAAGTGAACGCAGGGGGAATGCGCCTAATGCCTGTCGCTTACAGTTAAACCTTTTCCGCTTATCAAGGTAAAGCCATTCCTGAATACTCAATGAGCTGCTGACCACTGACAGCTATTTAACATACGGGTGTGTCTGCCAAATATTCGCGGCATATTCGCCGATAGCCCTGTCAGCGGAAAAGCGTCCCGCACCCGCTATATTCATCAAAGACATCCTGTTGAACCGTTCTTTATCCAGCCAGATTTCCTCCGCTTTTGCCTGCGCAAGATGATAGTCGGCAAAATCCGCCAGGACCATATACGGGTCATGGTGCACGATCGTACTGCTGATCTCCGGAAACGGTTTACCGTTTATGCCCTTGTTCATATAATCGATAGTCCGGTGAAGGTCGGCATTGTTTATATAATAACTCATCGGGACATATCCGGTACGTTTCAGGTTGACGACTTCTTCGGCAGTCATGCCGAAAATCAGAATATTTTCGTCCCCTGCCGCTTCAAGGATTTCAACATTGGCGCCGTCAAGCGTACCTATTGTTAACGCGCCGTTAAGCATGAGTTTCATGTTGCCCGTGCCGCTCGCTTCCGTGCCTGCCAGGGATATCTGTTCGCTGAAATCAGCCGCGGGCATCAGCCTTTCGGCCATCGTTACATTGTAGTCTTCCATATAAACAACCTTTAGCCTGCCCGCAATATCCTTGTCATTGTTGATAAGGTCCCCTAGCGCGCATATAAAACTGATTATTTTTTTCGCCATAAAATAGCCTGAGGCGGCTTTCGCGCCGAAAATATAAGTATGCGGGGTGAAGCTGCCATTCGGATTTTCTTTGATTGCAAGGTACCTTGCCAAAATATTGATAGCATTCAGGTGCTGGCGCTTGTATTCGTGCAGCCTTTTAACCTGAACATCAAAAATTGATTGAGGGTTAATTTCAATACCGTTTGTCTTTTTTACAAGTGCGGCAAACCGCTCTTTGTTCGCGGTTTTTATTTTTTCAAGGCCGTCGAGAACCGCTTTGTCATCCGCAAAATTGCGCAGCTTCAGCAGTTCACTGCCGTTGCGGACAAAATCGTCGCCGATAAGCCCGGTAATAAGGGCGGACAGCTCCGGATTTGACTGGCAGAGCCAGCGGCGGTAAGCGATACCGTTTGTGACATTGCCAAACTTTTCCGGATGTAAGGTATAGAAGTCATTGAAAACGGTTTTCTTTAATATTTCGCTGTGCAGGGCGGAAACACCGTTTACGCTGTGACAGACGGAGACGCAAAGGTTTGCCATGCGGATAACACCGTTTGATATTATCGCCATGCGTTCAACTCTATCGGCATTACCCGTTGCATCCCAGACAAGTGAGCGGCAGCGGTTGTCGATTTCCTTGATTATTTGGTAAATCCGGGGTAAAAGGCGTTTAACCAAATCCTCCGGCCAGCATTCGAGCGCCTCGCTCATAACCGTATGGTTTGTGTAGGCGAAAACACCGGTGCACATTTTCCAGGCGTCATCCCAAGCGTAACCGCAGTCGTCAAGAAGAATTCTCATGAATTCCGGAATTGCCATTGTCGGATGCGTATCATTAATATGAATGGCGATTTTTTCCGGCAGGTCACTTAAAAAGCTGCAGCTTTTCAGATGCCGGTGGACAATATCCTGAATGGAAGCGGATACTAGGAAATACTGCTGCCGCAGGCGAAGGCTTTTACCTTCCGGATGGCTGTCGGAGGGATAAAGCACCTTGCTGATAACCTCAGCCATCGCGTCCTGCTCCATTGCGCGCAGATAGTCACCTTGGTTGAACATATCCATATCAAGCCCGGGCGCCTTTGCCGACCAAAGCCGCAGTACGCTTGCGCCGTTGCCGTCTTTGCCGGAAACATACATATCGTAAGGCACAGCTTTAACCGCTTTATAACCAACTAAATCCACATTGTGATAGTTTTCATCCCAAAAATCATTTACAGTACCCTCAAACCGGACTTCAACCGTTCTTTCGTTACGCGGGACCAGCCATACCTCACCGCCGGGCAGCCAAAAATCGGGCAGCTCTGTTTGCCAGCCGTCTACAAGTTTTTGTTTGAATATCCCGTATTCATATAGGATGGAATACCCCATTGCCTGGTATCCTCCGGTTGCGAGAGCATCCAAATAGCATGCGGCAAGCCTGCCAAGCCCGCCGTTGCCAAGCCCGGCATCCGGCTCGCAGTCAAAAAGCCAATCGAGCTTAATTCCGAAATCATCCAGCGCTTCCGAGACAACATTTGTCAAGTTAAGGTTATACAGATTGTTTTTCAGGGAACGGCCCATAAGAAATTCCATGCAAAGGTAGTATATTTTTTTCGAGCCCGCTTCGGTCGCATCAGCAACAAACTGCGCGTTGCCGGTCCTCATCATTTCACGTAAAAAAATCGCGATAGCCTTATAGTAATGCTCATACGTTGCTTCCTCCGGCGTAACGCCGAAGTTATGGGAAAGCTTATTTTTCAGTAGTTCTTTTACCTGCTTTTTTGATAATTTATAATCCATTTCTGCCTCCGAACTTAAGTTATGACTATCTTAATATACAGCAAACCGGCCCAAAATACAACCTGAACGGCATATTATACTATTCTTCATTCATAAAATAGTAAAAATCTATGCTTTGAATGAAGAATTGTATTACTTGCTAAAAACACACTCGTGGGGTATAATTATTGCATTCTTTTCAGGAACGGTGAACTTTATGCACAACAGCTTCTATACGCCCGACAGCGGTTATCCCCCCGTGAACAACCCATATGATCCTGTTGCCGAACAAAATCAAATGAACAGCGCAATAATTCGAAACAGCAACCGCGGATTGCGAAGCCTGAGCAGAACAGCCGGGATATGCGTCCTGGGGTTCATCGGCCTTCAATATGCGGTATCCTTTGCACTTCAGCTTTTTGGCCTTGCCGATGATTACCTGAATAACTTACTTTTTCAAACATCTTTTAGTGTTGTTTATTCGGTTTTATGCGTTTTTGCACCGTTTTTATTAGTTGCGGTGTTTATGGATAAGAAGAAACAAAGCGAGACATTGCTTTTCGGCAAGCCGTTTTCTGCGGAGCTTATGCTGCTTGCCATACCTGCGGGCTTTATGTTTTGCATGTTTGGCAATTACGCGACGAATGCCCTTGTTACAATGATGGATTCAATCGGCGTTACGCTCACCTCACCCGATATGCCTGTTCCTGATTCGGTGTTAGGCATGATGATGTATACAGTGCAAATTGCTTTTATTCCGTCGCTCGTTGAGGAATTTGCTTTGCGGGGAGTCATTATGCAGCCGCTTCGCAAGTATGGCGACCGGTTTGCAATTGTTATGTCAGCAATCGTTTTTGCCCTCATGCACGGTAATATGGTACAGGCACCATTCGCTTTTATAGCCGGGATAACAATCGGGTATTTTGTAATTTCAACGGGCAGTATTTGGACGGGGGTCCTGATTCATTTTTTCAACAATTTGTTTTCATCAATTATTGCCCTTGCCGAAAGCAACACACAAGCCGAAATCGGTACATCATATGCCGCTTTTTTGACGGCTTCTTTTGTATTCGGCATAGCCTGCTGTGTTATTTTTGCGCTTAACAGCAAAAGATACAAGCTTCGAAAACCCGAAATACCGGCAAATGTTTTTAACAGGGCTGCTATCTATATTTTTACCTTCCCGATGATAGCCGCTCTTGCCGCAACAATGTATCTGACAATGAATTATATTGCATTTGGAGGCTGACAGATGGCCGACACTGATTTTATGCTCGCGGCTTTGGTTCTTGCCCGCGAATCCGGTGCCGAAGGGGAAGTCCCGGTAGGCGCCGTGGTTGTGTGCAACGGTGAGATAGTAGGCGAGGGGAGAAACCGCAGGGAGTTTTCCAAAAACGCCGTGGCTCATGCTGAAATAGAGGCCATTGAAGCCGCCTGCCATAAAATGAACGGCTGGCGGCTTTGGGAATGTGATTTGTATGTTACGCTGGAGCCCTGCCCGATGTGCGCCGGTGCTATAATCAACTCCAGAATTAAACGGCTTGTATTCGGAGCCTATGATGAAAAAGCAGGTTCGTGCTCCTCGGTGATCAATCTTTTCGAGTTGCCCTATAACCACCGTCCGGAGGTTATCGGCGGTTATATGCGGGAAGAGTGCGCGGAAGAATTGACGAGTTTTTTTGTAAAGTTGAGAAATAAAAAGGACACTATTCTTTAACAAGCTTCATTGAAATATCCAAGGATTTTACCGAATGTGTCAGCATGCCAAGAGAAATGATGTTTACGCCCGTTTCGGCAACCTCGCGCAAGTTTTCAAGCGTTATCCCGCCCGATGCTTCAAGCAATGCTTGACCTTTTACCAGCCAAACAGCTTCGTTCATCATATCAATGGTCATATTATCGAGCATAATGATTTCAACACCTGCATCAAGCGCTTCTTTTACTTCCTGGAGATTACGGGTCTCCGCTTCGATTTTAACCATATGCCCAAGTTTGGTTTTCAATATCGCAACCGCGTTCGCTATTCCACCCGCGGCATCTATATGATTGTCTTTTAACATCGCTCCGTCCGAAAGGTTGAAGCGGTGATTCTTTCCGCCTCCGCAGGTTACAGCGTATTTTTGCAGGGCGCGAATTCCCGGTATCGTTTTTCTTGTATCGGTGATTTGCGCTTTAGTGCCTGAAACGGTTTTGACTGCTTTTGATGTCTGTGTGGCAATGCCCGACATATGCTGAATTAAATTAAGAGCAGTCCGCTCGCCTTTCAGAAGCATAACGGTTTTGCCGGAAAGATCTGCGATTATTTCACCTTTTTTCAGCGTGTCACCGTCTTTTTTATAAATATCGGCGGAAAAAGTATTATCCAAAAGTTCAAAGACGCGCAGAAAAACGGTTAATCCGCAAAGAATCCCGTCCTCTTTTGCAAGAAGATGTGCTTTCCCCTGATGCTCCTGTTCAAACAAATAATCCGCGGAAACATCAAGGTAGTTGATATCCTCCAAAATCGCCCGCTGAATGATTTCATCAATGTAAAATTGTATCATTGTTCTTCCGCCTCCCTTAATATCAACGCCGCAACAGTGGCAAGGCTTTTTGCCTCGCAATAATCCGGTGTTACGGCAAAATGCTCGTTTTGAAGCCTTTTCAATATTTCCTCAACCCTTTTGTGTCCCTCGGTTATCGCGGCAGGGTTGGGGATGACAAAATATGCCCTTTGCATAATATCCCGGATAGCGGTTCGCAATCCCTGCGGCAAAGGTGCGCCGGAATAATCAGCCTTTAAGCTTTCTGAATCAACGCTTGCAAAACCCGCTTCGAGGCATTTTTTTATATCATGTGCCGCTCTTCTGCCGAAAACAAGTGCCTCAAGCAGGGAATTGCTGGCAAGCCGGTTACCCCCATGAACCCCCGTATGCGCGCATTCGCCTGCCGCATAAAGGCGCGGTACTGTAGTACGGCTGTCCAGGTCGACATCAATACCGCCCATCAAATAATGCTGGCATGGGAAAACCGGTATGAAATCTGTTGCAATATCAACGCCCCGCTCCAGGCAGGCGGCGCTGATGGCCGGAAAACGGTTGTTTAAAAACTCTCTGCCTTTATGCGTGATATCTAAATAAAAATTATTGCTGCCCGTTCTGCGGGATTCAAGAATAATAGCCCGTGAAACGACATCGCGGGGTGCAAGTTCCAGCCTGCTGTCATATTTATTCATAAAGCGCTGTTTGTTATTGTTCAGCAGATGTGCCCCTTCTCCGCGCACAGCTTCGCTTATTAAAAACTGCTCGCGGCTGTGAGGGGAGTTGAACGCGGTCGGGTGGAATTGGATAAAACTGATGTTTTTGATTTTTGCGCCCATTTCCCAGGCAAAACGGATTCCGTCGCCCGTAGCTGTAACCGGATTAGTTGTATAACGGTAAACCCTGCCGATTCCTCCTGTGGCAAGCAGACAAAAACTTGCGCATACACTGTCATGTGCACCTTCGGTAATAATATCCGCAAGGAATCCACCCTTTATTCTTGACATTGAACAGATTAAAGTATTTTCCGCAAGTTCTATATTCGGGTGTTTCATTACCTCAAGCAACAGCTTTTCAACCATTTCTTTACCCGTTTGGTCTTTATGGTGGACAATACGCCGGCGGCAGTGACCGCCTTCAAGGGTTTTTTCCAATTCATTGTTTTTGTCCCTGTCAAAATCAACGCCCAGCTCCATTATTTTGCGTACATCCTCTGGACCTTCATGTATCAGCGCTTCCACTGCAGGGACATCATTTTTATAGCCGCCGGCTATAAGGGTATCCTGAATATGCAGGTCAAAACTGTCGTTTTCATGTTCAAGCACAGCTGCAACACCCCCTTGCGCAAGGGAGCTCGAAGAAACGGTACGGGCCTGCTTTGAGATCATAAGGATGCTTACGTTTTTGTCAAACTGTAGCGCCGCATACAGTCCCGCAATGCCGCAACCCGCTATTAAAACATCGTAAATCTTTTTCATACTTGACCCATTTCTTGTTATCCGGGTGCATAAAATCCCTTCATATTCCTTTAATAAAGGAGGTCAGGCTTTTTTGTCCCTTGTTAAAGGGGGATGTCATCCGAAGATGACAGAGGGATTTGTACCACTGATACTAACCACCGATAAAACGTATTGAATCATATACTAATTTACTCATAAAACCCCATAATACTATTCTGCATTAAAATGGCGAATAGTATGAATCAAAGCTTTTGCTTGGGTTTTTTAGAGGCTTTTTAATCGTGAATTAGTATTAGCGGTCTTTTTTGCGCCGTACTGCGTTGTCC
>CAZVJW010000063.1:0-14625 GCA_964627535.1 uncultured Eubacteriales bacterium
GTATTACCGGCAGAGATTGGATTTTATCTATGTTTTAATCGTTAAATAGTATAACAATATGGAGAACATCGATTTTGAAAAACAGATTTCATTCTTAATTGAAGCGGATAAAATGAAAAGCATTTACCGCCGAACGCTTTTGATAGACAAATCCCGCCACGAAAATGATGCCGAGCATTCCTGGCACTTGGCATTGATGGCGATGACATTGTTTGAATATGCCTATTCACCCGAGGTAGATATGCTCCGTGTGCTCAAAATGGCGATTGTTCACGATTTGGTGGAAGTATACGCAGGGGACACTTTCGCTTATGACGAAAAGGGCTATGAGGATAAACTGCAGAGGGAAAATAAGGCGGCCGACAAGCTTTTCGGTCTGCTGCCCGAAGAGCAGGGCAAGGAATACCGCATTCTCTGGGAAGAGTTCGACGCGAAGAAAACGCCCGACGCATTATATGCCTCCGCGGTTGACAGGTTTCAGCCGCTGCTTAGCAACTATATGACGCAGGGGCATACTTGGAAAGACGGGAGCGTTACGAGTGATAAGGTTTTAAAACGTAATGAACTTATAAAAACCACAATACCCGCAGCTTGGCCGCTTGTTGAAAAAATTGTCAAAGAGTCAATCGCGAACGGTTGGCTTAAACCGTAAAGAGCAAGCAACCCTGTTATTGAAATCGTGCATAACATCATTATCGAGGTGTCTTATGAAAATAGTAGTACTGGCAGGCGGACTTAGCCCCGAGAGAGACGTTTCACTTTCCTCAGGTGCATTAATATCAGATGCACTAATCAATAAAGGGCATGATGTAATGCTTCTTGATTTATATTTAGGTATAAACAACAAAAACATAAATCCTGTATATATAAATTCAAAATCCAATAAAACTTTTTTATATCAGGTTCCGGAACAGGAACCTGATTTGGAAGCTATCAAAGCAAGTGTTAATAACAAAGGCAGTTTAATTGGTGATGGTGTCATAGATTTGTGCAAAAAAGCTGAGGTAGTGTTTCTTGCCTTGCATGGGTCAATAGGAGAAAACGGAAAATTACAAGCGGTTTTAGATGTAAATGAAATAAAATACACGGGAACAGGGTATGTTGGCAGCCTTTTGGCGATGGATAAAGATCTGTCAAAAAAGCTGTTTCGATCAAACAATGTGCTGACACCCAATTGGAAATATATTGATTTGCAAACTTATACCGATATGGATCACATCGATTATCCATGCGTTGTTAAGCCATGCAGCTTTGGCTCAAGCGTTGGAGTAACTATTGTTGAAAACCCATCTGAACTCAATAACGCTATTGAATTTGTTAAAAGATATGAGAATTTTGTTATTATTGAAGAAAAAATAACAGGCAGAGAATTTTCTGTTGGGATTTTAGATGGGGCGGCCTTACCCGTAATAGAAATCAAACCATTAACCGGTTTTTATGACTATAAAAACAAATATCAAAAAGGTCTCGCGGAAGAAATATGTCCTGCAAACATTTCGGATGAAATTCGCGACTTGCTGCAGAATAGTGCTATGAAAGTTCATAATATCTTACGATTAGGTTTTTATTCACGAATAGACTTTATGTTAGATAAATACAATAATGCATATTGTTTAGAAGCTAATACTTTGCCGGGAATGACTCCAACAAGTTTGTTGCCGCAGGAAGCATCAGCAAATGGGATTGATTACAATGATTTGTGCGAGAAGATTGCTTTTGAAATGTGAAGTAATTGTCAAAATCACCATCACTTTGATATTAAGAATAACTTGAATTACGTAATGAGCCCGGCACACAAAATTTGAAGCGGAGAAAAAACGATGAATTGTATTAATGTGAAAACGGATTTCGGAGCAAAAGGCGACGGCTTAACGGACGATTACACCGCGATTCAGGCTGCGCTCGATTCATGCAATAGGGATGGCGGCACCGTCTTTTTTTCATCCGGTATATACCGGGTCTGCACCTGCCTGCTCTACTATTCCAATCAGCGTCTGATTTTTGAAAACGGCGCTGTGCTTCTGCGCGGCGGGGAAAATCAGATGTACATCCTTGGCAATTATACCGAGCCCGATATGGGCGGGTATACCGCAACATGCAACGTCGATATCATCGGCGCTACCTTTGATGGGAACGCCGGTATCAATTACAAAGCAACGCTCCTCAACAACAGCCATTCCCGCGACCTGCGCGTGAAAAACTGCAAATTCCGAAACGGCAACACATGGCATTTTTATGAATGCAACAGCAGCGAATACGTCACGGTGGAAAACTGCATCTTCACCGACACCATGAAAGGCTCGGACAAGTCGGAGTTCATTCAGCTTGACTGGGCAACCAAAGGCGCTTATGCCACTACTGAAATTTGCTCCGACAAGACGGTATGCCGCCACATTCTGATTACAGGCTGCAAATTTGAATGCTGCGGTTTTTCACCGGCAATCGGCAATCATGCCGATGCGGCGCATAACAATATTCGCATCGGCGGCAATGTGTTCCTCAATGGTGCCGGAAGCCGCGGCTATATTAATTTTGTGGATACGATGTACGCCGTGGATGTATACGGCAATACTTTCGAGGGTGGCGAAGCGGGCGTCTTTATCGGAGGCAACGGCGGAGTTTCCTCTGTACACGACAACCGTTTTACAGGCGTAACAAATCCTTTCGGCGAAAACTTTATAGCCTATAACAACATTATTGATGGCCGGCTTGAATTATCAACAATCCCGTCCTCGTGACATCCCGATAAAAATGAGCGCAACGCAAGGATGTTTTACTAATTCACGATTAAAAAACCTCTAAAAAATCAAGCAAAAGCCTTGATTTATGAGGTTTGTGCGGATTTTTTAGTTAGGCTTTTATGAGTAATTGGTATTAAAAGGAGAGAATATATGGATTTCAGAAAAGTTTTTGACAGCATTCCCGAGGAATTTGACAAATGGAGACCACGTTATAGTGAGGAGCTTTTTGCCGATGTTATTGATTTCTCAAAGCTTGATTCCGGCAAAACAGTTCTTGAAATCGGTCCCGGAACAGGCCAGGCTACCGAACCGATTTTAAAAACCGGCTGTTCGTATCTGGCGATTGAACTCGGCGAAAATCTTGCGGAATATACAAAGAATAAATTCAGCGCCTATGATAATTTTAAAATTATAAATGCTGATTTTGAAACCTATGATTTTAGGCAGAATCAATTTGATTTGGTATACTCAGCCGGGACAATCCAATGGATACCGGAGAAAATCGGATTTCCAAAAGTTTATGATTTATTAAATAGCGGCGGAACATTTGCGATGCTTGTGATGCGCCCCAATGTACAGCCCGGCGGTGGGTATACCGACGAACCGTTATATTTAAAGATTCAGGAAGTTTATGCAGCGTGTTTTCATCCGGAAACAGCATACACCTGCAGCCTTAATTATGACGCGCGTGACAAATATGGTTTTACCGACCTTGAATGCCGTTATTATTACAAAACCAGAGAATTCAATGCGGATGACTATGTTGCATATATCGGCACACATGCCGACCATATCACGCTGCAAGAACCGTATAAAACAAAATTTTTCGAAGGTATCAGGGATGCTGTATTGAATGCCGGCAATAAAATAACACTTTATGACAAAATAGTTCTATATTTGGCAAGAAAGCCTTGACAACACGAAGGGAATACAAGGATTGGGTTATGCTATTTTGTTTATTTTACGGTTAAGCTATAACCTGTCAGTTTTTGGATTCGACCTTTTTCGATATCTAATCAGCAAATAAATACCGGTGAAAAACTCAAAAGGTATATATGGAACGAATAGTGCAATCGGTACTGCAACACCAAAGGTCGTTAATGGGATACCGACGAGAATCAAAGGTGCCGTAATTAAACCCCATAGCGCTAACCATTTTGGGATGGCTCCGGTTTTCATTAACAAATAATAAAAGGGTATTGCCCCAAGCCCAAATGGTATCATAGCTATCTCTCCGGCAAAATGCCTGCATGATAACAATACATTTCCGAGGCTCAGCAGCCCGGCATCACCGCTTGACAAATAAAGCTGGCTGGCGTTTACCAAGCCGAAGACAAAGGTTTGGCCGATTGCAACAAGCGTTGCTTCAAACAGATAGAAGCCTAATGCGATCATAGCCATTGTTTTATTCATGTGACTTACTGCCTGATATAATGAAACCCCGAGGACAATAATGACAATGGCAGTAATGATCCATAAAAGTATAGTGCCGTAAATGGTTGAAATGTTATTGGCCATATTGCTCATTGTTATACTGATGGTTTCTTTTGACTCGAAAGATTTAAATACCAATCCGCTGATAAGCGGCAATAATGCCTGAACAAAAAAGGCAGCCCCTAATAATCGAAATAAGCCGTTTTTATTTGTTGTCGTTTCCATGTAATACCTCCTAAAATATTATATTGAATTTGAATAGCGGTTTAAATAAATTTTTGTTTAATCGTTATGCTTCACAGTTACTATTACATTGCCCTTTTTATGACCTTCGTCTACATATCTGTGGGCTTCAATAATTTGCTCAAGCGGATAGCACCTGTCTATTACTCCTTTTATAAGTCCTTTTTCAACAAGTTCGTTGAGCAATATCAAATCTTCAATATGAAATTTTGGCGAACCATCATCGACTGTTATATGTTTTCCGTTTTTGGTAAGTGCTGTTTTGCACTGCAAATTTACTTTCTTTTTTCCAACAGCATTGAAGATAAGATCGTATGCCTCTCCACTCTTTGTAAAATCCTCTTTTGTGTAGTCGATTACTTTATCGGCACCTAATGATTTAACCAGTTCTAAATTCGCAGTGCTGCATACTCCTGTAACTTCCGCCCCAAAAGATTTGGCAATCTGTACACATGAAGTGCCGACTGCTCCTGATGCCCCATAAATAAGAACTTTTTGTTTAGATTGAACATTCGCTTTTTTAAGATAATGCAATGCTAATAATCCACCAAAAGGAACAGCAGCGGCTTCCTTATATGTCACATTCGATTCTTTTTTAACTAACAACCCTTCTTCAGATATACATTTATACTCAGCATATGTGCCAAATCCGAAACGATCAATTCCAAATACCTGATCCCCTTTTTTGAAAAGTTTATTATTGTTGCCTATAGATTCAACTTCTCCGGCAAAGACCATACCAAGTATAGATTTTTTTGGTTTCTTTATCCCTATCACCAGCCACATGGGAATCCAGAATTTTATTGGGATTTTGAATCCGCGAATTATACAGTCACTTGCAGTTACTGATGTAGCGAATATTTTAATACAGACTTCATTATTTTTTGGAGCAGGTTTTTCAACTTCTTTAAGCTGAAGGACTTCCGGCGGACCATATTTTGTGCATACAATTGCTTTTATATAAATACCTCCTTAAATTTTTGTTGCATTTAGCTTAGAGCTTATTTATACTATACAGTGTAAATAACGATATGTCAACACTTAATTACACTAAACGGTGTAATTAACAAAAATGTTAAGGAGTTTCGATTATGGTACAGGGTAAGAACCGCGACAAAAGTAAAAAAAGAGCAGCAATCATCGAGGGTGCCGTCGATGTTTTTATCGCTATGGGCTATGAACTGGCAAGTATGGATAAAATTGCAGAAACGGCGGGGGTCTCTAAACGAACCGTTTATAATCACTTTGGAAACAAGGAAAATTTATTCCAAGCGATTGTTAATGATTTTTTGAGTCAGCGGCAAAGGTTGAAAACCATATCCTATGATTCCCAAAAACCACTGGAAGAACAATTGCTGGCATTTGCAAATGCTGAAATATTTCTGATTGATTCGCCAAGGCGAATAGGGTTATCCAGGTTTTTGACAATGGTTTTTCTGAAGGACATTAATTACGCAAGAACAACGGTAGCAAAATATCCGCCGGTTTATGATATGCTGCTTGATTGGCTTAAAGAAGCAGAAAAAGATGGTAAAATAAAAACAGACAGTCTTTTACTGACTGCCAGAATGTTCTATGCTTTGGTTGAGGGTGCCATCACATATCCTGCTCTTTTTTCCAACGGTATCAATATGACGGCGGTTCAACCAATGTTAAATGAAATAATTGCCATATTCCTGACCAGATACGGCAATGAGTAATGTCTTTATCGGTTGCCATCATCAAGAATCTATAGAATTGGATTGGAAAATAACACGAAAGATAGTAATGTAATAGGAGATTCAGATGGACAGACAGGTTATCTTTAGTAAAGAGCGGGATTTAAGGTTAGTTACACTGCGCCGCGGAGGCACACTTTTAGACAGTGACCATCAGCTTCTTGCCATATGGGCGGCCGACTGCGCACAGCATGTTCTGCATTATTTTGAGCAGGTACATCCTGAAGACGAACGCCCGCGCCGGGCGATTGAACTAACACATGCCTGGGCGCGGGGTGAAATAACAATGACGCAAGCCCGCACAGCCGCCTTTGCCGCCCATGCCGCAGCCAGAGAAGTAAACGGCGCGGCGAGGGAAGCAGCTCATGCCGCCGGGCAGGCTGTTTCTGTAGCACATGTGGCTGCTCATGAACTGGGCGCGGCAGCTTATGGAATCAGGGCGGTCCGCGCGGCAGCGCCCGAAAACGGGCGTGACGAGGCAGGCCGAGCAGAATGCCGGTGGCAGCGCGCGCAGCTGCCGGAGGAAATCCGCGAACTGGTGCTGGATGATGAGCGGCTTCGCAATGCAAAGTGCTGGAACTTATTTGATTGTTGACGAATAATACTAATTACTCATAAAACCTAACCAAAAAATCCGCACAAAACCTAATAAATCAAAGCTTTTGCTTGATTTTTTAGAGGTTTTTTAATCGTTAATTAGTATAACAGGTAAAGGTCACTATGACACAAATACAATTGGTATAACCAATAATATAAAAGAGGGAATAAAGATGGCATCACAGCCGATTTATCAGTTTTATGCCGAGTTATGCGACTATAAGCCGAAAATATGGCGTCGCTTTCAAGTGCGGAACAACATCACGCTGGCAAGGTTGGGCTATATAGTCATGACGCTGTTTGAGATGCAGGCTAACCACCTGTTTTGTTTTGATATTCCGGTTGAAGAAAATTTTCGAAAATGCGTTAGTGAATACATAACAAATGAGTTAAACAGGGCCGCTATTGATATATTCAATGAAGAGCCGGAATTTGCTGAACTTCATATTGAGTTGTTCGATGAAGATGGTTTTTCGGAATCTGATGACCGTGCTTTGGATGCTGCGGATACTAAACTGAAAAATGTGATCACCGAACCAACAGAAACCATGACCATGACATATGATTACGGAGACGGCTGGGAGTTTCTTCTCACATTAGAGAAAGTATATGAGGATAAAGACCTGCCCGGCAAAGAGCTGCCCCGTGTCCTGGATGGTACAGGTTACGGAATCATTGAGGATTGCGGCGGTCCCTGCGGACTTGAAGAAATCGCAAAAGCCTTCAAAAAGAAAAAGGGCATACAGTATAAGCAATACAGTGAGTGGCTCGGGGTTGAGGAATTGGATCTGTCCTCATTTGATCTTAACGACATGAACTTCAGGCTCAAGAAATTGCCAAGGATTTATACTGATATATATGAGTATGGATTAGAGCCAACGAAGCAGTCGATGAATTTGCTGTTGAGAAAGTGAGTGTCAACAGTACTGTAAAGAAGGAGTTGGAAATGTGAGCGAATTCTTAAATCTGACAACAGAAAACCTGAACACCGAGCATTTATGCTGCGCGATTGCCGACAAAAAGCACCAAGCGGGTGTGGATGAAAAAAGAGCATGGCTTGCAGGGCAGATTGCGCAAGGTCATGTATTTAGAAAGCTGAATGAAAAAGGCAAGGTGTTCATCGAATACGCGCCTGTTGAAACAGCGTGGGTGCCGGTTGCGGGCGACAACTATATCTATATTTATTGCCTTTGGGTTTCGGGCAGTTTTAAAGACAAAGGGTATGGCAAAGAGCTGCTGCAATACTGCATTGATGACGCGAGGCGGCAAAAGAAGTCCGGTGTCTGTATTATCAGCTCAAAAAAGAAAATGCCGTTTCTTTCTGAGAAAAAGTTTATGCAAAAATTCGGTTTTAAAACGGTGGATACCATCGGCGAAGAGTACGAACTGTTGGCATTATCTTTTGACGGTACAATGCCTGCGTTTAACAAAAACGCAAAAAAACTGAGTATTGACAGCGACACGCTTACCATCTACTACAGCATGCAGTGCCCGTATATCTCAAATTGTATCGAACAGATCAAAAATTATTGCGAAAGCGAGGGGGTACCGCTCCAGCTTTTCAAAGTCGATTCATGCGAAGCGGCCAAAGAGCTGCCGTGTGTGTTCAACAACTGGGCGGTGTTTTACAAAGGCAAATTTGTAACGATTCATCTGCTTAACGAGGGGTATCTTAAGAAGATGCTGGATGCTGTTTGATTGGATTGCAGACATCGCAAAAGAGTGTTATGAAACCGGGAATCACCATTGACGGGAGGACAGATATGCCGAAAACAAGAAAAATGCTCAGCGAATGGAATGCGCCGTATATTCAGGCGCTTGTGAAAGTCATCGAAACGCAAAGCAAAACGACGCTTGTGCACTGGGGTATCGATTATTCCGAACTGCGGATGCTTCCAATTTATGAATCCTCTTATCAGGATGATTTCCGCCCCCGGCAGGCACTGAATGCCGCTCGCGAGTGGCTTTCAGGAGAAATAAAACTGCCGCAGGCAAAAGCGGTTATTCTTGAATGCCATGCTGCTGCCCGCGAAGCTGAAGCAACTCCGGCCGCGCAGGCCGCCGCGCGGGCAATCGGGCAATCTGCGTCAACAATCCACTCGGCAAGCCACTGTATCGGGCTCACGTTTTACGGAGCGTTGGCAGCGGCGTATGACACACTCGGTATGAATGCGCCTTGGGAGCAGCTTGAGCGGTGCGCCGCTGAAGAATGCGGCAGGATGCTCGACGCGCTGCGTGCAGTTGCAGCGGAAAACGAACCGAACCCGGCGAAGATAAACTGGAAGTGCTGAAATGAATAAAGGGGTGAAAATGAATGACAACGGCAAATAATGCCAGCAGTAAAAAGGGTCTGCTGCCGCAAGAGCGTGAAGAACTGCTCAAAACACTGAAAGCCCGTTTCGAGAAAAACATGAACCGACACAACGGCTTGGCATGGGCTGATGTGCAGGCAAAGCTGGAAGCAGAACCGGCAAAATTGTGGTCACTCAACGAGATGGAAAAAACCGGCGGGGAGCCGGATGTCGTAGGTTTTGATGAAACGGCGAACGAATATATTTTTACCGATTGTTCGGCGGAAAGTCCGGTTGGCCGCAGGAGCCTTTGTTATGACCGTGTGGCACTCGAATCACGAAAGGAAAACAGGCCGGCAGACAGTGTGTTAGACATGGCCGCAGCCATGGGGATTGAACTTTTAACTGAAGAAGAATACAGAAACTTGCAGAAACTCGGAACCTTTGACGCAAAAACATCAAGCTGGATTAGTACACCTACCGATATCAGAAAGCTCGGCGGCGCCCTCTTTGCCGATTTCCGTTACAGTACTGTTTTTGTTTATCACAACGGCGCTGAGTCCTATTATGGCGCCAGAGGTTTCCGCGGAATGCTGAGGGTGTGAGTTTAATATGAATAACGAGATTGAAAAATATAATGCACTGCAAACACCGGATGATCAAAAAATCTGCAACAGGCTGATGGATGAAATAGACAACATCCTCACAAATGCTCAAAGTAAAATATGGCATGGGAGCCCGGTTTGGTTTATTGAAGACAATCCGGTTGCCGGATACAGCAAGCTTAAAAGCTGTGTTCAATTGCTTTTTTGGAGCGGCGCGTCTTTTGAAGAAGATTTAAAACCCGTGGGCAAGTTTAAGGCAGCCGAAGCCCGTTATACGGATGCGGCGGAGATAAATATCAATGATTTGACCCGCTGGCTGAAAAAATCAATTGAAATTCAGTGGGATTACAAAAACATTGTGAAAAATCGGGGAGTCCTGGAACGGTTAAGTTAACGATATAATAAATTGGAGGTTAAACCCATGAGATTACCCGCATACCCTTTAATCACCATCGACCCATTCATGAGCATCTGGAGCATGAACGACAAACTGACGGGCGACACTACGCAGCTTTGGTGCGGCCAGGATAAAACTCTGAAAGGTATCCTTGCCGTTGACGGTAAACATTTTCGCTTCATGGGCAAAGGTACGGAAAGAGCTATACCCCAAACAGGATTGGAGATAACGCCGTTAATAACCGCCTACACATTTGAAAACGCGTCGGTTCGCCTGCAGGTTGATTTTTGGACACCGCTGTTTTTAGACGATATTCACCTCATGTCAACCCCGTGCAGTTTTATTGATTACAGGGTGACGGTGCTTGACGGTAAAAAGCACAGCATCGCAATCAGCCTGACAATGGATGAAAACTTCTGTTACAACGGTGCCAAGAAAAAGGATATTGTTGGAGGTGTAAAAACCGTCAACGGTATTAAGACCGCTTTCATGGCACGGGAAAGTCAAGTATCGCTGGAGTATACAGGTGACGGCGTCGGGATTGACTGGGGCGAGTTTTACCTTGAAGGGGAAAACGCTGAATTTGTCCGCGGCGATGCCGGGGCATATATAAAGAGCGTCAGCAAAGCCGAAACCGACGTGTCTTTTGCCGCGACGGATATCATTGCTTACGATGACGGTTACAGCATCGAATATATGGGGAAAAAACTCAAAGGCATTTGGATGGAAAAATTTAAGGATATTTTTGAAGCTGTTAAATATTGCCGGGAAAACCGGGAAATGCTGCGTGAAAAAGCCGGGGAGTGGAATAAAAAACTATTAGCCGACGCCGAAGGATTCGGGCCGAATTACCAAACAATCCTCACCGCCTCGTACCGCCAGGTGCTGGCAGCGCACAAGCTGGTCAGGGACAATATGGGCAAGCTTTTATATATGTCCAAGGAGTGCCATTCCAACGGCTGCATCAACACGGTGGATGTTTCCTATCCTTCCGTACCCCTGTTCCTGCTGTACAATCCGCTTTTGGTGCAGGGCATGATGAACGGTATCTTCGAGTTTGCCCGGCTTCCGGTTTGGAAGGGGGAATTCGCGCCGCATGATTTGGGGCAGTACCCTGTGGCGAACGGACAGGTTTATGCCGTGACGGTAAAGGACACACAGGCGCGCAGAGAGATATACAAAATGACCGAAGAAGTGTTTGATTTTACACACCAGATGCCGGTTGAGGAATGCGGTAATATGCTGATTATGGCTTATGCTTACGCCGTTGCCGGCAAAGACTCCACCTTCCTGAAGGATAATTTGGACTTGCTCAGAAAATGGGTGGATTACCTGGTGAAAACAGGCAACGAGCTTGCATTTCAGCTGTGCACCGATGATTTTGCGGGCGCTTTGGCGCAAAATGTCAACTTGGCGATTAAATCCTGTATCGGCATCGCCTGCTTTGGCAGAATTCTGCAAATGATTGGAACGGATGGAAGTGAGGACTATCTGAAAATTGCCGGAGAAAACGCCGCAGAACTCGTTAAACAGGCAACCGAGGGCAGTAAGCTGCGTCTGACCTTTGATAAAAAGTCGAGCTGGAGCCTGAAATACAACATGATATGGGACTTTATATTTGACCTTGGACTGTTTGATGAAACAGTCGCGGCAAATGAAATTGCGCACTACTACCGGATGGAAAACAAATACGGCGTGCCGCTTGACAGCAGAAAGACATTTACAAAATCAGATTGGCTGATGTGGGCGAGCGCGCTGGACAAAAGCGGCGAAGCCACCGAAAAATTCGCGAAGGATTTGACGGATATGCTCGCGAACACCAAAAACAGGGTCCCGTTTACGGACTGGTATGAAACGAAAAACGCCAAATTGTGCTGGATGTGGCACAGAACGGTGCTCGGCGGGCTGTGGATGCCGCTGCTGCGTGACAAATGGGATGAGATGTCGCGCGGCTAAAGTCAGAGAAAACTCATTGTAAAAACAATGCCCCGGAAACCTTGAAAAGGTTCCGGGGCTGAATTTTTACATATTTATTATCAGGCATTCATACAATTCTGCATTAAAAGTGTCGATATATTTTTAATCAGCAAGCAAGATTGCTGCCCCACTGTCTAAAGACTGCGGATTCAAAAAATAGATTTTATCTATCTTTTGAATGGAGAATAGGAATACCTGCATTTATAAAATCATCCGTCTGTACCGCGGCGGAAAATCATCTTCCTCAAAGGGTGTCAAGGCGAAATTGCTTTGACAGTCGTTCTTATTAAAATTGACAATTCAAAAATAACGGTATATTATTGTATTTGGAAATATCCGGACCGAATAAACACACATAACAATTTGGAGGGTATGAAAATGAAAAAGCGATTTTTGGCAATACTTCTTTCGGCAGTTATGGTGATAACGCTTTTCCCGATATCTGCACATGCGGCAATTGTCTACAATGCGCAGGAGGCCTATGATAATTTTTATAACAAAGATCCCAAACCTCCTGCGGGAGCTTTGACGGTCAGCGGTGAAACTATAACGTTGTGGCAAGATGTGATACTAACGGGAGTAGTGTTGAGACCTACAGGAACTTTTACTTTTGATCTGCATGGGCATACCCTATCTTTTAGCTATAGTCTTACTTTAGACTCGGGTACACTTGTTATTGCGGATTCAATCGGAAACGGCAAGATCTTAAATTCTAATGGCGCTTCCATAATGGTTGCCGGAGGAACCCTTTTATTGGATACCGACAGTAATATTATCGGCGGTAAAGACACAGTCGCTGCGGTAACTGTCACAAATAACAGTGCAGGCAGCGGTACCCTCATGATGAACGGGGGAAAGATTACCGGCTACGGAGATGCTCCGGCAGTAAATGTTGACGGCGGCGGCACCTTCACGATGAATACCGGCAATATTACCGGCGGCAATCTTATGGTTGGAGCTGTCAACCTTAGTAATAACGCCACTTTCTTCATGAATAACGGGATTATTCAAAACACGAATCCAACCGGGTTGCGTGCTCTTTATATCGGCTCCGGCTGCACAGCCACAATGAACAATGGAGTTATTTCCGTCAATTCTGCCGAGAAAACTGAAACAGTAGGGGCGGTGTCCATTGAAAACGGGAACTTTATTATGAATGGCGGGGTTATTAACCAAAACAGATTGTCAGCTCATGGTATAGCTTGTGATGGGTGTGCAACTGTCAGCGGAGGTAGAATATATGGAAGTTCCGTTGGAGTAGGAATAGAAATGATGAATAGTGAATTCAATTTTTATCAAGATGCTATTCTAACCCTTAAAGGTGTTCCGGACAAAAGTGCGTATATCTCCGGGATAAGAAGATACTTCGAGGATACATTGATAAATATAAGTACAGATACAAAGGTCTTATATAGAGGAGTCATTCAAACAAGCATGCCCGAGACAGATTATTACCCCGGTGGAATAGTTGTAACCGCGGATCCTCCGAGTCCCGCGATAACGACCGATACTTTGCCGGATGGCAGAATAGGCACAGCGTATTCTGCGCAGTTTGTAGCCAACCCCCAGGTCACTTCGCCAAAATTCTGGATGCTTATAGACGGAACCTTACCGCCCAATATCAATCTTGATTTATACACCGGCGAATTAAGCGGTACCCCCACAACGGGGGGGGGATGGACATTCTATGTTTCGGTGGTAGATGGCTTTGGCAGCACAAGCGAAACATACGCAGCAAAACGGTTTGCTATTAAGATTGTAGATAGCTATTCTATCAGCGGATCGCCAACAAGCCTTAATTTCGCTGCGGACCCGGGGTATACTGCATCATCCGAGGCACAAAGCGTTACAATCACCAATACGGGCTCGGGGTCCATTAATCTTAACGCGCCTGCGTTTGCAACGGGTACTAATTTCACGATTATCACACCCGCAGGCTTTACAGATGCGTTCGGGAACAACACCACAAAGTCATTCAGTGTTCAACCTGTTGCAGGTCTTTCATACGGTACCTATACGGATACAGTAACGGTAACCGGTTCAAACAACACAAGCACAACGGTCAATGTAAGCTTTACGGTGAGTGGAAAACCGTTCATCACATCCGACCCTGTAGACGCACGCGTTGCAGTAGGCAACACAGCAACTTTTGAAGTTGCGGCAACGGGCGAACCTGAACTCGGATACCTATGGCAAGTTTCGGCAAATAGAGCCGATTGGGCAGATGTTACAGACGGAACGGGCGCTGATTCGGCGAGCTATACCACGCCCGCAACTACACTTGGGATGGATGGTTGGCAATACCGCTGCGTTGTTACAAACAGCGAGGGCACTGCAACATCCGGGCCGGCTGCACTGAATGTGTATATACCCGTTTCGGGTGTCACCGTTACCCCGGCAACCGCGAGAATTGCAGTTGCCAAAACGGAGCAATTGGCAGCAAATGTTTTGCCTGTTGACGCGGCAACCAAGACCGTAACATGGGCATCATCCGACGAAAGCATTGCGACGGTGTCATCAACAGGCCTTTTAACAGCCGTGAAGGCCGGCATAGCGACAATAACAGCAACCACGGATGAAGGAGACTTTACAGACACTTGCGAGGTCACCGTATATACGCCT
>CAZVJW010000064.1:0-14375 GCA_964627535.1 uncultured Eubacteriales bacterium
GGAGAAAAATAATCCAATTACCCCCTCATTTGAGATAATTGGATTATACGTGATTGACATGAAAGAAAAATACTTTTACATTGAGCCCGAAACAGCCAGGGAACTGTTATCTCAAATTCTAGAAATGAAAGCCGCAAAACACGGTATTAACAGCCATGTGTACTTGATAGGTGAATATGCGGTATTAGCGACAAACAGTATTAAAATAAGGAATGTTACAACCCGCGATGAGGATCTTACTTATTTTGATGAACTAATAAAAACTCTTATGAGTTTACGAGAACAAGGCGTCACAGTGGTGCCTATTCTGGGCTATTGCTTTGACCCAAACAGCAAGAACGGTGATGGATTTATATTTCAACATCGAGCTCAAGGCGAAGAACTATATGACGATGCAGTTATGAACGCATTCTATGTCTGGGCACAAAAGAATCCTATCCGTATGTGTCTTTCAAGGAATATCAGCGCAAAGGAATACATTCTATCCAGAACGAATTATATATCCAAGACGCCACAAAAATACTTTGACAAATTTATAAGCGACATTATTGTTTTATTTGATAACAATTTTTTGATAGATTTCAATGGGAAAAGCAATTTTTTCTATGACGATACCGCAGGCTTTCAATTTATCGACCTTAATTCGCATACTGATTATAAATATGGATTGGCCGAACATAAACCAGACAGCAAAGAATTAGCCTCTTATTACGGTTTTGCGCCATGTCATGTTGCGGTTGGCACAAAAGTTCTTCCGCATCTTGCCTTGGCAGAAAAGGCTATTTCAAAGCTTAACGGTAAAGAATTACAACAACTTGAGTGTGACAATAAGACCATTTTCGAAAAGTGTAAAATCGCAATGTTGAATATCGGGATATCGGAGGAACAACTGAATAATTCGCTTCAAACACTTAAACTATTCGGGTGCTGACGGAAACGAAATTCGAAACAAAGTATGGAGGCAAAATAAATGGGAAATAGTATTGATGATATTATTATCGAACCGCTGACAGCTGAACGGGCAGATGATTTTCTTGGGTTTTTCGATCATGTTGCTTTCTCGGATAACAAGGACTGGTCGGACTGCTACTGCCAGTTTTATTATTATGCAAATGAAGACAAGACATGGGAAGGCATTACGGGGGCGGAAAACAGAAAAAATACCATCGAGAGAATCGCAAGCGGTGGGATGAGCGGATATCTTGCTTACCTTGACGGCATGGTTGCCGGCTGGTGCAATGCCGGCAGAAAAACGATGTTCACGAGGATTATGAATGACGAGAGACTTATGGATGTGAACGATAATAAAATTCTGTCGGTTGTCTGCTATATCATAGCGCCGGAGCTGAGAAGAAAGGGCATAGCGGGAAAGCTGCTCCAAAGAGTCTGCAAAGACGCGCAAAAAGAAGGTTTTGCTTTTGTTGAAGCGTATCCCCGTCTTGGCGATTTAACCTGCGCCGAGCATTATCACGGACCTTTGGAGCTGTATCTAAAAGAGGGATTTTCAGTTTTTAAAGAGCTCAGCGGTTTGGATATTGTTAGGCTGGAGCTTTCGTGATAGTTACTGCCTTACCCTGTTATTAGAGTGGATGGAACAAGACCGATTGCCGAAAATGCAAAATTGGTTATTGCACACCATAATCAAATTCGCGGTTTGAACGTGTAAACAACCCCGTTTCTTTGACACCTAGAATGAATGATAATCGGAGGCAAAAATGAAGAACGATTTACTTATGTCTCATTGTGTATTTCCATCACCGGACATAGAGAAAACGGCTAAATTTTATATTGACGTTATGGGATTTAATGCTGTTCGTTATTTAGATGCAATAGAACCACATATATGCCTATACCGTAACAAAACGGAAATAATTCTGACATCCGCTAGTACAAGTGAAGTGTATCCAAATAGAACACTTTATGGATATGGATATGATGCGTATTTTATAACAGAAAATCAACAGGCGCTTCAGGATGAGATGATGAGAAAAGGCGCAAAAATAGTTCGAACCCTACAGAAAACGGATTATCATAATCAGGAATTTGTTGTTGAAGATATTGATGGCAGATGGATTGGGTTCGGTATTAAAAATGACGTGTCAACAACCCCGTCCCCTTGACACGCTGATTAACGTGCGATATTTATATTTTGCAGAGGAAAAACAGAATGAAAATTCATATTATTGGCGGCAGTGGAACAGGGAAATCGTTTTTTGCAGAACGCCTTTCTGAAAAAAATTCTATACATCACTATGATCTAGACGATGTATTTTGGGACAACACAGCTGATCATTACGGTACAAAAATGCCGGTTGAACGCCGAGCGGAATTAATTAATAGGATACTTTCCGAAGATGATTGGATAATTGAAGGCGTATTCTTTGATTGGCTGAATGATAGCTTTGAACAAGCCGATAAGATATTTATAATGGAAACACCTATAATAACATCAAGATACAGAATTATACGGCGGTTTTTCAGACGCAAATTTGGATATGAAAAAGGAAAGAAAGAAACATTAAAATCCCTTATTGAATTATTGAAATGGACTGAAAGATTTCAAAATAAGAATATGCCTAAAATTCGTTCCGTGCTGCAAAAATATAATGAAAAGGTGATTGTTTTACGCAATCCAAAAGAAATTTGGACCTATATATAATGAACGTAATATTAATAATAGGACGGTGATTGTTTAAGAAGGGAAGCGGCCTATGATTACCATTTATGATTGGTTTGGCTATGAATTGCCGATTAAGGAACGTTATCGGCTTATAAAAAAAGCAGGGTTTGACGGTGTTTTATTGTGGTGGAGTGAATATTTGGATCGCAACGATTACCGCAGCGGGCCGCAAATTGTGCGTGAAGCGGGACTTTCTATAGAAAACATCCACACGCCATTCCAAGTCCAAGACAACATCTGGCTTGATAATCTGGATGGTGAAGCCTCAATCAATTGCTATTTGCAGTGCGTCAAGGATTGCGCCGAATTTGAGATTCCGACCATGGTGGTGCATCTGCCGGACGATGACAAACCATATAACGCTTTGGGATTGGATAGAATCAAGAGAATTGCTGAGAAAGCTGAACAGCTCGGCGTCAATGTTGCGCTGGAGAATTTACGAAATTTTACCAATTTGTCATATGTAATGGAGCAAGTGGATTCTCGGCGTATAGGGTTCTGTTATGACTGCTGCCATCACTACCGCTATTATCAGAACTATGATTTATTAACCATGTACGGTTCCCGTTTGATGGCATTGCATTTACATGATTATAATGGAAACAACATACACCGATTACCCTTTGACGGAGCAATTGATTGGGTTGCTGCCATGAAAAAAATTGCCGAAACCGGTTATACCGGTCCGACTGCCATAGAGGCCATGAATTGGGATTATAAGGATTTATCGGCAGAGGATTTTTTACATGAAGCGTTTGAGCGGGCAAAAAGGCTGAAAGCATTAAAACTTTATAATCCATTTTAATAAATACAATTCGAGAAACTAAATAAAAGGATAACAGCCATGAAAAGAGAAATGAAAATTGTTCCGTATGATGAGAATTGGATAAATAAGTTTAATGAAATAAAAAAGAAACTGGTATTAATATTCGGAGATTTGGCAAAAGACATTCAGCATTTCGGTTCGACTTCAATTAAAGGCATGAGCGCTAAACCGATTATTGATGTTATGGTGATAGTAAGCAACATTACAAAGGTGGACCTGCTCAACGAAAGAATGAAAGAAGCCGGATATGTTCCGAAAGGCGAAAATGGTGTTGACGGCAGACGATATTTCCAAATGTTTTCCGACGATGGAATAAACCACACACAGCATATTCATTGTTACGAGAAGAAAAATCAACAAGCTGCGGATGAGTTAATGTTCCGGGATTATTTAAGGATAGATAAAGAAGCTTTTGATGCCTATCTTATGGTTAAAATGGAAGCTTCTCAGAAGTTCAGATTTTCATCCGCGGAATATACAGACTATAAAACAGGTTGTGTCAATGAGATTATGAGAAGAGCAAAGCAGTATTACGCGAAAGAGAATACATAATTTATGACTCCGTGAAAACAAGTCCAAGCCGGTGGATATAAGTATTCCTTTACAGCGCATCAGGCGTATCGGCATGTGATACACAACCTATGAAGAGATATTCACCGGAATTTTAAATGCTGAGTAATTATCTAAAGGCAGGTAAGTGATATATGTATTCCGGATATTTGTTTGATTTTGATTACACCTTAGGAGATGCAACAATCGGAATAGCAGACTCTGTCAACTTTGCATTAGAGCAAATGCGACAACCCGTATGCCGGATAGAGGATATCCGAAAAACGATAGGTATGCATTTGTCAGACACTTATACTTATTTGACAAATGATAATACCGAAACGAACAAAACCCGTTTTACTCAATTATTTAAACAAAGAGCCGATGTGGTTATGCTTGAAAACACATTGTTGTTTACCGATACCGAAGCCGTGTTGTCCGCATTAAAAAGCTTTCATGCAAAAACAGCTATAGTAACTACGAAATATCATTATCGCATAACGCAAATATTAGATAAATATAATATTGCCCATTTGATAGACGTTGTTGTCGGGGGCGAAGATACAGTTCATTCAAAACCTCATCCTGAACCCGTTGAAAAAGCTCTTAATCAACTGAATGAAAAGCCGCAGAATTGTTTGTTTATTGGCGACAGTATCATTGACGCTGAAACAGCTTTTAATGCAAAATTGGATTTTATTGCTGTAACAACAGGAACGACACCCAAAGAAGCATTCAATAAATTTCCTAAAATCGGCGTTGTACCTTGTTTATGCGATTTATTTAAACTCATCAATAACAATGGTCAAGAAGGCTTCAACAGGGAATAGCTCTATGAGGTTTATAGGAAATTTATGGAAGTGATTTTTTGCTTTGCTGTTGACTTTGACGCGATGTCGCAGTTTATACTGAATAAAGCCTTAAACGGGACTAAATTCAGAGGAGAATAAAAATGAATCTAATCACCATAAGTGAAATCTCAAAGGAACTCTGCATCTCTACCCGAACCCTGCGTTATTACGAGCAAATCGGGCTGATTCACAGTGTTAAGAAAGACGATTATGCTTATCGCACCTATGACGAAGATACAGTTACCCGATTACAGCATATTCTCGTACTGCGCAAGCTGCGGATAACGTTGAAGCAAATCGGCGTCATTTTGCAGAGCGAAAACACGATTGAAATCATTGAAGCCTTTCAGCAGAATTTGAATGAGGTGGATGATGAAATCACGGCGTTGTCCACCATTCGGGAGATTATCAGCAGTTTTATCGCTCGGTTGAATGAGAGCATTAATCTAAATATAAAGCTGAGTCTGCTGGACGATACCACCTTACTTGAAGCGGTGGATGCGCTTACTGTACAAATAAACCCAATCCGCGATGCGCGGGGAACGCTCAAAGAAGAAAAAACGGCCGCGGATTTACAAGCGGCAAGCGCAAAACTAAATAAGCTAACCGACAGGGACGTTCGAATTGTCTATTTGCCGCCCGCAACGGTAGCAAGCGCATATGCTGTAGGTAAAGAACCGGGTCCTGAGTTGGTGACCGCCGACATAGTTGATAAGTTTATTAAAGACACCGACTTTAAAAACAAATACCCGGCATCCCGCCATTACGGGTTTAATAACCCCGACGAGCCAGTCCACGGAGAAGGGCATGGCTATGAGCGCTACATCACTATACCCGATGACATGGAAGTGCCGTTGCCGCTTGTAAAAAAGCATTTTATTGGCGGCATCTATGCAACGCGTACAATACCGATGGGAGCGTGGGACGAGTGGCTTGCTTTGCATGAATGGGTTGGTAATAGTGAACATTATGAATTTCATTGGGAAACTATTGATGGAGTATGCGGATGGATTGAAGAACATCTGAATTATTGGGATTGGAATATATTTACTGATGATAACAGGCAGATTGATCTGATGATACCAGTCAAAATAAAGGAGGTAAAATAAATGTCTATAGAAAATCAAGAAACATTTTATCTTCGTAATGTCTGTGATTATGACACAAATATAAAAAGTGATGCTATATTAACTGAATCCGTGATTGACGGCTTCTCCGAGTTTAGCACCCTTTTACGCACAATGTATCAGGATTGGCGTTCTTACGAAACATCAACCGCTCCAAGTGTACGGACGAAAATCGGAATCATGACCAATGATTTGGAAAATTATCACAATCTTACTTATACACTGGATTTTCTTTTTGCCGTTGCCATGGTAGGTGAATTGTGTTCGGAAGGCAAAATTCAATATTTGCGTGCTGCAAAGGTATTATTAAAAACCGAATATAAAAACTCCGTTGTATTTCCGATTAAAATGTTTGAAAAATACGGATTCTATTTTAATTATTTTAAGGGTGAAAAAGAAATAAGTGAATATAAGAGCTGTGATAGTTTTAATATTTATTACGAAAACTGCGAACACCTCATCGACTCGATGAAATTCATTGCACACCGATTAACGGAACAAGAAAAGAAAAAAGAAATGCCTGCCAAAGTCGCTTTTATGCTTGCGGATTATTATTTTATACTGACCGGCAATATCAATCAAAATCCAGCACAAAAAAGCATTCTTAACACATTGGGATCATTAAGAGAATTATGGGGAGAGCTTGTCTGCGTAATGCAGGACGAGTGTGGCTTTATTGCCGATTCATCATTCAACCCATATGTCTTTCCCAATAGGACTGTAACATTTAAGAAAAACAAAAAAACGATTTGCAAATTTGGAATAACGGTTGACTGCTTGAATATCCGGCTTCCGCTGTCATTTGAAATAGCAAAGAATTTGATTTTAAAGAGGAAATCACTACCGCAAAGTGTAAACCGTAACATAGACTTATTCGATTGTGTCAATTGCGGCAAATGTGAAGGGAAAAGTAATATTGTGATGGTTGAAGGTGTTCCTCTTTGCAATCTGTCGTACAGCAATTTTGCGACGGAGGATTCGCGGTGTTTACACTTTGATGTAACAAACGAGGATGAAGTGATTGTTATTTGTGAGATAGTACGAGAAATTTAAAAGGCATTTACAATAGGGGTTCCGATTGAAAAACGGTGCATCACCTTGTATCAGGAAAAGAACGCGGTCATGCGCAAGGAGTTAAGATAATGAAATACGAATTTGACGCGGAAATCAAGCGGTTTGAGGGCAAGATTCAATGGAGTGTCTTTTATTTCCCCGAATCTGCCGTGGACTGCTTTGGTTCAAAGGGCAGCATTCCGGTTAAAATCACGGTGGACGGACACCCCTTTGACCATACGCTCTTGGGTTCTCGAAACGAGCATTATCTTGTCTACAACGAATTTATCCGCCGCGCCGTCGGCAAAGAAATGGGCGATATCGTTCATGTTACCTTGGAGAAAGGCGAGCAGCCTCGAATTTTTACAATTCCGGCTTATCTCGAAACGATTCTCAAAGACAGCGGCGTTCTGGAGACTTTTCTGAAACAGCCAGATTATTTGAAACGGGAGCAAATCAATAAAATAGAGTTGGCAAAAAAAGAAGAAACCAAGACGAATCGGATATCCAATTCATATTTTGGTGCGACACCAATGAGACCAATACACTTTTTTGAAGATTTTAATTCAACTGCTAAAACAACGCAAGGTATAGCAACATTAAATTTTTCGTTGTTAATCCACCTAATCCAGTTAAGTGCGTCCTGTTCAGTTTTTAGCACCATATCTGACATATAGTGTGCAACAATAGGCTGCCTACTGTTATAATATGCTGTATTTGCATCAAGCTCTGTAAATTGGCGCAGTGTGAGTCGTTCTGTTTCTAATGAAATATTCATGGTTTCCTCATTTCTTGTATTTTATATCTGTAAATTTTGGTCCGGAGACAAAACCAATCTTTCAATATAAATGTTCTGCCGGATTGCCAATTATAACATGAAGTTTCATTACAGAGGTAACCGGATACGCTTGAGTAATAAAGATACGAGACACTGCATTTATACCATTGAACCACTTTCGCTGTATGCCGAAGTTGTTGTAAATGAGGAGCGTGATAGATTTGTACGTTGGTATTATTTGTCAGTATATCTTATGTTTTTTGCAAACGCAATGGAATTGAAACAAATAACGATGACTTTAATGAAATCGCGGAGTTGTTCTCAGACCTTGACACTAACCCCCTAACTAAATGGAGGAAAAAGCGTTGTATAACGAAGAGTCTATTATTTCAAAGTGGATTGCTGAGATGTATGATCAAGATGAAACAGATACAAGTGATGTTAATTTCTTGCTTTCGATTATAGGTCAAAAACCTAAACGAATTCTTGAGATAGCTTGCGGGAGTGGCCGCATTCTTGTCCCTATGGCAAAAGCCGGGCATATCGTTACCGGATTGGATTTTGATGAATATATGCTTAATCAAATCAAATCAAAGTCTGATGGTATCAGCAACCTAACTTGGCGTAAGGCTGATGTTGTCAACGATGACTGGGACAACAATTATGATATTGTAGTAATTGCGGGTAATTTTTTATTCAATATCGTTTCAGATATGGGATACGAGCAATCGCAGCGGTTGCTGATTGAAAAATCAGCCCAATCATTGATTTCGGGAGGTGTTCTTTATATCGACTATGGGTATACCTTGCATCCCGAAAACTGGTTTAGCGATCCAAGTAAGCGTGTAATTTGGCAAGGAACAGATAGCGACGGTAACATGGGAAAGATGATACTTTTTGGCAGCACGTTTGATAAAGAAACCGGAATTAATGAATTCACTCGAAGGTTTGAACTTCGATGCGCCAATGGTAAAAAAATTAAGCAAGACATACATTCTGTTAAGCATTTTGCAACACTTGATCAAATTCATTCATGGTTATCATCCGCTGGATTCATTATTGAAAAAGAGTTTGGTGATTATAGTCGCAATCCCATTGGCGAAAACACAAAAAGGGCTATTATTTATGCAAGTAAACGATAGGCGGTAATTCAATGAATATAGCTGTATTTGCTTCTCATGGCGGTTCTGATTTACAGGCAATTATCGATGCATGTAAAACCGGGCACTTAAACGCCAAAGTTCGCGTAGTTATTAGCAACAACATCGATGCGTTGGCTTTAAAACGGGCAAAAGAAGAGAATATTCCGGCATTTCATTTCAGCCAGCAGGTTATAAGTGATTCGGAAGTGTTGGAAAAAGCGATGCTGAACGTGCTGATTGAACATGAAATTCACATCATATTTTTGGCAGGTTACTTAAAAATACTCGGTTCTTCCATTATAAAAACATTTGAAGGCCGTATATTCAACATACACCCTTCTCTTCTGCCTAAATATGGCGGGAAAGGGATGTATGGATTACATGTACATACTGCTGTTTTAAATGCGCATGAAACAGAAACCGGGATTACTATCCACCGGGTGAATGATGAATATGATTCCGGTGAGATAGTTGCGCAAAAAACAGTACCGGTCTTTTATGGCGACACTCCTGAAACATTAGCCGAAAGAGTGCTGGAGCAAGAACATGTCTTTATTGTTGAGATACTTACCGATATCACAAATAAAAATATACGTTTAGGGTTAGATTCGGATTGCCGTGGGGACAATGTTGCTGACAATCCAATCAATGTACCATAAAACGGAAATTGAAGCACGCATAATGCGTTGGCGTTGTAGTTTCCAATGATAGGTTGGACAGTATCAAACCAATGTTATATTGTTTGCAGGAAGAAAACTTGCTAAAATATGATTGTGGCCATAAAACGGAAAAAGGAGAATCATAGAATGAAAAGTTTTCACTTGAACGAACAAATTGCTCGCTTACGCAAGAAGAATAAGATGACACAGGAAAAATTCGCATCATTGATCGGGGTATCCAATCAGGCTGTCTCAAAGTGGGAATCAGGTGCATGCTGCCCGGACATACAACTATTGCCTGCTATAGCCGATTGTTTCGGAGTCAGTATTGACGCACTGTTCACATCGGATGATTATGAATCCCGTTCAAGACTGCTGACACGGTATGAATGTACAGGCCGTGACGAGGATTTTGCTGCTGCGCTGGACGCTTACGAAAGAGTGATGTTATCCGGTAACGCAACGACGGAGGATCGCAATGATTATGCTCTTCTGTTTGGTCACCGGGGGATTACGGACATTGACAGAGCCGAAAAATTGTATGAGAATGGGTTAAAGTTCGGTGAGCAGAAGCGTGATGAAAGTTATTATCTTGTTCATACACGATTGATCAATTTGCTTTGCCGGTGCAGTCGGTTTGAGGAGTGTATCACCAGATATGAAGAGCGAATGAAGGAGGAACCGGACAACTGGTGGAGCTTTTATCTGCTGTCACTGGTTTATATGCAATCCGGAAAAACGGAAGACGCATGGCAGACAACAGAGAAGGCATTGATTCGGTTTGAAAGTAATTTTTATTTGAATACGATAGCGGGAGATTTATGCGAGAAGTTGGGTAAACAGGATGAGGCGTTTATTTATTGGGAAAAAGCCTATGCTGACAATCCAAAACAGATCTCGTGCTTGTATTCGGAAGCATTCCTGCTTGAGAAGCAGGACCGTAAACAGGAAGCAGTAAATGCTTGGCAGCGGATTGTGAGATGGCATCATGAGAACGATTTGTATCAAGAACACGAAACGGATATACCATTGAAACACATAGAAATACTTCTTGATCGCAATTAATATTATGCGTTACAAATAAAGCATGATAGAGAGATGGGGTTATTTACACGATACTATTAATTGTGTAAATAACCCCGTTCTCTTGATACTAATTCACGATTAAAAACCCTCTAAAAATATTAAGCAAAAGCTTTGATTTATACTATTCGCCATTTTAATGCAGAATAGTATTATGCGGTTTTGTGCGGATTTTTTAGTTAGGTTTTATTAGTAATTAGTATGACACGACATGCGTCTTTGGTGAAGAAAAAATTCCTATTGACATCTTTAGTTACTTGTAATACAATTAAGCGGTAACTTGTATTACAAGTAACTGCGGGGTGTGGTGAATTGATTAACAAAACACAGATGTTGAAGGGGATATTAGAAGGGTGTGTTCTTAAAATATTGTCTTATAAATCCTGCTATTCACAAGAGTTGGTGCAGATTCTTAAAGAATCCGGATTTGAGGATGTAAGTGAAGGCACTCTATTTCCAATGCTTTTACGGTTAGAAAAAGATGGGCTGTTTATTTCGGAAAAGGTAAGCACTTCTTTAGGGCCTTGCCGAAAATATTATTGCCTGAGCGAAAAAGGATTAGAGGAATTGAAAAATTTTTCTATAATTTGGCAAGATTTTAAATCAGTAGTCGATACAATTATTTCAAACGGGGGTGATAAAATATGAATAACCATTTTGAAATCAGAAGGCTTCATATAAACAATTTATCTAAGGCAAAACAATTAAAGGATACATACAAAGAAGTTTTCAAAAAAACATATAGAGCATTGCGCATGGATGTTAAAAAGAGCCTGGAACGAGAAAATGCTATTTCTGACTTGATTGATATGTTGTTAAACGCTATGAATGAAAGCCGGCCGGTTTCAGACTTATTTACAGACGGATATGAAGAATTTTATCACGATTTGTTGGGGATTTTGCCTATTATATCTCAGAAGAGTAAACAAAATAGACGCAAGCTGAAAAAATGTTTAACAGCTATCACCGGGTTATTAATTTGTTTTCTTGTTACATTTGGTGTTCTGTGGCAAATAGGATATATCGGTATGCGGAAAGAAGGAATCAGTTATCTTGCATGCACCCTTGATAAATATTCTTACAAATCTGAAATAATCGAAAAAGGGTATTCGATTGATATTAATCTGACTGATCTTGACAGTAATATAGGCAAAATACTGTACGACAAAGATAACTGTACTATAGTAGTGAGTGGGGTAGACAATAATCCGGTTGCCGGAGGGTACAGTATCTTTTTTCGGGCTCAAGGTCAGTATTCGCTAAAATCCGGAAAACTTGTTTCAGGCCAAAAACATTATGCAACAGAATCAAGATGGTATTCCACTTCTATAACGGCTAAAATGAATACCGAGTACAAAGGCAAGAATTATCAAGGTGAAATAGCGGGTGAATCAGGATTAATTTATGTTGATGGCGATGAGTTTGGCTTTTACTTATTTCCTCAGAAAATTTATGCTGAGAATATAGTTAATCTCTACAATAGCAAAGACTTGGTAAAAGTAACCGTTTCTGATTTATGCGTGAATACATGGAATAGAAAATAACATATCATAATTATATGTTTAAAAATCGTCTGACAGCTCATACTAATTACTCATAAAAACCAAACTAAAAAATCCGCGAAAAACAGCATAATACTATTCTGCATTAAAATGGCGAATAGTATGAATCAAAGCTTTTGCTTGATTTTTTAGAGGTTTTTAATCGTGAATTAGTATCAGCTGTTAAAAAGCAGCTGTTGCTTTGATTGAAATCTGTTCCGCAAGCAGTTGATTGCTATTAAACTGCCGGAATGTTAGAATTCGCCTATCGGTACCGAAGCTTTATATAAAGGAATGATTAATATGGAATTAGGTCGGCGAATAAAACAATTAAGAATGAATAAGGGTGTTACGCAGGAGACTCTTGCGCAGGCATTGGGGGTCACATATCAAGCGGTATCGCGGTGGGAAAATGATATAACCATGCCCGATATCACACTGCTGCCTGCACTTTCGGTATATTTCGGAATTACCATTGATGAGATGTTTGAATTAACGGTACAGGCGCAGCTTGAACGCATTGACAACATGATGAATGAAGATGCGACCCTTTCGGATGAGGTATATAGCAATGCCAAGTCGTTTTTGGTAAAACACCTGCGTGAAACGCCGGAGGATGCTCAGGCTCTGCAATTAATGGCAAGACTTTACGAACACAGAGCAAAAGGGGATATGCAGATTGCGGCTCGGTATGCAAAGGATGCGCTTCGTCATAAGGTAAATTCAAAAGATGTCAACAATATTCTCATTGATGCGTATAACGGTGTGCACGCCGATTGGAACTATTATAACCATCATGAGTTGATTGACTTTTATTATGAATTTGTAAAGAAAAACCCAGATGATTTGCTCGGATGCCATTATCTTTTAAACCATCTTATCGCGGACGGCAGAACCTCCGAGGCGCGCAAGGTGCTGTCCGAAATCAAAGTTGTTGATTCGGGGCTGCGCGTGATGAATTATGAGGGCGAAATTCTGCGCAGAGACGGAGATCTTGAAGGTGCCGAAAAGATATGGCGGAAGATGACGGAGGATTATTCCGGCGACTGGTTGGCATGGGCTTTCTTTGCCGATCATATGGCGGATGCCTGCCGATATGATGAAGCGATCGAAATGTATCAAAAATCAACAGAGATTCAGACGAAGCCGCGCTACAGCGACTCATTTGAAGCGATGTCACACATTTGCGAAATACGCGGTGATTATTTGGGCGCGATTGATAAAACACAGGAAATCCTTAACTTGCTTCGTGATGAGTGGAACCTGACCTTCGGCACAACCGTTGACAAATACAAGCAGCGCCTTGAATCGCTGAAAGAAAAACAACGGTTGAAATAAACTTTATTGCATGAGAACAGACTGCTGACAATTTCTTTGTCAGCAGTCTGTTGGCGACCGTTAGTCGTTGCCTTGTTGATTTGCGCCCTTTTCAACAACTGAATATATGAATTAAATTCACCCATGCGGTGAATTTTCGCGTTGCGTCATGAACGTATTAATTTATTTTTAATATTTAATAAAAATTGCTTGACAATCATTATAAGCTATGGTAAATTACTAACATTGGATTTTTAATCCAATTAAAATTATAGAAAGGAATATGCGAAATGACAATCAGATTAAATAATGGCAGCGAAAAACTGAATACGTAACAGTTAGCAATAAGTGCATTTTTGGTCGTGGAAGGACCCCGCACTTTTGTGCAGGCGGTTAACCACGCTCTTTTTGTTTATTGGCTGTCAATAAACAATATATAACAGCGGCGAGGTAAAACCCCCGCCGCTTTCGATTTTTTACAAGCAAAAGACGAAAGCAACATTTAATACTAACCACCGATAAAACGCATTGAATCATATACTAATTTACTCATAAAAACCTAACTAAAAAATCCGCATAAAACCCCATAATACTATTCTGCATTAAAATGGCGAATAGTATGAATCAAAGCTTTTGCTTGGGTTTTTTAGAGGCTTTTTAATCGTGAATTAGTATTAGCGGTCTTTTTAGCGCCGTACTGCGTTGTCCTCCTTACTTTGCGACAGCAAAGCATCGTCGTCCGCCTTGTGCAGCACAAAAAATCATCGCA
>CAZVJW010000065.1:0-13617 GCA_964627535.1 uncultured Eubacteriales bacterium
TTACCGGCAGAGATTGGATTTTATCTATGTTTTAATCGTTAAATAGTATTAGTATCATTTAAAAGGCATGTGATCTATCCCCTTAAAAAATAAAAGCAGACTGTCGTTGACAGCCTGCTTTTTGTTTCATATTTGCTTCCTGTTACACGCCTTTGAAAAAGAGCTGTTCCACCGAACCGTTGAGCACATCGGTAACGCCGGAGTTGGCTGCAAGCCATTTCGCCCGGAGTTCTTCGGGAATAATGACCGGCATACGGTCGTGGATAAAAGCGAGGCTTTCCGCCGCCGGGCGGGTAAGGATGACAAACTGCGGCACGGAGGCGGCCGCGTCGAATCTGTAAAGCCCGGCCATGTAGATAGGGTGGTGCAGGCCGATTGCGTATTTCTTTTTTATATTGCCGATTTTTTCCCACTCAAAATAGTTGGTCGCCGGCACAAGGCAGCGCAATCCGTCAAAGGATTTGCGGAACATCGGCTTTTCGTCAGCCGTTTCCAGGCGCGCGTTAATCACCTGCCCTTTTCCGTCAAAACGGGGAAAACCCCACTTCATCAGTTTAGGCGCATCAGCCGTAACCACCGGCACAATGTCGGTGGGAAAAATCTCACCGGTCTTCATTTCGGAAAGCTCCGCGGCATCCTTATATTGTTCGTTTATCTGTTCGATAATCCTTTTTATATCGGGGCTTTCGTGTTCGGATGCAATGTAAAATCTTCCGCACATATTATACCGCTCCTTAATCGATGCTGGCCGGCCGGTCGACCGGCCGGCTGGCCGGCTGAATCATCCTTTACCATAATTATATCACAATTATCCGGTGTTTTGTGACCGAATATAGGGACTCCAAATCAACTATGAATACTAAATACTAATCCCTCTTTAAAACATAGCTAAAAATTCGGCACAAAAACCCATAATACTATTCTGCATTAAAATGGAGAATAGTATAAATCAAAGGCTTTTGCTTGATTTCATAAAGGTTTTATAATCGGGATTAGTATGATACGAATTACGAAATAAAACAGTCCGCCGTCCAATCAAGAACAAAGATACTATGCGGAATTGAAGCGGACGGAAAACAGATTGTGCCCCTGCTTTGCCGGCTATACTACATATAGCGCCTCAAAAAAATAGTTGGCAAAGTACCATCTTTCGTATTGACAAACGCTCCGCCACTGACTAAAATGAGAGCGTAAACGAACATTTGTTCGACAGGGTGAGTTTGATATGGACCGTTCCGTTCTGCATATTGACTGCAACAAATTTTATGCCTCGGTTGAATGCCTGCACAGGCCGGAGATACGAAATCTCCCGGTCGTTGTGGGCGGAGATGTCGAGCTGCGCCATGGCATCGTGCTGACAAAAAACGAGATCGCCTCAAAATATGGCATTAAAACCGGCGAAGCTATTTGGCAGGCAAAGCAGAAGTGCCCGAAACTTGTTGTGGTGAAGCCCAACTTTCCGCTTTACATGCGTTTTTCAAAGCTCGCGCGGGATATTTACGGCGATTACACCGACCAAATCGAGCCTTTCGGGCTTGACGAATGCTGGCTTGATGTGACCGGGAGCGGAGCTTTGGGTGACGGGATGATGATTGCCGAAGAAATAAGAAAGCGCGTCAAATTCGAGCTTGGCATCACTGTCAGCATCGGCGTCAGCTACAACAAAATTTTCGCGAAACTCGGCAGCGACTATAAAAAGCCGGACGCCGTCACGCAATTCAGCAGGCAGAATTTCAAAGAACTGGTATGGCCGCTGCCGGCATCCGATTTGCTTTATGTCGGGCACTCCACCATGAAAAGATTGATGAACTGCGGCTTATACACCATAGGCGATGTCGCCGGCTGCACGCCGGATTATATGCATACACTGCTGGGTAAAGCGGGCTATATGCTGCACTCCTTTGCCAACGGGCGGGATAACGAGCCGGTGGCCCGCGCGGATGATACCGCCGTCATAAAATCCATCGGCAACAGTTCCACCGCCCCGCGCGACCTTGAAAACGACAGTGATGTCAAAATAATGATGTATGTTTTGACCGAAAGCGTCGCGAGAAGAATGCGCGAGCAGGGGTTCCGCTGCAAGACCGTTTGCATAAGCGTGAGGGACAACGACCTTTACAGCTTTACCCGCCAATGCAAGTTGGCCCAATATACCGCTAACACCAAAGAAATTGCCGAAAAATCCATAGAACTTTTCAGGAAGAATTATAAATGGCTGAGGCCCGTCCGGAGCGTCGGTGTCAGCTGCACCGATTTTGAGCATGAAAACAGCGTTTTTCAGCTGGATTTTTATGGCAGCTATGAAAAACGCCTGAGGGCGGAAAGTCTGGACAAAACCGTCGACGGCCTTAAATCAAGGTTCGGGAATTTTTGCATTCAAAGAGGGCTGATGCTCTCTGACAAAAAACTGTCCGGCTTCAACCCTTATAATGACAACACCATCCATCCGGTGGGGTACTTTAAACCGCAATGAAAGGAGATTTGTTTATGAGCCGCAAGGTTTATGTTGATGTGCTTATCAAGCAGGACAAAGAAGGGAAAATAACGCCTTTGGCAGTAACTTGGGAAGACGGAGAAATTTATGAAATCGACAAGGTGAACGGCGTATGCAGGGCGGCTTCGCTGAAAGCGGGCGGCGCGGGCATACGGTACACCTGTCAAATTCAAAACAAAGAAACTTTCCTTTTCCTTGAAAATGACAAGTGGTTTGTAGAGTCGAAGGAATAGCGGGCAGTTTCCGGCAATCGCTGAATTTTTGAAACATAATACTGATTCACGATTAAAAAATCTCTAAAAAATCAAGCAAAAGTTTTAAATTGTATTTGTTTTTGCAGCCGGTTTTTAAAGCCGATGCCTGTAAATATCCGCACCGGTTATTCGGGCGGCTTCTCGGGTTTTGAAACTTTTATAGTTTTAATGATAAAACCGATCAGTGTGCCGGCAATTCCCGCCATCATAAAAAACACAAACCATATCCCCAACGGCTGCATTTTTACCATGCTTCTTTCGATAACGGTAAAGTTTAACAGAAGCATAAGCTTGAGCATACTGAGAAGACTTCTTGTCACCGTATATACCCGCACCCTGTTTTCATCGGTTAATTTAACCGGCACATTCCATGTTTTCGGGAAAAAGGACACAACGGTTAACAGCGCATACATCACAAGGCAAATAACCGGAAACAAAAGCAGCGAGTTTTTGCTGCCCCAGCCGTCAATCAAACCACTCGCGTCATAGTGCGACGGAATTGTTGCCGGCAAACTTGACCAGTTTGAGGACAGGAAAGCAAATAAAAAAATCAACACGGCAATTGAAAGAAATTCAAGCCATCTTTGGAATTTTGTGAATTTGATTTTTTCTTTCATCTTCTGTTACCTTCACCCGGAATTAATAAATTTAAAAACTGAAATTCATTCGGGGAAAACATATCTTAATATGGGATTTCTCACAGCCGCAGTCTCATCGGGGCGGCCTACCGGCGTTGAAATGGGCGCGTCACGCAAAGCCTGAGGATTCTCAAAAGCCATGGCATATACTTCTTTGAAGGCTTGTATCGCATCGTCCAGCGTTTCTCTGCTTTCGGTTTCGGTCGGCTCCAGCATCAAAGCTTCGTGAACAATAAGCGGGAAATAAATCGTGGGCGGATGAATTCCTTTATCCACAAGCCCCTTGGCAATATCCGAAGCGGTGATTCCTGTCTCCTTTTTAAGCGATTCAATCGATATGACGAATTCATGCATGCAAGGCCCTCCAAAAGGCACATCGTAGGTGTCTTTGAGCATTTCCATCATGTAATTCGCGTTGAGCACGGCATTTTCGCTTGCCTCTTTAATCCCTTCGGCGCCGATAGACATTATATAGGTCAGCGCTCTTACGCAAACCAAAAAGTTGCCGTAAAAACTCTTCATCGGTCCGATTGATTTTTCGGGGGCTGCAAAGCGGTATAGTCCGTCCGCGAATTGAATGACAGGCGAAGGCAAGAACTGCTGCAGCTTAGCCTTGCAGGCTACGGGGCCGCTGCCGGGGCCGCCGCCGCCGTGAGGGGTGGCGAAAGTTTTGTGCAAATTGATGTGCATAATATCGAAGCCCATATCCCCCGGGCGGGTTAATCCCATAATTGCGTTCATGTTCGCGCCGTCATAATAAAGCAGACCGCCGGCGGTATGAACAATTTCGGCTATCTTTTTAATATTTCTGTCAAAAAGTCCGACAGTATTAGGGTTTGTAAGCATAAAAGCGGCCGTATCATTCCCGACGGCTTTTGAAAGCTTCTCAAGGTCAACCATCCCTTCCGGCGTTGACGGAATATTGACAACCGTAAAACCTGCCATTGAAGCGCTTGCCGGGTTTGTGCCGTGAGCCGAATCCGGCACGATAATTTTATTGCGCTGCGTTTCACCTTTATCAAGCAAGTATGCCTTAATCATTGCAAGCCCGGTAAACTCCCCATGCGCTCCGGCAGCCGGCTGCAGTGTTATAGCATCCATGCCGACTATCTCACAGAGATATCCGCCTAACGTATCCATAACCTCGAGGCAGCCTTGAACAGTCGCTTCCGGCTGCAGGGGATGAATGTCGGTAAAACCCTTTAAGATGGCAATGTCCTCGCTGATTTTCGGATTATATTTCATTGTGCAGGATCCGAGCGGGTAAAACCCGTTATCCACCCCGTAAGCTTTACGGCTCAGGTTGGTGTAATGCCGCACCAAATCGACCTCTGCCACCTCAGGTAAATTCATGGGAATTTTGCGTTTAAATTCATCCGGGACAACGGTAAGTTTGACTTCGTATTTGGGCAAGGATGCACAGCGCCTGCCGGGTTTGCTTTTTTCGAAAATCAGGGTGTTCATTTTACCGCCTCCTTCAGGATATTTACAAGAGCGTCAATTTCCGGCTTTGTATTAAGCTCCGTAACACACCAAAGGATGCAATTTTTGTTATCCGCCTTTACCGGAAGCCCACCCAAAATGTTATTTTCGGTAAGTTTTGCTATTAGGGCGTCCGCGTCAACCGGGCAGGTCGTAACAAACTCGTTGAAGAAAAAGCTGTTATACGTAAAGTTGAACCCCTTTACAGACGTTATTTGCTCAGCGGCATAATGCGCTTTTGAAAGGCACTGCTCGGCTGCTTCACGCAACCCTTCTTTGCCCATCGCCGCGCAGTAAATTGTTGCGGTCAGTGCGCAGAGGGCTTCGTTTGAGCAAATGTTTGAACTTGCTTTTTCTCTTCTGATATGCTGTTCCCTTGCCTGAAGAGTTAAAACGAAGGCGGTGTTGCCCGCCTTATCCGTTGTCTGCCCGGCTATTCTGCCCGGCAGCTTTCTTGTATCGGCTGCCCTGACGGCCATGAATCCGAGATACGGGCCGCCGAAGCTTAAAGGCAGCCCGAGAGGCTGGGCTTCGCCGACTGCCGCATCCGCGCCGTATTCCACAGGGGTTTTCAAAACAGCAAGCGCTGTCGGATAGCATCCCATAATCAGCTTTGCGCCGGCAGAATGCACCGAATCCGCTATTTTTTCGGCATCCTCAACCAGTCCGTAAAAATTCGGCTGTTCCATGTAGACGCTCGCGGTGCTGTCATCAAGCGCTGCGTTTAAGGCTGCCAAATCTGTTTTGCCGTCTTTTGCCGGAATAACAATAAGTTCCGAACCGGCAGAGGCGCAGTATGTTTGAATCACTTCCAAGGTCATGGGTTTCACCGAGCCGGATACAATTGCCTTTCTCCGTTTCCGCTCCATGAACATTGAAACGGCTTCCGCCGCTGCCTGTGTGCCGTCATATACACCGGCGTTCGACACATCCATACCGGTCAGCCCGCAAATCATCGTCTGGTATTCAAAAATCGACTGCAAGATACCTTGGCTCATTTCCGCCTGGTATGGCGTGTAAGCTGTCACAAATTCCGCCCGGTTTGCAAGATGGCGGACAACAGACGGGATAAAATGCCTGTAAGCACCCGCTCCCCGGAAGCATGTTTGATATACCGTATTTTTTTTCGCACTTGCTTCAAGTTCACCCGTAATTTCAATTTCGCTTTTTGCTGCAGGGATATCAAGCGTTCTGTTAAGACGCACCGGCTGCGGGATTGAAACAAGCAAATCATCTATGCATACTTTGCCCATGGCAAGCAGCATCTCTTCCTGTTCGGCGGGAGTATTCGGGACATAGGACATTAACGACACCTCTTCATATACTATCGGGTTCTGCATATACATCAGGGCAAGAGACCGGCTCTTGCCCATAAAAATTTAGGATAACAATTCTTATACGTGGTTTATTCTTCGGCAAGAAACTTTTCATATGCCTGCGAATCAAGCAGATCGCTGCTTTTCTCAACATCCTCGAGCTCGATAAGCCAGGAACCGTAGGGATCTGAGTTGATAAGATCGGGCTTGTCAAGAAGCTCGTCGTTTACGCAGATAACGGTTCCGCTGACAGGAGTATATACATCCGAAACAGCTTTGATGGATTCAATGTCACCGATAACATCCCCTGCATTTAAGATATCGCCCTCGTCGCAAAGGTTGATAAACGCAACATCACCCAAAATTTCCTGCGCATGGTCTGAAAGTCCGATAAGAGCAGTTCCTTCATCGGTAAACTTCACCCATTCATGTGTTTTTGCATAGAATAAATCATTTGGAATTTCCATTATTAGTTCTCCTTTTGTAAATAAAATAATTCTGTACCGGTTCGGTTTTATGTACTTTTATGAAGTTCGCTTATAAAAAGGCAGCTTGACAGCATTCGCCTTCAGGCGTTTCCCTCTGACTTCAATCTTAAATTCATTGTCGCCGGCGGGAGCCTCAATGCCGACAAGCGCCATTGCCACGGCTTTTTTAAGGAACGGACACATTGTGCCAGAAGTCACATATCCGATTTCATTATTACCGTAAAAAACCTTATCCCCGTTTCGGGCTATTCCTCTGTCTGTCAGTTCCAAGCCTATACGTTTGATTATCGGTTCACCCTTTGATTCAAGCGCCGTTTTGCCGATAAAATCGTCTTTATTCATTTTAACAAAGGAACCAATTCCGGCTTCGAAAGGTGTTATTTTGTCGTCCATTTCATGGCCGTAAAGAGGCATTGCCGCCTCAAGACGCAAAGTGTCCCGCGCACCCAAGCCGCAGGGTATAAGGCCGGATTCGGCGCCGGTTTCCATCAGCATTTCCCAAAGAGGCGCGGCGTTTTCGTTGGAGGTATACAATTCATAGCCGTCTTCGCCTGTGTAACCTGTTTTTGAAACAATGCAATGAAGTCCGCCTACCGGGACGCCATCTGTAAAGCTGTAATACTTTACCGGAAATATTTTCTCGTCTGCCAGTTTTGCAAGAATTTCATGCGCATTGGGTCCTTGAACCGCTATTTGTGCGATGTCGGCGGAGATATCCTCAAACGCCAAATCGCCTTTTATGTTGTTTTTTATCCATGCTGTATCTTTGTCGTGGTTGGCGGCGTTGATGACCAGCATATAATGATCCGCACTCTTTCTGTAAACAAGCAAGTCGTCCACAACTCCGCCGTTTTCATTGCACATCGGCGAGTATTTTATCTGACCGTCAGTCATCGCGGAGCAGTCGTTGGCAACAAGCATCTGAACATTCTTAAGGGCATCCGGCCCTTTTAATATAACCTCGCCCATATGCGAAACATCAAACATGCCGGCTGCGGTTCTGACTGCCATATGCTCGGCGGTAATACCTGTCGGGTATTGCACCGGTAAAAGATAGCCCGCAAACGAAACAGGCTTGCCTCCGTACGTCACATGAGTGTCATACAGCGGTGTTTTTAATTCCAAAAAAATCATCCTTTTCATAATGTTTCCATATCTATCATGAAAAGTATAATACTGCAGTTTTGCAGTGTCAACCCACATGAGGCGGTTTGAATATGTTTTGTATACTCAGCCTAAATTCCAAAATATGCTGCTGCATTATTGTAGGAAATGTCCTTGACAATTTGTGCAAGCGTTTCAATGTCATCCGGATAAAGCCCGTTTTCAACCATATCGCCTATATATCCGCAAAGAATACGGCGGAAATATTCGTGGCGCGGGTATGAAAGGAAGGAGCGGGAATCCGTCACCATGCCGATAAACTTGCTTAAAACACCCAAGTTGGCGAGTGCCTTCATTTGTTCGCGCATTCCGTCGAGGTTATCGTTAAACCACCAGGCTGTTCCGAACTGGATTTTACTTGCCGCCTCCGAGGTTTGGAAGTTGCCGAGCATCGAACCCAAAACATAGTTGTCTTTAGGATTTAAGGTAAACAGAATCGTTTTCGGCAGGCTGCCTTCGACGGCAAGGCTGTCTAAAAATCGGGACAGCCTGTCGGCAATTTCATGGTCTGTCATCGAATCAAAGCCCATATCCGGTCCGAGCTTATTGAACATGGCGGTATTGTTGTTCCTGATTACGCCGATATGTATCTCCATACCCCAGCCTAACCGGGCGTATTCCTTCGCCAGCGCTCTCATCAGTTCAGTGCGGTATTTGTCGGTTTCGTCAACAGAAAGTGTTTCGCCGGAGAGAACCTTTTTGAATATTGCTTCCAGTTCTTTTTCATTGGCTCTGCTGCAAGGCACATAAGCAAAGGCATGGTCACTGCCGCGGCAGCCCATCGACGCAAAGAACTCAATTCTTGCCTTCAGCGCTTTTAACAGTGCCGCATAACTTTCTATTTTCCCGCCTGTTCTTTGTTCAAGGCTTGAAAGCCATGACAGAAAACCCGGAAGGTCGACACCGAGCGCTTTATCCGGGCGGAAAGCCGGCAGAACGCGGCAGGGGAAGCTTTTATCCTCAGCGATAAGTTTGTGGTATTCCAGGGAGTCCGCCGAATCATCCGTTGTGAAAATACAGGCGACATTCGATTTGACCATCAGCTCACGCGGCCTGAATCCGCCCGCGGCGATTTTTGCGTTTGCGCGCTTCCAAATATCATCGGCGGTTTTTTCGGTTAACGGCTCGAAAATATTAAAATAACGCTGAAGTTCCAAATGAGTCCAGTGGTACAGCGGGTTGCCTATCAAATTCGGCATTACTTTTGCCCATGCCTTGAATTTTTCATAGCTTGAGGCCGAACCGGTTATATATTCCTCCTCTATGCCGAAGGAACGAAGCGCGCGCCATTTGTAGTGATCCCCGGACAGCCATAATGCGGTGATGTCCTGCGGCTGTCTGTTTTCGTAGACCTCTTTCGGGGAGATATGGCAATGCCAGTCGAAAACAGGCATATCCGCCGCCGCGTCATGGTAAAGCCGGTTTGCTGTGCCGTTGTCAAGTAAAAATTCATGCGACATAAAACTTTTCATAAAACACCTATCCTTCGTTATTGTTGATATTTACACCTGTGCTAAAATACAGCATAACAAACGACAGTCAGACAGCAGTAAAACGGTAGTTGAACAATGGCATAACTACTGTCGAACAATTGTCGAACTATCGTTGAAACAACGAATTGCCGGCAGCCGGTTATTTTGCCGCTTTTACCTTTGCCATTATGCCCGTAAACACTTCCGCAATTTTATATGCGGTATTCGGACCCAAAGAGTTTGTCTCTTCATAATGCCTCCTGCCGCTGCTGTCTTTCCCGCCGTCAAAGTATGAGGATACGGGGTCAAGGAAAAAGTCGTTTGGCGTAACAATATAGCCGATTTCATCGTTTGAAAGCCCGAAAACCAGCAGATTTTTATCACCCGCAATTTCTGTCAGCGGTGCAGGATTGATTTCCGGAACTTTACCTTCGGCAGTATCCTCCGCGTTCAGATACCCGCCGTAAACAAGCTCCGGGAATATTTCCCCGGGCAGCAGGAGCATCTTCAACGAGTCAATTTCAAAATATGTCATTTCCGTGCGTAAAACATAACCGGTATATTTTTCTGTGCTTATTGCCTGCTTTTTTGCATGAAGTATGCCGAATTTGGCTGCCGACAAAAGCGCGAAGTTTTGAGCCTCGGCATAAAATTCCTGCTTCAAAATACTGATTTTTGGTGCGAGTTTTATCTCGTTATCAATCGCGAAAGCCGCCTCCGCAAGCTTTCTGCCGGCGATTTTTGTAGATTTTATATTGTTCTCATCAAGTTCCTTCATTCTGATAAGTCCGCCGATAGCGCCCACAAAATAAATGGTTTCGGCTCCGGTTTCTTTTCTGACTTCCTCGCGCAGATAACACGGAAAATCAGCGCTGACAAGAGAATTGTCGCCGAGCATTGACTCTGAGTGTGAGGCGAAATTAATAAAGTAAATCTCTCTGGTGCCGTCGTTCGGCACGAATCGAAGACGTGTAAGCATGTCCGAATATACAATTGGCGGTCTTGAATCCCTGAGTATATCAGGCGCGGCGTGGCTGCCTAAATACAGGGAGCCCTCCCGACGATCCTCATATGCTGTTTCAACGGCTTTTTTTATACCGTTAAACAGTATCTGCATATATTTTTCATTCCTGCCCGTAAACGGTAGATTGCCCCACATGCCCATTGTGTCAATTCCCGCATGGTCATGTGTGCTTAAAATATTAATTGAGCGGCACCCTGTTTTCTTTGCAAAATCCGCAAGAAGCTCCTTAGCCGCCAGGATATCTTTGCTGACCATGCCGACATTATCGGCCGATACAAATACTACGCCGCCCTTGCCGGAATTGTCATCAAGCCAGACAGCGCTTGCCGTCAGCGGGTCCAAAACCCCTTTTGCCGGATTCCATGGCCTGTATCCCGCAATATAATATTTCTTTCTATCTATGTCATCGGGCATAACCTCTGCTTTGCCGAAACCGGCGGTGTAAAATTCCGGCTTTGCCTCGCCCGTTTGGTCAAATACACCTTCGGATAATGATGGCGCCGGTGTTTTTTTTGCCATTTTCGCTCCGCCCGCGGCAAAGCGCTTGGTAAAGACTTTTGTCATGATGCCTAATATACTCATAAAACTTACCCCCAAAACATTCGTTTCAAACTTAAAGGAGCCGGACCCTCGCGTTTCATACTAATCCCCGATTATAAAACCTCTATGAAATCAAGCAAAAACCTTTGACAAATGGGTTTTTGTGCCGAATTTTTAGCAATGTTATAAAGAGGGATTAGTTTCAATCACCAATACCCGATTTACTATAGCATATTCAAAGACAAAAACAAGTAAAAAAAGAAATAATCGTTAAAAAGGTCTTGCCAAAATTAAATTTTTATAATATTATATTTCCAGTTTGACGAAAAGGTCGGGGTGTTTTGACAACTCTAAAAAGGTTTTCCTTCGTCTTTACCGCTGTTGTGCTCATGCTGCTTCTTCTGGCCTCGTCAGCGGGAGCGGTGACCGTTGACGGAAAACTTGAAACTGTCGAGTGGAACGGAACAACGAAAAATATACTTGTAAAGGCCGGAACATCAAGTAATTGCAGTATCTATTACGCCATGGTGAAGATAATAATCGACAACAGTCAACAAGCTGTTTATCTTGGCTTTCAGGCAACCCAGAAACAAAGCGATACACTTGAAACAAACAATACCCAGGCAGGAATAAAATTAAACCTTGGAGAAAATGAGTATATTGGTTGCACCTCATCCGGAATAAGTAATTTCGATATTAATAAATACGATGTTGCCGCAAAGGTAATAATCGGCGCAAACAACGATTTTAACGCTGAAATCAGAATCGGCTTCAAGTACGGTATTCCGGAAAAAGCCTTACAGGGGGTTCAGATTATTGACGGTTTTGGGCAGCCTTCAAACGTGTACGGCTATCCCTTTGAACCGACTACGGCAGCGGTAACGACTGTAAAAGAGACAACGACCGTGAAGGAGACCACTGCAAAGGTGGAGACGACCGCAAAACAAACCACCGCCAAAGCTGTTACAACCGCCAACACGGCGACAACCGCCAAAGTGACAACAACCAAAGACGCTGTTACCACCGCATTAACGCAAGTACGCACTACCGCTCAAACTGCAACCGTAAATTCAACCGCAGTGCAGAATACCGTCTCAACAACTCGCAAACAGGTATTCACCTCAACAGAATCTGCTTCAAAGATGAATAACACCTCGGCCGGATACAGCGGAGGTCTGACATCATATACAGCGCCTGAACCGGGAAGCCAATATGCAGACGGTTTAACGCAAACCGGCGAACTGTCGACACCGGCAGCAACCTTACTCGGTGAAAGCGGGGGTTCGCAGGAGGTAACGGAAAACGATGAGGAATCGATTGGCTTCAACAAAAGTAAACAAATCATTGCAACCACGGTTGCGGTTTTGCTTTTAGCCGCAGCCGTCTGCCTGTCCGTTTTCGCAGGAAGAACAAAAGTTACGCATGAACCGGTGAAAAAAGAAGATCAGGATGAGCCGGATGATGATTTTTAACAAAAACGGATATCAAATACAATATATAGTAGTATATAAGCCCCGCAGACCTATCGGTTGCGGAGCTTATTGCTTAATTTATTCAAGAGGCCGGCGGAGCATATCATACTAATTAACGATTAAAAAACCTCAAAAAATCAAGCAAAAGCTTTAATCTATTTGGTTTTGTGCGGATTTTTTAGTTAGGTTTTTATGAGTAATTAGTATCAGAAGTTATTGATTCTGCAACTGTATTCTTTCAGCAGTCTGACAAAGATGTAGTAATCATCCATGGTAACATCCGGCGGGGTTTGATGGTCAACGCCCGGTATATATCCCCCCGAACGGATAACGGGCAATATCCTTTCGAATTCGATACGCATAGCCGCCTCGCCTTGATGCATAACGGTCTTATCATAACCGCCAATCATTATTAAATCCGGATAGCGCATACGGATTCTGTTGACATCCACGCCGGCCATACGCTCAAGCGGAAGAATACCTTGAATTCCGCCTTCCAGAAACCACGGAATAAGGGGCTCCACATTGCCATCCGTGTCAATAAGCACTTTCGTTCCTTTTGATTTTAATATGGGTGTCAGCACCTTGTAAAATGGCAAGATAAATTCATCATATTTTTCTTTTGAAAGCATGGAGCCGTGATTATAGGACATATCCTCGCCGAAGGTCATGAACTTCGGTGTAATCAAGGAATAAACAACTTCAATACATTTTTTATGATAATCGCAAAGGTCACTGTTCATTTTCTGCATCAGCTCAGGGTAGTCATAGAAAGCAAAGAGGTGGTTTTCGATACCAAAAAGCTTTCGCGGAAACCAGAAAAATCCGTCCATCGATATCCAGAACGCGTAATCTTCGGACATATGTTCTTTAAGGAATGTTTTTATATTCTTCTCAATACCGAATAGCAAACGATCGGTATACATGAACTCCTTCATTTTTACATAATCCTGTTCGTCGTTGATAAGCGGAGCACCAAATGATTTTGCTTTAGGGCATTTATCGTCACGAACCGGCAGCCAAAACTGGCATAATTTGTCAAGCCCGAAGAAGTCTCGGATATCTTCGTTTGTTTTGGCTTTTTTAGGCAGACCTTGCTTGCGCCAGTTATCAATTGTTTTGTCCCACCAGCCTGCCCACTCCAATACCGGAGTCCGGTCAATATCTTTTGAAAATGCGAGCAGCGCATCAAAACGATCGCGGTTATTCATTGTTTAATACGTATAATCCAATTATCTCAAATGAGGGGGTAATTGGATTATTTTTCTCCCTT
>CAZVJW010000066.1:0-13378 GCA_964627535.1 uncultured Eubacteriales bacterium
TATCCGCTGCCGTATTGTTTTAAGAGATATTGCATTGATTTTGTCGGTTAAAACCAGCGTTCTGTCCGAAATCTCCCTAAGCAGCTCAACCATGAAACAAGAATTGCCGCTGCATAGTTTTAGTATCAGCGTTTCATAAATATGCAGCACAACAGCATCGGCTTCGCAAACAACCGTCATCGGGTAAGCGTTCCTGCTTGAGAAAATAAGATTTGCGCCAATAATATCCATCTGCGAAAAAACGCTGATGGTAAGCACATTTCCGTTTTCATCAAGCTTTTGCACGGCAATTCTGCCGCTAAGAATTATATCCATAACATAACAAATCTCGTTTTGCAAATGGATTGTCTGCCCTTTTTTATATTCTTTGATTTTATATTGGGATGCATTAAAAATTTCCCGCAACTCATTCTCTGTAAAACACTTAAACAGGGAAAGGCTTGATATAGCTTCAACGCAGCTTTCAATATTTATTACTGCCGCCTCCAAATTAGTTACCATGGTAACTTTATTATCGTTTCGACAAGAGTATACTAAAAAAACAGACAAATTGAAAGGGGATTAATTATGATTGAGAAAATCTATGATTTTTCGACTCAGGACAGTAAGAAAATTGAAAAGACAATTGACGACGAAAATCTCGTTATTAACCACATGATCCTGCCAATGAACGAATCGCTTCCCGAACACTATTCGAATGCCAATGTTTATATGATAATAGCACGGGGCACAATGAGTTTGCAACTAAACGGGCAGGAATCTCACCGCTATGCTCACGGTGAAATTATCAATATTCCTTACAACACGAAAATGAATGTTGCCAATGCGGATGAAAACATACTTGAGTTCTTTGTCGTAAAAACGCCGAATCCAAAAAACTACATAGGGGATAAACGATGAAAAGAGCATTGCAAATAATAACCCAAATAATTTTTCTCGCGCTGTTTATTCTGCTGTTTGTTATGGGTAAAGTGCAGCTTTGGATGGGCTTATTGCTTTTAGGGATTGCCGCATCATTTTTGCTTGGGCGCGTCTATTGCGGTTGGTTCTGCTCGATTAACACGGTTATGCGGGGTGTCACTTGGATAAAAACAAAATTGCATATAAAAAGCCTGAAGATACCCGGATTCATAAAGAAACCGTGGGTGCGGTTTTTGTTTTTGGGTTTATTTATCGGTGCCTTTGCGTTTTCAATGATAACAGGCAAAAAACTGCCTGTGCTGCCAATAATCTTTGTGCTGGGTATAGTTCTGACTTTTCTGTTCCCGGAGGAGTTGTGGCACCGCTATCTTTGCCCTCTTGGTACAATTTTAAGCCTTCCTTCGTCAATAGCAAAGCACAGGATGTTTATCGATGCTGAAAAATGCAACAACTGCGGAGCCTGTACGCGCGCGTGCCCGGCTAAAGCAATTGTGAAAGAGGATAAACACAAAATAAAGAAGACGGATTGCCTGGTTTGCATGGAGTGTTCAATAAAATGCAAACAAAATGCTATAACATATCAATAAAGTGCCTAAACAGCTAAAGGGAAGAGCAGCCCTGTGGATTTATACACAGAGCTGCTCTTTTTTTCCTATTGATTCCTATTGATTACCCTTGGCAGTCGCCGCAGCTTCTTTGGCCTCTTTCGCCTTCGCTGTTGCCACGGCCTTCACCGGTGCCGTTGCATATTCCTTCGCCGCGGCCTTCGCCCGAACCTTTGCCTTCACCTCTCATGCCGCCGAAGCCGGCGCCGTATTTCTGGCCGATCTTCGCTGAGCCTGTCCCGTCGCATGTTGCCTGGTTGGCTTCAATCGCGGCGAGGATTTCATCTGCCCTTGCCTGTGTCATGGTTCCGGCTTTAACTTTTTCGGCAAGAATGTCCTTTTTGTCCTGGAGTCTTTCCGCCTTGTTTTCATCTGTGCAAACAGCCGAATTTTTTGCCGGTGCTGTGGTGTTGTTTGCCGCAAACGCGGTCAGTGATGTTGCGCCTAACGCGAGAACCATTGTGCTGATGATGAGACCTCTTTTTAACTTTGTCATTTGAAATGACCTCCTTCAATTTGGGAATTTATTTAGCAACTCGTTTGCTATGTCTCCATAATACCGAATATCTGTGGCAAAAGTGTGTTTTTTCCTTTCTGAATTTGTGGTTCTTTTCAGGAGAAAAACACACTTTTGCCACAGTGTTGTTCTATACTGAATATATGGTATAATAAAAACATATAACAAAAATAGAGGTGATCCAATGCCAACCATCTTAATAGCAGATGACAATAAGCAAATCAGCTCGATTTTGGATGAGTACGCCAAAAAAGAAGGCTATTCAACAAAAATCGCATTTGACGGGCTTGAAGCCATTGAATTATTCAGGCAGGCTTCGCCGGATATCGTCCTGCTCGATGTGATGATGCCGAAAATGGACGGATTTGAGGTGTGCCGTGAAATCCGAAAAACATCAAATACCCCGGTTATCATGATTACAGCCAGGGGCGAAGACTTTGAAAAAATTATGGGGCTGGATATCGGCGCGGACGATTATATGGTGAAACCTTTTTCTCCCGGCGAAGTGATGGCGAGAGTGCGCGCGGTTTTACGCAGAATGACGAATGCGGATACGCTCAAGGCGCAGATTTTTTCTTATGACAATCTCACTGTCAATTTGGACGATTATACCGCTGCGGTGGATGAACTCGCTGTTTCACTGACCAAAAAAGAGATTGAGCTTTTATGGACACTCGCAACCAATAAGAACAAAGTGTTCTCCCGCGAGAATCTTCTTAACAGCTTGTGGGGCTATGATTATTTCGGCGACAGCCGGACGGTGGATTCTCATATCAAGCGCCTGCGCGCCAAGCTCGACGAATTCAAGCATGAAAATTGGGAGATAAAAACAATTTGGGGCGTAGGCTATAAATTTGAGGAAAAAAGTTATGAAAAATAAAATCGCGGTTAAACTGACTCTGTATTTTTCGGCGGTGCTTCTGCTGTTCTCGGTTATCATCGGCAGCGTTTTTATGATGCTTTTCAGGAGCCATACCATAGAACTCTATAAAACAGATTTGGAGAAGCGGGCTGTAACAATCGCGGCAACTTTATCCGAAGCCTTCAGCGAAACGAACAGCTCCGGACCGGGAAGCGGGATGGGCAACGGAATGCATGGCGGTTACGGAACCTATCTCCGCGCTTTGGATGAAATCGCCATGACGGATGTCTGGGTTGTGGATGAAAACCTCCAGCTGATTACAAGCGGCAAAATGGAAAATTATACCTATGCTGATTTGCCGCAGGATGCCGATAAAGTCGTAAAAGAGGTTTTCAATGGAAAGACGGCATTCAGCGAGGGCTTCAGCAATCTTTTGAATTCACCGACGCTGACCGTGGGCACGCCGATTATCAGCAACGGGAAGGTTATCGGGGCGCTGCTGCTCCATTCGCCGGTTGAAGGCATTACGCAGGCAACAACACAAGGGTTTTACCTTTTGGCAATCAGTATGCTCGCGGCATTGGTTTTGGCAATTGTTTTATCGGTTTTACTGTCTCTTTCCTTTACAAAACCGTTGAAAAAGATGCGGAATTCGGCGCTGAGGCTTGCAGACGGTGATTACAGCGCAAAGACCGGCGTGAAGCAGAAAGATGAAATTGGCGAGCTTGCCGGGGAAATCGACATCTTAAGCGAAAAACTCGAGACAGCTTCGCACGAAAGCGAACGGCTGCTTCAGCTTCGGCAGGATTTTGTCGCAAATATCTCCCATGAGCTAAGAACGCCGGTGACCGTTATCCGCGGCTCATTGGAGGCGCTGTGCGAAGGCGTTGTCAGCGAGCCGGAAAAGGTAAAGGAATATCACTGCCAAATGCTTGACGAAAGCATCTTTCTGCAAAGGCTGGTGGATGACCTGCTTGATTTATCGCGCCTGCAGAACACCGATTTCAAAATAGAGATGCGTGAAATCAATATTTGCGAAGTGCTTGACGATGCGGTCCGCACAGCGAAACACCTTGCGGAGCAAAAGGGTATAACGATAGCCGAGGAGCAGGATGCGCAGATTTGCACCATTCAAGGCGATTACGGGCGGCTTCGGCAGATGCTTATGATTATTCTTGATAACGCTGTTAAGTTCTCGCCTGCCGGCAGTAAAATTGCTGTTTCTCTGAAAGACAAAACCATAACCGTCAAAGATAAAGGCCCGGGAATTCCGAATGAAGATCTGCCCTATATTTTCGACCGCTTCTATAAAACAAAATCTGCGGGCAATACAGGAGGCACCGGCCTCGGGCTTTCAATAGCCAAGCAGATCGCCGACAGGCACGGTATTGAAATTACGGTTGACAGCAAACAAAACGAAGGAACCGAATTCATGTTTAGATTTTAAGCGGATGAAATATATTGTTTTGACTTAGTACCAAGATGCTACCGTTAAAGTTGAATCAAACGAAAATCCCCGCAAGGTAAATTTTACCATGCGGGGTTACAACATCTTAGGTCAATTATTTATTAATCAGCACAATAACCGAAAGTTCTTAAACCTCAGCGCTACTCTCTTCAGCACGAATCTTATATTCGTTTTCGTGCAGACTCTTGAGTCTGGCTTTGCTGAGGGGATATAAAAACGCCAAGAACAGGAAAGCTGCTAAATACATAAACGCTGGGATAGCGGTTGAAACGTCATACATTTTTGCGATAGCTCCGGGGGTTATGTTTTTTGCGTCATAACCGATCAGTTTGAGTGCGTAAACCCCGAGCATGCCCGCTGCTGTCTGGCCGACCTTGCGGGTGAACGAAAAGAAGGCATAGGTGATTCCCTCCTCGCGTTTGCGCGCGATATATTCCTGGTAGTCTATCACATCTGTGGCAAGAGCCCACACTTGAAGGATTAACGGGGTAATACCGATTCCTCCGATAAAGCAGAACGCCAGAAAAACATATGGATTTCCGGTTTTTAGAAGCCAGAGCAGAATGTTCGCGGCGGCGGCCAGACCCATTCCGGCCGCGCACAGTTCTTTCTTTCCGAATTTACGGACCAGCTTGCCCATAAGCGGAATCAGCAGAATCATCGGCGCATAGAGGACGATGGTGTAGAGGCTGAACAATTTCGGATTGCTGAAGTAATTTTTGAAGAGATAATTGCACAGAGTCTGTGTATAGACGGTCGAGCTGATCAGCAGCATGGAGGCAAAGCAAAGCACGATGAACGCTTTGTTTTTCAACAGCGTTTTTATCGTTTCCGCCGCGTTTGTTTTCTGCGGTATCTTCGGAGAAGCGACTCTTTCAACCGTTAGTTTATAACTGAATATGTAAGCAATCACGCAAAATCCGGCGAGTATCGCCACCGAAACAGATAGTTTTCCGGCATCCAGGTATTTATCTCCGGTATCAACCGCGGTGGAATAAACAAACAAGGGCAAAAGGATTTGCCCCGGCAGACCACCAAGGCCGGAACCGACTGAACGGTAAACAGAAAGAGAGGAGCGCTCCATTTCGTCGTCGGTTATCACTGAAGCCAGCGCGCCGTAAGGGATGTTGGTGCCGGTGTACATCATTCCGTAGAAAATGTAGGTGATATACGCGTAGACAAGGTATTGATTTTCCGAAAGACCTGGGATTTTGGTAAAAGTCAGAACGCCGCCGATTGCGAGCGGGAAGGAGAGCCAAAGCAAATAAGGCTTGAACTTACCGTTTTTCGAAGGCTTTCTTTTGTCAATGATGGATCCCCAAATCGGGTCGTTGATTGCGTCCCAAATTCGCGCGGCAAACATGAGAACAATGATTTTATTCAGGCTGATATAAAGGACATCCGTATAAAACATTTGCAGGTATGCCCCTACTACGCTGAAAAGAAGCACTCCGGCAGTGTCGCCGACAGCGTAACCGAGCTTGTCCTTCAGTTTTATTCCGCTTGTTAAAGGTGTTTTCTGTTCATTCATGTTATGATTCCTAACCTGTTATTTTTTAAATATTAGCCATATTGTCGCTTGAATTGTGATATTCAGTTAAGAATTGCCCAAAGGACAGTTGATATGCCGGCAGCGATTAAAACAATATTAATCAGCGCGGTGAAAGCTTTTATGCTGACTTTTTTATGAAGCTTCAGCCCGATAAAAATACCGGCGCCAAAGAAAGGAATGGTTGCGGCGACGAGCTTAAAAACATCCCCGGTCATAATGCCGCCGACAATGAAGTTTTTGGTGACTAAAATCATGTTCAGCGTGAGCCACACAGTGCACATTGTCGCGCGGAACACAGATTTATCTTTCAGCTTGTCCGCGGAGTAAATAACTATCAGCGGGCCCCCGGTCGCAAAAGCGCCTTGCACAATCCCTCCTCCGAAAAGCATGATTCTTTGAAAAACGCCGTATGCTTTTGAATGCGTCTCTTTTTTAGGATGTGTCATAAGGAAGAGAGACCTTGCCGCGCTTAAAATAATGAATATTCCCAAAATCAGTTTCAGCGTTTCCTCGTTAAAAGACGAAAATACAAATGCGCCGATGGGTAAACCCAAGGCGACAAAAAAGATGATGGTTAAATATGCTTTTAAATCAACTTTTCTATAATTAGTTATCACCATGAATGTGGTAAAAAGGATTGAAATAGTCATGATAACGGGAACAGCGGTTTTAATCCCGATGAGCATTGCGAGAAACGGCAGCGCGATAATTCCGCTTCCGAAGCCTGTTAAGGCCTCAATGATATTGGCGCTGAAAATTACCAGCCCCGTTAAAAGTATGGTGGTCAGATCCATTTGTTCACCTTAAAGTTTTATAGAGCTTTTCAACCGCGTCAATATCCATTTTTACGGGATTGTTAAGCATATTGGGGTGCATACTGTCTTCGGCTAATTTTCTCGCTGCCGAACCGGTTACACCGATTTCCTCCAAAACGGTTCTCATGTTGAATCGCTTTTTCAGGCTGTGAATTCTGTCAGCCATTTCATTGGCGTCCGCAAAACCGCAGTCAGCCGCAAATGAGTTGAGTCTTCCGTTTTCGGCATCGGCGTTAAGTCTCGTGAAAGCGTCAAGCGTAAACGCGCATGCCTCGCCGTGCGGAAGATGGTAACGGTTTGTCAGCGGAAAAGAGCAGGCGTGCGGACCGGAGGTTTTTGGGTGCGAAAACGCAATCCCCGCGAGAAGGGAAGCCTCGCACATCGCCTCCCGTGCCGTTAAATCGTCCGGGTTATCATAAGCAGCGGGCAAATATTGAAAGACCTTTTTAGCTGCGTTAAGCGCCAGAGCGTCGCAAATCGGCTGGTGGTTTACGCTCCAAAATCCCTCCAAAGCATGAGATAGAACATCAAGCCCCGTTGAGGCTGTCACATTTTTGGGGACGCTCAGCGTCAGCGCGGGGTCAACAACCGCAGCCTTCGGATAAAGCATAGCATTACCCAAAGGAGCTTTTATGTGTTTTTCGTTATCGGTCAAAACGGTTACACTTGTCACTTCGCTGCCGGTTCCCGCGGTTGTCGGGATTGCAATCAGCGGTATGGTGTTTTCTTCCCGCAAGGGTCTGCCGCCGGAATGATAATCACGGATTGAGCCGGTTGCCCCAGTAATGGCGCAGGCGGCCTTTGCGCAGTCTATGGAGCTTCCGCCCCCTAAAGCGACCGCAAAACCGCTCTTATGCTTTCGTAAAACCGCAGCGCATTCATCCGCGTTTTCAATGGTCGGGTTGGGGATGATACCGCTGAAAATATCGATCAGTTTTCCGTTGGAGCTCCGTACAATCATTGCAGCCAGTCCGTTTTCGGCAAACACAGGGTCGCAGACCAAAACGCCCCGCGTATAGCCGAAACCGTCAATGATGCCGCCCAGTTTTTCTGAGATACCGGCACCGAAGAATATTTTGACAGGCATATAGAATTCCCAGTTCAACTTATCATCCCGCTTTCCGTAAGCTATAAATTAATGGATTTAAAACACCGATCGGCTGTCAGGTTATCAAATCAAAATCCATTATTTTCGCGAACTTGACAAATGTATCTAAAAAGTCGCCGTAAACCATGGAAACATGATGGGCAACTCCCGTTGAAGTAACAATTTCAAGGATTTCTTTGACCGGTTTTTCAAATTTGACCTTGCAATATGTTCCCTTCAAATCTTTATTCATCGGAACAGCCGTTCCTTTTTGGGCGAACAGCCTTGTTCTTCCCCTTGCGGTGTCAATTCTCATCATGGTCACCGGTCCGCTTTTCATGACGAAATCGGCCGTAACACCCCTGCCGCCGGCAAAATAAGTATCAAGCGACCGGTCGGATATCCCGTCCCACAGCGTATAAGGCGCGACACCGCAATGCCACATCAGCGCATAGTCCTCTTCAAAATTCACCTGCGAAAGGTCAGCCAGAAATGCCGGAGAAGCAGATATCGCGTTGCAGGCGAGCATGGATATGGTTCCTTCCACATCACCTTCGCAACCCAGGGTGAAACCCTTGCCGTTGAGCAGGCTCATGGCGGCGCAGGGGGAGGTGCCGAAAGCGTTGGCGAATTCCGGCCAGCAGCGAATTGCCAGCGCGTCAAGTTTGTTGGCGGCCAGAAACCTTTCAAGGGAATTTGAAAGGTTGGCAACCTTTTCCACCTGCGTTTCGGTGATACAGGCACAGTTGAAGATATTTTTCACTTCACGAGCCGGAAAGCCAAGCCCGTCATTCTCATAGCCGTCCATGAGTTCTCTGAGTTCATAATGGTCAAGCAGAATGCCGGTATTTTTAAACAGCAAGGGGTCGTCGACACTTAAATTAAAAAATCCGTCAGCCCGGTAGCCCGCGATGCCCACATGCGCGTTTTTTAACGCGGCCTTCATTCGGACCGCCTCAAGCCAGCCGCTGTCAATGCTGTCGCCTATGCAGCAGGAATAATTATTATTGCCGGATTTATAGAGATTGGATGCGTTGAGATTGACGCCGCATACCGAGTTCAGGCGAATTTTGCCGCCGTTATAGGGGAGCTCATTGAACCCCCAAAGCAACACGGGTTTATGCAGAAATTTGTCGATGATCAGCGCTAAGTGACCCAGATGAAAGGTTCCGCTGATAATGACGACGCCGTCTATATTTTGCGCAGCAAGTATTTCTCCCGCTTTTTGCGCATCGGCCGGCTCGATAACAAGCTCATCGATAAAAGTCCAGTTAACATCCTTTATCTTCTCCATATCAGTTTTTGAACGGTTGTATATATCCGCCGCGGCTTCAAAATCAAAGGTTTTTCTCGCAAGGCAAACCACGCCGATATTGGCTTTTTTCATAAGACCCCTCCACTCAAAGCTCTTTCAGCTTGAGAAAATCGTGTAAATATTCGCTGCTTTTACGGCAGAAAACGGGCGGATTGCCCAGCGGCGCTTCAATGATATGATTGCCTTTTGAATATTCTTTGCCGCTCCATAAATGAATCCAGGTATCGTCAGGCAAATATACATTTCTTTTCAATTGATTTTTTTCGATTACCGGCGCGACAAGTATATCTCTGCCCAAAAGATATTCATACATTTCCGCATAGTCCGATTTGTCCGTGTAATAGAAAAACAGCGGACGCATAACAGGGATGCCCTTTTCGCTGTTAAACTCAACCGCGGCCTTTAAATAAGGCGCCAGATTAAAATGAATCCTGCTCATTTTTGCATAATGATTCAAAACCGTTTCGTTCGCGTCGAATTGAACATTATCATCCGGCCTGTTCCCCTCATGGGAGCGGAACAGTGGAGTGAATGCGCTCATTTCAGCCCAACGCATTAAGAGCTCCTGCTCTCTTCGCATATGTGAAAAAGTTGAATAACCGCCGACATCGCTGTGACATATGCCAAAACCGCTCGCTGCAAGAGAAAGCGCGGAAGGAATCGCGGATGGCAAACCTTCATCATAAGACCAGTCAACATGCTGGTCACCTGACCACATAAGGGTGGAGTACCTTATTGTTTTAGTGTGCCCCGCCCGTGTGAAGAAGAACACTTCGCCCAGCTTTCCGCATTCTTCAACAGCTTCACGGTTTGTTTTTGCCCAAAGCGCCGGCCAGGTGTTATGGACAATTTCAGGATCTTCACCGCTGAAAAGAACGCTGTCAGTCGGCAAATACTCGCCGAAATCTGCCATCCAGCCGTCAAGACCAAAATCGATCATATTTTCCTTTATCACGGACTTAATCCATTCATAAGCATCCGGATTTGTTAAGTCAACCATAGCGGCAGGGAAGGTGGTTGTTTTTACCAGGTAGTCTTTCCCTTCTTTATCCTTGACGCAATAGCCTTTCATTGAAGCGAACGCATATAAATCCTTTTCAATGGCCAAAAACGGGTTAATATATCCTAAAAAATGAATACCTGCGGCCTTCAGCTTTGGCAGCTCTTTATCTAAATCTTTATATACCTCCGGGTCCCACTTCCAGTTCCACATCAGTTGTTTGCCGATAAAAGTTATTCGAATGCCTTCCCAGTCCTGGCACCAGACACCTGTCACTTTCATGTTATGTTTAGCTGCTTTTTCAAGCTTTTCCAGTACAACCTCGGTTCCTCCTTGTATGCCTAAAATCGCGCCGTCATAAACCCAGTCAGGCAGTTTCGGCTGCCTTCCCAACAAACCGGATAAATTATAAAGCAAGTCCTCAAAGTTATTGGCAAAGCCAATGATAACATCCCCGACAGCTCTTATCATGAATTCATGGTAATCCCGGTGTGAGAAGTCAAAATCCATATAAGCATCGCTGTCGACATGCATAAAATATTTTCGGCTTGAAATAAAAGTCGGCTGCGAATAATAGGTTTCATAAGCGGAAAACTTGTACATTTTCTTAGGGCGTTTACCTCTTATTTTTTCCGATACAATTTTCTTGGCAATTCTCATCGCGTTTGAGTGTTCTGCCACCCAAATTCTGACTTTTTCGCCCTTTAAATCAAACTTTGTAAAAGTCTCGCCGCAGCCATATATATGTTCATCGGCATTTGACGGCAGTTTAAACCAAAAGCGGTTGTATTCATTTTTTGTCAAAGGTTCGAAATGAATTTTAAGTGTGTTATCCGTTACTGAAAACAAGACTTCGAAAAATCCACGCCCGGTTTTATCCGCTAATTCACCGGTGGCGCCCTCAGCACTGCTTTTGATTTTTCGCAGAAATAAATCTGTCTTTTCACTTAATTTTTCTTTGAATTTAAAACTGCCATGGCTCATGATATATTCGGCTTTGCCTCTGCCTGCGGTGGCGAAGCTCTGCGTCAAATCAAAAGCGAAGACCTCTTCCGAGCCGTTTGATATCGATAAAATTCCGTTGGTTTCAATGATTTTTACCATATTCATCACCTTGCATAAAAATTGAGGGCAATTCCGGTAAAATTTTGCCCGATGCTATTGAATTTCTGTATTGATGATAATTTAAAACCATATCGTTGTCAATTGTTTTAACGGTAAGGATAGATATTTTACGCGAGATACTGTTTAAAGTTGTGTACCTTGGCGTTTATACTAATTATTATTTATAATATAGACAAAGTCTATCTTTTAAATCCGCTGTCTAAAAGACAGCGGGGCAGCAAATGCTGCCAGATAATACTAAATCACGATTTAAAAACCTCTAAAAAATCAAGCAAAAAACTTTGATTTATGCAGTTTATAAGAATTGTCTTGTTGGGTTTTTATGAGTAATTAGTATAAGCCGTTCAATGCTATCTGCCTGCGGTTTCAGCCGCAGCGGTATGTCTGCTTGCCGGTTAAAAATATATTATGTTTTTAACGCAGAATAGTATTATAAAGATTCCCAAGGCAGAAGAACCACAAACGGCTGTTCCAAGTCAAGCTCCCATTTGCCGGTTTCTTTGTTTTTTACCCAATACCGCACCGCCGGGTTTCCGGCGTTTTTGGCGTAGATGGAATTTTCGTCTAAAAGTTCGTCTTTGTTTTTATGCATGATGTCCGTTATCTGCTTGTTGAGGGCGGCTTTAATTTCCGAGTAATCGGGACTCCCGGCAAGATTATTCTGCTCGGCGGGGTCGTTGAGAACATCATATAGCTCCTCCTCGGGACGGATATACTCCGCAAACCGTGTGAGATATTCGTCAGCGCCAACATCGGCGATATAGCTCTTAACAGCCGGTATCGGCCAGCCCGGTCGGTAGTTCATTAAGTATTTGAACCGGTAGGTGCGGATACCTCTTACCGGTTCATTGGGGTTGTCCCATCCCTTCTCGAAAAAAACAAATTCCCGCGTTGTTTCACCGGTTTCAATTGCGCTGATAAGGCTCAAACCATCCAGATCGTCCGGCGGGGTAATACCGGCAACATCGCACAAAGTCGGTAATATGTCGCAGTGCGACGAAAGCCCATATACAACCATACCCGCCGGCAGCCATGAAGGACCCCATAGGATAAGCGGCGTATTGATGCCGGAGTCATAAAGCGTCTGCTTTGCCCGGGGGAAATCGATACCGTGGTCAACGGTAAAGAGAACCAGCGTGTCCTCTTTCTTTCCGCTCGTCCGGATACAATCGAGAATTTGTCCGACCGCCCGGTCGCCTTCCGAAAGGTGCTTGCAGAAGCTCGCAAACTGCTTCCGGGAAGCCTTAGTATCCGGAAAATCAGGCAATTTCGGCGGGAAGACGACATTGTCAATATCTTTGTGCGTAACCTCACGCCAATATTCGGCATGAGCTTCCTGGAGGTTTGCGCATAGAAAAAAGGGCTCGTCCGCTTCGGGGCTTTGGAGAAATTCGCATATCTTGTCTGCTATCCATTCACCGCTTGCGGAATCGGACCAATGCTCCGAAAAGCCGACGATGTCCGTCCCGATATCGCTGCCGGTATACCCGAACCGCGGGTCGCGTTTGTAGCTGCCATGCTCCTTTTCGCCGCAGAGGATGGTGCGGTACCCCACAGCACCAAGAAGTTTAGGGATGGTGTTCTCGTTCGGGTCGCAAAAACACAAATGTGTGTGATGTTCATATTTCCCTGTCAAAATACCGAGGCGGCTCGGCATGCAAACACTCGCGACCGAAAAATGGTCTGCAAAGCGGATGCCTTCCTCCGCCATTTTGTCAATATTTGGTGTAAAATTGCCCGCCGCGCCGTAACAGCCAAACTGCCTGCCAGCGTCGTTTAGAGTGATTTCTATGATCCTGCCTGGCTTATTAATGTTCAAATTCTACATTTCCTTCCGTAATGGTGTTTCTATACCTTTGTGGATTTCTTATGCCATTCTTTGATAAAAAGAGCTTTCATTGTAATAAACCTGCTGGGTTCACCGGCTCTCTCCAACTCAAAATGTGTGTTACCCGGATGCTTATTCTCCAAATACCAGTTGCCGTCCGGTCTTTGTTTGCTTATCAGCCATTCGAAAGCCGTGCTCATCCGGTCTTCGAAAGGAATACATGACCGTGCGAAATATTCAAGCGCCCGCAGGCAGTCGTATCTGTATCTGAACGGATATGAGA
>CAZVJW010000067.1:0-12474 GCA_964627535.1 uncultured Eubacteriales bacterium
CGCAGCATTTCGTCAATTTTCCTTTTATCATAACTGGTAATGCAATCTGATAGGACATTAACGCCATAGTTTGCTTTGCATAAGTTGTAACAGGTTGATTTAACACAAGCAACAGCATCTGCTCCTGTTATGTAGAAATCACATATTTCATTTTTACTGATAAAGTCAGTAAATTCTTCACTGGTTAATGCGTTTCCTTTGTATTTTGTGAAAACATTTTTTGATACTGTTTTCAAGTCTGAAGCTAATTCAGACCCATATGTATTGGGTTTAAAAGTCCTCGTGCCGGCTGATAAATTTTCATGCCTTATATAAATAACATGAATATTATGATTGACTGCCCAATCAATAGCTTTGTTGATATTGCCAATAACATCCTTGTAATTCTTTGTTATGTCATTTTGAATATCGATTATTACTAAAGCTTTTTTCTGCATAGTGTTTCCTCCTGATAGATTTATTTTATTATCCGTTAACTCTGCCACCAAAAAATTAATAATAGATGGACTCTGTTTTTCATGTTGCAGTATGTCATTAATTGTGGCGGTGACTTGCTCTGTACCAAGCTTTCTTTCTTCTGCATTATTACATTTGATTCCAAGTGAGCGTTTAAAGCTATATTCAAGCCAGCCGAGTTTTGCAGAATAACCGCTGTCCAATACCGTATCCCAGTCTGAATTACCAATTGTCTTAATACTGCTATACCCCTTTTTAAATGCAGAGAAACGATCATATGCAATTGATTTGTCATCATTTAAAGACCAATAAAGTGCTGTTTCAAGAAAATCGTGATATGGATTATAAAACCAAGCTGATTCCCAATCGATAATAATAGGTTCGTTGTCAAGCCATAAAACATTTTTTGAATCAAGATCGCCGTGACATATAATTTCATTGGCTGATAACGCGGTGTATGCTTCATTCATTTTATTAGATAAACAATATAGTTTGCTTATGTTTTCTTCTAATAAATCGCGCCATTCTTTATTTTGCTGTCGACCAATTTCAAGAAAATCATCCCAGTTAAAACAACGGGCTTCAGTTGTATTATCGTTATGTATATTTAATTCCGAAAAATCCGTACTATGAATTTTGCCGACAGCAACTCCTATTTTATAAGCATGGTCTGTTGTGATTTCGTTTTGTTTCAGCGATTTTCCTTCTTTAAATTCATATATGAGATAAAACTGTCCATCAACTTCTTGGATATGATTACCATTATATAAATCTGCACCACTTGCATTTATAACATTCGCAAGTTTCGAAACAATCATTTCTGATATTACAAAATTTTTATAGGTATCATTGCGTTCCATTATTTCAGGGTTTAGTGCTTTAATAGCAAATCGACCGTGTGATGTTTTTACATCGTACATTCGGTGCAGTAAACCACCCAATATTGGGCTTGGAGCACATAAAAGCTCACCCAATGCACACATCTTGCACAACTTATTAATTTGAATGTTGTAACCGGTCAATATTTATCCCTCCTTTTGTAAATTGCGGAAATTCATTTGTCAGTGAGTGTGTCAAGAGGACGGAGTTGTTGAAACGTTCAAACCACGAATTTTATCATACTGTGCAACAACCAATTCTGCATTTTCGGCAATCGGTTTTGTTCCATCCACTCTCAAAACCGGGCAAGGCAGTTCTTTTACCCATTGCTTATGCTGTGCCATACACATATTCGGAGAAATATCTTGATCGTATGATTTTGCGCAGGCTAAATAATCTTTATTTGCATCGTTACTTTCATACATATCGCCGCCGGGCAAAACTCTACTACCCCAGCGGGTAACGGAACGTTTTCGCAACCGTTCTGCACGGATTTCTGCAGGCGCTGTCATAAATATTGCCATGTCGAACAGAGGCTCAAAGGCTTTGCGAATGCTCCACATTGAACCGGACATAACAAAATGAGGATTCTGATTTATTGCCTGCATGATAGACTCCGTTCTTTCTTCTCTCGATCGAAATACTGTATAGGGAATTTCCGTATCCCAGCGCCAATGATGGTCGTCTAAATCAATATGCGGGTAGTTAAGCCGCTTTGCAACTTCTAATCCCAGTGTGGTATCTCCCACACCCATTGCTCCGAATAAAATAATACCTCTGGGCATTTCTTTTCACCTCATCAGCTGTATGGGTTACATTGGCAGGATTATCAGCGGCCCCGTTCTTTGGCACGCCATCTCCCTAAAATACTAGACTTTGCTCAATAGCTCCTCCAGCAGTACTGTTCGCTTCTCTAAATCCGAACGCCCGTTGAGCAGTGGCCCAACCACGCGAAAAAGTGCCGTCTGCAGCATTAGTAAGTAAAACACCTCCCTGTTAATCTGTTCCGAATACATAGCAGCCCATTTGAGTAATGAGCATGTGTTTTCTTCCTTCCACAACACATTCCAGTACAGGAATTGGCAAAGCCCATAAATTTCCGGCGCTATTTGCGGCGTAAAATCGATAATGGCATTGACCTTATCATCAATAAACAGAAAATTATCGGCACCTAAATCACTATGTATAAGCTGTTTTGGCAGATTTTCAAGAATTTCGCGGCCTTTAGTCAGACATTTTATCACATAAGCTGCACACGGAAAAGTCGAATAGTGAACGGTCTGTGGAAATTCGTCTAATAAAAAGCTTAGCGAGCCGGCATCATCCCAAGCATTCATTCTTTGGATTTTAATTTCATCGGAAGAAATTTGTTTCAACACCTCATTATATCGTTTTATGTATAATACGGCGTTTCCCATTTTTTCAGGTGTTAACAACTTTTCGGTTTCTCCATTCAGCCATTCATATAAAGTAAGTATGTCATCGCTGTATACAATATGGCTTTGTTTAAGCCCCGCTTCCTCTAAAACCGGCCATACTTTACGATAGACGGATAAAAAATCGGAACGTTCTCCAAGTTTTGCGATATAACGTCCTGTTCGGGTGATTATGTCAAATGTCATTCCGCTCCCGTTTGAAGTCGGCCTGATTTCTAAAACCGATACATTAAAATGCTGCTCAATATGTTCCTTTATGTTCAAATAACCGCCTCCAAAAAATTGACGATTGCAGATTACGATAAAAACCACTTGGAGACCGATAAAAGCGAACGGTTCTCATGTGTTCCGTGAACAGTTAAGTGCTATACCCTTGACGCTCGTCGAAGTCCCTAGTTTTTTAGACATCCTATTGGAACAACATATACCCCATCGTCTCTTTTATAACCGAATTCAGTGCCCGTTATTACCATTAAAATGAAGGTGCCTGCATCCGATTTTTATTAACCTTAAATATCATTTCATTTACTCGGCGCAATACAATTCGGTTGTTTGGCTTAATATTTTTAGGTGTTTTGGCCGGCCTAGTAACATGTGTCAACAAGCCCTGTCCTCTTGACACTATTTCCTTGTCGTCTTGTTATGTCGTTTCAATAATTTTCAATCTTTTCAAATTAAACAAGCGGTAAAGTTTCCAATTCCTCAAAATTACATCGCCAATCAGATACCCATGCCGGATAATATCCTGCCCGGTGGGCCACTCTCTGTGAAGCAATATTGCTCGAAATAGTGCCGTAATACGGCACGTAATCCCTCTTTAATATTTCAAAAGTCAGGCTGTTCACAAGATAAGCAGCCAGCCCAAAATGACGATATTCGGGTAAAACATCTATGCCAATTGAAAGCATTTTTGCACAATGATTGCATGCTCCTGCCATACCGATAATTTTACCAGCTTTCTTCGCAAGCATAACTATGACGGTGCGATAAGGGCGATTAGGGTCATATATAAGAGCGTTATTAAATTCTTCAAATTCTAACAAATTGATTACTTCATCTTGCTCAACGACTTCAAATTGAAAATTTTCCGGTGGTGACATTGGCTTTATTATTTTCAGATCAGGCAGAAAATGCAAGCTATGACCTCTGATTAACGGCAAAGAAAATATGCAGTCCCTGTCTTTTCCTTGCATCTGAGATTTTGCAATAGACAGACGTTCCTCTGTTGCCGATACTACGATGGATTTCCCCATAGACAGAATGTCAAAATGACGCTCCTTTCTTGGAAACGGTCTGCGCCCGGGGTTATCTTTTGCTTCGACAAATATAATACTGTCTTTTTTGCCGTTCAAGTCCTCAAGTGTGCAATTCAGGTCAACCGCAAGCTGTGACTGCACGATGTGCAGCATTTCTTTTTGTGTCATCATCGTTATCCTCCACCTCTCATACTTAAGATTTCTCAATAACCTTATTTTAAAATAATCATAGAATGTCCTGTGATTAAATGTTGTTCGGTCAGCCCGAATTCGGCTGCTGCAGCGGAAAACCTTTCACGGATAAATGCGGCACAGCGGTCAAGGTCTGTGATTTCAGTCGGCCTAATCATAGTATAAGCTCCATGCGTCGTTTTTGCTCTGTCATTCCGCAGTGCTCATAAAAAGCGATGGCACTTTGATTGAATGTGTATACATCCAAGTCAATATTTTGACAGTTAGACAACCATGCTTGTTCTTTGCACTTTTCAAACAGCATTCTGCCAATCCCCTGCCCGCGTATGCTTTCATCAACACAGATATCGTCAATGTAGAACGTATCAAAATCGCGGTAAGCCGAATGCTTCCGATACCGGATAATTTTCGCAAATGCATATCCTAAAATATCACCGCTCCCACTTACTGCAATGTATATAAACTGGCGGGGATCTTTGAGCTTCTTCCTAAAATTCATGTTGGTGTAATACCGTGTTTCAGTTTTGAATAAGTCCGGGCGGCCTTCATAGTGCAAGGCCGCAATTTGTTTCTGCAGCGGACGAATTTTTTGATTGTCCGTTAATACAGCATTTCGGATGGTTATATTCATATTGCTTTGTCCTTTCCGGCTTTTACATTACATAAACAGTTTATTATCCTCTAATGGTGGGTTTGTTTGCACGGGGTCAGGCACGAGGGCAGGCATGAGGTGTCAGGCACGAGGGACGGTTCTCTGATTCGAACAAGCATTCTGCAAACTATCCCACAGTTTTTCCCCATCAATCTGTAAACTTGCTATACAACTCTTCGCCACCGTTTAAACTGTTATTTCGCGCAAATAATAGAACCGTCCCGTGTGTTCTAAGTTAATATGGCTTGCCGTTCCTTATCTGTTTCGTTGTCGGGGGCTTCAAAAGAATCGATTTGCTTCAACAACTCATCAACCTGCTTTGTACCATCCACACGCAATAAAGGGCATAACAGCTTCGCAAACCATTCTTCGTGGAGCTTGCGGCAACGCTCCGGCGGGTTATTGATATCATATGTTTTTGCCCATTCAATAAATTTTGTATGTTCCTCAACCATATCGCCACCCTCGCGGATACGCTTACCAAACCGCTCATATTCGCGTTTTTGAAGCCGCTCAATGCGAATACCCGTGGATGTATCCACAAATATAACTAAGTCAAACTGAGGGATGAAATCATCGCCCCATCCTACTAATGAACCTGATATTACACATTTCGGATATTTTTGAAGTTCCGTCGTTAAAAGCGTGATCCGTTCTTCGCATGGTCGTGATTTCGTAAAAGGCGGATCAGTAGGCTGCCAAAAATATTCGTCTGTATCCAGCCATTTATATCCGTATTCCAGTTCCAACGCTTTCCCCAATGTGGATGTCCCGGCGCCGGATGCGCCAACGATGTGAATAATGTTGTATTTCATATTTTTCAACCAATCTGTGGGATCATATTGATTTCGATGTCCCGCCTAACTCTGAAATAAGTTTCTGAATCCGATTCGCCTTGGTTTCTTCTTTTTTTGCCAACTCTATTTTATTGATTTGCTCGCGCTTCAAATAATCCTGCTGTTTCAGAAAAGTTTCCAAAACTCTCTCTTTGTTTTGCGGGTAGTCTTTCTTACATTTTGGACAAATCATCGTGTTAATACCTCCCAATAATAACGGAGCTTTGCCTGTTCGGGCATTTTATCTAACACACCAAACTCAGGGTCGAAATACTTGCCTTTATAATACAGCGACCAATGACCGTATCCTGGCATCATAACGCTCAAAATACAACAATCAGGCAATACTTGCCCGGGATTATATTTTAACTTCGCTTTTGTTGCGGTTTTTATTCCGTACCATTTTAATAAGCTACAAATTTCAGGCGTTGATGTGCCTTGTTCATTTTGCATTACGTCAATGACTTCATCAACTAAAACACCCGCAAGCATAGCGATTACCGACTGCCCGCAAAGATATTCGGTCGGCTGTTCGATGTATGTAATAGAATCAATTTTGCGAATTGGATTATCGTAATTATAAGGGCTTTTCTTTATGGAGAAAACATAACCGGCTTCATTTGCTTCCTCTACAGTAATTTTATTATCTTTCAGGTAGTCGGCTCTCGTATAGCGGTATTGGTCATATAGCCGTTTCCGCATTTTATATTTTGTATGAAACTTCAATCCGCAATTCCGCAATACTTTACCCGCCGCAGGGTTATCCTGAAATTGATTGGCGCAGAGCCACGGTGTTTTAATGATGGTAAACGCGAAGTGTAGGAGTTTTTTCGTAGCTTCGGTGCAATATCCGCAGTTCCAATATTCGGGCAAGATAGCTGCGCTTATTTGAGAGTGGTTTATTTTATTCATCTTTACATATTTGACATATTGGTAAAGTTGAATAAATCCAATGAAACAGTCGTTTTCTTTTAATCGAATAGTGAAATAAGATCCGCTTGCTACTATATTCAGAAATTCTTTTTGATATTTTTCATGACTGCATATGGAATCCCAATGTTCCATTGTTGCGGCGACTGTCGGATTTGTATATAACACATACATATTACCCAAATCGCTTTCCTGCAACGGCTTTAATAAAAGCTTTTCTGTTTCTAATATTGGATACATTTCAAACCTCCAACTCTGAAATTAGCTTTTGAATCCGATTTACCTTGGTTTCTTCTTTTTTTGCCAACTCTATTTTATTGATTTGCTCACGTTTTAAATAATCCGGCTGCTTCAGAAAAGCCTCCAAAACGCCGTTGTCTTTGATAATCGTTTCAAGATAAGCCGGAACTGTAAAAATTCGCGGCTGCTCATCTTTTTCCAAGGTGACATGAACGCTGTCGCCCATTTCTTTGCCGACGGCGCGGCGGATAAACTCGTTGTAGACAAGATAATGCCCGTTTCGGGAACCTAAGAGCGTGTGGTCAAAGGGGTGTCCATCCACCGTGATTTTGACAGGAATGTTGCCCTTTGAACCAAAGCATTCCATGGCAGATTCCGGAAAGTAAAAGACGCTCCATTGAATCTTACCCTCAAGCCGTTTGATTTCTGCATCAAATTCGTATTTCATGTTCTTAGCTCCTTGTGTATGAGACACATTAATTATGTTTACTGTTAAATCATTTTACCTATGCGTCATTCTTAATTGAGATAAAAGCATATATCTAAAATGATATTTCCTTTTTCGTCCGGTGTGGTAAAACGCGGGCAAGCGTAACGCTCAAAACACCAATCTGTGTTAACATCAAATCCAGCGGCTTCCAGTCGTTCTCTGCATTCGCCTTCACGCATGTACACTTCATTTTCTTTACCATAAACCCAACATACGCCGAGTTCGCCTGCGGGCAAATCGACAAATCCAAAACTTTCGGGAACGGTTGTTTCTTCCGGCATAAAAATTCCAATCCAATATTCAAAAACTCCCTCGCTATTATCCCGCATGAAACCGATGTAAGCATTGCCGTTTTCGTAGACTTCTGTTAAGTTTCCGTTAAACTGTTTTTCTACCGTGCCAAACCACCCGTTTTCAAACCATTCGCTCCATTTTGCTCCGAAAGTTCCGTTTACACGGTCAGTATCTAGATATTTTTTACCGATAAAACGCAACGGAGGAACACTTTCCTTGTAAGTTTTTGTTATTGTTGCCATATTGTATATCTCTCTTTTCATATAAATTTGTATCTTTTTTTGCGTAAAATATCACGAAATGGGTCAGACACATTAGCTGAAAGATAGGTGATAATGTAGAGTAATTTTTTAATCATATATATTATTACCTCGTGTTCATATCAAAATGCAGCCGCCCGTCCTTTTCGTTAACATACGGCTGAATATCCTTAATATAAGCATATTCGGGTAATCGGCATAGGCAGTTGCGCAGCGAACAAATAAGAACCGGGTGTACAGTTTTATCATGCTCGCTATTCATCACCATGCTTTTTGTGGTTAACCACGGCAGCATTTGGTTCTTGTATTTCAGGATCTCCGGCTCCGCTAGTTCAAACGGCAGTTCGGACAGGCACAACCAAAAGTACCATTGGGCATACCATGGGCGCTTTTTATCTCCGGAATGATGGTTGTAGTTTTCAATACGGCTGTTTATCCAGCTGCAATCCTCCGGCGCAGCTGCTGCTAAAAACCGCAGAACTACAAGCGAGGTGTCGAAGCACTCTCCAACACCATCATCCTCATATCCAAAGCAGGTGGTTTTCAGCCGCTCCAGCGTTTGCGCAACCATGTCACAAACCGCAGAATTTTCTGATGCAATCAGACAAAGCAACCTTATAATCTCAAGCTCGTACATATTCGCCGAGAAAATGTGCGTTTTGGGCGCTTGATTGTAAATGGTTTTTAGCTTCTTTCCATCATTGTACGGGGGTATGTAGAAAATCGGATACATCTGCCGTCCATCGCCGTCGATATTGCCAGGAAATTTTACACCGCGATATAATCGCTTGGCCTGGTCAGGCGTGCTCCAGGTAGCAAGAAATTGACCGACTATGTTCGCTTTCTGCAATTCGGTCAGTTTACCGCCTTTGATGAGATAGTGGTTGGTTTTCACCATTAGTTCATGTGGGGTCATAGCGCTTCCTCCTTGCCGCGGTTTTAATTAATGTGTCAGGGGGACGGGGTTGTTGACAATCGACATGTTCCTAAGCGTATTTGAATGGTTTTAAAAAATCCCATCTGCAAAACTAAGTTGTTTAAATATCCAGCAAGAATCAAAATAGCTGATCAGGTTAGTATTAATATCGTTTTTATATATACTTTCCACAAATAAATACGCCTTCAGATATTCAGTAAGATAATAAAAGAACGAGTAATAGCAGTAATAGCAAAGCCGTTCTATTTTCAAATCATAATCTATTATGTTACTGATTTTGCCGATTAAATCGTTATTATTAATAAAAAACCAAGCATCGCGTTCGGGTGGAGCAAGTTTAGGATAATCCCAATCTATAATTGTTAAACTCTCTCCATTAATAATACAATTACCACCAGCATCACCATGCGTGATATGGAAATTACTTCTTTCATCAATGCAACGACGGGAGAAAAGTTCCAGTCTTTCCTCATAGTTTTTTAGTAAATCAGTTTTGCTGGTCAATAATTCAATAACTTGTTTTGCTTCTTGAGTATTACAATCTAAAATTTCATTTTTAAGGCATAAATAATTATCAATAATGGACATATCAAATGTTTCTATTTCAATTCTTAAATTATCTGTCTTAAGTTTGTAAATTTTTGCAAGCCGTTCAAACAACAATTCAATCGGATATTCTTCTGTATTTTGTCCAACAATAAATTCAAATACCCCAACTATCCCTTGATTAAAACAGCAAAACAATTCACAATTCTTAGTTTTTATTATTTGGGGGATAAAGCTTATCCCGTTGTTTAAAAGATAATCCATAACAGAAAAACTATCGCGATAAAGGTTCTTATGATAATCCCAATAATCTATTTTGATGAAATAATTTTGTGTATCTGTTATAACTTCCCATGTTTCACCGAAAAAACCACGCTTTGCTTCGCTAATCAACTCAATTGAAAAGTTGTAATTTTCTCTAAGCATGATTTGTAAGTCGGCAATATACTTGCTGTCACATGGGCTTTTGTAAAACATATAAACCACCTTTACTTTCAGATTTTCTTGTTTTGTGGCAATCCCAGCATACAAAACCTATAACGTCGTAATTTACAATATTATCGTATTCTAAGTTGTTTGATTTTCATAATATGCTAAAGTGTTATGGTTATTACATCTGCAAATTTTATAAATCCCACTTTTTCAGCCAATTTCTGTGAGGCAATATTATCAATCGCCGTTGACCATAATGGACATTTTCCGTTTTTAATGATCTCTTTCGCACAGGTTATGCATGCATCGGTCGCGTACCCATTGCCTTTATGACCTTCAAGCGTGTTAATTCCAATTTCCTGAACTTCATACCGCATATAAGGCACAGTCGGCGTATCTGTACAGCTAACCAGTAATTCATTGATGAAAAATCCACAGCATAGATTTTCTTTGACCATATTTAAAAAATAGTCCTTTAACCAGTCTGTGTCTTTACATTTTGAGTTATTCTTCATGAAAAACTCATAGTATTTTTGGTATTCATCAATAGTTAACGGTCTGGATTTTAATGTTTTCTCCGGAATTCGATCATAAACATATTTCACGTTGTGTTTTATTGTGTATCCACCCCAAAATTGTTTCAAAACATGCTTTAAGCTGTTTATGGGCATGACGGAGGTAATCCGTCTTTTTATCTCCTCGATTTTGTCAAGAACGCTGTCCCCATATGAAAATATCATTTTATCTTCCTGGTAAAAAATGTATAAATCAAATTGCCGTACATACCCGGCTTGAATTCTGTTACGTTGTGTCGAATGAATAAATTTGACCTGTTCAAAGCTGCTGTTCAGAACGTCGTCTTCACCAAGACACTTTGAATAGAATTGATTTGTAATTGATAGAAAATCCAGAATTTCTCCCTCCATTATGGATGTATTTGTGTTAATACTAATTACTCATAAAAACCTAACCAAAAAATCCGCACAAAACCTAATAAATCAAAGCTTTTGCTTAATTTTTTAGAGGTTTTTTAATCGTTAATTAGTATAAGCTGTGTTGCGAACGCTCGACATCTATCCTATACACTCGCAAAGATCGGGGGCAGTGCAGTATATTATTTTACGAATATCCGATCGGTCATATATTGGCAAAAGTTTTGAGCCAACTGGGTTTCAATCGAAATACTTTTGTCAGAACGATAATATTCAAGAGCAGTTTGAATTAATGCAGTGTATTGGACCGGCAGAATTTTTAAGCCCCATAATCCGCCCTGTTCTTTTGATAACACAAGACTGTCCGTCATATAAGCAAGCACACGGCACAGGCTAAGAATACTGTAAACAGGGTTTTTAATAACATCGGTTTCAGCATTCTCAACATCAAATTTTATACTGTCGAGATAGTCCTCTTTGGGTACAGCCCCGAAAGTGTCCGTTATTGAATTACCGCAGAGTACAAAACCGACACTGTTGATAACAGTAAAATGCGCGGCTAAATCCTTGTCCGTTCCATTCATTGTTTTGCAATACTCGGTGAGGTTTTCCCTGCACTTATGAATATGAGCATTTGAGAAGTGCAATTCAAACGGGGTCGGGTATACAAAACTTCTGCATACATCAAATAATACAACACTCATTTCAAACCCTTTCGGAGGGGCTTCTGTGGATAAATTCAGCAATGTTTTTATCAAAGCTTCTTTTTCTTGAAGATTAAGGCTCTCCTTCACAACGACCATAAAATCAACATCGCTTTTAACCGGATTAAAACACCCGAAGGCAATCGAGCCGTGTACATAAATACCGACAAGGTTATCTTTAAGTATATTGTTGTATTCAAAAGAGATTCTATCAAGTATTTTTGTATAATTCACTTGCGCCACTCCTCGTAAAATATAGCATTCGAACTCGTCTGAAATGCTCTTAAACTCATTGATTTACGCACTATTTCCTTTGAAGGAGCACAACGCTCTCTCCACATGTCCCGTCCGCCAAACATATCCACCGGGGCTGCCTTTTGCCCCTTATACCCAAGCTCACTAAACACCGCGCAGTTCCCTCGCTGCAGTTGTCAGGTCGCAGGAAACAAGCAATGACAGAATGTTATATTTCTTTATCCATATAGATTTTTGAACCTGTTGCACCCTTTTGACCTTGATATTTCCCATTGTACGGGTTAAGCGCAATATCATCCATTTCAGCAAACACCAACTGCCCTACTCTTCGGCCTGCTCTTAACTCAATAGCACAACGGTTGGCATTAAATAGTTCAAGCGTTATCTCGCCTTTAAATCCCGGATCAACCCAACCGGCATTTTGAATAAACAGCCCCATCCTGCCCAAAGAACTTCTGCCTTCAACAAATGCGGTTATATTATCCGGAAGAGCAAAATATTCCATCGTTGTAGCAAGAACAAATTGTCCGGGAAGTAAAACATATGTATCGGTTTTTATAGTTTTGTATTTAATTTCATTTTCCATTGTGATCATGCCGGCAGATGAATCTTCAACAATACTGAATGTATCACCAAGACGAACATCAACACTTGCCGGCTGTATCTGTCCTTTCTCTAAAGGCGTAATAGACAAAGTGCTGTTTTCCAACATTTTCATAATAGTTTTATCCGATAAAATCACAGTAA
>CAZVJW010000068.1:0-11814 GCA_964627535.1 uncultured Eubacteriales bacterium
AACCACGGATGAAGGAGACTTTACAGACACTTGCGAGGTCACCGTATATACGCCTTCGATTGCTGTCGCTCTAAATGGCAAGGAGCTTAATGACATGCTGCGTATGCGATTGCCGTGGTCCAAAGCATACAAAAATGCTACATTGAATCTTGGTTTCATAGCAAACACCGAAGATTATGCGAGAGTTGAGTGGTCGTCGAACAATGAAAAAGTGATTATCGACCAAAATGGCAAGGTTACAAACTCAAAAACCGGCAGCCGCTCGGCAATCATCACAGTCAAAATGGTTGACGCCGACGGCAAGGTGATTGCGACGGATAAGGTCAACCTTATTATCTACAAAATGGATTATGGCTTTTTCAAACTGTTGTTTTCAATATTGAAAGCTATGATGTTAAGCAGTTTTAAGCCGTTGTTCTAAGCGGATAAAACCGTCCCCTTCTTTTTCAATCATTCCCTTCTTGTTCTATGATTTAACACAGGATAAGCATCAGAAAATTATTGAGGATTTAAAACAGTGTGCACAAGAAAAAGACGAAGCGGCGTTGTAGGAACTCTTTCATTTAACAGGCAAATTCAAAATGTAAAAGGGGCGGTTCTATGGAAGAACTGTCCCTTTGCGTCTTTCTAGTCAAATGTTTCAATGATGTTCCTGAATTCGTCGTTGTTTTTGAATTCATCCGAGAACGAATATCTTTCAAGCAGCAGTAATTTCATTCTCTCGCACATCGACTTTTTGTGCGCGGTTGATTTATTCAACTCCAAGCTTTTGACCATTGGTGAAGTATGCACACTTATTACCGGCAACTCATCAAAGCGTTTTGCGATTATTGCGCATTCTTTAAAGTTTTTCAGGGCGGTTTCGGGTTCGCCAAGGTCAAAATACCATTGACCGAGATGACCGTAGTTGTAAATAACATGTGGATAACATTTGCCGTAGTCACCGTCAGGATAAAATGCTTGCGTTGTTGAAAGCAAGGCGTTGACAGCGTTGATTTTGTATTCTGTGGAGTACTCCTCCACATAGTAGCAGTAATTGCACACCGCGCTGTGCAAAAGGTATATCAATTCCTCAATGGCGCTTCGGCATGCCTTGTCATGCTTTTCACCGGGCGGATATAAATAGGTCGCAATAAAATCCTCACTGTTGCTCATAACAGGCATTTCCTCAAGTATTTTCTCCATGTCCGCAAGTTCTACACCGCTGTTTGGAACGAAGCTCAGCCTTTTATAAATCGTACACATCAGCCTTTTTGCCCACATCCGTATACTGTCAGTGGTACAGTAGTTTTGAATGTTATCGTATATGGACCGAATCTGCGAATACTCTTTCAATATGTCCTCGTCAGTTGAGTTTCCTTCCATCATACTTGCTTCCATGTACCTCACATACAGACGAAACTCACCCGGAAACTCGGTTACGGCCGCTTTCATGTTTTTCAACATTTTATCGAAATCTCCGCTTCGGTAGTCCGTGAGATATCCGTCAATATAACGCTGGATTTTCTCTTCCTGCTCAGCTTTGTCAACGCCGAGAAGAACATCGGTTGTCACGCCGAAGAACGAAGCTATAACGGGAAGAACGGAAATATCGGGGTAGCACTCGCCGCGCTCCCATTTGCTAACCGCCTGAAAGGATACGCCAAGAAATTCTGCGAGCGTTTCCTGCGTCAGGCTTTTCTCCTTGCGTAAGCGTTTCAAGTTTTCGCCAAAATAAATCATTATGTCATCACCTTTGATTTTGAATCAACAGCGCTGTTGTTAACAACATAATAAACGACTGCAAAAATAATAACAATAACTTATCTATTGAAACCGATTCAACCTACAAGAGAATTTATCTATTGTTCAGACAAAACCGGCGAAACCAGTTTTATCACACGTTGGTAAAACTTCTATTGTTATTATAAAAGCACTACGATATACTGGATATATTAAATAATTCTGGAGGTTATTCGTATGTTGGTAAATGCAATTGAAATGTTAAAAAAAGCAAAGACAAACCACTATGCTGTGGCACAAATTAATATTAATAATTTGGAATGGACCAAAGCAGCCCTTATCACCGCTCAAGAACTAAACAGTCCGGTCATCCTCGGTGTTTCAGAGGGCGCGGCCAAACATATGACAGGTTTTACAACGGTAACAGAGATGGTAAAAGCTATGGATAAAGCGCTGGGAATTACGGTTCCGGTTGCCCTCCATCTTGACCATGGGACGTATGAAGGCGCAAAAAAATGTGTAGATGCCGGATTCACCAGCATTATGTTCGATGGCAGTCATTTTGAAATTGATGAAAATATAGAAAAAACCAAAGAATTGGTTTCTCTTGCACATAAAAATGGAATGTCTATTGAAGCCGAGGTAGGCAGCATAGGCGGCGAAGAAGATGGGGTTGTTGGCATGGGCGAAATTGCTGATGTCAACGAATGCAAAAAAATTGCTTCTTTGGGTATTGATTTTTTTGCCGCCGGTATAGGTAACATTCACGGTGTATATCCTCCCAACTGGAAAGGACTTGATTTTACCGCGCTGGAGAGAATCCACAATGCCACAGACGGTATTCCACTTGTATTGCACGGTGGTACCGGTATTCCGGAAGATATGATAAAAAAGGCAATCAGCTTTGGGGTTTGCAAAATCAATGTAAACACCGAGTGTCAGCTCACTTTTGCGGCAGCAACCCGCGAATATATTGAAGCCGGTAAAGATCAAAAAGGAAAAGGCTATGACCCCCGCAAATTGCTTGCACCCGGTTATGAAGCAATCAAAAAAACCTGTAAAGAAAAATTTGAGTTGTTTGGTTCAATAGGCATGGCGTAATCGATTATCGCTGATTTCAGGTGTCTTCGCGGCAGGCGATGTCCGCGAGAAAACGGTCCGGCAGATTACTACCGCCGTGGCGGACGGTACCATTGCCGTGCTGAAAAGTGCCGGGGGGAATGCCGGGGGGACAGGGGTTTGACACACACCAACTGAACAGTGTCCCCACCGTTTAGATCATGGTGGGCAGCTTGATTCTTCACATTTATTTCAGTAAAATATAGGAAAACCGATTGAAAAGGCAGGGTTGATATATGGGAATGGCTAATAAAATCCGCTTTCACTTAATCGATAGAAAGATTAGGCGGTGAAAAGATGGACATAGAAATTCGCAGATTAACGACTGAACTCACAGAGGATTACATACACTTTTTTGATATAACACCTCATTCCGAAAGACTGGATAAATTCAAGTGCTATTGTGTTTGTTGGAGCAATGATGACCATAATGAAAGCAATAGAAGCTTTTTATCTTCCGAGAGTATACGACGAAATAAAGCCATTAAAGATATTGCTGATAATAAAATACAAGGGTATCTTGCTTATTTCGGTGAAAAGGCTGTGGGATGGTGCAATGCGAATACGAAAGCTGACTGCCTTAACTGCATTAGCTGGAGGTGGTCTATGGATACCGTTCCGGTTGATGAAACCGATTTAAAAGTAAGAATTAAATCCATCTTTTGTTTCGCGATTGCACCGGATTTCAGAAGAAAAGGGATTGCCCAAATGCTTTTAGAAAACGTTTGCCGGGATGCCCGGCAAGACGGTTTTCATATAATTGAAGCCTATCCGAAAAAAACTTTTGAAAATGAAGCTGATGATTTTATGGGACCTGCCGATTTGTTTAAGAAAAACGGTTTTTCATTGTATTATGAAACAAATAACAGACTAGTCATGAGAAAGACATTGAAATGAATGATTTTTAACATATAACAGTGCCATAGTATAAGTATACTGCCGTGTTATTGGCGGTTTCATCACCAGCCGAAGCCCTGCCAGAAATTACAAAAGGCCGCCTCAAAGTGCGGCTTTTGCTTTTATTTATAGGTTTCAGGCGGACTTTAACGTTATTATCCTCCGTTTCTTCTTCCTCTATATACTCCATAATGTCCCCCGGCCGAATTGCCGGCATACGATCGGAACGGGCCAATAAAGCAAAGAGCAACAGCGGAGAAAAAGGCTGGGCGGTGCCAGCGTGACTAAATTTACACATAACAGCTCCTTCGTTTATACAAATACACACCAAGTCACGCCGAATTTATCTATGCAGACAAATTGTAACGAGCTATAGTCGCACTTATCTAACGGTGAGCAGGTGATAGCTTCTTCTTTCAGTACTTCATAAGCTGTTTTGACATTCTCTTCGCCGCCTTCACCAAAGTGAAAGCAAAACATCATTGTGTTTCCAACCGTTACATCCTCTGTAATTTCGGAAACGGCGATTACCTGACCGTAAGCGTTAAGCTCTGCGTGCATATAGCCGCCTTTGCCGTCCTCATATGCACATAACACCTCTGCGTTAAATGCCTTTCTGTAAAACTCGACCGCTTCTTTACTGCCCTTTACAAAGACTTGCATCATTGATCTGTACATGGTTGCCTCCATTTATTTTTTTACCCCGAGTGTCAGTCTGACAGGGATTTGTTACACCATGCCGTATAGGCTTCCATCCATGTTTGCCTGGAATAAGGCCTTGTTGAATCGCCGATTGTATTTGCGTACTCTTCGGCAAACGTGAGAAAATGCATCAGAAATTCATGGTGGGTTTTAAATTCCCTTATCATTATCTCATTCCAAACCTTATCCTGCCGGTAAAGCGAGGAGTGAAGCAAATCGTTTACACATTGGTTCTCGTCGTATTTTACCCGCCGCTCATGAACCGCTATTCCATTGTCCGCCATTTCAAGGATTGTATATGGCGCTCCTCCGGTAAAATCCATAGGGAATCCGCTCGAGCCGGGATTTATAAACCATGTATCACCATACTGTTTATGCCATTGAATATGCGTATGGCCAAAGATATATACACCATCGTTAAGGTCAGCCAACCGTTTATGAAAAGCAGTGTCGTTGTCCAGCTTTTCGGATAATGCCGTTATCATATCCTCTTTTGCCAACATACGGTTTTTAAATATGGGTTGAAGTAGGTTTGTTGAAAACATTTCCATTTCAACATTCCCAATGAACTCCGATGACCTATGGGAAACATATATATATTCATCGATTACAATACTCCGGGGAAGTTCCGTTAAATATGTTCTGTTCTCATTGGATATTTCATTGTAATACCAATATAAGGCCTGAAACTGTCCATCGGTCCAAGTGCTTTTATCTTTCTTTGATAACATGTCGATTCTATCCTCTTCATTGCCGCGGACAGCATAGGAATGCGGGCAGGTCTTAACGGTATCGATAACCTCGTTGGGATACGGTAAACACATATAGTAGTCCCCGGCGAATATGTACTTATCAATATTTGCGCTTTTCACATCTTCGAGAATGGCGCGGAGAGCCGGATAATTACCATGAATATCCGAAATTAGAGCGTATCTCATATGAATCTCCATATACTTAGTTGAAAATGAAATTTAGTGTGTTTAGCAATTGAAACTCATTTTTCATGCTCAATATTAACACAATGGTCGGCTGTTTTTTAGCGAATCCGTTTTATGCTGTTAGGTATCTATACCAACATAAAGAAAATCATCCGTCAGCCCCGCGTTGGCGGAATCAATTGCTTTGATGCCCATTGCGGGAGCGGGAGAACCGGCGGCAAATGAAAAATCTAAATTTGCGGCATCGGTGAACATCGGGTCGGCAATGATGGAATGCTTTTCGTATCCGTTCAGACGCATCAGCCCTATACCGGCATTATGAATGTCGCTTAAACGGAAAAGGTCACGCCTAACAGAAAGATTGGTCAGCATCTTAAAATATTCGGTTTCGGCTTTGGTGTTAAAGTAAATATTGTCGTCGCTGAATGCTAAAGCATCCTTGAATTTTCCGTCATTGGTGGTTATATTGAGATACTTGGCATAGGATGGATAGTGCAGACCCGGCAGCGGGATGAACCCAAACAGCTTAAATGCGCTGTTGGTATCCTTGCATTCGTAAACAATATTGTGCTGCGCGGTTGAGTTGCCGACCGGCTCTTCTTCCCCGTAATCCGCAAAGGTAACCGCCGCTTTTGACTGGCAGAACGCGATGATGTTGTTGGAGCAGACGCCGTTGATATGCTTCATGTAGATGACGCCTTCAATTGCCGCTTCCCTGTTTCTGCCCGTGTTGACGGTATGCGTCATGTTATAAATCAGATTCCCCGTAACAATTGTCGACGGGTTGAAATCGTCGATATAAACGCCGAAGCCGTAGGATGTCAGGTGAGCGATGCAGTCGTGAATAACATTGTTGCGCACGATGTTATTCAGCCCGGAAGACCACATTTCAATCGTTCCACCGTCCTGCGTGTCGACCATAGCATTGGTAATATCGTTGTATTCGATGATATTATCATAGGACTGCATGTATTGATCTTCACTGCCCGCCGGCACAATCACACCGGGCGTATCGGGACCTTGCGGCCATACGGTCATACCCGGTTCCGGCCGCTGACCTTTGATACTTATTGCGTAACGCGGTGTTCCGTCAATGCGGTTGTGCGAAATCACGCTGGAGTCCGTCGCCATTATCTGCACACCCGCGCCATGACCGACGGAAAGCCCGGTTTCATAAACGAGGTTATTTGTAATCAGATGATGATAGCTGGACCGGTAAAAGGCTGTACCCTCAATCTGCACGCCGGTATGGCCGCATTCGCCAATGACGCAGCCGGTTACAGTAATGCTGTCGTTGTACCCTAAAGCATAAACGCCATGGCATCCCGCGCCGGAAATCCGGCAGTCGCTCACCGTGATATTATGCGAATTGGTGAGTTCAATAAGGCCGCTGTTCCCGTTGCGCTGTGTGTCGGTGTTGCGGAGGGTTAGGCCGCCAAGAATGATATTCTCAACCCGGTTGCCGTAAGCGTTCCCCTCAAAGCTAACAGCGTTTTTGAGGAGCGCGGCTGAAACGGTTCCGTTTGCAAGGTTCGCGGTATCATACGGTTTGTAATAAACATATCCGTTCGCGGTATCGCAGTAAAACTCACCTTCTTTGTCCAGCAGGGCAAGGTCATTGAGCAGATAGAAGCGTGAGCCCCCGCCCATCACATAGCCGCATGATCCGGATTCACGCGTAAAATACGCCGTAGAGGAAGCAGTGTCGATGCTTGTTAACGGATAGTAGCCGGAAAACCAGTTCCACTCCCCGCCGACTCCGCCCGGGAAAGCGAAGGCTTCCAACGTTTTTGAACCGGTGAGGGATGCGAAAAGCGCTGTTTCGTCATAAACAAAGCTGGTATTCACATCCAGATGATTGGTGAATTTTATCTGATTTTCGGACACATTGAAATAAATTCCTTTATCTGGGGCTTGTGCGATTGTGCCGACTTTGCCGTTTTCGCTCAGAACACGGAAGTTTTCCCCGTCATAGGCGGTTTTGTAAATACCGTCTTTATACAGTTGCCAGCCCGTAAGGGCTTTTCCGGCGTCAATAACTGGGGTTTCGCCGGGATAATTGCGGTAAATCACATCGTACCCGTCAAAACCGGAATCGGTAGGGGTGAAGGTTACGGTTTCGTCGATATGGTAGGTGCCGCCGCGGATGAGTACCGTGATGTCCCGCGGAGGGCTGTCAATGACCGCTTTGAATTCGCGCACGGCGTCGCGCGCTTTCATCAGTGTCGCGAAAGCGGTGCCGACGGTCTTGCCGTCATTATCATCCGAACCGCTTGGCGAAACATAAAAGTCCGCTTCCGTGGAATTGTTTCCCGGCTTAACGGGAGCAGCGTTGATGTCGTATTCGGTGCCGAGGTATAGACTGCCGGTCAAATCGTAGCTTTTGTCGGAGTTCAAAAACCCGATGAGTGTAACAAACGTTGTGATTGACACGAAAACAGCGGTGATTTTTTTGAGTATCTTTGCTATATCCATAAATTAGATACCTGCCCTTTCGATAACTGAAGTTAAAATAGTCCGTTACTGTATGAATGTTAAAAGTATAACATGGACTTCAGGTATTTTCAATCAAGAAATCCGCTACCGCGCTCTGTCAAAATCCATATAATTATGATAGAATATATGAAAGAATCGCGCTTCGGGATGTTCAATTAAGTTTTTCATAACGGGTGTATACACAGCTTACCGACGACGCGGATCAAAGAAACGGTTCCGGCAACCTTACGGAACTTGCCGTCTAGTAACCGCCGCGGCGGTTGTTATTGAGGAGAGAGGGTTGACAATGGATAAATGCGATATTGTGAAAGCGGCGATTAACCACAGGGAAACGGAGCGGATTCCCTATTGCGTGGATTTTACCGGCGAAGCGCTGAAGCGTGTCAGACGGTATTTCCGCGGCAGGGATTTTCAGCTGGCGGTCGGGAATTATGTTTACCAGGTCTCGCCGCCGTGGTGGAACTGGCACAATGTTCCCGAAAATTACGGTGCCCTCGAAGAGCCCGACTTTCTGCCACAAACCGTCGGCAGAGGAGACTACGAGGGCCTGTTTGAAAAATGCCGCAAAATCAAGGAAAGCACCGGCTGTTATATCTTGGCCATGTTTTACGGCAGCCATTTTGAAAAGGCCTGGTTCGCACGCGGGATTGATAACTTCCTGTGTGATTTGGCGGGTAACCGCGATTATGCGAAGCAAATGCTGGATACCATCATCCGCAAAAACCTGGTGATGCTGGAAAACATGCTTTGCTGTGAGGATATAGACGGCGTGCTGCTCGGCAGCGACTGGGGTTCACAAAAATCGATGTTGATGTCCCCGGCCTGCTGGCGGGAACTTCTGGCGCCCGGTGAGAAAAAAGAATATGACCTGATTCATGCTGCCGGAAAGGATGTCTGGGTCCATTCCTGCGGGTGCATCGAACCGATTTTGCCGGATTTAATCGAGATGGGCGTCAACGTACTCAACCCTTTGCAGCCCGAGTGTATGGATATCTTTGAGATCAAACGGAAATACGGGGATAAGCTGGCTTTCTGGGGCGGTATCAGCACACAGCGGACGCTTCCGCTGGGCAACCCGGCCGATGTGAGAAGGGAAACGTGCGAAGTCATAACAGCGATGAGCAAAGGCGGCGGATATATCGCCGCCCCCGCGCAAGCCATTCAGGAAGATGTGCCGGTTAAAAACATCTTGGCGCTGATGGATGAGTTGAGGAAGCATTAACAAGCTAACGATAATGCCGTCTATGTACCATGACAGATGCCTGCAGCGTTCATATGCTCAACGGCCTATCGGCGGATTCGTACAACGATATCGGCCGGACAGAGGTTGAAATATCAACGCGGGAAATCCGCCCTGCCACGGAGAAAACGGATATCATCCTGCCGCCGCACTCGGTCAGTGTGATCGAATATCTGCAGAAATAGTTTGAAAGCCGAATACAAAGAAGCACCACCGCGGCGGTGCTTTTTAATCAATATTCAATGTAACACAGAAACTTTAGTAACTAAGAAAACTAATGTTGACAATTGTAGATTCGTCTGTTATTATTTGAAACAGGAGGGATTAACATGAAAATTGACATTTCAAAAATTGTTTCTGCGGACGAGCTTGCTCTTGATACTTCGCTAATCAAAAATAAACTGGACGAACAGGAGGAATTAATTGTATTTAATAACAATCAGCCACAATTCGTAATCATGACACTCGAAAGATTAAAAACTCAGAACAATAATGTTTCACAAAAGTATGAAATCCCAAAGAACGAATTTGTAAAAATAGGTAAGTTTGTCCAAGATACTTTCAGAAGATTTATGTCCTCAAATAAACTGCCGGAAGATGAAATCAAACGGCTTTGCGATTCCGACTATTCTTATAATAGTTTTAATCTTAATTTTCCGGTTTTAAAACTTTATGACGATATGATAAGTTTTAATGAGCAAAAAAGAGATGCAAACGGCTATAACAGATATTATAATTTCATTCTAAATGCTTATGGTCATCATTATTTGCTCTGTTCACAATTTGTAGAATACCTTCACAGAAAAAAATTGGAAATTTGGATTGAGCGTTGGGAAAAACAATAATAAAAAAGTTAATGATTTTATCTTTGGAGGGATGAGTAAATGGATAGTCATGAATTTGAATCATTTTTTCAGAATATCAAATCGATTGTTCGCTCAAGACAATCTGATTTATATTTTAAATTTAATCCTTTAGAACTTTACAATCTTTCTGAATACCAGCTTCTTCAGATAAATAAGTGTTTAAACGCTGATAGGTTTGTACAAGCGTGCGAGGCTGGATTTAATCTGCATATAGATTATTCAAACAAATGTATCTTAATTTTTGATTGTATTGTTTCACAGTTGTGTGCAATTGACATATCTAAGACAGCAATCACCATGAGGCTTCTTGATGATTTTTCAATCAATCCTAAGAATGTAAGATATTTTTCTGATCGATCCTTTTACATTTTCTTTTATAACTTGTCTGAAATATTAAAGGATAGAAATAAAATCATTCCTATGAATGATATGATGTACACAGAAATTGCAAAACAAATTGATGACTTCGTACTTTTCGAAACAATAGGCGTAATCTCAGACTATATTGGTGAAATATGTATTGAAAACTATGGTGGTCACTGGGAAAAGATATCAACAGAGTCTGGAAGTGAAAACTTTGGAATAATTTTACCTGATAATAAAAAGTTTTCTCCCTACCAAACAGTAAAAAACAGATTGTTTAAAAACAGTACCCCTGTTGGGGGAATATACTCAATCTTAACCAGCTTTGACTATGCTGCTGAAATAGATTCGTTCACGGATTTATTAAAAAACAGCGACTCGTAAATATGTTGTTACATTAAAATAGACCTTACCAAAAACCCAACTTAAAGGGGGCTGTATCAAAAGTCAGCTTAAAAAAAGGAAAAAAAAAGAGGCAGGGATATGTACAAAAGGCTGTACAAATCCCTGCTTTTTTGGTATAATCTTTGTGTGAATAAAGAACTACACCAACAAGATTATACAAGGTTCGGGAGAAGCTGTCAACTAAAAATTGCAAGCTTCGATGAAAAAGTAGTTTTGGCGGATGACAAGGTACGGTTGCTCGAAGAAGTATTGGAAAGGATGGATTATACAAAGTTATACAGAGCATACTCCGCAGAAGGAAGACCGACCGCGACATCACCCAAAACAATGTTCAAAATCATTGTGTACGCAAACAGTGAAGGTGTATACAGTAGCAGGGATATTGAGAAGTACTGCCGGCGGGATGTAAACTTCATGTGGCTGCTGAATGATGAGCCGGCACCGAGCCATAATACAATCAACCGGTTCAGAGGCAAATACTTGCCATATGCCGCTGAGGACTTGTTTTATCAGTTGGTAAAGTATCTGTACAAAATCGGAGAACTCAACTTTGAGCACTTGTTTGTGGACGGAACAAAGATAGAGGCAAATGCCAACAAATACAGTTTCGTATGGAAGAAATCCACGAACCGTTATCAAGCAAGACTGAACACAAGGATAGAGCAGTACATAACAGAGATTAATGAAATATACGGATTTTGCTTTACCTGTAAAACACCGCTTTCCGAAATGTATTCAGTCCTGCAAAAAAGAGCAGGCGATATGGAATTCGTTTATGGCAGAGGCAAGAGAAAGACAGAGATACAGCGACACATTGAATTGCTTGCCTCATATATGGAACGGGAAACCAAGTACGAACAATACAATGAAACATTTGACGGACGGAACAATTTTTCAAAGACGGATACCGATGCGACCTTTATGCACATGAAAGATGATCATATGCGCAACGCACAGCTCAAACCCGGCTACAATGTACAGCTCGGGGTTGAGGCAGAATATATCACGGGAGTTGATATATCAAGCGAGAGAAGCGATGTGCTGACAATAATCCCTTTACTTAACC
>CAZVJW010000069.1:0-11322 GCA_964627535.1 uncultured Eubacteriales bacterium
ATCCCTGCTTCTTTTTTTTACTTTTTTTCAGGCTGACTTTTGATACAGCCCCTTTGTATTTTGTGTCGGGAAGAAAGTTGATTCAAATGAGCATTGATGTGCAACCTTCAGTCTTATAAACTCGTTTTATCCTTAATGTTTTATTAAATATAAACACTTTGATCTCCACATAAAAATCGAACGCAAAGACCGCACAAATACAATAAATTCAACAATAATAAAAAGCGATAAGAAAATAATCCCTAAAACAGCCCAAATACCACGGATTTGATCATCGTAAGCTTTCCAATCTTGGTATGCAACAATCATTTCCTTATCTTCATCAGAAATAACAAAGAACTTAATCTCATCCTCGACATGTCCGGACATATCGCTAAATCCACTATTGTTTTTATTATAGTAAGGATACTCGAAATCCAAACTAGCCTTTGAACTAATCCACTGTTTGTAGTATTTCTCATCAAAAGATAAGCTTATAATAATTGTTGGTTTAAATTCCCAACCATCCATATGATCTGGATAGTACCAAACCTTATCAGGCCATGTACCTGAACGCGTTGACGCCTCAATCGTTTTGTTAAATGGCGTTTCAATTTGAAATCTTGGATTCGATCCGTTCCAATAACCTTGTATAGAATCAATTTTATCAAATTCCAAAGTCATGTTATATTCGCGATTATAATATATATAATAGTCATTATTCATATTAGCATTTACAGTATATTCATCTTCTAAATTATTAATATAAAAAAAGCTAAGATCGGATGGAATATCACTTGGGAAAGGGGGCTCACTGGCTTTTGAATTTTGAGCAGCTTTAATCAAACCCAACAAAGAACCAGTACACAATAGTATTATAAAAAGGGATGTTGCAAATTGTTGTTTATATTTCGGCCAATAAAAGAATTCCCACCAAGCGGTTTCTTGTACAATAGTAGTATTTGGAATTGTTATGTTCTTCAGCTTTTTACAACCCATAAACGAATCTCTACCAATACTTGTAACGCTATCTGGAATTGTTACGCTTTTCAAACTCGAGCAAAATCTAAATGCATAGTCCCCAATACTTTTAACACCGCTACCTATTGTTACATTTGTCAAACTGGAGCAAGATGAAAATGCGTTGTTCCCAATAACTGTAACACTTTTAGGAATGGTTACGCTTAACAGACTGGAGCAAGATGAAAATGCATATTCTCCAATACTTGTAACACTGCTACCTATTGTTACACTTGTCAAACTGGAGCAAGATGAAAATGCGTTGTTCCCAATACTTGTAACACTTTTAGGAATAGTTACGCTCAACAGACCGGAGCAAGAGTTAAATGCATATTCCGCAATACTTTTAACACCGCTACCTATTGTTACACTTGTCAACTTTGAGCAAGATTTAAATGCAGCTTCTCCAATACTTGTAACACCGCTACCTATTGTTACACTTGTCAACCTTGAGCAAGATTTAAATGCAGCTTCACCAATCCATTTAACACCGCTACCTATTGTTACACTTATCAACTTTGAGCAAGATTTAAATGCAGCTTCACCAATCCAGGTAACATTATCCGGGATGGTTACACTTACTAGATTGATGCAAGATTTAAATGCATAATTGTAAATGCCTTCAACACCGCTACCTATTGTTACACTTTTCAAACTCAAGGAAGATTTAAATGCAGCTTCACCAATCTGTGTAACACTATTAGGAATAATTACGTTTACTAGATTGAGGCAATCTTTAAATGCAGCGTCACCAATCCGTGTAACACTATCCGGTATAATTACTGTTGTAGTATGCGCATTGCATGATATTAACAACCCATCTTCAATTACAAAATCGCCCACTGTGTTCACTCCTTTCTAATAAAATATTTTAAAAACTGATTTTTATCTGTTAATATAAGTAATTATTATGCTCGCTACAATACTTCCTATTCTTAACACTATCAAAGGTAGTACAATATATTTTAAACTATCTTTCTTTGTCCATTTGTTTTGTTCTTTCACATTTTTCAATCAAAATAATCAATAAAAGACCCTTGTTGTTCATATTAGTCAACTCCATACCATATTAACCATATTAATATTCTGATCATTATTCTTGTTTGATTTTAGCACTATTAACACAATATAAGCATTGCCTATTGATTGAGTTATAGCACCCATTTTCTTCACTCCTTTTAACCTTCAATATTTGTAATTTATTTTCGCTATTGGGTATTAATTTATATCTATTGCTAATCCATTTTGCATTTTATTCGTTGTTTCGTCTCCACATAAAAATCGAACGCACAGACCGCACAAATACAATAAATTCAACAATAATAAAAAGCGATAAGAAAACAATCCCTAAAACAGCCCAAATACCAAGGATTTGATCATCGTAAGATTTCCAATCTTGGTATGCAACAATCATTTCCTTATCTTCATCAGAAATAACAAAGAAATTAATCCAATCATAGACACGTCCGGACATATTGCTAAATCCACTATAACCTTTACTATAATAAGGATATTCGAAATCCAAACTAGCCTCTGAATTAATCCACTGTTTGTAGTATTTCTCATCAAAAGATAATCTTATATTAATTGTAGGTTTAAATTCCCACCCATCCTTATTATCTTCTAGATAGTACCAAATCTTATCAGGCCATGAACCTGAACTCGTTGACGCCTCAATCGTTTTATTAAATGGCGTATGAATTTGAAATCTTGGATTCGATCCGTTCCAATAACCTTGTATAGACGAAATTTTATCAAACTCTAAAGTCATGTTATATTCGTGATTATAATATATATAATAGTCATTATTTATATTAGCATTTACAGTATATTCATCTTCTGAATTATTAATATAAAAAAAGCTGAGATCGGATGGAATATCACTTGGGAAAGGGGGCTCACTGGCTTTTGAATTTTGAGCAGCTTTAATCAAACCCAACAAAGAACCAGTACACAATAGTATTATAAAAAGGGATGTTGCAAATTGTTGTTTATATTTCGGCCAATAAAAGAATTCCCACCAAGCGGTTTCTTGTACAATAGTAGTATTTGGAATTGTTATGTTCTTCAGCTTTTTACAACCCATAAACGAATCTCTACCAATACTTGTAACGCTATCTGGAATTGTTACGCTTTTCAAACTCGAGCAAAATCTAAATGCATAGTCCCCAATACTTTTAACACCGCTACCTATTGTTACATTTGTCAAACTGGAGCAAGATGAAAATGTGTTGTTCCCAATAATTATAACACTTTGAGGAATGGTTACGCTTAACAGACTGGAGCAAGATTTAAATGCAGCTTCCCCAATACTTATAACACCGCTATCTATTGTTACACTTGTCAAACTGGAGCAAGATGAAAATGCGTTGTCCCCAATACTTGTAACATTTTTAGGAATAGTTACGCCTAACAGACTGGTGCAAGATTTAAATGCAGCTTCACCAATCCATGTAACACTATTCGGAATGGTTACGCTTACTAGATTGATGCAAGATTTAAATGCAGCTTCACCAATCTGTGTAACACTATTAGGAATGATTACGTTTACTAGATTGAGGCAATCTTTAAATGCAGCGTCACCAATCCGTGTAACACTATCCGGTATAATTACTGTTGTAGTATGCGCATTGCATGATATTAACAACCCATCTTCAATTACAAAATCGCCCACTGTGTTCACTCCTTTTTTATATAATAATTTCATTTTAGATTATACTTAACGAAGATATAAAACTATTAATAAATTTTGTCAAATTATTTCTTATAAGATTTATAAACACAACCCTTTGCCGAAGTGCTCAACCGATTCAAAAACCTTCATCACAACCGGGAGCAATGCGATAATATCCTTCAGCTGCGATTGCGTCAAATTCAGTATCTCGTATCCGCTCGTTTTGGAATAGGTGTCGAATTCTCCGGCAGGACTCCACCAGCCCTTTGCGGCATCTCCGGCGCGGTAGAGATACCTTCCGTTAACTTCCAGATTTGAAAGCTCCACCGTATGAATATTTTGATTGAGCTTGTAGGGGAACAGCTTCAATCCGGTAAGTTCAAGCGCGTGAAAGGTTCTGTTTACGCTTTCGGATTTTACTGTTATTTCATTGCCGGCTAAAGGAACCCCGGTAAAAACAGGATTTTTGCTGTAAGGTATAATTTCAATATCGGTACCCGTTACGGAATACTTGGTATACCATGTGATTTTTTTTGAAGCCGGGTTGTCATTTACGTTTGTTATTTCAATTTGGACCGGCAGACGGTTTGAATCCTCAGTTGGGATGACCTCAACCGGCCCGCTCCAGTTTAGTTTGACATTGCTGTCGTTTTTCAAACCGGGGTTGTTGTCGGCAAGCAAACTACCGAGCCAGAACGCCAAGGTTTTATCCAAACCGCTTGCGTCCATATAAATATTTAAAGCGCTGTCAATCAGTTTACCGACATTTTTCTGCGGTACGGCACCGAGCTTCAGCATAAATTCAATCAGGCTCTCATAGCTTGCGTCCCCGCCAAGTATCGCCCTCAGCATAAAATCAAGAAAAGCACCAAGTGTTTCACGGGTTATGCCGCAGGTGAAAACAGAGCTGATATTAATTTGAAAGGTTGATAGCAGTTCATTTTCTAGTAAATCATCAAGAATTATTTGGGTCAGCACCTCTACAAGGCGGGTGGTGAACTCACCGTTTTTAAAATTCTCGAGCACGTCGCTCATAAAAGCGTCATCGTGAAGGTCCTCATCGCCCGCGAACATATAAACCATCAGGCTCATGCCGAATTCCTCAAAATCGCCTCCCCTGCCTGCGTTGCCAAACCCAAGCGAATCAAAAAACTTTGTGCAGGGAATTTCGGAAACTTTATAAGCGGCAAGTTTATTGATCGCCTTTTCAATAATTGCCTGCACCCTTTCCGGGTTGTTTACATAATTGCTTTCGATTTGCATAGCCAAGTCATTAATTATACCTAAAACATTTTTTGATGAAAATATATTCATTTTTCCGATGGTAAACCCGGAACCGATAAAATCGCTGACCATGTCCCCGACATCAATGCCCATACCCTTGAGCATTCCTAAAAGTCCCTGCTGTTTGGCTTTATCAAGATATTCCGAAACAACTTGGTTTGCCATATCAGCACCGTATTGTCCAAGTCCATCGTGCCCGAAAGATTGCCCAAAGGAAAAGGTGTTCTTATATGGTTGCTCGTATTGAATGTTAAGAAAAGCCACCGGCTTTTCGCAGTCAACATCATATGTCTTAACACCAGCCGAAAATCCGCCGTTTGAATGATCAAAAAGTACTTCTTTGAAGGTGTTTGGATAGCCCGACAATGATGCCGTCGCAATGTCCGTTATGGTTGCTCCGCCGTCCTCCGTGCCTGTGGCAACATCATTCATATGCATATGGCCGGTGAGCACATACCGCATGCCGGCGGCGGCCAGTGCTTCGCTTGCTTCAAGCCAGTTGTCAAGGGTCAGCGTGGGCATTACCGTTGGTTCGATCTCAAAATGCGGCACAAGGCTGTGGTGTGTCATGCCGATAACCTCTTCGCCGCACGCTCTCGCGTCCGCAGTTTCCGTCAGTATCCAATTCATCAGTTCATCCGAATATTTACCTTCACCCTCATGCTGATCCTCTCCGTCCGAGGTGTTATCCCGGCTGTATTTGCAGGAGTCCATGACAATAAGCCTGTAATCCCCGTCCAGCTTTACGGAATATGACAGCATACCGCCTTTTTTCCCTTCGGAGGGTTTAAAGGTGTGATAAGCCAAATCAAAACCGAGGTTTCTGTAAAGATAAAGCCAATTCTCAGGCGAGGTTCTTCGCGCGTTTTCTTTTACCCCATTTTCGAAAGTTGCAGCACCGGTGTTATTAATATCATGGTTGCCGTTGGTGACAATCACCTGTATCCCGGTTTCCCTTTCAAATTTCTCCAGCCTTTCGGCAAGCTTCTGATGAGCGAAGTATTCACCGTCTCTTGAATTGTCACCCGGTAACAGAAGATATTTCATTCCGTTTTGCCTGGCATGTTTCGCCAGTGCATACAGCGCCGATTCAAGCAGAGCATCACTTTGCGCTTCCTGCCTTGTGTTTTTCAAGGCATAATCGTTAAAAGCGGCGCAATAATTGCCGGTAAGGCCGGCCGGGAAGTAATGAATGTCCGATATAATACCAACCTGCAACCGCGCGCTGCTCTCAGCCCAAACGCTTATCGGGATTCCTGAAACAAAAACAGCAATTGCGATTAGTATCGAAAACAGTCGTTTCATAAAATTTTCCTTTATATTTTATTACACCGAAAGGCTTTTTGGCGGGAGTTTATTTATACCATTTTCCGCTGCCGGCTTACCACAGGGTGACAACCGCCCGGCTACACGTCCAAAACTGTTTGGTCGTTTAAAATTTCAACTCTGCTGCCGAGAATCGCCTTGACTTCTTTGTTAACCTGTGTGAAGTTTCCGAGAATTTGGCGCCCGTGGTGGATGAAAAGAAGCCGCTCCGGGCAATCCGGGCGTTTTGAAAGTTCTCCGGTAAAAGCAACGGGGTCATGGTGGCCTGTTTCCATCAGAAGGATATCACGTTTCGGGGCGAGCAAAGGCACTAAATCATTAAGGCCGCCTGTATCGCCCGAATAGACAACTGATTTGCCTTCGGCCTCGATTATAAATCCGAAAGATCGCCATCGGTCGCCATCAGCCAATTCCTTTTGCATGTGATGATTATGCAGCGCGGTGACCTTCAAGCCGTTATCTTCAAAAAGAACGCCGTCTTTATACTCTCTGGCATCAATACTGTAATTGCAGCTAAAGCCTTCTTCGGTGAAAGAAAGCACATTACGCAAGCTGTCCCAAACACTGATTTCGGGAATGAACAAATCCAAATTACGCCCTTCGAAACCTTTTGTGATGCCGTTAATTTTACGGATATTCCACATCAGGTTCCCCAACCCGCCGATATGGTCCATGTGCGTATGAGAAATGATGATTTTCCTGATTTTCATCAAATCGACGCCCATGCAGCATGCGGTGTAGGAACAGTTTTCGCCCGCGTCAAACCAATATAATCCGCCGCTGCTTTCAACCGCGAAGGAAACATGATGCCTGCCGGGAAAAGGCTGTGTGCCCGAGCAGGTGCCGAATATGTAAAGTTTCAACGAAAAGCACTCCTTGTTTGAAATGGAAAAAATGCGTTAAAAGACAAAAGAGGTTTTCAGGGCATTCATAAACACGCTGAAGAGCCTTTCAAGGATATCCATAATCACTTGGAAACCGGTGATCGGGTCGTCCCCGTCCTGCGTGCCGCCGGATACGCCGTAAGCTTCCAGCGTTTCATTCAAATCCCCGGGGCTGAACGAGTCAATGGTAATGCCCTCAATCAGCGGCTTGATAACAGCGCCGATCACTTTTGACGCTGCTGTTTTCGCAAAAATCAGCTTTGCCGCCTGCGAATAGGAAACATCGCCTGCGTTCAAACCCGGCAAACCGAAGTTCTTAAAGAGTTCCGCCGCCGCGTCATCGGGAATATTGACAAGCGCATATACAAGGGCAGCCTTAAATGTCTGCAGAAATAATTTTACTTCCGGCGAATCATACGGCGTGTTTTCATCTCCGCTGAACATCCGGGTTACTAAAAAAGCCAGCAGGTCCGAAAACCTTGTGTAACTGCTTGGCATAACCGTTTCACCGGCGCTTTTTGCGATTTCCTCCACGCTGTCAATCGCCGGAGTGCCTGCCGTGTCATAAATCGGGAGATTCAGCGCTTCACCGAAAACAGTCATAGCGAGCTTCAGCGCGTCGTAAGCCCCGGTGCCCTGCTCAATATTGAGCCAACCAGCGACTTTTCTGGGCGTACCGATATACTCGTTTATCCAGCGGTGCATACCCGCATTGAAATAACCGAAACTGTATGCGGGAAAATCGGTTCTTATCAGCTCAAGCTGGGCTTGGCTGTAACCGGCCGTCAGGAAAGATGTGTCTATTTTTTCAATGTTGGTGCTTTCCACTTTAATGCCCGAATCCGAAAAACTGACACATCGGTATGTGTTCGGGTAATTTACCAGCGATGTCGTTTCAATGTCATAAATCCTGTTGCCCTTCGCCGAAACAGCGGAGGTCATATCGTTCGAGTGCTTGTGGCCGGTAAAAACAACTTTAATGCCCCAGTCGGCAAACGCGGCGGACAATTTCCGGTAATCCTTTACCGTATCGCCGACAATTCCCTGTATTTTGAAATGCTCAAGCAGGCTGTGGTGCATCATACCGATCAATTTGACCCCATCGGCCTTCGCATCGGCAACCTGATTTTCTACCCACATCAGCAAATCAGCGCTGATTTGCCCGGCGTCCTCGCCGTATATGGAGGAGTCGATAGCGATAAGCCGATAGCCTTTATCGAGATCCGCCGTGTAGGACGCGGAGGAAGCGTCTTCACAAACGGCTTCGCTGTAACCGAAGCCAGCATAAATTGCTTTGAATTCCGCCAAATCAATATATTTACTGTCTGAAATGCTGCTGACATCGTGGTTGCCGTTAATGATAAAAATGCTCTTGCCGGTCTTCTCTTCAAACTGCTTGAATTTTTCCGCAAGCGCTTGATGCTGCCCGCGCAGTCCGCCGTCTGAAATGTCCCCGGGGATCAGCAGAAAGTTTGACGATGACGTTTTAAACCTCGCCAGCAGCTCGGTCATAATCGCATCCGATTCATATGTCAGCTCACCCTGAATGTTGGTGTGCCAATAAAGCGGATCGCCGGGCAACCCCGTTTCCTCGCCTATCGGCCCCAGCATACTCAAGGGGCTATAATGGCAATCGGCCGCGACAAACACCGATAGAGGCGCCTGCGCGCCTGCATGAACCAGCCCGGCGCAGGAGCTGAAAATCAGCACGCTCAAAATGACGGATAATGTTTGCTTCAGTTTTCTTTTCAGTTTAATCAAACCTTTCGATAAATTTTCATATGGTACAGTTTGTTTCAAAGCGTCAAACCGCTGTCCGCACAGTATTGAAATATTTCAGACCCGCAGGTAATTTATTCTCATCATATATTCCGTGTAAAAACATATCACCCTGATAGCCGTATTGGCAAAGCAATTCGGCAAAAAATTTATAATCCACTATCCCTTCGCCGATGCCGCAAAATTCAATATTCTCCGAATCCTTTATATCTTTGCCATGAGCTATGACAACATCTCTGCCGAAAAGTTCAAAGGCATGGCGCATAACACTTCGGACATTTACCTTGTGCGCTTCGCTGTTATGAAAAAGGTTGGCGCAGTCCATGATCATCTTCAGGTTCGGTGATCCAATTTCATCCATCAGTCTGCGCGCTTTTTCGGGTGTGTCAATTATATTAGCTGCTTCGGTTTCCACCGCAAGAACAATACCATACTTCTCGGCTGTTTTGACGGTTGCTTGAACTGTTTCAAACAAATCTTGCCACGCTTCTTCGGTGCCGTTTTCCGGGTGCGGCGCCCAAAGTGATTTGGTGCTGCGTGTACCGCTGCAAAGGGTTATCATACGGCAGCCGAGATAATCAACTGCCTGCGCGAAATCTTTAAACCGGCGCAACCCTTCGTTTCTCACAGCCGCGTTCGGGTGCGCCATGTTGAATGTGCCGTTAACGGCGGCGATTTCCACCCCGTATTCGTAAGCGCTTGCCTTAATCAGTTCTAAAACATTTTCGTCGACCCCGGCGGGGATTTCAATGTTTCCGTCCGGTATAAAACCGGTTTCCTTTACTGAGGCAAAACTCATCTGTGTAACGGTTGTGCCGTAAACGCTCAGTTTTTCGAAAAGTTTTTGAGCAGGCATTATTTCCAAATCGGTTGTGCATATTCCCGTTCTCATAAGTACCTCATTTAATAGATTTCAGTCAGTGTCCGCAGGTTGCGGATAAGCACAAACTGTGAATTCCGCTTTGTTTATACTATTTCGCGATTAAAAAACCTCAAAAAAGCCAAGCAAAAGCTTTGATTTATACTATTCGCCATTTTAATGCAGAATAGTATTATGCTGTTTTTCGCGAAATTTTTAGTTAGGTTTTTATGAGTAATTAGTATTACCTGTCAATGAGATCAATATTTCTATCATATTGCGGCACCCATTTTCCACCGGTAAAGTCGCGTGCCCTAAAGACAATTTTGTCTTTGTAAAGCTCAACATGGAATCCGGTGCCGGTTTTGCCGTAATCGCCGCTATTCGTTTTGCCGAAGGCAGGCGTATCAACAAAATACAGGGTACCGTCATTGGTGATACTGTTCATACTGAAACCGTTGTGATAATGGCCGGTTATAAAGAAAATATCCAGCATGCCGTTGTACTTGTGCATTACCGTTGAAAGTTCCGCAGAATCTTCACCGACAGCCTCCAGCGGCTGATGGTTGACAATAAAAACCGGATTGCCCGCAACCGCCGCCTCCGCCAAAAGGCTGTCAAGCCACCGCAGCTGTGTGTCGGAAAGGACTGTCTCCATCCCTTCCATCCCCTCCGGATTGAGAACGATAAAGTAACAGTCTTTAATAATCCTGCAATAAAATATGGTGTCTGTTGTTATTCCCGCTGTCTTGTCCAGAAACTTAATATATTTCCCGGAACTAAACTCGTAATTCAGCAGGCTTTCGCCTTTGTTGTTTTTTATTCCCCTTATATCGTGGTTACCCATTTCAGGCAGGATATTGCCGGCATTGCAGAAAAGCTTCAGTGTAGCGCCAAGCTTGTAATACTCATTAATCTTGCCGGTTTCCGTCATGTCGCCGGCAATGACCAGCGCGTCGCTCTTCATTGCCGCGTTTGACATGTCTTTTAACCCTTTGGCAAGAATTCCGGACCTGCCGCCGTCATTCCATATCTCATCGATATGGGTATCCGCAATAATATTAAAATTGAGCTGAACAGCCGCGGCGTCAAGCGGCGGCATGGTTGCAGGACCGCTTAACAAAAGCACAGATACCAAAGATAAAAGCAGTGCAAAAATTTGTTTGAACCGGCCGAATAATGTAATCATCATAAGTCCTCCCGTAAATTAATTATTTTGAATCAGTATGCAGCAGAAATTAACTCAAATAAAAAATACAGATAATTGCCATCTCTTAATTATTTTCCTCATGCAACATTGTCAAGGTATTTGAGAAACAAAACCCACGAGGTTTGTTCCACATAATCCAGCTCGCTGCCGCAGCCCGCGTCCTTGTGTAGAATGTCGTCTATGTGCTTATAGGTCTGCTCAAACATTGGTTGCCTCCTGTTGTGAAAATACCTTGCTAACGCAAAGGTTTGCGGCATTTTATCTTAAAATAGATTATATCAGCAATTTATCATAATCGCAATACAAA
>CAZVJW010000070.1:0-11210 GCA_964627535.1 uncultured Eubacteriales bacterium
TTATGGGGTTTTATGCGGATTTTTTAGTTAGGTTTTTATGAGTAAATTAGTATATAATTCAATGCGTTTTATCGGTGGTTAGTATTAGATCTTATTTCTCGGTGAAATCTCTTTTCTGCTCTTCGGAGAGGTCAAGTCCCAATGTTCCGCCCGGGTTCATCAGATTATCAGGGTCAAAATGATTTTTGAGCGCGCGGTAAATATCCATCTGATTCTTACCGATTTGTGCTTCAAGCCACGGTGCCGTCATCTTGCCTATACCGTGGTGATGACTCATAGCGGCGCCGAATTTTTGGATATTATCCATAATACCTTGCTGGTATTCAAGGTACTCCTTAATTTCGCTGATTTTTGCCTCAAAAATAAAGTAGAGATTGGTACCTTGCGGGTAAAAATGGGACATGTGCGTCATGCATATTGTATTAGGCCTGCTTTTGCAAAACGCGCGGACTCCTTCATATACAGGCATAAAGTTATCCCAGTTGACGGAACACTCCAGCGTGTCAAGCATCAGCCCATAGTCACCCATATCCTCACGCAGATAAGGGTCGGTAAAACGGCCGTGCTCCCAGCTCTTTGTTACGATACCGCTTGTATACATCGCTCCATGCTTTTTGCATATCTTTTTTATCTGTGTTTTTACATTTTTGCTGAAATGCTCTTCGCCTTCGGTGAACCCGAGCATCAGCACGCGGTTGCCGTCCTTGAATCCTCTTGCCTTGAGCATGGTGTCAATCGGTGTATCCGCAACACCGTAAAGTCTGAAAGCGACAGCGGTTTCCTCCGGGTCCGAAAGCCGGAACACGGAAGGAAATCCGAATTCACCCTGCATCACCTCACGCGCGGCATTCACACCGTCCTGCCAGCTTTTGAAAACAAAGCTGAATCGCTTGCGGTTTTCAGGCATATATTTGAAAATACGGAGTGTTACATGCGTAAGGATGCCGAAAGTGCCCTCGCTGCCCATCATAAGCTGATCAATGGAAGGGCCGGTCGCGTTCGCGGGGAATTCATCACTTTTAATGATACCAGCCGGTGTTACATACTCCTGGGAGTAAACAATATCTTCGATTTTACCGTAGTAGCTTGAATTCTGTCCCGCGCCCCTGGTCACTGCCCAGCCGCCCACGGATGAATACTCAAAACTCTGCGGAAAATGCCCGCAGGTATAAGCGCGTTTGGCTTTCAATATTTCAACCGCGTTGTTTAATGTTTTTTCCAGATTTGGGCCGCTCATACCCGCTTCAACCGTAATGGTCTGATTTTGCTCGCTGAAAGCGATAACTTTGTTAAAATTCGGACGCATATCAAGGGACACTCCGCCGCAAACAGACTCAACTCCCCTCGTCACAGAGGAACCGCCGCCGTAAACATACATCGGTATTTTTTGCCCGCAGCAGTATGCTACAATTTTTGTTATATCTTCCCTGTTTCGAGGATAAAGCACAACATCGGGCAGATTTTCAACAATCCCTTTGCGAAGCCTCATTAAATCAATCATTGTTTTACCGTATGCTACCGAAAGACGGGTGTAATTATCGGTCTTGACATTTTCCGCGCCGACAATTTCACGAAAAGAATTGATTTGAGTTTCGTTTAACCGGCTTGGGCAGTCAAAATCAACGGCTTCCAAGCCCATTTCTTTGCCCTGCTTAAAGTCCTCATCTGTCATTTCAAAGGTTTCTTTCATCAGCTTGTAAAGCTTTGAGTTTGGGGCCTTGAATGCTGTCGGGCTGCCCCACTTCAGAATGGAACGGTAGGATTTGCCGGGTGCTTCCTCATGATACCACTTGGGTGTAAAATCGTTATCTTTTGCCATTTCATTTCCCTCCTCTTCATTGTTACATATTCGCCGTTGCTACAATACTTATACCGAAAACATCCTGCAGTACAATATCCCCTACATGCAAGCGTTGTGTGACACATACGGTTTTTATCCTCTTCATTGCTTCAAGCATTTTGCCTTTGGGTATTTCACCGCTTGTTTTGACGGGCAGACGGGGGAAGTCCTCAAACACGGTTTTAACGGTTGTGGATAATGAACGCGTCGGATTTGTCAGTTCCGTTTTCGCGAATTCAATGCCTTTTTTGCATTGCGCGCCGTCAACCTTAATTTCGGCCCCTTCACCGTTGACTATTAAACGGCAGCCGTTGGGGCAAACGATGCAAGTCATATTCATACTATCACCAACGTTTCTAAAATTTATATTCCATACCGTCGTAAGATACCAAAAAGCCTTTTTCGGAAGCTATCGGTACAAATTCATCGTAAGTAACAAGGCCGTTGTGGGAAAAATGATGGTAACACCAAACGGTTTTATCATCGGCGCAGCCCATTTCAATCAAGCGCTCTTTTACCTCACCGCAAGTATCCATACCCATATGCCCGCGCCTGTAATTAATAACGCAGCCGGTGCAGTCCAACGACACGAAGTCAAAACAAGGCTTTGTCTTCTCAAGATATGCCCAGGTTTCATCCGGAAAATAACCTGTGTCGTGCGCGTAGAGCAAAGTCTTTTTTCCGTCGCTTATCGAGTAAAATAAAGGGTCCAGTTCTTTGGCGTGGTCCGCTTTATAAGGGGTAACCCGATAACCCTCAACATCAAACGGTTCGAAAGGTTTGACATTCTGAAGCCGCACATTTGCGCCTTCCTCAAGATCATGCAGCTTTATTATTTTTTCGATACCTGCTCCGCTTTTTTTGGAAGCGTAAAAGGTCATCGGTTCAGGTTCGCCGTTGTCTTTGAAATATGCAAAGCCTTTCCTCCGCATCTGAATATCAGGCGGGTAAAGGTGGTCGGCATGGCCGTGGGTGATAATGCAGCTGTTAACTTCTTTCAAATTAAGGCCGTGATAAAGAACATGGAGTAATGTATCCGCCGATAAATCTATCAGAATTTTATCATCAATTAATGCCTGTGAACGGGTGCGATAATTGCGTCCCCCCGCTTCGACAGATCTTTTGCAAACATCACAGAAACAAAAAAGCGCCGGTACACCTTCCGCGGCAGATGTCCCAAAATATTTTATCTTCAATTAACGTCCCCCATTGTCAAATTAATTTCTTCTATTATATCCTGATCGGGCTCAAAGCTCAATACTTCCATCTCGGACGGGAGCAGACGGCTGTATTTTTTCGTCAGCACCGGTTGGCTGTTGACATTGACTTCAACCTTTTTCTTGCGGCAGTCCTCCCTGCTGCGGAAATAAACAGCCAAACACCCCCGCATAAAAGTATCGTAATATTGGGGGACTGCATATAAAAAGTCTTTGCCCGAATACCGGATCCTTACTCTCTTTTCGTTGCCGGGCTTATAATTTGACGCTGACTTTCCTGCCAAATATCCGCTCTCGGAAACATAGTCTACCAGGTCGTTGACATGAAGCGCGTTGCCGCAGGAGAAAACGCCCCGAACGCTCGTCATCAGCGTTTGGTCAACAAACGGTCCGCGAGTTGCGGGGTCAATTTCTACGCCGAGCGATTCGGCAATCTCATTTTCCGGCAGCAACCCGACAGAAAGGATAAGAGCGTCGCATTTTATAATTCTTTTAGACGATTCGATAAAATTGAATTGTTCGTCAACTTCGCACACTTCAACAGCCTCAACTCTTTTCTCGCCTATCACCCTTGTGACGGTGGTTGAAAGATGCAGCGGAATATTAAAATCGTCAAGGCACTGGCTGACATTTCTCGCAAGGCCGGCAGGTGCGTCTTTAATCTCATAAACGCCTTCAACACTTGCACCTTCAAGGGTAAGACGCCGCGCCATAATCATACCGATATCACCGCTGCCGAGAATAACGCATCTCTTGGTTGGCATTTCCCCCATAATATTGACAAGAAATTGAGCTGTACCCGCATTAAAAATTCCAGCGGGACGGTCGCCTTGAATAAAGACCTGCCTTGAAGTTTTCTCGCGGCAGCCGCAGGCAAGCACAATGGTTTTTGATGTAAAAAACAACATCCCGTCCGCACTTTGCAAAAGCAGCTCGAAACTGCCGTCCGGCATCTTTCGCACTTCGTTGGCAAATGCATTCGTCAGATAGTCAATCTCCAAAGCATAAAACTCCGTTAAAAACCTTTCGGCATATTCCGGGCCGGTCAGCCTCTCCTTAAAATGCACAAGTCCGAAGCCGTCATGGATACACTGCTTAAGGATTCCACCGAGCTTTTTCTCGCGCTCGATGAGCAAAACCTTCGCACCGTTTTTATGCGCTTCAATCGCAGCGGCCAACCCAGCAGGACCTCCGCCCAGAATAATCACATCGTAATGTTTGGTTTTTTCGTTCATTTACTCCATACTCCCGTTGCGTTCGTTTGTAAAATCCTCAGTCACCGTCCGAATCCCCAATGCTTCTCTACCGCTTCCCGCAGTGCAGCAGCACTTCTCCATCACTTTTCGGGCGAACACAGTTCGCCACTACATCTAAAAAACTATATTTGATCCTTCACCGTTTTTGGTGACTTCTTCCGGCTTCATACCTGTTTGCTCACAGATAATCTGCATCACCAGCGGCGAGCAAAATCCGCCCTGGCAGCGTCCCATCCCGGGGCGGATTCTTCGTTTGACAGCATCAACAGAAATAGCCGGCAGAGGCGAATTGACCGTATTTATAATCTCACCCCTGCTGATACCCTCGCAGCGGCAAACAACAACCCCGTAATCCGGGTTCTTCTTGATAACCGCCTGCTTTTCCTCCAAAGAAAGTTTAGCCATAACAGGCGAAACCCTCCGGACCGGATTAAACTTCTTATTCGAAACAACCGTCATCTCTTTCACCAGCACGCCAAGGCTTATCTCCGCTATCCTTTCGGCGATGGCCGGCGCGGAAGCAAGCCCCGGCGACTGTATCCCTGCTGCATGAACAAGATTTTTTATATGCTCTGATTTTTCAATGATAAACTCTTCCTCATAGGTTGCTGCTCTAATCCCTGCAAAATACGTAATCACATCAGCTTTGGTAAAACCCTTTATCAAAGGAAGGTGTTTTTTCAGCAACGCGTCCATATTGTTTTTATTGGTTGAAAAATCCTCCCTCAATGGCTGCTCATATGCGTCCGGCCCAACTAAAACATTGCCGTCAATAGTGCGCATAACGCCGCCGCCTTTCGTATCCGAAGTAGCCGCCGCAAGACCAACAAGCCCCATTGAACGGGTGACAAGAAGACCTTTTTTTTTGTCCAATATCGCGCATTCACCCTTGCGCGGGTGAATGGTAAAAAAGCGGTCATCCGCCATCCCTGCAATTTGGTCCGCAAAAACTCCGGCTGCGTTTATGACAAGTTTCGGCCTTAAAATGCCCTTATTTGTGACGACACCTGTAATTTTTCCGTTTTGAGTTTCCATCGATTTAACAATGGTATTCAGGGAGACTTTTACACCGTTTTCGACAGCGTTGTCCGCCAAGGCAACCGTCAGCTTGTAAGGCGATAGAACTCCGGAGGAAGGATACTCAAAAGCACCAACCGCCTCGTCGGTGATATTCGGTTCAATTTCTTCAAGCCGGCTGCGTAATATTTTATGGCCTTCAATACCCAGAAGTTTCTCGCGCCTGGCAAACACGGGCGTTAGAAGCATCCCAAAAGCCCTGCTTGAAAACAACACAAGGCTGCCGTATCTTTCAAACGGAACGGACAAATCTTTGCAAAGGTCCGTGTATAAAAAGTTGCCGCGTACATTCATTTCACCCCTTAGTGTTCCGGGGTGGGAAGCAATTCCGGGATGTATCATACCGTCATTTCGGGAAGAAGTTTGAAGAGCGACGTCGCTTTCCTTTTCAACCAAAACAATATCAAGGGCGGACTTTGACAGTTCGCGGGCTATAGAACAGCCGATTACTCCGCCGCCAATGATAAGTACATCGGGTTTGAGTTCCGCCAATGAGTTGTCTTCTTTGGACGGCCTTTTTATGTCCGGTGCGGTAAAGCCTTTTAAAGATATGTCATTGATAACAGCTTTATAGCCGAATTTTGCGGCGGATTTGCCTGCGCGAACAATTTTCTGCCAGTCGTCAAATTCGCCTTCAAGACGCACAGAACTCCTCCATTCGGAGCATTCAATACCTTCGAATCCGTTTTTAATCAGCTTGCTTTTTAACTTTTTAACATTGTTATCCATATAGTTCCTCCATTGCCAACCGTAACGCCGTGATCATCGTTCCCTGTAATCAGATGCGCGTTCCTCCGGCCACTGATCGCTAACCACTGTTGGCGGCTTGCAGCCAACTCGTTCGGTTGTCCGAACGTCTTGACAACATTCTATCACTGTGGTATTCTTATGTCAAGAACAATTTCAACCGGCGGCATGGATTAATTCCGGAACTATCCATATGATTTAAGGTGATAAAAGTGCTAAACAGGCTTCCTCTATATGTGCAGGTTAAAGAATATGTCTGCGAGTTGATGGACTCCGGTCAGTATGCTCCCGACGCCAAACTTCCGACCGAAATCGAACTGATGAGACTCCTGAATGTCGGGCGCGCAACCGTACGCGCGGCACTTGCGGAATTGGAGCATGACGGAAGGATTGTGAAACGGCATGGTATAGGCACATTTGTCAGTACACCGCAAATCTCATATAGTTTTGAACCGCTTGTTTCACTTTCATATTCATTAAAGCAGATGGGTTTGGAGATAAAAAACAAAACCTTAATCAGCGAAATGACAAATCCTAAAGGCGATTTGCTTAAGGGGTGGACAAAATCCATGCCGATAGGCCACCTTAAACGGCTGAGGATTTCAGAAGATATCCCTGTTGCTGTTGAGGACAGTTATTTCACACCTGAGCTTTTTGAGGTTATCACCCGGCTTGAGCCCTCTCAATCTATTGCTCATGCCATATTGTCCTATCCGGATATAAACATCGTTAAGATTGATCTGAGTATTATTATCCGTAAACCAACTCCCTCAGAGTCTGAATTCCTAAATATGAATTACGGCAAAAAGGTTGCCGAAATGACACGCTGGATTTATCGCAGCGGCAATACCATACCGGTAAACTTCGTGCGTTTTGTCATGCCGGAGGAACTGATGGGCGCCTCATTTTGGGGAAAACACGAGTCCTAATACTAATCCCTCTTTAAAACATAGCTAAAATTTCGGCACAAAAACCCATTTGTCAAAGGTTTTTGCTTGATTTCATAGACGTTTTATAATCGGGATTAGTATAAGCAGTAAAATAAAGCCTAAATATAAATTATTGTTCTGTTTTGGGAATTTAAGTGATTATACAAATGTTTTTTAAAAATCTCTTGACTCGCCCCAAAATAAATGCTATTCTATTTGTACCTCTCAAGGAGGGTTATTTTTTTGTGCCCTGTTTTCCGAATAGAGGGAGGCTAACAAATCCGAAATCAATGGAGGTGCCGTTATGACAGTAAGAATTACCTTAGCATGTACCGAGTGCAAGCAGCGCAACTACAACACAATGAAAAATAAGAAAAACACGCCGGACAGGCTGGAGATGAACAAGTACTGCAGATTCTGCAAGAAGCATACTCTCCATCGCGAATCGAAGTAGGCGGGAGGAAAAAACTATGGCAAAAAAAGAAAAGTCGCAAGCCGCCGAAAAGGTTGCAAAGGCCGAAAAAGCATCTAAAGTTAAGAAATCAAATTCCAAAGGGAATATTTTTATCCGTATCAGCGTAGCTTTAGCTAAGTTTTTTAAGGATTTTAAAGGCGAACTTAAAAAAATTGTCTGGCCGGATAAAAAAACCGTTATCAAAAGCACAGGTGTTGTGCTTTCAGTGGTCGTTGTTATCGGAATTATAATATTTTTGATTGACACCGGGTTGACCGAAGTTATTAAACTGCTGTCCAACGCGGCAAAGGATTTCGCAAGCGGGACAACAGCTGCGGTAACCGAGGCAGCGGCCGAAGTGCAGACTACAATAGCGGCTGCAACACAAGATGTTGCAACCACCTTAGCAGAAGCAGTTACAACTGCCGTGACAGGCGGGTAACTTGGAGGGAAAGCAATGTCTGATGACTCCAGGTGGTATGTAATCCACACCTATTCCGGTTATGAAAACAAAGTAGCCAACAATATTGAAAAAATCGTTGAAAACCGTAGGATGCAAGATCAAATCCTTGATTTGAAAATCCCGACCGAAACCGTTGTCGAGATCAAAGACGATAAAAAACGCGAGGTTGAGCGCAAGCTTTTCCCCGGCTATGTTTTGGTTAAGGTTGCCGTAACTCTTGACAAGGACGACCGGCCCGCTATGAGTGATGATGCCTGGCTTGTCATTCGCAACACCAGAGGCGTAACCGGTTTCGTGGGCCCCGACAGTAAGCCCGTTCCGCTTTCAGAAGCGGAGGTAATTAAAATGGGTGTCGAAAAACGGAGCATTGAAGTTAATTATAAAGTTGGCGACTTAGTCAATATCGTTGATGAATATTTGGAAGGTTTCTCTGGCACGGTTGAAGAAATCGATTTGGATAAAAGCCAGGTCCACGTAAGAGTAATGATGTTCGGTAAGGAAACTCTTGTTGAACTTGAGCTTGATCAGGTAGAACCTGCTGTCAAATAAACTGTTTTATTTGTAATTTACGGGGATTTCCCGTTTAAATTAAGCACGCTTAGGCGTGCGGAGCTTCGGCTCAGCGTGGGAGGAGCGAATATTTCAAAGTTTGTTCTTTGTAAATAGAGGTTCCGCCATTTACCACATTATTATGGAGGTGCAAAAATTCTATGGCACAAAAAGTTGTCGGCTTAATTAAGTTGCAAATTCCTGCCGGTAAAGCAACACCGGCACCGCCTGTAGGTCCTGCCCTGGGCCAGCACGGCGTTAACATCATGGCATTCACCAAGGAGTTTAATGAACGTACAAAGAATGATATGGGGCTTATTATACCTGTCGTCATCACGGTTTACGCTGACCGTTCATACTCCTTCATTACCAAAACACCGCCTGCGGCAGTCTTAATTAAAAAGGCCTGCGGCATTGAGAGCGGTTCAGGTGTCCCCAACGTCACAAAGGTTGCGACAATCACCGGTGAGCAGATAAGAAAAATCGCCGAACAGAAAATGCCCGACCTCAACGCAGCCAGCATTGAATCCGCTATGTCAATGATAGCGGGCAGCGCACGCAGCATGGGTGTTACAGTAGTCGACGGTTAAGGCTCCCGGGTGGGAGGAAAAATCCGATTTTACCACATGATTGGGAGGAAAAACAAATGAAACACGGTAAAAAATATAATGAAAATTCAAAGCTTGTGGATAGAGCCAAGCTTTACGACCCCTTGGAAGCGCTTGAGTCGGCTATAAAAACCGGCACAGCAAAATTTGACGAAACAGTGGAAGTTCATATTCGCCTGGGCGTTGACTCCCGCCATGCGGACCAACAGGTTCGCGGCGCCGTCGTTCTCCCCAACGGAACAGGCAAAAAAGTAAGAGTCGCCGTTTTCGCAAAAGATGACGACGCAAAGGCCGCATTGGCCGCCGGTGCTGAGATAGTCGGCGCAGAAGATCTTGTTGCCAGAATTCAGGGCGAAGGATTTATGGATTTTGATGTTGCAATAGCCGCTCCCAATATGATGGGACTCGTAGGCCGTCTAGGTAAAGTTCTCGGCCCCCGGGGGCTGATGCCCAGTCCAAAAGCAGGTACGGTTACACCCGATGTCGCCAAAGCTGTTCTTGAGGCAAAGGCCGGCAAGATTGAATATCGTCTTGATAAAACCAATATCATTCACTGCCCCATCGGCAAGGTTTCATTCGGAACTGAAAAGCTGAGCGAAAACTTTAACACACTTATTGATGCAGTTATCAAAGCAAAGCCCGCTTCAACCAAGGGGCAGTATGTCCGCTCTTGTGTTGTTGCTTCAACAATGGGCCCCGGCATCCGCATCAACCCTTCTAAGCTTGTTGTCATCGCGTAATTTTTAATTTGTTAACACACGCAGAGTATAATAATTTTTTTACTTGACACAGCGGAAACCGTGTGTTAGTATAAAAAAGCTGTTCTAACCAAAGACAGCAGGTGCATCTTTTGATGCGTAAGGGTTACCGCCTGCCGAGGACCGGAACATACTGAGCGCTTCAGCGCATATATGTATGTTTTACCCTTCCTGCGGTTAAACGGGAAGGGTTTATTCTTTGACAACAAACCATGCAATCCCAAGCGGAACGAACACTCCGTTCCGGACAAACAATTTGGAGGTGAATTCATGCCAAGTGAAAAAGTTTTAGAGCAAAAGATGAAGGTTGTCGCCGATCTTTCTGACATCCTTCAAACATCGTGCGCAGGTGTGCTTGTTGATTACAAAGGTATTAATGTCGCAGACGACACTAAGCTTCGCACAGACCTGCGAAACGCGGGTATCCATTACTCTGTTGTCAAAAACACACTCCTGAGTCTCGCGGCAAAAAAAGCGCAAATTAATAATTTAGACGAGGTTCTCACAGGCACAACAGCTATCGCTACAAGCAAAGATGACTATGTAGCAGCCGCCCGCATCCTTTCGAAGTTTGCGGATACTCACAAAAACTTCTCTTTAAAGAGCGGTTTTATTGACGGCAAGGTTATCAGCACAGAAATGCTGACAGCCCTTGCGAAACTCCCCTCACGCGAAATCTTGCTTGCAACTGTATGCAATGTTTTTAATGCGCCCATCGCTGCTTTTGCCCGCGCTATTCAAGCTATTGTCGATAAAAACGGTGAAAGTGCACCCGCTTCGGAAGCAATCCCGGCAGAAGCATAAAATTATTATAATAAAATTTGGAGGTAACAAAAATGGCATCCGAAAAAATAGCTGCAATCATTGAAGAAATAAAGGTTCTAACCGTTCTTGAACTTTCCGAGCTTGTAAAAGCCGTTGAGGAAGAGTTCGGCGTTTCCGCGGCTGCAGCAGTCGCCGTAGCGGCACCGGTTGATGGCGGCACGGCCGCTGTTGTTGAAGAACAAACCGAGTTTGATGTTGTCCTCACCGAAATCGGTGCGGAAAAGATCAAAGTTATCAAGGCTGTCCGTGAGCTTACAGGCCTCGGCCTCGCAGAAGCAAAGGCAGTTGTTGACGGTGCTCCCAAGGCTGTTAAAGAGCAGGTTTCCAAGGAAGATGCGGAAGCTGCAAAAGCAAAGCTTGAAGAAGCCGGCGCAAAGGTCGAACTTAAATAACTTTGTTGTAAGCAATCCAAATCCCCTGTCATTTTATGGCAGTAAATTGCAAAGTTAAATTCCACTTCTGGGCGGTAAAACGGAAATAAGCTTCG
>CAZVJW010000071.1:0-10165 GCA_964627535.1 uncultured Eubacteriales bacterium
TTGGCTTACCTATGTCTTGACTACTTTAACTTACCGATGTCTTGAATTCGCACACGTAGGGGACGGGTTTTCCGTCCCGAAAATATTGAACAGCAAAACGGGGCGGATCGAATTTCGCTCCGCTTTTTATTTAGAAAATCTTTTTCAAGGGTTCTGTTTTTTGCACGTATACTAATTCACGATTAAAAACCTCTAAAAAATCAAGCAAAAGCTTTGATTTATACTATTCACCATTTTAATGCAGAATAGTATTATGAGGTTTTGTGCGGATTTTTTAGTTAGGTTTTTATGAGTAATTAGTATGATTTGAATAATATTGCAACTTTAATTAAATATTGAATTTTAAATAAACACTTTGACAGACAGAGCAGATCGTGATACTCTTGCTATATCAGACAGAGCACTTCCCAAAAGAACATCAAAAACATCACATAGTTTTCACGCAACTATCTATTATCAGATTTGAATGCCGATATTATTTTTATCAAAACAATTATATTTAGGAGGTTTCCCATGTTAAAAAAAATTGCCCCGCCGGTAAAATCCGCCACGATGGACTTTGTTGTTTCGGGTATCGGCTTTGTTTGCAACACCTTTAAACGCCGCTCGCCCGGCACGCAGTCGGAACGGGACGCCCAGGACTATTTTGCGAAAGAACTTGGGCAATGGTCAGATAAAGTAATCATGGAAGATTTCGCACTGCACCCGGCCGCCTTTTTGGGATTTTTTTCCATACCCGTTTTTCTTGGCACAATCGGCTCGGTGGTGTTTTACTTCAACCGGTTCGGCCCCTCACTTCCCCTGACAATTGTTTCGTTTTTACTGCTGCTCCTCGCCATGACAATGGTTTTCGCCGAGTTTATCTTTTACCGCAAGTTCGTTGATTTTCTGTTTCCGAAAGGAACGTCCGAAAATCTTTATGCGGTGCGCAAGGCGGAAGGCGAAGTGGAAAAACGCGTCATCTTCGGCGGGCATGCCGACGCGCCTTGGGAATTCACCTATTTCCTGCACGGGCAGCTTAAAGCGCTCATTCCTATGTTCTTCGGCGCCATCGGCGGCGGTATTTTGGGAACCATCCTGGTCGGCATCTATTTGGCGGCGGGAATCCCTCCGATAGCGGGCTTTTGGTTCATCCTCACCGTCTATCTTCTTGTGCTGATTCCGTTTTTTATTTCCGTCTTATTTTTCGTCAACTGGAAAGTTGTCTGCGACGGCGCAAACGATAACCTTTCAGCCTGCTATGCTTCCATGTCCATCATGAAAGAATTGGCAGAAAATGACATCCGTTTTGAGCATACAGAGGTATGCTGCCTGATAACCGGCTCCGAAGAAGCGGGGCTTCGCGGCGCAAAGGCTTTTTGCAAGAAACATGCTGAAGAGCTTAAAAGGGCTGACACGATTTTTGTTCCTTTTGAAGTCTTGCGGGAATGCGAACATCTTACCGTCTACAACCGTGATTTGAACGGTACTGTTAAAAGCGATCAGGCACTTGTTGATTTGTTGCTTTCAGCCGGGAAGAAAATCGGCGTCACTATGAAATGCTCCGCAATCCCGCTGGGATCAACCGACGCGGCGGCATTTTCACAGGCAGGGCTTCGGGCCGCGGGTATTTGCGGCTCAAAAGACACGCCGCAAACATATTATCATACCCGTCATGATACCTGCGACAACATCAACCCCGAGTGTATTAAGATGGCTATCCAAATCGGTCTTGAAACTGCTTGCATGTTTGATTCCGGTGAGCTTAAGTAACAGAAATTGTTATCCCTGTCAAATGACTGTTTTGATTAACCAGCCGGGGCGGATATAAATCCGCCCCGATTTTTATATGTTGACTTTATTTCTTAAAATGGTATTATTTTTATAGCGAATAAGTTATGAGAGGTTTAATACCAATGACCGATAACAAAAAAAGAATTGTATTTTTTTCAATCTTTGCCGCCTTAATTATGATTGATACTAATTCACGATTAAAAACCAAGAAAAAGCTTTGATTTATGGGGTTTTATGCGGATTTTTTAGTTAGGTTTTTATCAGTAATTAGTATGAGGTGATGATTGCCTTGCTTGTGCATGATAGATTTATCCGTCCTTTTGGCGGTGATGTAATTGTTGTTTCGGTTGTGTACTTTTTTGTTCGAAGCTTTATTCCTGTCAAAATCAGTCTTTTGCCGATGTATGTTTTTATTTTTGCGGTTATTATTGAAACACTCCAGTATTTCAACTTCATTGAGCTTATTGAGCTTGAAAATATCCGTTTCTTTCATACTGTACTCGGGACATCCTTCAGTTGGATTGACATCGGCTGTTATGTTCTTGGCTGTGTCCCACTCGTTGCATATGAAATAATCAGATACCGCATGAGAAAATACAGTTAAAAAACAAAACATTTGTAACGAATCAATGAAAAGCCAGTCCTATTGTATGGGGAGGTGATAATGTGACTGATTCAGATTTTGCTGATGTGTATGAAAAATACTTTAAACAGGTATATGCCTATATATTTTCACTCTGTGGCAACAGGAATACAGCAGAAGAAATCACACAAGAAACATTTTTTAAAGCGCTTAAAAAGATAGATAGTTTCCGGGGTGATTGTAAAATAAGTGTCTGGCTTTGCCAGATTGCAAAAAACACATACATAACACACCATCATAAGAAACAGAATCTTTCTATTGATGATGTTCCCGAATTAGCCGATGACAGCAACTTTCTGAATGATTTAGAAAATACCGATTCTGCTTTTATGATTCATAAAATTTTACGCGAGATAGATGAACCATACAAAGAAGTATTCACATTAAGAGTTTTTGGCGAGTTGCCATTTGAATATATCAGCAAATTATTTGATAAATCCGAGAGTTGGGCAAGAGTCACATATTACCGCGCGAAGAAGAAAATTCAAGAATCGATGGAGGCGAAATCAAATGAGTAAATTACCATGCAAACTAATAAATGACTTGTTACCATTGTATATTGACGGGGTATGCAGTGAAGAAAGCTGCAGTGCGGTTTCTGAACATTTAAAAGAATGTGAAGAATGCACAAGAGAGTACGAAAATTTAAGCAAAAAAGCACCTTCCTTTGATGTTAATGAAAGCAATTCACTTTTAAAAATATCTAAACATTGGAAAAAGACGAAGATTGTAGCTTTTATTTCCGGCCTTGCGGCAGTAATTTTTATACTGACAACCGGTCTGTCTGTATACCTTTACGCAACACAGGAAATACCGGTTGCGTGCGAGGATATAGCGATAAGCAATTTATGTGAACTTAGCGATGGGAAGATATTTTTTACCCTGAAAGCATCAAATTCAGTTTCGGTCAATGACATAGATTGGAGCCAGTCATGGCCTTGGGTATTCATAAGTTTTAAAACAAAGCGGACACAATTATTTACCGCAGATAATTATAACAATCAAAATGTCAGCAACTGGGTTTTTAATGTTAAGGATGCCGGCATTAGAAACATTTATTATCTCTATGAAGGTGAAAACTATGAACGCTATGATAAGCAGATATGGGATGCGGATATGGCATTGAAAAGTGCATCAGAATATCCTCAAATCTGGCCAAAGATTGATAAAGCATATGGAAATGCTTCATTCGCTGACAAGTTACCGTTTAATCTGTTTGCCAATAAAGCTAAGTATATTGGTGTCCCGCCGGTTCAGTTATTGGTAAGTATGGGTATTTATACAAAACTTGGTGATTTCACAACTCAACGGCATACTATGAAAGAACCATACGGCATTACACTGTATTTTAAAAATCCGGTAGATGAAGAAGACAGAGCTGAATTTAACGGGATGATGACGAGTTATGCGTATGTTTTATTGGCACTGATAGAAAATTGCGGAGAAGTCTCTTGGTCATATCCCGATAATGTTAATGAAGAAGACGCCGAAATAAAAGGATTTGTTAACTTAGCTGATGCAAAAAAGTTTTTAGGTAAAGATGTAAAAACCTACGCGGAATCGGCGGTTACTGTTCAAGAATTATTAGGAAAACTGGAGTTTCGCTTAACGGATTGAGAACCTTCTGTGCTCAAACGTGTCATCCTGAACTACGTGAAGGATCTTCCTCGGTTTCTGCGTTGGAGTTTCTATTTTGAAAATATATCCCTCGACACTTTTCTAAGTGCATGGTAAAATACACGCATGAGAATGAATCTCCCAAAATGCTAAGAATGGAGTGAGGTTGAATTGTTATGTATGTCACAAGTCAAGAATTGGTAAATGATATCAACCTTACAATCAATCGAGTTGACTTGATTTTTGGCGGCAGATTAAAATTCGATGAATATATAGCTATCCCTTGTTACGGAACAAATATTATTCTGCGCTTTTCCTTCATTGGAAACGATAACCTTACCCTACAGGAAATAGATGAACTCGAAGAAAGTCTGAGACAAACCGTTGGTGAAAGATATTTCGGGAATTTAATGGGAACCGTCTATCAAAAACAAGGGTTAGACTACACAAAGATAAAATCAATTACTCAAAAAATAGACTCGCTTATTGACATAGAAATAATCACCAACTACTTTCACAAAACCGAATTGGGCAATGACTGTTCTCAACTAAAATCACTGTTCAATTTGACTGAAACACCAAACATTTGGGAAATTCAGGTTAATGAAGATGAAATATTAGTTTTAACGTTATATTCCGGAGAGAGGCCTGCTCAAAACAATGAAATAAAAGCATTCGCCGGGGAAAACAGAAAAATAAAACTGGTATTCATCGAAGACGATAATTCATATCGCGGCTTAATGAAAACCGCAATGCTCGCCATCACGCAAAAAGTTTCCATGTGCCATGTATTGCTTGACTATCAAGGTTAAGCATTTTTACCGAAGTTTTCCATAACTGAAAAGATAGCCATATGCTTGAATTCGAAAGCGTATTGTCAACGATTGTTGTATATGTTAAATTAATGGGGTTTGATTGTGCCAAAGATATTTTTTGCCGAACAACGTTGGGATGCAACTAAAACTAATCCTTTTTCCTATGATGGATTATATGGGGAAAATTGGTCTGCATTTATATATGATAAGACGATTAGTTCTTATAAAAATCATGTTCTTGATGCAAAGCTTTACTCTTTGACAGTGAACCCTGAAATTGATAAAAATTACGATAGATTAAATGACTTTATTTATTACGAAATGCATAACGGTAGAAATGTAATCGTTAAAGCTTCATTTGATTTGAAAAATATTATAAAAACAGATAACTGCGATTTAAAAACAATCCGTTCGGATGACCCTCGCTGGGTGGTACATAGTACAACATATGACTCTTGGCATGATATTAAACAAATGGGCAGACTGTTATCACCAAACATGTTGAGAAAATTAGGTAAGGAAATAAACGAAATTGGTTTAAAACCTTTAATTGAGCCATCAGATTATTCAGACTATATTATGCTCGATGTCTTAAACGGATGTGGAGAATTAGTAGTCAACTCGAGAAATCTTGGTTATGTTTGTACCGAACCTAATATTTCATATTCACCGGGTATTAGAATTTATTTTGATATGTACGAAATAACACATAATGGTTTGGCAGTACGTGATGGGCTCCATATTCTTAAAGTTTTAAACGAATTGCCACTTTATCCTTATATGAAGATGAGTATTGATAAAACCATGCTTGCAAAACAAAGTGTTTGGACACCGACAGATTTCACCAGTTCATCAAATGAATATTTTCTGAATAACCTTTAATTTATGCAATCAATAGAAGAAAACCGGGAAGCGTAATTTTTCACAACGGAAGAGACGATATAATGAGAAATATCGCCATATCAACAAACAGCGCTTTTATGATAAAACATACTAATCTGTCAGGTTAGTTTCTATATCTTAACAAGTTATTGTATCCAATCGCATAAACAGTTAAAATGCAGACAGAAACTATGCTGTTTACAAAACTTTGGAGATGATATTTTGAATACATTAACAATCGGAGCCAATATTAAGAAACTGCGGGGTGAGCGAAACATCACGCAACAACAGCTCGCCGATGCTGTAGGAGTAACCTTTCAGGCAGTCAGCAAATGGGAAAACGGGGCAACCGTACCCGACGTTGGTACTTTGCCGGAAATAGCGGATTTCTTTGATGTAACAATTGATGATCTTTTTAAGCCAAATATGACCGCTTACAAAAATAAAGCCGGAAGATTAATGTCGGTGTATGAGAGCGATACCAATAATTCCGAAGCCTTTGAAAAAGCCGATAACGAATTCAAAAAATTGTTTGCAGGCAACAGTTTTGATGCCGATGATGTCAGCAACTATGCTTATCTTAATGATTGCAGATCACATTATTATATCCGAACTGCCGAGCATTATTATCTTGATGCGAATGAGCGCGGCTCAAAGATTAAAGATGATGCATACTATTCAAATCAGCGACAATATATCGGATTTCTTTCCCACTTAGGCAGAAGTCATGAAAGTGTTGAGCGTCATTTAGCCATTCTTGAGAATGAACCCGACAATCCGATGAACTATGCGTCTTTAATCGCAGCATACAAAAGTGCGGGTGACATGGAAAACGCTTATCTGACAGCTAAAAAAGGACTGCACGTTTTCCCTGATAATGCAACAATACTGGTCTATGCTGGTGACACCTGTAAAATTCTTGGTAAATTTGATGAAGCTGTTGAGTATTGGGATAGGGCCTTTGATATTAACCCCGAAATGATAGATACCCGCTTTTCAACGGTATTTTATCTTATGGAACAAGGGCAGAACAAAGAAGCCGAAAATGTTTGGGAACAGATAATTAAGTGGAATGAGCAAAGAGGCTTTGAGATTGAAAATAAATGGGTGAAAAGAGAGCTGAATAAACTGAGAAATATTAGTCAATAAAAAAGGAACAACGCGATGAATAATGCAAAACGGATTATAATCATTGGCAGCAGCGGGGGCGGCAAAAGCACCCTTGCCAAACAACTTGGTGACATAACTGGACATCCGGTTATTCATCTCGACAAGGAACATTGGAATCCGGGTTGGGTTGAAACGCCCAAAGACATCTGGCAGGAAAAGGTGAAAGAACTGCTGAAGGGTGAGCAGCTTTTAGCAAGTTTAGAAGGAAAAAACATCATCGTTCTAAGGTCGAGAAAAGAGGTTGCCGGGTTTCTAAAGATAACGGCAGCGCAGCAAAACAGATGAGTATTTCCGGGTATACTTAGAAGATCCGAGAAACTGAATGAATTTGTGAGGTGTGTTAAATGTTCATTAGAAGAATGGAACTCGAAGATATTAATCATTTGTCCCTACTGTATCAGCAATTCTGGAATGAACTGTCAGATGTCAATAAAATGCGGGAACAGTTTGTGAAAATGAAAGGCTCGAATACGCATATTTTATTAAGTGCCGTTGAAGATAACAAGCTGATTGGTTCGGTTATGGGAATCCTATGTGAAGAACTATATGGCGAATGCAGACCGTTTCTTTTGATTGAAAATATAATTGTTGATAAAAACAGCCGGAGAAACGGAATCGGAAAAGCCTTGCTGACTGAATTAGAAAAGCTTGCAAAGGAGAAAAATTGCACACAGATGATCCTTGTAACAGAATCGGAAAGATTTGATGCTTGCGGGTTTTATGAGGCATATGGATTTCAACTGAATAACAAAGGTTATAAGAAAAAACTGTAATGTTATAGAGTTAATAAACATAATGGATATTTAGAAGACACAGCGACTTTCTTATTAATGACGGAAAGATTCTACCAATGGTAGAATCTTTTTCAATAAACAAGTTATTGCCTTAAACTATATATTTCATTATGATGTAGTTGACAACAGCGCTGTTGAACTTTTTATGAAGGTGATAACGTGATAATTTATTTTGGCGAAACGCTAAAAAAACTCCGGAAAGAAAAAGAATTAACACAAGAGGTTTTAGCCGAATTCTTGGGTGTTTCATTTCAAGCGGTCAGTAAATGGGAGCGAAACGAAAGCTACCCAGACCTTTCCATGCTGCCGGTCATTGCGGCATTTTTCGGTGTGTCAACGGATACGCTGCTCGGCGTTGACAAGGCTGCCAATGAAGCAAATATTCAGAAATATATTAAGGATTATGAAAAAGAGTGGCGGCTCGGCCGCCAGAGTGAGTGTGCCGAAACCCTTAAAAAGGCAATTGTCGAATATCCGGGTGAATACAGGTTGCTCATACGATATATGAACTCTTTAAGAAGTGCTCAAGGCGACGATTTAGAAGGCGCGCTTGCCATATCCTCGGAGTTTCAGTCAATTTATGACAACATCCAAAACTACTGTACAGACGACAGTATTAGGATATGGTCAAAAAAATTAATCTGTACCCATTACAACGTTTTGGGTAAAACTGAGGAAATGACTAAAATTCTCGATGAAATGCCATCAATGAGTCTTGGCCGTGACTACATTTCAACCTATCTATACCGTTCACCGGATAATGCTCATGAACCTGCATGCAAAAACGCTGTCCGCGAGCTTGTGTTTTTGCTCAATGGAGCTATATCTAATCTGTATGGGTTTAATCCAACTTACTCCCCACAAGAGCAAATTGTCGCCATAAAAACCATGTTAAATATTTTCAATTCAGTTTTCCCCGATGGTGATTACGGTAAATCGTATCTTCAAGTTATTTATTCCAACGGTCATTTGGGGCATTTGCATGCAGAAATCGGCGACAATGAAAATGCATATAAGTATTTGAAAATTTGTGCCGAGCTTGCGAAGAAATTTGATACTATGCCCCAGGTAACGGAGCAAACATCATTTTTAGTAAGCGGTATGAGTTTTGACAAAGAGACAGTCTCAAAATCGCATGAGGAAACAATGTGCGGCAGGATGAAACGATTTATCACTGAGAAATACCCACTGACCGAGGAATTTAAGCAAGATGAAAAATTCAAGAACATAATGAACATTTTAGATTAGCAAAACACCAACCTGTCACAATCAGTCATCCAATCGGGTGGCTGATTTTCTTGCTTGCAATTATTTTTTAAAGCTGTTAGAATATTTCTTGCGTTGAATTATGTTCAACAGACAATATACGGAGGTTGTAATCATGAGATTTAAAACAAGAATTATAGCAATATGTCTCTCCCTTCTGACTGTTTCAAGTATGCTAAGTCCGGTGGCTTATGCGAAAGAGGTTCAGGTCAGTACGGTGAGTTCCGGGAAGTCTGCTGAAGCAACAGAAAAAAGCAAAGATTTGAGTTGGGAAGCATTTGCAAACATGACAAAGTTCATCTGGGTGCTTGAACCGGTGTGGGTTTTGGCTGAAAGAATTACAACCTTCATTACCGAAACATCAGATGCAATGTCACTTAAAAATAATATTCATAGTATTGATATTGATGGCAGAGAATTAGAGAATTATCCGGAATATCTCGCATTCGTTTATAAAAATAGTCATTATGGTGATCCAATGTATTTCAGACTGCGTCTTCCGGCTGGATATGATGAAAAAGTTAAATATCCTGTTGTGGTTTATCTCCATGGATTATACGGAAGAGGTACATCAAATGATGGTTACATTAATGATAGTCTTGGTCAAAAGCTGTTACAAATGGAACAAGCTAATCCATGCATTATTGTAGTTCCGCAGTGCAGCCAAAACACGGAATGGCAGAAAGATGAGACCCCTCAGCAGCTTAAGGAACTGATTCAACTAGGAGTTATTGATAAATATTCTGCTGATAAAGACAGAATCTATGTTACAGGATCTTCCTTGGGAGCTTTGGGCTCATGGAAAGCGGCAACCTCATACCCTGATTTTTATGCTGCCGCTGTTCCTCTTGCAGGTAGTGCAAGTAAGGAGCAGGCGTACATGGCGAGGCATGTGCCGATATGGGCTGCTCACTGTGCTGACGACAGCGTTATTGATGTAAGCGGTTCGCGTAAGATGGTTGACTTGCTGCAAAACCTTAGAGGAAATATCCGTTACACCGAATATGAAACAGGCAACCATGGTGGTGCTCTTGAGCTTTACAACAATGACGAATTGTATTCATGGCTATTTTCACAAAATCTTCAGAATCGATAAAATGTAAGTTTTTATATAAAAGTGGGATATGCCATTGTTAACAAATAATCTTTGAGGAGTGACTAACTATTAGAAGTCAATAGAAAAAACAAAAAAAGTTATTCAGATA
>CAZVJW010000072.1:0-9807 GCA_964627535.1 uncultured Eubacteriales bacterium
TCATAGTTGGTTTTTGTGCATGTTTTTCTTGGATTTTCTTAAGTTGACAATGTTATCTTTTAGAGGAAATGTCGCGAAGCGACAAAAGAGTGCCTGTTTTCGGAGAAAAAGGGGACCCCGCATCGGCTAAAGCTCGGCTTTAGCCAGGGCGGTGAAGGGATTGCGTATCCCATACTTGCCTCGCCTGCAGCAGGAGAGGTGGCAACGCAGAGCGTTGACGGAGAGGTCGTTTTCAATGAGCAATCAGCTATATAAATAATTTATTGATTTTAACTACACAATCATCTATGAATTTGTCAAAGTATTCTTTATCAAATAATTTAAAATACATGTTGTTACGACCAGGGTTCTTAAAATCTGGTACAACTGTATTATCATCAACAGGCAGTCTCTCGTAATAAGCCCACCACCAATCATCAATTAATGGCTCAACATGCGGAATATTAGCCTTTATTTCTTGTTCGGTTAATTTTTGTTCACCAACTTTACCATAGTATGGCACGCAAAATCCTGCAAATAATCCCCAATCAATCTCTATCCTAAACCAGATGTCTACACCATCTTTTATATTCTGTTTATAAGGATAACTAATACCCGGATAAGTTGATCTTTTTTGATTGTAAAAGCTGTTAACTTTCATTCCGTCATTAAATTCATAATCATATTCATTTATAAGCTTTTCCTTGCCAATTCTCTGTTCAATTGTAGAAAAGACTTTTTTCATCATTTCTATTTTACAGTCTTTTAAACTTCTTTCAATTTCAAAAGCATTACTCATATTTTCACTTGATGACATAATAAGATTTTGTATTTCCAATTCTTTCCCCTCCTCTACTTGATTGGTAAGCTTCCTAACCGCCGACATAAGCTGAACGACAATTTCTCTTATTGGGGCAATACGTATTGTATCTTTATTTTCCAAACATTTTGAAAGCCAAGTTAATATTTCATTTTCAAAAGAAATATTACAGACTTCCTCGTATCCAGCTTCTGATTTAGTAAGGCCCGCAGCACTATACTCCGACGGAGAATTTCCATGAAGCGTAAGATAAAATACTTTGGCATTTCTCGCCTTCTGAAAGCAGTCATGACATTGATCTTTCTGATCATTAGCATAAATTTTTACTTCAATTGGTATAAAGTGATTTGATGTTTTAATTGCGAGGTCAATTCTTCTATTTTCCTCGGTTCCGAATTCTCGATAAACCTTTGTGTCCCTGTATTCTTCATCCGGAATGTCCATGTGTAACACTGATTCTACAAATAGTTTTAAATAAGTGTTGCCTTGGTAATGGCTACCAATCGGATTAATAAATTCATATATTACTTTACATATCTTTGTTTCTTGATAAATAATATCAGTAATATCAAATATATTATAATAACCGCCGGTTTTTTTATTTATAAGGTCATACTTCTTGGAAATTCCGTTAATTTCTGCAAGCAATTGCTCAGGATTCATATTTAATCTCCTTTTGCATCAATATATGTGAGCTCACACGGGACTACATGATCGACCTCTCCGTCACGCTGCCGCGTACCACCTCTCCTGTCACAGGCGAGGCAAGGACGAAGCCTCCATTCTTGGCTCTTTTCGGTGAGGGTGGCAACGCGGAGCGTTGACGGAGAGGTTACTCAAAATACTCATTCATCAAACTATCAAACAACGCTTGCGTTTCGTCTATTGCTTTTTGCACAAGGGCTTTTTGCTCTTCGATTTTTTGGACGGTTTCGGAGAATTGGGTTTGGAGTGGAAGCGGGGGAAGATGTATTTCCAACTTTCTTAATGAAGAAAGATTGATTTGTTTTAGTGTCGCACCATAAGTATTTTCCTGTATATATCTTTGGCTTTTATCTGTCTTTAAATATTCATGCAGATATATTCGGTTGACGATTGTATCATCTTGCCTTATAACAGCAATACCTCGAGTTACATTCATACCTTTACAATGGTAATCCGTTAATGCAGAATCTCCCGTTGTACCTCTAACCGTTATTAACAATTCATTCCCATTTAGACGAGTTTTTTTATACGGCACTTCTATTTCTTTGGGGATATGCTTAATATTTGACAAAGACAACTCATTATTTTTTATGTCAACAGGTCTAATTATCCCTATTCCGTCAATTTTATCATCGCCTGGTTGTACAATGCCATATGACAAACCTGCGTTCACAAGAATAATGTCAACAAGTGTTTTCTTAGCGTAATGACCTAAATTCCCAAACATATCAAAAAACACCGACTGAATCAGCTTATCCAATTCGGCAAGCTGATTTTTTCGAATGGCAAGCAGTTCGCTCGCAGCGTCAAGTGTTTCGGCAATTTTGCGTTGGACTTCGAGGGGCGGGAGAGGGATTTTCAGTTCCTTTAGCCATTTGAAATGTCGATTATAGCCTGTGTTCACAACTTCATTCTTAACAAAGAAAAAATATAGATATCTATAATCCACATCCTGTTTTTTGCACTTTAAAAGCTTAACACCGTCTGCACCTAAGAAAAAAGGTGTTTCAACATACTTTATCACTCTAGTATGGTCTCCGAAAATTATCGCCGGAACATCAGAAAATACGCCTTTCTCTGTGTTGGAATATCCTGCTATCTGGTTTTGTCCTTGGTCAATAATCGGATATTGACCATATTCAAGGTAATCTTCTTTTTTTATTTTCATTCCATTTTTAGTACTGTCAGTTATTACATCATCAAAATTAAATATTTCCCACTTACCCACCGATAAGCCCCCTCAATTCCTCCATTTTGGAAGCAATATCAAGATTGAGTTCGTCAAGCCTTGCCATAATTTCAAGCGGCGTGTCATGATTCACCTGCTCATACACAACTTCTTTATACCGGTTAATCGAAAGGTCATAGTTATTCGCGATAATATCCGCTTTGTCCACAAAAAAGCTTTGGTCTGTGCGCTTGCGGCTGTATTCATCGAATCCCACCACCCCGGCTGCAGGTGCGCTGCCGCCCATGCGGTCCCCCTCCCTTTGGCAAGGGAGGCATATAGAGTTGTATCTCTCAATTATATCCGGCACATCATTTTCGGCAATCGGAGCGCGCTTATCGTCCAGCGAAAATCCGTCCGCTTTCATGTCGTAAAACCAAACCTTATCTGTGCCGCCAGCGCCCGTTTTGGTAAACACCAATACGGCGGTGGAAACGCCGGCATAGGGTTTGAACACGCCGCTCGGCATGGAGATAACCGCTTTAAGCTGATGGTTTTCAACAAGCTCTTTGCGCAGCGCGACATGCGCGTTGGAGGAACCGAACAGCACGCCGTCCGGCACGATGCAGGAACAGCGCCCGCCCTTTTTGAGCATACGGATAAACAGCGCGACAAATAAAAGCTCGGTCTTTTTCGTGCTGCAGATGGCTTTGAGGTTATCGTTAATGCTTTCCGCGTCCACCGTGCCGGTAAAGGGCGGATTAGCGAGGATTACATCATAAGCGGAGTTGATTTCGTTCTGCTTGGAAACGCTGTCTTTATATTCCATGGTGGGGTTGGTGATGGAGTGGAGCATTAAGTTCATGGCGGAAATGCGCAGCATGGTTCTGTCCGTATCAAATCCGCAGAACATGGTGCTTGCGAAGTGATCCCATTCTTCTGCCGTCATATCCGCCTCGAATTTTGCCCGGATGTATTCGGCGGTGGAAACGAGGAAACCGGCTGTACCGCAGGCGGGGTCGCAGATTTTATCCTGCGGGGTGGGTGCGACAAGGCTCACCATCATGTCGCGGATATGCTTGGGCGTTCTGAACTGGCCGTTTTGCCCGGCGGTCGCCAGTTTGCCGAGCATATATTCATACAAATCGCCCTGCATGTCCAGCCCCGCGATGTCATGCTCATAGAGTTCGTCAAGGCCGGTGACAATCCGCTGCAATACCTGCGGTGTCGGCACAAAAAACATAGCGTCCTGCATATAACGGGAAAAAGCCGTGGAGTTGTCGCCGTTCATGTTTTTGATAAACGGAAAAACCTTTGTGCTGACAATTTCGTAAATCTCGCGGCTGTCTTTGTTTTTAAAAACGCTCCAGCGCATCGCCTGCCCGGCTTCACCGGCGGGGAATATCCTCAGCATCTTTTCGCCGCTGACGGCTTCAAAGCTTTCGTTTTCAAGCTCTTTTTCGTCAAGCGAGCGGATAAACATCAAATAAGTTAACTGTTCGATAACGGTCAGCGGGTTTGTAATGCCCCCCGCCCAGATATCGGTCCAGATTTTATCAATTTTGTTTTTGACTTCGCCTGTAATCATTGACACTGCTCCTATTTCATTATATGATTATTTGATAGACTGCAAACTGAACAATTTATCTGAATTTGCAGCGTGCATAGATTGCACATTGCTTTTTCAAGTTGAGTTGTTGCAAAATTTGCAACAACTCAACTTTGCGCTAATTCACCCTCAACAAAGATATTCTTGATATGTCTTGAAACAGTCGATTTATCTTTCTGGAACAGTTCCGCAATACGGTCAAGCGAAAGCCAGACGTTTTCTTTTTCAAAACGGACGTCGATTTTTGTCGTTCCGTCTTTTGTTTGATATATTATTATTTCGTTGGATTTTTTGTTCATATAGCGCCTCCCGCTAACTGTCTTATTTTGAAAGAGAGCTTTACTATCTATAAGCCGGTCTTCCAGCCGAATGGTTATGCTTAGTAAACATTATATCACAATATAAATATTAATCTACAATAAAAATAAAGATTTTGGCGGTTTACGTTTCGGGTACGATTTTGGGGACAGGAAACCGCGGAACGCATACAATGCGTTCCCTGCATTTTTCACCGGGCGAATATTGAATTCGCCCCTGCGACGGAGAAGGAACGCGGCCACAGCACGCTACCAAACCCGAGGTTTGGTATACATAACCCTACAGTGAACGAAAAAAAGCGGCCTGCTTTTGCGGAGCCGCTTTAAACATGCATTTTTGCTTTAATACCCGAAATATTTCAGCTCATACTCCTTAAAGAGTTTATTGTAGCGGTCGGTGCAATCCGGGTCGCTGCTTAAACCGTGGTCGGAGTTTGGAAACAGAATCAGGTCGCATGGCGAACCGGCATTTATAAAGGCATCAAAAACATCTACCCCCTGCGAATATCTGACAATGGGGTCCTTTTCACCCTGGGCGACAATGGTCGGCGGGGAATCCTTGGTGATATAGGCAACCGGAGATGCAGCGCGCAGCTCCGCGGTAACATCACCGAAGGTGCTTTTGTTAAACGGTTGGCCGATCAACCCGGAAACGATTGAATAAGCCCAGGCCGGGTCGAAACATTCCTCATAAAAACGGAGGTCATTGAAATTGGACGGCCCGCATTGGCTGGCGCAGAACGCGACCTCAATAGGGGAAACAGCTTGGTTTTTGAACGCATACAGCATAGCGAGGTGTCCGCCGGCGGAACCGCCTGTGAATCCGGCTTTGTTAAGCGTTATTCCTTTTTCCGCAGCAGTTGTTTTGACAAGTTTTAAAGCGGAGGTGATATCATCCATCATATCCGCCCAGGTGGCGCCTTCACCGAGCATCCGGTAGTTCACCGAAACAGCCGCGTAGCCGTCCTTTGCCTGGCGTTCGCAAGCGGAACCGTAATCGCCCTTGTCTCCTCCGCTCCAGGCGCCGCCATGGATATAAACGACGATTGCCGTACAGCCGGTTGCCTTCGTTTTCGGCAGATAGAGGTCGATTTTTTGCGCTTCGGACGAGCCGTAACTCAAATTTTTCATCGCGGTAATTTGCGGAAACAGAAGCCCGAACAGGCTTGAAATCAGTGTGATGAATGCCATCAGGCACGGGAATACTTTTGTGAGGACGGCTGTCATGGCGTGAATCATCCTTTCGCATTTTGAGTATGAAAATATATTACCATCTACGGCAAAGTAATGCAAGCGAAAGCGGGCGTTCGAACGGGATATCCGCCGGATCTCCACGCTTGTGCGGAAGCAGTGTATTTATACAGGAGATCAGGGGATACGTCAAATAAATTAAACAGATGACAACAGAATTTATGCGTGGTATGATTAATAAAAATCATCAAATCATCACCGAAAGAGGAAAAATGATGAATCAAATGAAATCGTATATTAAAGCAACCGAAGGCGGGCTTGATTTTATCAAGACCTACTGCTATGCTTCGGGCAGGCAGGTGCTGGACGAGGGGCTTTTTGACGGCACCTACATCAACCGCGGCCGCAACTGCATGGGGCAGATAACGCCCGAAGGCCACCTGGCTAACGCAGCGGAATCACCAACGGAGCAATCCGCTTTTTTGGTTGAGATAAACGGGGAACTGCTGACGGGCAACTGGCAGGTGGAAGGTTTTGAAAAGGCTGCGGACGAAAGCGGTCTGCAGGGCGAAGCGGAAGTGTTTGCGCTGAAGCTTTATGACCCCGCAGCACTAATTGGCGTGACGGTTTACACACGGCTTGACGGTTCCGATTTTGTTGCCCGCTGGCTTAAAATTGAAAACCGCGGGTTTAAAGTGGCTGCGCTCACAAGGCTGGCGCCCTACGCGGGTATTGTCTGGAACCACCGGCACGTGCCGGAAGCGGTGCCGAACCCGCATGAGGAATTTGCCGTTGCGTATAACCATATTAAAGTTCAACTGCACGAAGGCGACTTTTACTTTGAGAACGCGGACGGTGTAACACGCGTATTCAGCGACTTCGGCAAGTCCGGCTGGGGAAGGCCCGCGGCGTGGCTGCGCAACAACATCAACGACGAAACGCTTGTGTGCGAATATGCCTTTAGCGGCAACTGGGAGCTGAACACCGAGACGATGCCGGAAAGCGAGCGGGCAGTCATGAGCATGGATATCGGCATGCTGACTTTGCCGGACGAGGCGATATGCGTGCTGATGCCGGGTGAAAGCGTTGAAAGCCCGGCGGTGCATTTTGGTTTGTTCCGCGGGAGTGATGACGAAATTGTACAGGCAACACATGCTTATGTGAGAAATACCGTTCTGCCGCCGCTGCCCGCAGGGGTACCGGTGACGGAAATTGAAGCCAACCACCGCGGCTACCTGTGCGACTGTGAAAGCGAGGAAGGCATAAAAGCCGATATGGATATCGCCAAGCAGGCAGGCTGTGAGCTGTATGTGGTGGATGCCGGCTGGTACGGCTGGGGCGAGGTGAACCGCTGGTGGGAAGTGACCGGGGACTGGCAGGCGGGTCCGTGGCTGAAAAACGGCTTGGAGCCTATTTCACAGTACGCGCACGATAACGGGATGCGTTTCGGGCTGTGGGCTGAAATTGAGGCTTGCGGTAAACTGTCAAAACTGCGCCGCGACCACCCCGATTGGAGTATTACACGGCACGGCGAAACCTTCAATGACGGCCGGCCGCTTGATTTGGCGAACCCGGCAGTCGAAAACTTCTGCTATAACGAGATAAGCCGTATGGTTGAGCAGTATTCGCTCGACATGTACCGGCTTGACCATAACCATAACATCGGCTTGGGCGGGACAAGGGAAGTCGAAGGTTTTACGGAAAACACAAGCTGGCGTTATTACGAAGCGTTTAAGCGCGTTTTTAAAAAACTCCGCATGAACTACCCCGGTTTGGTGCTGCAGAACTGCGCGAGCGGCGGCGGCCGGCTGGACTGGGGCACAATGTCCCTGTTCCATAACACCGAGCTTTCGGACTGGATGCGCCTGCCCCGCGGCATGCGGACTTTGAACGGCGTCACTATGTCGCTGCCGCCGGAAATACTGCTGCGCACCTTCGGCACAGAGACAGGCGACATGATGTGCGACGGAGATTTGGCCGCCCAGTTAATCGGCTGCATGATATGCCGACCGATATTCCGGGGGATAGCGCCTGACCTTGATCGTTTTAGCCCGTATCTGCAAGAGAAGATTGATCATTACACCGGTTTGTTCAAGCGCTTTACCCGCCCGCTGATGAAGAACTGCCTGGTTTACCACCACACCCCGTTTCAGCCCGTTTTGGTCCCCGCGAAGCTTACGGTACTGGAATATGCCTCGGCCGATAAGAGCAAGGTGCTGATTGCCGCCTTCAGCGGAAACGGCGAAGGCGCCGGCGAACATGTGATATACCCGAGGGGGATTGACCGCGGCGCGGCATACAAGGTAACCTTTGACAATACCGGCGAAGGCATTGAGATAAGCGGTTTTACACTGCGGAAAAACGGGCTGCATATCTGTTTGGCGCAGGCGCAGTGCTCGGAACTGGTACTGCTTGAAAGAATAGGATAGCGGGCAGCGGTATAGAAAGGAAGGAATGATCATTTATATGGCTTCGATATTGCAATTTTTTAAGCCGCTTTTGCCTTACATCCTCATCATTGCCCAGCTGTTTTCCCTTTTTTCGACCGGAGCGGTATTTAAAAAGCCGGTTATTGATGACGGCTATTCCGCAACGCTTCCTGTTGATGAAAAAAACCTTTTCAGAGCAACGCTGCTGGGCAAAAGCTATTATGACAACTTCTGGTTCGAGAGCGTCAGCGTTCTTACAAACAGGCCGCATAAAGATATAGAATCCAACTGGGGGTACGGCGGGCTTTTGTCTCTGACATACAAAATGGCAAGGCTGGACAGCACATATATCCCAAAATGCGAAAAGGTTGTGGAATGCTTGCGTTATTTCCGCCGTGAAGTCAGCGGGAAATTCGACGGATATTCATACTCCCGCGCTTTATTGAAAGACAAGGCCGTTCAAGGCGTCGCTTATGACGACAATATGTGGCTTGCGAGGGACCTCATAAATCTTTATGAGTTGACAAAATGCAGCAAATATTTTGATTTGGCAAAGGAAATCGCTGACTTTATCATTGAAGATGCTTTTGTCAATCTTGACCCGCAGATTTTCCGGGACTATGGCTTTTCCGCTGACGCCGCGGCGTCGCTCGGCGGATTTTACTGGGACGACAGGCACGAAGCGCTGCACGTTTGCTCCAATGGGCCGGCAGTTCAGCTTTTAGCGGCGCTTTACCGGCTGACCGGTAACGAAACCTACTTGCAGGCAGCCGAAAAATCCTATAATTTTCTGCAATATCTTGTGAAGCCCGAAGGGGTTTTGTATGATCTGATGGTGTTTGAAAAGGATAGTGAAAACAACATTACCGGCATCATTCACCCCGACGGTCCGCCCTACTCCTACAACAGCGGTTCCCCGATTACCGGAGCCATTGAGCTCTACAGGGTGACAGGAGAGCAGAAATATTTGGACACAGCGAAATACTGGGCAAAGTCGGCCGACGCATACTTCGCGAAAGACAGCGGAATGAACGGATTAAAAAGCTACCCGTCGGGCAACATATGGTTCAACCTGATCCTGCTCAACGGCTATACCGCCCTCGCACCTTACGACCCGGAGAGCACAGCGGTTTATATCAATAACATGCAGCGCTCCATTGATTACGCATATGATAATTACCGCGTTACCGGCGATAAACCTTTTGGCGGGCAATTTATTCCCAACGACTGGGTAAACGGCTGGGGCAGCCAAAACCCAGGGGATTTATGGGTTTTAGACACAAGCAGCCAGGCGGAGATTTTCGCGACACTGGCGATTTACGAGAGAACAAACAGTGAGTAACGGTTAGTGGAAATAGGCTGAGAAGTTGTTGGGGAATTGGGGCGGCATAGAGTGTCATTCTGAGTGAAACGAAGAATCTTTTATGTTGTCTTTCACTCATACTAATTAACGATTAAAAAACCTCTAAAAAATCAAGCAAAAGCTTTGATTTATTAGGTTTTGTGCGGATTTTTTAGTTAGGTTTTTATGAGTAATTATACTATTTAACGATAAACATATAGATATTTGTAGTCCGATATGATATAAT
>CAZVJW010000073.1:0-9700 GCA_964627535.1 uncultured Eubacteriales bacterium
TTATATCATATCGGACTACAAATATCTATATGTTTATCGTTAAATAGTATTAGTATGTTCAGCCGGAGGATTTCCCTTGCTTTCATTGTATCCCCGGCCATGAAATCGCCCTCGATAATATTGGCGCTTTCCAGATAATACGGGTTGGACGCTATGATGCCCATAAATTCATTAAAGTAAGGGCGCAGGTCCCGGTCCAGCTTTTTCGGTGACCGCATGCCGGCCTCCGTTTTAAAATTCGGCGTGCCCTGCGTTTGAAACCAGAAGAAGCCTTCGGTTTGGTGTTTATCGAAGAGCGAAGGAGCTTCCTTTATCATATTCTGCGCTTTCAGACCATAAATCCGGTTATCCAACGGGAAAATATACGGGCAACTGACGCTGTACTCATACGCTTGTTGATAGTTATAGAGGAGATACCGCTTGCCGGATTTTCGGATGTCGCCCATGGTAACCTTGGAGATATCGTCAAAATCCGTAAGAGCATACTTTTCGGGAGATATATATTCACGCACAAGGGTGTCGATTACCTTCGGTTCCGCCTTGCAGGCAAACAGGAACGGGCCGATTTTTTGTGTATAATACTCCCGGATATCATAAATAAAGAACTCGGAATCATTCTCCTCGAGCATCCGGCGGATATTCGCGAGCTCTATTTCAAACCGCATACCTTTTATTCGGCCGTGCTTCAGAATGATATGCCCTTTTTTATCTGTATCAAGTCTGATACAGAAATGGCGGATCCCGTGTTCAAACTGTTCGTACATATTGCCGTCCTGGCAGCAGCCCATACGGGACATGCCGCTGCTGCCGGCATTGTGTGCGCCGGGGATAATAAGCTTCGTTATTTTGACTTCGTCTTTAATATAAGACATCCAATTCTTATAAATCACCCGCATCGCTCCATCCTTTGAAGAAATCTTAGACGAATAATCTCACCTGTAAACCCCGAATTCATGTGCCGCGTTGTACATCGCGATGACATTATCCGTCGGTGTGTTATCCTGTATGGCATGGGTCGGGGCGAAGTGATACCCGTAACCGTCCATCATAATTTCCAGCGTATCCTTCACATCCTTTACCGTATCTTCCGCGCTGCCGTAGGCAAGCGGACCCGCGGTTGAAACGCAGCCCCGGAAACAAAGCCTACCCCCGAAATGCTCTTTTAAATACTTCGGGCTCATGTTCGCCGCTTCAGGCTGCAGGGTATCGACACCGTTCATGCCCATTTCAATAAAATCCTCATACGCCCAGGAAGAGCTGCCGCAAGTGTGAATGATAACCGGGATATGGTAAGCTTTCGCCAAATCGATAAACTTTTGATGCCGCGGGCGAAAAACCCTGCGGAAAAGATCCAGGCTGATCATCGGGGAATGCTGCGTGCCTAAATCCTCACCGAGCCAAATGAAATCGATTTTACCCTTAGCTGCTGCCAGGATTCTTTCCATAACGCTCAGCTGCATGTTCACCCTGCGGTCAAGAAAATGCAGCGTCGCCTCGTCTTCTACCATGAGGTTGACAAGGACATCCTCCATGCCCATGATTCTGCCGGTTGAATTGATGATATCCGGGGTACCCGCTCCGCCGGTATAGATGGCCTTATCCTTGTGCCGCTCAAGCTGTTCGGCAATTTTTTTATAATCAAAATTATCCGGGTCGGGCACGGGGTAATTCGCGATGATTTCGGGTTCGGCATCTTTCAGCGGAAAATCGCAGAAATCCCAATAGCCGCCGGTTTGGTGCTCGATCCAGCGCATATAGCAGCCTTCAATCTCATTCACGCGCCTGTCCGGCAGCTCTTTAAAAAGGGATGGGCCGGTATATGGCGCGCCGACTCCCCTGTAATCCACGCCGAGAGCTTGGATTACCTTTTCGTGATTGCCGTCGGGAATCCCCAGCGCTTTCGCGACCCGCATATGAACACCGCCGTTGGTTTCATAACCGATTGTAACCCGGTCCGTTTCTTCAAGAGCAAAGGTTTTCAGCACCCGTTCCTTTGCCGTCATTGTTTCTTTTGCTTTATTTATCTTCATCATAATTAACCTACCCTTCCAAATATCGCCACATTGTTTGATTATATCATATTTTATTGCTTTTCAAAATATATATAAATCCAATAATTTTCTTAATCATCATCCTTACCGTCTACGGCTCTATAGACTGATACTAACTGATATCAGTAAGTATCAGCTCATTCGTATAATAAAGCTTTCACCCTGTGCATTCATGGAACATTTGTCGGTTACGGTTATTGAAAAACAGGCCTGCAAGTGCTATTATCAATATAAAGTAAAAATAGTATTGGAGTGTGCAATTATATGAATAACAAAATCAAAAAAATAGTCTTCTTAATTCTGGCGGCAGCAACTGTTATCCTCTTTGGTGCCTGTTCGCAAAACGGCGATACAGGTGAAAGCACGACAAAACCCGATGCTGGGCAGACGACCGCCGCGTCGATATACAAAAAAATCACCCCTGCCGAGGCAAAAGCTTTGATGGACGGCGGAAATGTAATCATTCTGGATGTTAGAACACAGGAAGAGTTCGATCAAGGGCATATCAAAAACGCAATGCTCTTGCCGGACACTGAGGTCGGCGCCAAAGCGGCAACGGTTTTGCCGGACAAAGGGGCCAAGATACTCGTCTACTGCAGGAGCGGCCGCAGGAGCGCCCTCGCGGCAAAAGAGCTGATTGCATCGGGTTACACTGATGTGCTTGATTTTGGCGGGATGGAAACGGATTGGCCGTATGAAACAGTCAAACAGTAAAGGAAATAAAAAAATGAGTAAAATCACCTTTTACGCCAGCCAAAATGCTGCGCTTGACAGCGATGTCCGGTCAGGCGGGGGAACCGATGACACCGAAGCTATTCAAAAACTTTTGGATAAGGCTTTGGCGCACCCGCTTCATCTGGTGATGGATGGCGCGGCGCTGGTTGGCGGGCTTGTTTTCCATTCAAATACCACAATAGAATGTTTAAATCAAAGCTGCGGCTTTTATTTGAAGGATCTTTCGACAGTGCCGCTGCTGCAAAACAGCAATCAGGACTTTTATGAGATAAAGACGGAAAATGTCAATCTTTACGGCGGCACCTATAACTTCAACTGCATGCACCAGGAGCATCACGGCAAACCTGCAGACCGCGAATTTGACGACAATAGTATTGAAGATTTTACTTCCTGCTGGACCTTCGGCTTCCGGATTTACGGCATTCGTAATCTGGTCATACGCGATGTTACAACAGTAGACCAGCGAACCTTTGCTATGATGGTAGCCAATTTTGAAAATATCACGATGGACAATATCGACATCCAGCTGCCGAATATTATGTTCGGGCAAAACCAGGACGGACTTCATTTTTGGGGGCCGGGCAGATTCCTGACGCTGACGAATATCAAGGGCACTTCCGGCGACGACATCATTGCCCTTGCACCCGATGAGGGGGACTGCAAATCGGACATCACCGATGTTCTGATTGATGGCCTCATGCTCAAAGAAGCAGATCAGGCGATACGGCTGCTCAGCCGTTACAAAGGCAGGCTGGACAGGATTGTTATCCGCAATATTTCAGGTGAATTCAAAAGCTTTGGTTTTTTTATTAACCCATGGTTTCACGATGATAAAATTGAGGGCAATATCGGGAGTATTACCTTTGAAAACATTGATTTGACGCAAAAGAGTCACAAATATACCTATTCCTCACCCCTTCTGTTTAGGCTCGGCGGGGCAATCGAAAGGATAACGCTGAAAAACATCCGGTTTTCAAGCCCGGCAGATAACGCTGTTTTTATGCAAATCGGGGGGGCGTATTCATCCGAGGACAGAATTCATGAAAAATGTTTCGCAAAAATAGGAACGGTAATGATTGACGGGCTGGAGATTGTTAAAAACAAGGATAACAGCCCGACCAGGGGCATTGAGGTAAAATGCCCGATTGAGAATCTGATTATCCGCGACGCTTTTTTAAATAATTTTGAGGAGAGCCCTTTTATAAATATGTTTGAAAAAGGCGAGATAGAGCGTTTATCGCTTGACGGCGTACATATTTCAGATGAAAACAAGCTGATTGATGACACCGGCGGAAAAATCAAGTCCCTTCATACACGGTTTATCTGAATGAAGAATGTTGAAAAAGGGAAGTGGGCAAAAATGTTTGGAAAAAAATACAGTAAAATAAGCCCGGAAGAAGCCATCGCTTTAATGGACGCAGGCGGCGTTATTATTCTTGATGTCCGCACGACAGATGTGTACGCCGTCGAGTATATAAAAATTTTGTTCAAATATATATAACAAAATAAATTTCTATTGAAATAGTAAACCGAATATGATGCTCTAAACATAGATACTTTATGCATAGATTGTATATGTATATAAAAGGAGAGTCGCATATGAAAATAAGCAAAGAGTTGGCGAAAGGCAGCACACCGCTTTTAGTGTTGTCACTGTTAAATGACGAGGATATGTACGGATACCGCATAATCAAGGAACTTGAGATAAGGTCAGAATTTGTTTTTTCTCTTAAAGAGGGTACGCTTTACCCGATACTGCACACACTTGAAAAGGAAGGTTTGCTTACCTCCTATTGGATGAATGACACAGCTCGCAAACGCAAGTATTACAGAATAACCGAAAAAGGTATCAAAATTCTCAATAATAACAAGGATGAATGGAAAATCTATAATAAAGCTGTCCAATAGGGTCATATGCCCAGAGGTTAAACCAATAATGCTGTAAATTCACCTTGAAGGGATGATAATATTTGAATTTAGATAAATTCACCGTATACCTTGATTCAATATTGGCAGATGGCTTGAGCAAACGAAAGAAAATTGAAATCAGAGATGAGTTTGAATGCCACTTAAAAGACAAGACAGATAGGTTCATAGAAATCGGCTTTGATGAGGAAACTGCCTCGGAAAAAGCCATCCTTGAAATGGGCAACCCCGATGAAGTCCGGGATAAGCTTTTCAGTTTACATAAAGAAAAAAGCTATGTCATATGTTTAATGATTATTGGCCTTTTTCTCTTTATGATTTATGCTTTGTATTACGGATTTATGTATGTGAACTTAGATACGGCATCAGCACCGTTTGTTTATCAAGTTATTTTAAGCGCTCTTTACATTTCGTTTGTCGTCCTTCTCCTATATAAAAACAGTATGCAGCGTAACTCAAAAACCGCTTATGTCCTATCCGGTTATTTTTTAATAGCCGCAATAATATTTTGGCCATTTTCCGCTCCCACACAGCCTGCTTTTTATTCATTGGCCGAAGTCTTAAATGCAACGGTCGGTTTATATTTTTTTAAACAAGTTGTTTTTGACCCGTCTTTTTTTGTTATTTTCGGAAGCATTATATTTAATATCTGCTGTTCGTTGGTTTCTTTTATAACAGCGAAAAAGGCTGAAAAATCACCCTGTTTCATAATAGCCCCAAAAAGAAAAAGCCATCTAAATCTTAAAGCTATAGTCATTGCGCTAATACTTTTCTTAATCATTATGCCTTCGGGTTATTTATTGTCAAATAAATCGCTTGGAAACAAACTTGAACTAAGTATTTCTCAAAAAGGTAAATATTTTAATGAAATTACTGCCCAGTCAAAAGAACTGCTGGATTCGCTTAATTTCGGTATGACAATTGATGAGGTTGACAGAATAACGCAAAATGGTAACAAAAATTTAATATATAACGATAAGGAATTAATAGAAAACGACGAATCGGGCGGAGTAAATATTGATTATCAATTCAAGCATAGTAAATCAGAAATTTATCATAATCTGGATAGCATCTTTATCATTATATGGTTTAATAAAAGCGGAAATCTCAGCTCAAAACAGTATCATTTTATATGCTCAGATATTTACAGCCGTAAAAATGCCGAAAAATTCAGCGGTAAGCTTTACAATGGTATGTTGAGTGAGGAAGTCATGGATCTTCTTGGAAGTGAGCATTTCTTTCCGCAATCAATTTATTGTTGGGAAGAAAACGAAAATGCAGAAGAAACATATAGTTTTTCCATATTCGAAAGAAACGGTTTTTCCAACATAACCAATTTTAATCTGGACTTTAAAAACAGTGTTTTGGTTAAATACTATTTCGAGGTACTCGAATAATCTTTGGTTAGTTTTTGAATATGTGCAATAATTCGGTTCGATATTTCTGTCCTCAAAACTAACCGGTATGCTGATTTGTCAAACGCTGTCTTCAAACTCTTTAAGAGTTAACGAAATATTATTGGAGACTTTAACCTCCATTACATACCGGTCTTTCTCCAACAGCCTTGCGCCATAACAGTTTTTTCAAGGTTGACATCATCCCTTCGGCTTGTGATATCTTGATCAAAGGTAATCCTGAAATTATTGTCATTAATCCCGATGTATGCTGATTGTATAATAAAGAAATACCAAATGCAGAAAACAATCAGGCAGTTTTCATATATCTGTCACATTGCCGATGCACAATGAATGTAGTATAATAACAGCGATATGAAAAAGCGGACAGGGGTGATTGGTTTGTATAACATCCTCATTGTTGACGATGAAGAAAAAATAAGGGAACTGGTTAAAAAATATGCCGTTTATGAAGGCCATGAGGTAACCGAGGCCGGAGACGGTATGGAAGCCGTTGAAATCTGTAAAAGTAAAGATTTCGATATCATTATTCTTGATATTATGATGCCCGAACTTGACGGTTTTTCCGCCTGCAGGGAAATACGTAAAACAAAAAGCACGCCCGTTATCATGCTTTCCGCAAGGGGCGAGGAATATGACCGTATTCACGGATTCGAATCAGGTGTTGACGATTATGTTGTCAAGCCGTTTTCGCCGAAAGAACTGATGCTTCGTATTGACGCAATTATAAGACGGTCTAAAGGAAATGAAAAAAACTTCGAGAATGATGTATTCAAACATGAAGGCTTAACCGTAGATTTTACCGCGAGGATTGTTTATACGGACGGGCGAAGGATTGAATTGTCACCAAAAGAATATGATTTGTTCTTTTATATGGTAAAAAATGAAGGCAGGGCCCTAACCAGAGAAAAGCTCATTACCGAAGTCTGGGGTTATGATTATTACGGCGACGACCGGACACTTGACACCCATATTAAACTGCTGAGAAAAAATCTCGGTGCTTATTCGAGGTTCATTGTTACCCTGAGAGGAGTGGGATATCGTTTTGAAACGGATTAAATTCGAAAAAATCAGCATCAAGTGGCGCCTGTTTATTTATCTTTCAACTTTTGCCGCGGTAACATTAATTTTACTGTGGCTTTTTCAGGTTGTGTTTCTTGACAGTTTTTATAAAAGCATCAAGGTGAATGATATCAAATCGGCAGCAAACAGCATCTCAAAAAACATTGATACCGATGATCTGCAGACTTATATAAAAACCTTCACGCAAAAAAAAGATTTTTCGATCATTGTAGCCGACACCGACGGCAATACTCTCTATTCGGAGGAAATTTCTCCCAACAGCGTTATCCAGCACATGTCCAAAACCGGCTTGGTCAGTTTGATTGCGGAAGCTCAAAAAAACGGCGGTTCGTTTCTCAACCGTTATGACATAGGCATGGTGATTTTCGGGCAGGTAAATATGGATGATTTCCCCGACCGCCTGCCTAAACCCGATAAAAATAACATGCCGGAAAGCATGCTTTTCACAAAAATTGTGACCAAGGCGGACGGAACGCATGTTGCGATAATTTTAAATGCAAACATATCCCCGGTGGACGCAACGGTTCAAACCATAAGAGTACAGCTCATATATGTTACCGCAATCATGATCATCCTCGCTTTTCTTCTTGCTCTTTTTATCTCAAGAAGGATTTCAAAACCGATCATCAAAATCAACGCTTCCGCTAAAGAACTGGCGCATGGGCATTATGATGCCCGGTTTGATGAGACCGGCTACAAGGAAATCGCGGAACTTGGCAGCACGCTGAATTTTACCGCTCACGAACTGTCAAAAACCGAAGCCTTGCAGCGCGAGCTTATCGCGAATGTCTCCCATGACCTTCGCACGCCTTTAACGATGATAGCAGGCTATGCGGAAGCCATGCGTGATTTGCCCGGAGAGAACTCACAGGTGAATGTTCAAATCGTAATCGATGAAGCAAAACGGTTGACCACACTTGTCAATGATGTTTTGGATATTTCAAAACTACAGGCTGAAACAGAAAGCATCCATTTGGAATCATTCAGCCTGACAGAAAGCATACGGGAAATTTTGAAAAGATACGGAGAATTAATCGAACAGGACGGGTATAAAATTGATTATATCTATGACAGCGATGTTTGGGTCAAAGCCGACGAATTGAAAATATCTCAGGTGATTTATAACCTTGTAAACAACGCCATCACCTACACCGGTGAAGATAAAACGGTGGCGGTAAAGCAGAGTGTTTTGCAGGGTATAGTAAGAATAGAGGTTACAGACACAGGCGAGGGCATTCCGGCCGACAAGTTAAACGATATTTGGAACAGATATTACAAGGTGGATAAAGCGCACAAGCGCGCGCAGATTGGCACAGGGCTCGGGCTTTCGATTGTAAAAGCAATTTTAATACAACATCACGCAAATTTCGGTGTTCAAAGCACCGTAGGCCAAGGCAGCGTCTTTTGGTTCGAACTTCCGGCGGAAAGAGCGGAAGACAAGTAAAGTAACGGGCAGCTCCATGTGTGGGTTGCCCGTTTGATTATTTCTGAAATTCACGAAGCATTCAATCAGAGATCATTGGGAAAACAGGTATAAGCTGTAAAATCATATGCAAGAAGGCAAAAAACCTGAATAAAAATATTTAAAAAAGTTGTTGACATTGACGCAACGTAATAGTTTATACTGGTTTTGCGGGGTGAGGATATGGAATACACAGTGAACAAACTGGCGCGGATTTCGGGTATCAGTACACGCGCTTTGCGGTATTATGACAGCATTGGGTTGCTCCGGCCGGCGAGAGTCAGCTCAAACGGATACCGCATTTACGGGCAAAATGAGGTTGAAATGCTGCAGCAAATCCTCTTTTACCGTGAAATTGGCATTTCTCTGGATGAAATCAAAGCAATTCTAAACAATCCCGAATTCGACAAAGAGAAGGCGCTGCAAAATCATTTAACTGCTCTGCAAAGAAAAAAAGAACAAATTGAAAAGCTGATTACGAATGTCAGCACCACAATCGGTTCCATGAAAGGTGAAAATATTATGAGCGATAAAGAAAAATTCGAAGGCTTCAAACAAAATTTAATTGACGAAAATGAACAAAGCTACGGCAAAGAAGTCAGGGAAAAGTTCGGTGACGACGCCGTCAACGGTTCATATACAAAGGTAAAAGGCATGAGCGAAGAACAGTATGCCGTAAGCGAGAGGCTTTCCCGTGAAATTATCGAAACTTTGCCGGCGGCAATGGCAACAGGCAACCCCGCAGGCGACGCGGCGCAGAAGGTATGCGAACTGCACAAACAATGGATTTGCATGTTTTGGAAAGACGGATTCTATTCCAAACAAGCGCACAAAGGTATAGGCGAAATGTATGTTGCGGATGAACGGTTCAAGGCATATTATGACAAAATCGCTGACGGTACCGCGGAGTTCCTTCGGGATGCGTTAAACATTTACTGCACGGAATAAAAAACAATTCTAACTTTTAAAGTGTGGGGCTGTATCAAAAGTAAGCCCGAAAAATGATAAAAAAGAAGCAGGGGTATGTA
>CAZVJW010000074.1:0-8765 GCA_964627535.1 uncultured Eubacteriales bacterium
AGCACAAAAAATCATCGCAAATCTAACAACGCTTTTCATCGCCGATTAGTATCAGGCAAGGAGACGAAAAAATGAAATTATCGGATTTGCTAAAAAAAGTACATGTATTGTCGGTATATACCGACACCGAAATAACCGCGGTTACCGATGATTCCCGCAAGGTAACACCCGGATGTGTTTTTGTTTGTATCGTCGGTGAAAAATTTGACGGTCATACCTTTGCGCTTTCGGCAATGGAGTCCGGGGCAAAGGCAGTTATTGTTCAGGAAGATACGGGTGCGGAAAATCAGGTTTTTGTGAAAGACTGCAGGGAGGCATATGCCCTTATTTGCGCGGCGTTCTTCGGTAATCCGGCGGAAAAGCTGAAGCTGATAGGCATAACAGGTACTAACGGAAAAACAACAACCTGTTTCTTGCTGAAAGATATTTTTGAAAGTGCCGGTATGAAAATCGGCTTGATCGGAACAATTAAGAATGTAATAGACAGTCGGGATTTTGAGGCAAGCCTGACAACGCCGGATTCGTTTGAGCTGCAGGGCCTTTTTGCCGAAATGGTCAAGCAAGGCTGCACCCACTGCGTGATGGAAGTATCTTCACAGGCACTTGCGCAGCAAAGAGTTGCGGGGCTTCGCTTCGCGGCAGCGGTGTTTACAAACCTTACCCGGGACCATTTGGATTATCATGGCGGTTTTGAAAACTATAAGGCGGCAAAACACATTCTTTTAGAACAAGCCGATCTGGCAATCATTAATATTGACGATGATGAAGCGGATTACATGATGGGCGGCTTAATCTGTCCCTGCGTAACATATTCGATTAAAACCGATGCATCCGATTACACGGCGAAGAACATTCACCTAAAACCCACAGGCGCCGAGTATGAACTGGTCGGTAAAGGTGTGATAGGCAGGGTGCAGCTTCGTGTGCCCGGAACTTTCTCGGTTTACAATTCAATGGGTGCCGCTTGCTGCGCAACCGAGTTGGGGATTCCGTTCAAGCAGGTTTTAGAGGCACTCGCAAATTCAAAGGGCGTGCCCGGCAGGCTGGAAATCGTACCGACAGATACCGATTATACCGTTATTATCGATTATGCTCATACCCCTGACGGACTTAAAAACATTTTGCAGGCGCTCAGGGAAATTGCGCCGGGTAGGGTGATAACTGTATTTGGCTGCGGAGGTGACAGAGACAAAACAAAAAGGCCTGTTATGGGCGAAATAGCCGCGAAATATTCGGATATTGCCGTGGTTACCTCGGATAATCCGAGGAGCGAAAATCCGGGTCAAATAATCAATGAAATAGTAAGCGGTATGGAGGGGGCTAAAATCCCCGTTATTGTTGAAGAAGACAGAACACTTGCCATCGGAAAAGCGCTTCAAAAAGCAAAAAAAGACGATATCGTCCTTTTGGCAGGCAAGGGACATGAAACCTATCAAATTTTAAATACCGGTAAAATTCACTTTGATGAGCGGGAAAAAGTTGCCGAAATTCTCGCGGAGACAACAACACTATAAAAAGGTATTTGGCTTGCGGGGAGTGATTGTTTGAAAGCGCTGAGCATTATTGAAATAGCGAAAGCTGTCGGGGCTCAAACCACCCTTGACTGTATGGTTGAACATGTGTGTACCGACAGCCGTAAATTGCAGGTGGGTAGTCTTTTCATAGCGCTTGGCGGCGAGAACTTTGACGGCCACGAATATGCCCGCGCAGCGCTTGAAAACGGCGCCGTTGCGGTTCTTTGCGAAAGGGAAACGGGTTGCGGCAAAAAGGAACTTTTGGTGGGGGATACACATCTGGCGCTTCTCAATCTGGCTGCGTATTACCGCCGGCTGTTTGATATTCCCGTCGTCGGGATAACCGGCAGTGTGGGGAAAACAACAACAAAAGAAATGACGGCCGCCGTCATTTCCCGAAGATACAGAACACTGAAAAACGAAGGCAACCGCAACAATGAAATAGGGCTGCCTATGACGCTGTTTGATCTTGACGACAGTTATGAAGCGGCTGTTCTGGAAATGGGGATGAGCGGCTTAGGGGAAATCGCTTCACTTTCAAAAACAGCAGCGCCATCACTTGGCATTATCACCAACATAGGTGTTTCACATATGGAAAAGCTCGGGTCAAGAGAAAACATACTGAAAGCAAAGCTGGAAATGCTTGAAGGAATGCGGGCCGATGCTCCGCTTTTGCTCAACGGCGATGATACACTTCTATCAAATGCGGAAACCGGCAGCCATCCCGTGTTTTATTACGGCATTAAAAATGATGCATGTCAATTCAGCGCTTATAATATGAAGCAAAATAAAAACGAAACCTCGTTTATGATAGAATATAACGGACTGAAACAGAATATAGTTATACCGGCTGCCGGGAAGCATAATGTTTACAACGCGCTTGCAGCGTTTGCTGCCGGTTGCCTGATGGGCGTCCCGCCATTGGCCGCTGCCGCCGCGCTGAATGAATATATACCCTCCGGTATGAGGCAACGTATAAAAAACATGAAGGGAATAACCTTTATTGAGGATTGCTACAACGCAAGCCCGGATTCGGTGCACGCGGCTCTTTCTGTGCTTGGCGGGCTGAATGCGCAAAGACGGATTGCGGTTTTGGGGGATATGCTTGAACTCGGTGACCTTTCCGCCGAAGCGCATACGCAAGCCGGTGCTTTCGCGGCAAGCGAAGGTGTTGATGTTATGCTGACATACGGTGAAATGTCAAAGCAAACCGCACTGAAAGCAAGAACAATGGGTGTGAAAACCGTTCACTCGTTTGACAGCAAGCAGGAATTAGCAATGGCGCTGTTTTCAATATTGACGAAAGGTGATGCAGTTCTTTTTAAAGCGAGCAGAGGAATCGGTTTGGAAGATGTTATCTATACAGTGTACAGGGAGCTGGAAGCAGATGAATAATTTGTTGACAATCGTTTTAGCAGCGGCAATAAGTTTTTCCCTTACCGTGTTGTTGGGCTTTTTATTTATTCCCTGGCTGCATAAACTTAAATTCGGGCAGACGATTTTGGATATCGGACCAAGTTGGCACAAGAAAAAACAGGGTACACCCACAATGGGCGGAATGATGTTTATTATAGGAACTGTTGCGGCTGTCGCAGTTGCTGTTCTGACGGATAAACTGATGGGCGGAAAAATTATTGAGGGAGATTCACTGGTTCCGGCTGAAATGATAACAAAATTGTGGAGCGGAATACTCATGGCGCTTAGCTTTGCGCTTATCGGTTTTGCAGATGACTATATCAAGGTAGTAAAAAAGCGCAACTTGGGGCTTACCGTGAATCAAAAAACAATACCGCAGCTTATTATTTGTGTTGTTTACCTAAGCAGTCTCTATATGGGTATGGGCGGTTCTCCGCATATGTTCATTCCGATTATCGGCGATGTTAATATGGGGATATTTTATTGGATTTTCGGTGTTTGCGTTATTTACGGCGCGGTCAATGCCGTTAATTTTACAGACGGGATTGACGGACTTTGCTCAAGTGTAACCTTAACGGTTGCGGTGACGCTGGGCGTTATTGCGGCAATGCGCAATTTGTTCGGCGTAAGTCTTGCGGCTGCTGCATTAGCGGGCGGATGCGCAGGATTTTTGGTTTGGAATCATAACCCCGCGAAAGTTATTATGGGCGATACGGGTTCGTTCTTTCTTGGGGGTATGGTGGTTGCCTTGGCATATGCACTCGGATGCCCGATAATTCTATTGCCTGTCGGGGTGATTTACGTTATTGAAGCGCTTTCGGATGTCATTCAAATAGGTTATTTTAAATTGACCCATGGTAAAAGAGTTTTTAAAATGGCCCCGATTCACCATCATTTCGAAATGAGCGGTTGGAATGAAAAAAAGATTGTAGCGGTTTTTACGTTTGTCAGTCTTCTCGGTTGCCTGACCGGTATAGCACTGATGTTTTACGGCGGTTATAAATCATAACGGAGTTTGATGTTTTATGTGAAGGGAGGTAGAAAAATGGCCGGTAGAGGAGCAACTCATACTATGTCGGACAAAGAAAAACTCAAACAGGATATCGGAGTATTTGCAAAAAAAAAGTTCTACGAATATTTCAGTTTCTTTCGTCTTAGAAAGATGCCGAAATTTATTGCAAAGGGCAATTTTGATTTGACTTTTTTTATTTTAGTAATTCTTCTGCTTTGCTTCGGGCTTGTTATGGTTTTTTCGTCAAGTTATATTATGGCCATGAATGATGCGGCTGCTAAACACGATCCGTATTATTATATTATGAATCAAGCTTTAGTTTCTGTTTTAGGTATTTTTACAATGTATATTGTTTCAAAAATAAACCCCGATTTCTATAAGGAGTTTTCGGTTCTCGCACTTGTCGTTTCAATTATTCTTTTAATCGTTGTTCTGAAATACCATGTTAATTTTGAGGGTAAAGAGGCAATAAGGCGTTTTATGAAATTTCCGCTGATACACCAGTTTCAGCCCTCTGAAGTGGCGAAATTGGGGCTTATCATGTTTTGCGCATGGAGTATGGAACGGCGTCGAAAGCAAATCGAAAAAAAGGTTACACTGCTTTTGCCGTATATAGTAATTATTGTACTGATGTGCGGGCTGATTTATAAAGAAAATCATCTTTCCGGAACAATATTAACTTTCTGCATAGGGGCCGCCATGCTGTTTCTCAGCGGAGCGAAAATGCGGTGGTTTGTCATTGTTGGGGTGCCTTTTCTGCTGTTTAGTATTGCCGCAGTCTATGTAATGTGGCTGGTTGTGAACAAACCGGAAGAAGCAAGCCGCTTTTTACCGGAGAGAATCGTCGCATGGGGAAAGCCGACGAAAGATACGCCGTATACCGTTATCAGAATTGTTGCCTGGCTTGATAAAAGTTATGAACCCTTAGGGGCACGATGGCAGACGAATAACTCTTTGTATGCAATTGCTTCCGGTGGATTTTTCGGCAAAGGGCTTGGGAATTCATTGCAAAAGCACCTGTATTTATCGGAAGCCCATAATGATTTTATATTTTCAGTTATATGCGAAGAACTTGGCTTTATCGGTGCCGTTGCCCTGGTAATTCTATTCGGTTTGCTTGTTTGGAGAGGATTTGTTATTGCAATAAAAGCGAAGAATCGTTTCGGCAGCATTTTGGTCTTGGGAATTGTGTTTCAGGTGGGGCTGCAAGCAGCAATTCATATAGCGGTAGTAACGGATACCATCCCGAATACGGGGATAAGTTTACCGTTCATCAGCTATGGCGGCACCTCACTTTTTATTTTACTTGTAGAAATGGGTATGGTGCTTTCTGTTTCCAGGTCGGCAAATATAAGATAGTCACGATGTGTTTATGGAAGGCGGCATAAATTATGCTGAATCATAAAAGAATAATCTTTGCCACGGGCGGCACAGGCGGGCATATAAACCCCGCGCTTGCCGTTGCGGGGCTGTTAAGAGATACATTTCCGGATACCGAAATTCTGTTTATCGGTACTGCGGAAAAAATGGAGTCACGCCTCGTCCCCGCTGCGGGATTTCGGTTAAAAACCATTGATATAAGCGGGTTTCAGCGAAGCTTAAAATTTAATGATATTAAAAGAAATTTAATTACCGTCAGTAAACTTTTAAAGTCGTCTTCACAGGCAAAAAAAATACTACTGGATTTTAAACCGGATGTTGTTGTGGGAATGGGCGGTTATGTCAGCGGGCCCGTGCTGCGTATGGCATCGAAGTTAAAAATACCGACTGCCATCCATGAGCAAAACGCATATCCGGGGGTAACAAACAAAGCTCTTGCAAAACATGCGGATATTGTTATGCTCACCGTACCGGATGCGGCGAAATATCTAAAATCAAAATCACCGTGTATCTTTACGGGCCTTCCGGTAAGGGGAGAATTAATTTCTGCAGACAGAGAAAAAAGCCGTTCGGAACTTGAACTTGACGACCGTCCGATGATCCTGTCTATGGGCGGAAGTCTCGGCGCAAAGGCAATGAATGAAGCTGTAACGGAGCTTATAACCGCGAAATATAAAAAGGCAGATTGTATTTTTCTGCATGCAATGGGTCAGTATGGCCTTTGGATGCCGGCTTTGCTGAAGGAAAAAGGTGTTGATTTGGAACATGAAAAGCATATTATGCTGAGGGAATATATAAATGATATGGAACGATGTTATGCAGCGGCCGATTTGGTGATCAGCCGCGCCGGCGCCAGCTCGTTAAGCGAAATTCAGGCACTTGGCAAGCCCTCCATTTTAATCCCTTCGCCGAATGTGGCGGAAAATCACCAATATCATAATGCCATGGCCCTTGTTCATAACGATGCCGCTGTTATTATCGAAGAAAAAGATTTAACAGGCAAACGGCTGATAACAGAGGTTGAAGCGCTTTTAAGCAATCCGCGGCGTATGGCGGAAATCGGGGACAATGCAAGGAAAATGGCTGTTTACGATTCCGCGGAACGAATATTAAATTGTATATCGGAACTGGCAAATTGAAATGACCAATTCAATACACATATTCATTCGGCGATTAAAGAGAAGGCAATGAAATGAGCGCACCGACAAAAATGCAGACAAATCAAAAGCCCCGGCCGCAAATAACAGGCCGGGAGCGGCAGCGCATTTCCGAAAAAAACAGAAAGCGGAGAATTCGCCGTAAGCGGTTGGTTATTTTTTCATTTACTTTTATTGTGCTTGTTATCCTGACGGCCTTAACATATGCGTTTTTTGCTATATTTAAAATCACATCATATACAGTTGAAGGCAGCAATACATACACTGCAGAGCAGATATATGAAAGCTCCGGGCTTTTACTTGGCAAGAATATGTTGCTGAGTAATGTGAAATCAGCCGAAGAACTTTTAGAAAAAAAACTGCCTTATATTGGCAGCGCCGAAATAAAACGAGGCCTGCCAAGCAAATTGAAATACATTTTAACAGAAACGAAAGCAGCCTGTGCGATCGAAAATGATTCGGGTGTTTTGATAATAGATAAGGATGGGAAAATACTGGAGCAGAAAGCGGAAAACAGCACCGGTGACCTGCCTGTTCTTAAATGCCCCACACCGGAAAGCATGAAAATAGGGGAGAATATAGAATTCTCTTCGGAAGATAAAAGCGCAGTTGCCGGAAGCGCACTTGAGATTTATAAAAATCTGCTCACAGCAATACAATGCAGCGGAATAAATGATATTACCGCAATTGATATGACCGATATAAATGATGTTTGGCTTGTATATCAAGACAGAATAAAATTGCATTTCGGCACGCCGACAAAGCTTGAAAGCAGGCTTGCGTTTGCGGCTCCTGTTATTGCGAGCCATATTTCCCCCACGGAAAAAGGGGAAATAGACTTAACAATTTTAGGAGAAGCTTTTTTTCTGCCGTCTGCTGAAAGCTGAAACTGAAAAAAATACTGCGAAATCATAAAATGGTCTTGTATTTTATTATGAGACATGATAATATAATTTCAACTGTTTTTATAATAATGGAGAATTGTCATATAAAGTAGGAGGTAGAAGCAATGGCGATGGAACTCGACAACGATTTTACAAATATTATTCAAATTAAAGTAATCGGTGTTGGCGGCGGCGGAGGCAATGCGGTTAACAGAATGATAGTTTCAGGCGTTCTGGGTGCTGAATTTATCGCGATAAATACAGATAAGCAAATATTAATTCATTCTCAAGCCACGCATAAAATTCAAATCGGAGAAAAAGCTACTCACGGTCAAGGCGCGGGAGGACGACCTGATATAGGCGCGAAGGCCGCGGAAGAAAGCAAAGAATTAATTGCCGATGCGTTAAAAGGCACCAATATGGTTTTCATAACCGCAGGGATGGGCGGAGGTACCGGTACGGGTGCTGCGCCGCTTGTTGCCCAAATTGCCAAGGAAATGGGCATGCTAACCGTCGGCGTTGTTACAAAACCCTTCAAGTTTGAAGGTAATAAACGTATGGCACAGGCGCAGGAAGGCATTGCGCGCCTTGCGGAATATGTGGACAGTTTGATTGTCATCCCAAATGAACATCTTCGCGCACTGGATGACCGCCGTCTGTCACTTTCCGAGGCATTTGCGTTAGCCGATGAAGTCCTGCTGCAGGGGGTAAAAAATATATCCGAGCTTATTAATGTTCCTGGCTTCATAAACCTTGACTTTGCTGATGTTAAAAGTATCATGGAAGACGCCGGATATGCCCATATGGGCGTAGGCAAGGCGAGCGGAAAAGACAAGGCAATTATTGCGGCGAATGCGGCCATTAAGAGCCCGTTGCTTGAAACATCAATCGCGGGTGCTAAGGGCGTAATATTCTGTATAACTTCTTCCGAGGAAATTGACCTTGAAGAAGTCCAAAGCGCGGCTGAAGTTATTACGGCTCAGGCTCATCCGGATGCAAACATCTCTTTTGGCGTTGCTTTTGATCCTACTCTTACGGATGAAATTGTTATCACGGTAATCGCTACGGGTTTCGATAATACTGCTTCAAAAAATGCCGCGACGAAAGAACCGGTTATACAACAGCAATACAGTTCGACTATGCCGGATACAACCCAAATATTCGGAGCCAATGAACCGGTGGCTGCCGAACCTGTGCAGGAACAGAAGAGCATTGACGATGATGAGTTTTATGTTATACTTAATGACATCATCAAGCAGAAGAAATAAATGTAAAATATGAACGGGCAGGTAAGGAAGCCTGCCCGTTTTTTTATGAGTAATTAGCATTACAGGAATACTTTCTATGTTATACTATTTAACGATAAACATATAGATATTTGTAGTCCGATATGATATAATAA
>CAZVJW010000075.1:0-7912 GCA_964627535.1 uncultured Eubacteriales bacterium
TTGAAGTTTCCTCAAAACCGGAAAAACCTATGAATCCTTAAGTTGACGATGTTACGCCCTTGTGGTAATACCTGGACGCGGCAACAATTCTGCGCTGCGCCTTGTTCTTATAGTAAAAATGCCCGACATACCATTTTTTCAATTTCATGATGATCATTATTATTTCCTCATTCTATACAAACCCTTATTTTTTCGATTGCTTCAGCGCATATACGCATGGCGTCTTCCGCGTTGTTTCCCTGCGCGATGACATAGCCCGCCCGGTCTGTGCTGCTATGGATATCACTGATAATATCCCCCGGATTTTTGTTAATAACAACTTCAGTCACACCGCTTATTCTTTTTACTTCTTCCTCACCTTCAATTTTCATGATTGTGCCTTTTTCAGCGTCGAGGAATCTAATCGCGCTGCCTTTATCAAATTTTGGTGTGATATCCGGCTTGCCGCCGGTTAACAGTGTTATTGTCGCCCCCACCATATCGATGCCGGTGGAAAGCGGAACAAGGTGCGTGGTGATGCAGTCCCCGCCCATACGCGCGCCCAATTCGATCATCTTGGGGCCCTTCTCTGTCAGCATGATTTCAACATGAGCCGGACCGCATCCTATTCCCACAGCCTTAACGGCCCGGGTTGCCAAATCTTTGATTTTTTCAACATCTTCTGTTTTGAGCCTTGACGGTTGGCTGTGTCCCATTTCTACAAAATACGGCGCACCGGTTGTTAATTTATCTGTAACGGCAAGTATAAATGTTTTTCCTTCCATAACCATTATCTCAACGCTGACCTCACTGCCCTGTAAATACTCTTCGACAATTACAGCTCCGTGACGCGACTGTTCTTTACTGTAATGGTAAGCGTCGGATAATTCGTCCCTGTTTTTAACAAGGATTACCCCTCTGCTGCCTGCATTGTCTGTCGGCTTCATAATACAAGGAAAGGATAATTTTTCAACAGCAGCGTTAAATTCATCCGGATTATTAATGATAAAAAACCAAGGGCTTTCAACCTTGTTTTCCTTAAAAGCTTTTATCATTTCGCCCTTGTCAGTCGCTTTAACCGCCGTGTCCGGTGATATACCCGGCAGCCCTAACTCGGCGCATGCCGCGGCGACAGAACGCATAGGCATATCGGTCGCGAGGGTTATGATACCATCCGGTTTGAACTTTTTGGCAGCTTCAACGATTGCTTCAATGTTAATTGTACTGGCATTAAAAAATTCGTCTGCATATTTTATACCGACCGCTTCGGGGTTGTAGTCCGCGGTCATTACATAATAGCCCATTTCTTTTGCCCTGATTATACCGGGCAGCTGAAGTATCGAAGCGCCGATTATTAGTATTCTTTTCATTTACCCACCCCCGGTATTGTTATAATTTCCAAGTATAGCGGTATTAACTTCATTCAACAAAAACATTTTCCTTTTTTAATACGGAAAGCACAGTCTTCAGCATGATTTTTACATCAAAAATAAAAGATAGATTGTTGACATAATACGCATCATATTCGAACTTTTGCTCTTGCCCGATTGAATTGCGGAAATATGCCTGGCTGTAACCGGTGATACCGGGGCGAACTTCAAGTCTCTTCAGCCGTTTTTCATCAAGTTCATTCATGTTTTTTTTGCCCGGCAATGTAGGGCGCGGACCGACAAAACTCATGTCACCCTTTAAAACATTCAACAATTGCGGCAGCTCATCCAGACTTGCTTTTCTCATGATTTTTCCGATTTTTGTTACCCTCGGATCTTTTTCGCTGTTGTATGTTGACCCATCCGTATTGCGCAAATCGGGGGAGTTGACCTTCATAGAACGGAACTTGTACATTTTAAATACTTTTCCGTTTCTTCCCCTTCTTTCGGCATTATAAAGCACCGGACCTTTGTCATCAAAATAAATAATTGGACTGAAAACAAGAATAATTATAATTAAAAAAGGTAATGCAGTTAGTGCAAAAGTTATGTCAAAGAATCTTTTGATAAAGTTTTTGTACACAATTTTCACCTCTCATTGATTGCTCTTTAATTACTAAGAACCTCATCCAAAGATTCTTTCAAACTGTCGACAACATATTTAACGTCATCATCGCTAAGTAGAGTATGAAGCGGTAGGGATATCTCGTTTTGGTATTGAGCATATGTATTCGGGTAATCTTGTATATCGAATCCCATTTTTTTATAGGCTGTCATCATTGGCAAAGGCTTATAATGCACAAGACACGCTATACCCTTTTCCGCCATTTTAAAAAATAATTTGTCTCTCTGTGCGGCACTGATACCATTAATTCGCAATAGATATAAATGCATACTGGAAATACTGTCATCTTTAAAATGTTGTATCGCCAATGCATCAATATTTTTCAGCAAACTATTGTATCTTTCTGTGATTTCTTTTCTTCTTTTCAGTAATTGTGGATATCTTTCTAATTGAGCTAACCCTATTGCTGCCATAATGTCCGTCATATTGTATTTGTATCCCGTACACTCAATGTCAAATTCCCATCCGCCTAATTTCATCTTGCTTAATGCATCTTTCGTCTGCCCGTGCAGAGACATCAGCATAAATCTTTTATACAGGTCATCATTTTCAATATTCGGAATATTCCTCCATGTGCAAGCCCCGCCCTCTGCAGTTGTAAGATTTTTAACAGCATGGAATGAAAAGCATGTGAAATCTGCTACGGTTCCACTGAGTCTCCCATGATAAGTCGCTCCGAATGAATGTGCTGCATCTGCAACAATAGGAACACGCCCGATTGCTTTATGAATATCATTATTCCAGACAAACAAATGTTTCTTCTTCTCCAAAATATCAATTATTCTGTCATAATCACACATCACTCCGGCGATATCGACAGGAATTATGGCTTTTGTCCTTGAAGTAATTGCTGCTTCAAGTTGATTATAGTCCATCTCGTAACTGTCTTTTGCATTATCAATCATTATTATTTTTGCACCGACATGGTCTATAACACTCGCTGAAGCAGTATATGTATATGCGGTTGTTATTACTTCGTCGCCACAGCCGATATTCAAAATCCTCAAACACAACTCCAATGCTGCAGTCGCTGAGTTAAGACAAGCAACCCGTTCGGTTCCGCAATAAGATGCAATTTCTTTTTCAAACTTTTTTGTTGTTGGTCCGGTAGTTATCCAGCCTGATTTCAATACATCTACAACCGCATTGATTTCTAAATCTGTTATGTCAGGTGGCGATAACTTAATTTCCCTGTCTGTTTTCATTGACCATCACTACTTTCAATTTCATAAATAATTGGTGTTAAATATCCGTCTGACATTTTAATTTTACCTTTTTGGGGATCTGTTTCAGCTGACCAAATTCTCATTACTGTATCTCCATTTTTATAAAAAGCTCCCGGATACGGATGTGTAACGGCTCTGATTAATTTGTCGGCCTCATCCATGGTCATACATCCAAAAATTTCGCCATCCTCCGGTTTTCTACCCGGCCATTCGGTCGCATTATCTTCATTCTGTTTTGTTAGTATAATTTTATTGTTAGAAATATCGTTCCAATATTTTGATATGAGCGAAATGTGCATATCTTCAACTTTTTTATAGAGCTCTGTAGCGGTTGTCTTGCCGTCAATCTGAATAACACCTTGTCCTATAATATCTCCGGTATCAACGCCTTCGTCAAGTTTGAACATGGATACCCCTGTATATTCAAGTCCTTTAATAATTGCCCAGGGGATAGCGGCTCTTCCTCTGCCGACAGGCAATAGGGTTGGATGCATGCCGATACAACCGTATTTGGGGGTTTCAAGCAGTTCTTTTTTTGCAATCTGCGACCATCCGATAATAAACAGCCAATCGATATCCTTTAATCTGTCAATAGCCTCATCGTCATTGATATTGTTTATTTTTAACAATTGGATGTTATTCTTTTCTGATATTTGATCAAGATAAATTCTGCCTGACTTATCCCTTGCCTTCTCATCTTTAAGTGTTATTAATAAGTCTAACTTTCCATTAATTCTATATATCTCTTCAATACAGCTTAGCCCTAATTGTACGCAAGTTGCGAAAGCTATTCTCATATAAGCGGTACCTCTCTATATTTTTTCTGCCATTCTTGTAATGAACTCTCTCCTGAAAACACTTTGAAATGCTTCTGCATAAACCATTCCGGCTTGCCCCCCGCGATAGGCCGCTAAACCTTTGATAGCGGTACCACTGCGCGGATGAGGATAATCTCGCATTACACCTCTGTATGTTTCTAATGCTTCGAGTTTCTTCTCTATGCCGTCTTCGCCAACTTCAATGAAGGTGTTCGGGTTAAACCCATTCGCTGAAGCGTTTAATCCCCATTCGGTTGCGGATGGCACTTCCATGAAAAGCAATTCCTTCAAGGGTGTAATATCTTTTCTCCTCTGGAACAATCTTGCGGCAGCCTGGCAGGCAATAGATGTGTATAAATGATCATTGTTTAAGTCTGCAGGGTGATTTGTAATAATAATTTCTGCATTTGTTTTAATGATTGTATCTTCAATAAACTGAACAAGCTTAAGATGGGGGACAGTATTAAATTCTATATTTGGAAAGTTGCCTTTGAAAACATTGTCAGCGCCAAGTATGCTCATTGAACTATCCACATCTTCATTAAGCTTATCAAGACTTGGTCTCTGCTTCCTTGCGTTTACCTCACCTGACAAAATACAGACATTCACTTTATGCCCTGCCTGGCTGAGCTTATACATAGTTGCACCGGCACCCAATACTTCATCATCCGGATGAGCAACAACAATTAAATATGACATCCTTTGCACCCCTCTGACTAATAATTCATGGCATTCTCTTGCCTTATGTAAAGATGAGAAAAGTCGGTTCCTTTTATATTAATATGCATTCCCGTTAAACACAGGCAGCATCCCCGTTGGAATAGCAAAGCAGCTCTTTTCAATGAATCGTTTTATCACCATAAGTCTTTTATCGTTTTAACAACTCTTGCCAAATCTTCCTCAGTCATCTTGGTGTCGCTTGGCAAACACAACCCATTTTCGAAAATTCTTTCTGCCACACCTTCGCCAAAAAAATCAAAATCGGTATAGAAAGGCTGTGTATGCATTGGCTTCCATACTGGTCTTGACTCTATATTTTCAGCTATCAGCGCAACTATAATTTCCTGCGGCCTTACCTTACCGTTCAAATAAATACAGCTGAGCCAGCAATTCGGCTCATTCCATTCATTAACGGGCATCATCTCTACACCGTCAAGGATGCTGAGTTCTTTTTTGTAGTACTCAAATATTTCATTTTTCTTTTTTATTCTTTGATTCAGCACCTTAAGCTGACCTACGCCGATTCCTGCAACGATGTTGCTCATTCGGTAATTAAATCCGAGCTCGCTGTGCTGGTAAAACGGTGCTTTGTCCCTGCTCTGCGTCGCCCAAAATCTCGCTTTTGCAATTCTCTCTTCATTATTGCTGACAAGCATGCCCCCGCCGGAAGTGGTTATTATTTTATTTCCGTTAAAAGAGAAAACGCCATAATCTCCGAATGTACCGGTATATTTACCTTTATACTTCGTACCCAGACTCTCTGCAGCATCCTCTATAAGAGGCACTTCATGTTTATTGCATATCTCTATAATTTTATCTATATCCGCGGATAACCCATATATGTGAACAACCAAAACAGCCTTTGGCGAATATACCTCAAATGCCTTTTCAAGTGCTGCCGGGTTCATGTTCCACGTTTCAAAGTCGCTGTCAATAAAAACAGGTATCGCATTCTGATATATTATCGGGTTTGCTGTGGCGGAAAAGGTTAGGGATGAGCAGAATACAATGTCTCCGGCCCCCACTCCGGCTGCTTTCAGCGCAAGATGTATTGCGGCTGTCCCTGTTGTCAGCGCTGCCGCATAACCGACTCCGACATGTTTGGCCAACCGGTTCTCAAATTCAGTTATATTCTTTCCGATAGGCGCAATCCAGTTGGTATCAAACGCCTCATTTGTAAATTTTTTTTCATATCCTTCATCACTCATATGGGGCGAGGCCAGATATATTCTCTTTGCTTCCAAAGCTTGATGCTCCCCCTGTATTTAACTAAAAACTGAATATTTTTCATTTTTACTTTAAAACAGATGATAAAACCGAGTTTTAAGTATATTAAAATATCCCGTCTTCATTGTACATTCACAGTTATATCACTATTGATCCCCAGCTTTTCTTGCAGTTGTACGGAGATAAGCATATTAAATGTATCTCCGCTTACAAGTGCGAGATCCTCAGTGGTGTAAGTGGTGTTATTCCCGTCTCTTATTTCTTCTATCCGATAATCTGCCATTTTTTTCGCGTCTTTATAAAACCCGAAATGGTTATCGACACTGTCTCCGGCATCTCCTTGTGTGAGGCTGCCGACAATTACAAATTCGTTCGGCAGAAGCGTTTGAGCAAGTGCCTCTTTGATACTTATTTTATCCCCCGGTTTAACCGTCAAAACCGTTGTTGTCAAATCAACGTGAACATCGTTTACAAGCAGCGTATAACTCCATAAACTGCTGGAAAAATCCTTCTTATCTTCAAATTTAAAAAAAGCATTCAATCTTTCAGCCGCGAATTTGTCGTTTCTCTCGGCTAAATTGTTGTTAATTTCGTTTTCAATCACACCGGCTCTGGCAAAATAGTCTTCCGTTTGATTTGAAGTGAAATAATATGTTTTAATCCTTACAAACAAAACAGCGGAAGCGGCAATAATTGCCAGAATCAGAATGACCGCAAGCACAAACCGTATAATGCTTTTTCGCAATTTGGCTTTTCTTACTGTGTCGCTGTATCCTTCATAGCCGTTGGCAGGATTTCTTTGTTCCTGATTGTTTTGCATATTGACATCTGTGCTTTTACCAATATTAATTCGCATTTTCGCCACTCTCTTCAGCAAATTCTTTGTTATAGAATATTTCAATAATATTGTCTGTCAATCCTATTTTTTCCGCAATCTCCGGTGCAACTTCTATCGTTACAATGTCTCCTGGTTTTATACCGCTTACAAGGTATGACAAAGTTTTTCCGTAATAGTAATCGTAAACTTTTGTTTCTAAAGTTGCCTCGCCATACATAACCTTAATAAGGGAATCTGCTTTGTCAAGCGAGATAATGCTCCCGATTTCGACAATGTTTCTCGGCAGCAGGTTGAGTGAGGTTTTCCCGTAATTCTCCGATAACAAAACCGCAATCGTAGGCCTCTCGGAATAAACAGTGTTTTCATTTTTTGCCAAACTTTCGCCGTTGATCATGATGCCGTATTTTGAGTTGTTTTGTGCTATCTTAACAAGCTGAGGTTCTTCAAAGCTTGCTAAAAGGATTTTTTCGAATGCTGTCATGTTTTCATTCAGCATCCTTGCGTTTGCATCATTAAACGCTTGAAGTGCTGAATTATATTTTATATCCAGCGCGTTTCTTTTGAAATCCATACCGATAGCTCCGGCTGTAAGAACTACCAGTAATGCCATGCAAATACTGATAAATGGAATAAATATTTTATTGTTTTCAGTAAATTTCCGTATCCTTGAAATCAAGAGTAATTCCGCCTCCCTTATCTTATATCAAGCCTCAGCCTTAACAGCTGAGGCTTGATAATTTAACACTTATACTAAATCACTCATAAAAACCTAACTAAAAAATCCACACATAACCGAATAAATCAAATTTATTGCTTGATTTTTTAAGAGGTTTTCTAATCGTGAATTAGTATTACTCTATTTTTATAGTTTAAATATAACATGTGCGGTATAGATATGTCAACAAATATATCTCGTATTCCTTTGATGTTCATCCCGCCTTGAGATTAACGGAAGATACTGCGAACTGCAGATCTTACTGCGTTTTTATCGATGGTTATACTATTTAACGATTAAAACATAGATAAAATCCAATCTCTGCCGGTAATAC
>CAZVJW010000076.1:0-7150 GCA_964627535.1 uncultured Eubacteriales bacterium
TTTAATCGGATTAGTAAAACCTGTTGATTTCACAACTTATAATATACTCTGTATGCATTTTTTAATCAATCATAATAAAATCGAGTAGGAGGATAGCCATTAACGAAAATTAATTTTTCATCATTATCAACCCCGAAGCGCTGCTGTTATGCGGGGCAGGAACCATTTTACTTTTATTTATTTTTACGAAAAACCGAAACTCCAAATTCAATTTCGGTATCAAGCACGGTTAAAGAACGCAATTTCTTTTGGTCCTGTGCGGATGTTTTGTAATAGTAAGGCGTCATGGTGAAAACATTCATAATATCTTCATTGCACGCCAGATGAATTATTTGCCTGATTTCCTGCTTTTCAACCAGTTCAAATCCGTCAAGTGCTGTATCTTCAATTTCGTTTTCATACGGTTTCTCATATACAGCCGCCTTTAAACTCCATAAATGCTTTTCCAAAGGAAACACCTTGATAACGACTCCGCCCTTTTTCAGAACGCGGCCGAACTCCTCATCGCTGAAAGGAGCAAATAAAGAAAGCAGAATGTCGCAGAAATTCTCTTTAACAGGAAGGCTGAAAACACCTGCAACAGCGAGTTCGATTGCCTTGCTGCGTTTCGCTCCGGCTGCCAAAGCGTCCTTTGAGATGTCCACCCCGAACATTTCGGGAACCATTTGATTCTTAACAAGATATTCGTAAATATTGGCGGTGTACCAGCACTCCCCGCAGCCCGCGTCGAGGATCCTGCTGCCTGACAAGGCATATACCTTTGCAAGCTCGCAAAGCAACTCCAGCAAGGGTTTGTAGTATCCTTTGTTCAAAAAGGCCTGCCTTGATTGGACCATCAACTTATCGTCCCCGTGGCGCTTGGTTTTCACGGTCTGGGACAAAAGAAGGTTGGTGTAACCGCTTTTGGCGGTGTCAAAATTATGTTTGTTGGCACAGGAAAGACTTTTTTCGGTTGTTAAAAGGTTTTCGCCGCAGATCGGACAGATGAAATAACTCATATTCAATCATTCCTAATGTTATTTGATAACTGCTTACTGTTAATGACTCAACCGGCTCCGCAGGCAACTTCAATAATTACTTTGCCACGGGCATGACCGCCGCTGAGACATCTTACAGCTTCAGCGGTTTTACTTAAAGGATAACGCTTCTTGATTACGGGCTTAATCTTGCCCTCTTCAACAAGCTTAATGATAAACTCTAAATCTTTCGCATCGGGCTTTGCGACAAGGGTGCGAACCTTTCTGCCCCCCAGCGACATCATCGGCCCAAAGAACAAAGATTTGATGACCTGGGTCAGCGCTCCGCCGACTATAACGGCAGTACCCTTTTGGTTTAAAGCGCGCTTGTAAACGGATAACGGCTGATATCCGTTTACGGCCAGTATAAGGTCATATCGGGTTGTACGTTTTGTAAAATCCTCTTTTGTATAGTCAATAATATCATCTGCACCGAGAGACCGCGCCAACTCCACATTTTTTGTCCCGCATATGGCAGTTACTTCAGTCCTGAAATATTTAGCAAGCTGAACCGCAAATGTACCCACACCGCCGCCTGCACCGCAAATCAGCACCTTTTGCCCTACCTGGACGTTCCCGAGATTGCGCAAACCCTGCAGGGCGGTCACCGCCGACATTGGAACCGCCGCTGCTGTTTCAAACGAAACTGCGACCGGCTTCAAAACCAATGGGGTTTCGGGAACAGCGACATATTCTGCAAAGCCCCCCATACCGCAAGCCGAAATATCACCGGCTACTTCATCACCGGGCCGGAACTTTAGGGCATTGCATCCAACGGCCTCTACAACTCCGGCAATATCTGCGCCAAATATTTTCTTCTTTGGTATGCTCCCCATGCGCATCGAACGATAGTCCGCCGCGTTGACCGAAACAGCATAGATTTTTATCAAAACCTCGTTATCGCCTGGTACAGGTTTTTCCGCTTCCCGAAGTACAAGGATATCGGGAGCATTACTTTTATCATAGATAACTGCTTTCATTTTTTATTACCTTCCAACAGCCAATTATTTATTCCGACTTATCATTTAAGTTAGACATTGCAGATGAACTGAATCCTTTGACTATCAGCCAAATCCCTAAGAATATTTCATTCAAAATCATCGGTAACGCAAGAACCATCAGCAAGCCAGTGCTTATGCTTTCTGTTTGGAAAAGTAAAACAATATTCATGACAAACACCAGTATAACCGCTATAAATCCCCAGGTAGAAACAAATCGAGGAATGATCTTTGTTTTGTATAGCAGTAAATAGAACAACATTGCGCCTAAACAGAAAAATACAGGTATAAGCAGATCATTGATACTTGCTCTTTGTGCTATCGATAATGATCCCGCAACTTGAAAATAATGAGCGTCCAAATTCCCTGCTTTTAAAAACTCGCTGCTTAATTTTAACAGTGACAACGGGGTGATTACAATTGAACAGCAAAACACAGCTTCAATAATTCTAAACGAAAGATAACCCATGGCCAAACTTTTATTGTATCTTTTTAGGATTGGAAACATAAGTGAAGCAATCCCGACAACAGCAACGCCATTAATCAGTTCAAGCAGCACCCCAATTAATAATTGCAGTTTGTTTTCTTGAACTGCAACAAGGTAATCGGAAGATGATATGAAGGAATCAACTATCCCCCCGCCTAAAAGGCTCGCAATCATTGCCGTTAGAAATAGTACCCCTACAAGTCTTGCGCTATTTTTGTCCGTTCCTTTTTTTATTGTCGTATTCTGTAAGTCTTTCATTGTTTCAGTCCCCTTTCACTTCATATTCGAACACTTCGCCGATTTTAACATCGAATGCGTCTGCGATACGGAAGGCGAGTTCCAGCGAAGGCGTATATTTTCCGGCCTCTATCGAAATGATGGTTTGCCTGGAGGCTCCGACCTTTTCGGCAAGCTGCTGCTGTGTCATCTCATCGGCAAAGAAACGCAGTCTCCGGATATTATTGGTAATATCAAATTTCTTAGCCATTATTTACGCCTCTTCTGTAAAAGTACAGTTGGGTGAAACCTTCAAGCAACGACCCGGCGCTAAAGGAGACAAATATGATGTTCATCATGACCGCGGGTGAATAGTTGAAAACCAATGCCACCAGCGCCGCAACAAACCCTATCCCGGCAATGGCAAAACTGATTCTCATCGACTTGAGCTCAATCAGCTTGTCCATTTCGTCTGTAACCATTTGAGCATTAATTGTTTTTTCTACTTCTTTATCATCACACTCGCCGTTTTTTATTTGTTCCCGGACAGCAACCGCCATAGACAGCAGAATGTGAAAAACGATTTGAATAACAATTGTCGCAACAATGCCGATTCCGATAAACATCAGCATCGTTACTGCCCAAAATTTCATATCATCCGTAACAGCTGCGCCCGCCTGAACCTTACCGTACACGTAGGCGCAATAGGAACCTAAAACCAACAACCCCGAAATAATTGAAACCACAACTCTTTTTTCCTGATATGACATAACCTTTCCACTCCTTTATTAATGTTACCGTTTGCATACATAATGTAACACTCACAATACTAAATGTCAAGTATTTTTTACACTTTTTTGAAAATATTTTTTTCAGCTGCATTTCGGGCAGAATAAAATCCTCTTTTATGTTTACTTATACTAATCCCTCTTAAAACATAGCTATAAAATCGGCACAAAAAACTATTAATCAAAGGTTTTTGCTTGATTTCACAGAGGTTTTATAATAGGGATTAGTATTAGTTGCTGTCGGCACAGGTAAAAGCCGTAAGTTTACCAAATTCGGCAAACTTACGGCTTCTTATTTATTTGCTTATTTATAGGGGCAAATCTTTTTCTTTGAACACTTTTATTCCTGCGATATAAAGAACTACGCCGATTACAGCAAGAACAGTCAGTTTAGCGGCAAAACCTTCTCCGTCTATAATCGCATTTGTGTCGAAAAGCGTGTTGATGGATAGGTATTTTAAAAATTCGAGTTTGTCGCTCATCCCGGAAAGCAGTTTAAAAACAAAGAACACGATGGGCAGCCCCGCACCGAGCATAAAGGATTTGCTCGAATAATTAAAAACGCAGGATGCGAAGAATGCGATTGAACTGATTGCGAACTGCAGCAAAAAACAGCCAAGGGTCAGCATCACAAATTTATTGTAGCCCAGCACCCCGGGTTGGGATATCGCAGCAACACTTGAACCAACTGCGGCAATTAAGCCGAACATAACAACAAGCGAGCCGATCAGATACATCGCGCTTGTGGATGCTATCTGCACCCTTGTTGTCGGGGTTGAGAGGTTATAAGCCATGCTGCCTTTATCCACTTGCGCCGCAATCAGCTTGTTGCCGACCATTATCAGGAAAATCATCGGCAAAACAAGTGCCATCAGCCCGAAGTATTGGTTGGAAACAAAAGAAATGAGTGTTGAGACATCTCCAAGCGGGTTGAACGGCATATCCACGGCTGAGCTGCTGATGGTTTCCATCGTTGACGGAACAAAAACGCTCATAATAACGGTTATCAAGAGGCAAAGCAAACCTTTAAATATAGCAAACATTTTCATGTTTGACTTAACTGTCTGCTTAAAAAGCGGTTTACTGAACATGATTGTTACCTCCTTCATAATAACCCAAAAAGTATTCTTCAAGGTCATGCTTGATTTCGCTGACAAATTTAACCCGGCGTTTTGCCAGAGTTGCTATCAGTTCGTTGATTCGGTTGTCGTCAATGTCGACAATAACCTGATTGCTTTCGGGTTTTGCTTGTTTTACGGTGAAACCTTCTGTGAGCAGAGACGCATAGTCCTCATGATTGATAAACTCAATTTTGAAGGTTTTTCTCTCAGAATGGCGGATTTCATCGGGGTTGACTGTCGCGATTATTTTCCCGTTCTTGATGATGCCGATACGTTCACAGGTTCCCTCAACCTCTTCAAACATATGTGAGGACATCAAAATGCTCTTGCCGCTGATTTTTTCTTCTTTAACGAGATTTATAAAAGTGGTTTGCATCAGCGGGTCAAGGCCGCTTGTCGGTTCATCCAAAACTAAAATCTCCGAGTTGTGCATAAACGCGCAGACGATACCGAGTTTTTGCTTCATGCCTTTTGACATTCTTTTTATATCCCCGGTCGGGTCCAGCTCGAACCGTTCAATGAGCATTTTCGCTTTTGTACTATCTTTCAACCCCCGCAAATCCGATATATACTTAATCAACTGCGTTCCTTTCATATCGTTCAGAAAAGCGATTTCCCCCGGTAAATAGCCGAGATGTTTTTGAATTTCTTTCGGCTTTTCCCAACTGTCCATCCCCAACACAGATGTTCTTCCGGTCTGCGGCCGGATGAAACCCAGCAAATGGCGGATTGTCGTGGTTTTGCCCGCTCCGTTGGGGCCGAGGAAACCGAAGACCTCACCTTGTTCGATTTCAAAGGACACATCGAAAACGCCCTTGTTTTGTCCGTAGTTCTTTGTTAAATGCTCAACTTTTAAAACAGACATCCAAATTCTCCTTTTTCTCATATTACTGTTGAAATATCCGACAACACGTTGTATGATGTTACTATAACAGAGTGATTATGCTTAATCAACCGACAATGACCCGGTTAATGTCGGATTTTTTCATAGGTCATAACCGTAAGGAAAGAGGTATTGATATGAATAAGCAATCCGAAATCAAAGCACAGACAAAGCAAAATCTTATCGACGCGTTCTGGCAACTATATGGCTCCAAACGAATTGACAAGATAACGGTACGGGATATCACCTTGAAGGCGGGGTATAACCGCAGCACATTTTACGAATACTTCACCGATGTATATGATGTGCTTGAACAAATAGAAGAATCCATTTTACCCGACCCGAAGGAATTGCCTAAAATAGATTTTTTAGGTAGTGATATACCGGATAATATTGACGATTTACTAAAAATCGACGACTTCAGTAAAATGTTTTACGGCCACAGCGATTATTATACGGTCTTGCTCGGTGAAAACGGCGACCCCAATTTTCTGCTGAAGCTTAAGAACAGCATGACCCCCAAGGTGAAACAGTTGATGATTGCACATGGTATTCCCGATGATTTTGAGCTTGAGTATACGCTCGAGTTCACCATCTCCGCCATGATAGGGGTGCTCAACCATTGGTTTACGCATGAAGGCACGCAGCCGTCGCTCCAACTTTTCAGCCTTATCAACAGCATTATGTGCGACGGGATGGTTAAGACAATCGCAAAAAAGCAGACGCAGTGATTTGTTTCTAAGGAGTTTAAAATTTATCATTATTGTGTTATCAAATCGCTTTCCGAATATTGACAAAATGTTTTGCCTTTGATAGAATGTTCAAGCATCGATGACATAAATCGGTATAAACACGGAAGAGTATCGAAGTGGTCATAACGGCCCTGACTCGAAATCAGGTTACCCGCAAGGGTACGAGGGTTCGAATCCCTCCTCTTCCGCCAAAGGAGCAATTCACCCCATTGGGGCGGGTTGCTTCTTTTTTGGAGGGATTCGAACCCTGAGAGGGTCACGCCGTTAAGAAAACATGCCGGGGGCATGTTTTTAGGTGTGAGGTCCGAGCGGCTTTGCCGTGAGGAAGCAGTACGCAAGCCAGCAAAGCGGCGAAGCGGACGGTCTTTCCTCCTCTTCCGCCAGAAAAAAGCACTTCTTCGGAAGTGCTTTTTTCAATGAAGTATACCCGGCGGGATATGAAGTACCCTTCGGGCATGAAGACGCTGCGCTTATGAAGTATGCTACACACATAGGAAACGGGGATACATCACTTCACGTTGCAACGCAACACTTAACTTCGAGCAAAGCGAGATACTTTCATGTGCGGAGCATACATCATTCGTTGAGGCAGTGCTTGATTTTACGAGAAAAATGGTTAAGCAAAACACACGAACTGTCGTTGATCAAAATGTCTATGATTTAAATCAACTCCATTTTGATTTTTGTTTGTCAGAAACCAGACGAAAGACAGGTAACCGCCCCTTTGTCCGGTGCGGGGCAGGAACATCTCCTTACTATAGTTTTCGTTAGTTCACGCAAGCTGTTGTTATATTGTATATTATGTCATATAATTAAATTACTTCCAAAATTAAATCTTTTAAAGGCAAATTAATTACAATTTAGAAAGAGTTAAAATTTTTATGGCAAG
>CAZVJW010000077.1:0-6542 GCA_964627535.1 uncultured Eubacteriales bacterium
AAAGTGCTGTTTTCCAACATTTTCATAATAGTTTTATCCGATAAAATCACAGTAACCCTCTCCAATCCCAGAATATTATTTATTTTATTGTGTTTGAATAATTGTCAACAACCCCGTCCCCATATGAAAATATTATTTTTCATATTGGTAAAAAGCCAAGGTGAGATATCACTCTTTGCATGCAATCATTATCTTCCTCTGTTCTTATCGTTGCGGATTTCCAATTTGATATGATGTAATTCAAAACGAACAGACATATTTGAGTGGCATATCCCTTATTTCGATAATCTTTAACAACGCGAACATCTGCGATTTCCCAACACATATCCGAGTATTTTTCTACACAAGCACGGGCGACCATCATATCATTGATAAAAATACCACAATATACTATATTTTGATCATATATAGACGTCCATGTTTTCTCGTCTATTGGATTTCGACCGCACAATTTTAGATGATATATGAAAGAGTCATAATCATTGGTTGAAAGCCAACGGATGTCCAATGTCCTATCAATAGTTATATTAGCCGCATGGTATTTATAAATTATCTCTGCCATTGTAAATCACCTTGTACTCTTACCATAATTTTCGCAAATTCATCAGCAATAGTCTGTTGAGAATGTATGCCCATTGAATTCGTTTCGTGGTAATGATTCTCATTGAAGCGGTCCCTTGTTGATGATACAAAAGGCTGTGTCGGATGCAATATATAATCATTCGGCGGCACAACATACCCGGTCATATCGTTGGATACGCCGAACACAAGAAGATCATTATCATCCGCTATTTCAACGAGAGGACGCGAATTAATCTCCGGCCCTTTGCCCGTTGCGGATTCCTCCGCTGTATGGTAACCGCCGTACACTGTCTGTGTAAACATCTCCCCGGGGAGCATGAGGATCTGCTGCCTGCCGATCTTCAGGTAAGTCATTTCGGATTTGATCGCGGCGCCAACCCCGCCGCGGGTGTCCGGATACACATCCATGTTCATGGTCCCCCTCATGCCGAGGAGGGTTAGAACGCAATTATCAATCGGCATATAAAACGGCTGGCTCAAAATCGTTATTTCAGCTTTCAATTCCTCGTCGTTTTCCATTGCCATTGCCATAGCCGCTTCTCCGAGCGTTCTGCCCTGCTTTTTAATGTTTTCAACTACGCCGTCATCGTAATGCGCCATGTCCAGCGCGCCTATCGCGCCGATACCGAACAGCACATTTGCTCCGCAGCCTGCCGAAACGGTTTCACGCAGAAAATACGGATATTCGGCGCTGAGCAGCCGGTTATCGCCGCCAAGGGAGTTGGGGTGACCGCCAAAGTTAACAATCCAAGTCTCTTTTCCACCACTGTCGGGAGCAAAGCGGAACCGGGTGAGCACGTCATGCAGCTTGCCATGCAGCCTCTTGGCGAACTGTGAATCCGGAACACTAACGCTGCCCAAATACAGTTTGCCGGGTTCACGGTTTTCATAGGCTTTTTTGCATACTTCGCATATCTTATCGAACAGCATTGCCATATAGGCAGAGTCCTTGCCGTCCGCCGGTAAACTGAGCACGTTTGGTTTTCCCCAATAGCCGACGGTGTCAATCCCCGAGTGGCTGTGCGTACAGCTTATGTTAATGAATCTGCATCCGGATTCTTTGCAAAAATCATCAAGCATGCCGCGAATTTTTGTTACCTCTACCCTTGTCAGACCGATTATATCAGCGCTTACCCATATAAAGCCTTTACCGCTTCCGCAATCCAGCCAGACTGCACTGACAGATACCGGCGTGAGCACGCCCTCCATTATGTGGCCGGAACCGTGCCCGGCAATTAGATAGGTTTTCCCCGTTTCTAAATCAGGCATTATTTCCGCGCTCGCGAATCCGGAATAAAACTGTTCCCCTTCTATCTTTTCGGGCTGAACGTCAGCAATTTCCGGCGTTGTCATTTTCTTTGCCAGTTTTTTTCCGTATCCTTTTGCGACCGCGCAAATAGCCTTTGAAGCAATGTCCATCATCTGCATATAATTTCCTCAGTTCTTAAAATTTCGCAACAGTAATTATATCATACAACTGATGATAATCAATATCAGACAGACAAAAATCTCTCTGCCAATTATACTTATACTAATTACTCATAAAAACCTAACTAAAAAATCCGCACAAAACCTCATAATACTATTCTGCATTAAAATGGAGAATAGTATGAATCAAAGCTTTTGCTTGATTATTTGAGGTTTTTTAATCGTGAATTAGTATTAACTGCACTGTTTTTCTCCCAAGGCACACAGCGACAGTCTTTGATTTATTATATATTCTTCTTCTCAGGCTTGTTTTTATATAATGTCTTTGGTATCATAGTTTTTAACAACATTATAAATATATAATATTAAGCAGGGTGGGGTTATGGAGAATCAGGAACATCAGCGGCGCGTTCGATACAAAGGCACTCACCCCAAAGTTTTTCAAGAAAAATATAAAGAACTGCAGCCGGAAAAATATGCCGGCGATGTGGCCAAAATTATTGAACGCGGCAAAACACCTGCCGGCATGCACCGTTCCATTTGTGTGAAAGAGATATTAGATTTTTTGCAAATTACGCCGGGACAAACCGGATTGGACGCGACACTCGGTTATGGCGGCCACACTTTGGAGATGCTTAAATGTTTAAACTCGACGGGATGCTTATATGCTATAGATGTCGATTCTCTTGAATTACCGCGTACCCGGGAACGCTTGGAAGGCTTGGGTTACGGCGCTGATATTCTAAAGATAAGGCAAATGAACTTTTCCGAAATAGATCAAATCGCAGCTGAATCCGGACCGTTGAATTTTGTGCTTGCGGATTTGGGTGTTTCTTCCATGCAAATAGATAACCCCGAAAGAGGGTTTTCGTTTAAGAAGGAAGGGCCGTTGGACTTGCGTCTGGACCCTAAACGTGGTAAATCCGCAGCATCCCGTTTAAAAAACATTTCACAAGGTGAATTGCAAGGCATGCTCACAGAAAACGCGGATGAACCATATGCCGAAAAAATCGCCCGCGCCATCATCTCCGAAATCAGAAAGGGAACCGACATATCCACAACGACACAACTCCAACAAATTATCAAAGATGCTTTGAAATTTATTCCGGAGAAAGACAGAAAAGCCGAGATTAAAAAATCCTGCCAGCGGTGTTTTCAAGCGCTGCGGATTGATATCAATCATGAATTTGAATCGCTGGATAAATTTTTAGAAAAACTGCCTGCTGTTCTTGCCGGGGGCGGGCGCGTTGCCATACTATCCTTTCATTCCGGGGAAGACCGGCTTGTTAAAAAATCTTTCAAACGCTTTTTCCGTGAAGGCGTTTATTGTGAAATCGCTCCCGATCCTATCCGACCGTCACCGGAAGAATGCAACTCCAACAGCCGCGCGCGTTCCGCTAAACTGCGTTGGGCTATAAAAGCATGATTAGCACTGTCACATTTGTTTTCTATAATTAAGGACAAAATTATCGAGTTATTTGTTAAGGGGTGAGAATATAATGTCAAAAATGACTGATTTAGAACAAGTGTCAAAAATGTATATTAAGAAAGACACGCTTTCAACAAGAATAAGTTTACACGACAAGTATAGTGTTAATAAATATGGGTGGGAAAACTGGGTATTTGACCAATACGAGTTTTGTAATAACACTCATATTTTAGAGTTGGCTTGCGGCACAGCAAGAATATGGCTTGGCAGAGATGACAGGTTACCAAAACACTCCAAAATAATTCTTTCTGATTTTTCACCATTAATGGTTGAACAAGCAAAAGCATTATTCAGTCATAATCCAAATTTTACATTTGAACAAATTGATATACAGGATATCCCTTACGAGAATGATTCTTTTGATATAGTCATTGCAAATCATATGCTATATCATGTGCCTAATAAGGAAAAAGCCTTATCAGAAGTGTTTAGGGTTTTGAAACCGGACGGGTGTTTCTATGCAACAACACTTGGCAGAAACTCTCTAAAGGAGTTGCAAGATATTTACCATAAACTTGGAGATAAAGCTTGTTTTTCATTTTCAGAAAATATTACATTTACTCTTGAAAATGGAGCAGACTTATTAAGTAAATTCTTTTCCAAAATCGAACGACGACAGTACATAGACTCACTTGATGTAACTGACATTGATGACTTAATAGCCTATATAAAGTCATATAATGAGATACCTGATTCTATAAATGATGAATTATATACACTCGTTAAAAATGGTTTTTCTAAAGATGGCATCTTTCATGTTAGTAAGGAGCAAGGAATATTCATTTGCAAGAAATAGCACAACTTGGAAAGACACAGGAGAGTGAACAAATATGGATGTTGGAGTTGCCCTGTTGGGCGGATCATTCATGCCGGAGTTTAAAGGCAGTACCGCACCAGCGACAGAAAGCGCTTTTGACCGGCTCGTTTCCGGTTACACGCTGGCGATGGAAATGGGCTATGATTATATTGAAGCCACAGCCGGTGAGATATTGGCGCTTACAGGCAATGAATTGGAGACACTTGCCGGAATGGTTAAAACCGGGGATTTTGCTTTGCGGTATGTGAACAGCTTTGTACGCCCGGACCTTAAAGTCTGCACAGAAAGCAAGGAAGTTCTTGAAGACTACGCGCGTGAAGTTATTCGCCGTGTTGCCCTGCTGGGTGCCGGCGTGCTTGTCTTCGGCAGCGGCGTTGCGAGAAAATGCCCCGAATCAATGACACATGACCAAGGTATGGAAAAATTCATCGATTTTTTAGATATCTGCGAAAAAGAAGCAAAGAAACACGGCATTAAAATAGCACTCGAACCGCTCAACCGCACCGAAACGAATGTCCTCAATTCGGTGGCCGAAGGCGCGGAACTTGTACATTGGCTGAACAGCCCGGAAATCCTACTCTTAGCGGATGCTTTCCACATGGCGATTGAAGGGGAAACAGGCGACGTGATTTTAGACAATGAAGATGTCATTTCGCACCTGCATATTTCCGAAGCGCCCGGGCGTGTATATCCGGGAAAATTCGGCGGCGAATACCTGATAAAACTCGGCAAAGACCTACGCAACGCCGGCTTTTGTAAAAACGCAACAGTGGAATGCTGTTTTGACGATTTTAAAAATGAAGGGCCGGAAGCGCTCCGGTTCATGAAGGAGAAAATGTTATGAGTTTTGAACTGAAAAGAACGGGCAACGATGTCGATGTATTTCTGGATGGCAGGCTTTTTACCACCTGCGTGAACAGCGCGGATTTTAAATCGCCGTTCATGGGGCCGGTACTCACGAAGGACGGCGTCAACTTCACCCGGCCGGACCATTACCACAAAGACCATCCGCACCAGCGCTCGGTTTTCATCGGCATCGGCGATGTGAACGGAACCGACTTCTGGAATGAGGACGGAAAGCCGCTCGGGTTGATACGCGTTCAGAATGTAAAAACATCAGGAAACGGAGAAACGGCAACCGTTGCGGTAACCTCCGTTTGGCAGGGCCGAAGAGGCAAAAAGTTCCTTGATGAGGAGCGTATTTACAGCTTTTCCAAAGTCAGCGATACCTGTACAAGGGTTGATATTAAGCTTGCGTTGACGGCGAACTACAACGATATCAAATTCGGGAAAACCAAGGAAGCCGGCCCGCTCGGCATCCGGGTAGCGGAAGAAATGCGCGTGAAAGGCGGCAACGGTAGTTTCATTAACTCCGAAGGCAGCATAGACGAGGACGGCTGCTGGGGTAAAACTGCACGCTGGTGCAATTACAGCGGCGTGGTCTCCGGTAAAAAAATCGGCATAGCAGCCTACGACCATCCCGGCAACGAGCGTTATCCGACAGCGTGGCATGTGCGCAACTACGGGCTGATGGCGCTCAACAATCTGTTTTTCAAGGGCGGATACAAGCTGAAAAAGGGTGAATCCTCGGTTTACAACTTTACAATATGTTTCTGGGAAGGCAGCTTTAAGCCGGAGGCCTATGTTTCGCAAATCTGATTCGCAAACCGGCAAGTTCTTAAATTAGTTTCCGGAGATGCGCTGACTGTGCTTGCGGGATAACAACAGATATAAGGGGCTGTATCAAAACGCCGAAGAATCAGCGAAGAGATGCAGCCCTTGAAATTTATCAAAGAAAGAAAAAACACAATGAAGCCATAGAAAAAAGGTGGAAAAGTACCGGTTTTAAGACATAGAGATCCTAAGGTTGTGGAAAACCATGAAGCAAAACTATTAAATTTTAGTATGTCTACGCTGTATTCTTCTCGAATAAGAAAGAACCGCAACGGTTGTGTTGAATTTTGTTATGAAGTTTGTTCATGTCAAAAGCAATGGCCATTAAAAGCACTTCAATCCTGACCTTCTTTTTGCCCCTCAGCAGAAAGCGCCTGAATCCGTAATCCTCTTTCAGAACGCCAAAAGCTCCCTCAACCTGGATAGAACGGTTAATACGCAGAAGGCTGCCTTGTTTTGATGTAATATTTTCAAGAGACTGCTTTCGCTGTTCAATAAATTTTTTTGATACCTGCATTTTACGGTTACCCTTTGACCGTGTGCAGGTCTTTT
>CAZVJW010000078.1:0-5447 GCA_964627535.1 uncultured Eubacteriales bacterium
GTCTGGTTGCCTTGGCCGTCAAGCTCCAGTATTATTTTGCTGTTTTCAAGCAGATAATAGGTTTCATTACCGTCAACGGCTTTGACTGTACGCAGCCCCTCGCCGTTATACGCGTTCACAACCGTTGTTGAGTCGTTCTGGTCGTCGGTTACAACTGCCTGTGTCATCTCGTTCCACATATCGTATTGGTATGCGTTGGAGATATATGGCGTACCGGCTTCGCCTGACACATACGGCGTTGTCGTTTCCTGAGTTTGGTTGCCGCTGTAATCATACAGGTAGGCCCCGTGCCCCGTCGTGATAAAGTCGTTGGAATCCTCTGTATCCTGTTCGCTGACATTGATTGCTGTGTTGCGGTTATTGATATCATAGGTATATTCGGTGAGCGTTGTTACCGTGCCGAGTACTTCGGTCTTTGTGACAATATTGTTGTTGTCAAATTCATATTCCGTAACCTTGCCGTCCGGCCCCGTTTCGGTCTCAAGCCGGTTAAGGCCGTCCCCCGTCTCCTTTGTCCATTTACTCTACAATTATCTCACCTGTATCCAAGTGAACATCAAAAGCTTCTGGTCCATTATAGTCATTATCAGCAAGAGAAACCGTTATTGAACCTTGATTATCTAGTTTAAAACTTAAATATTTAAATCTCTCAACCGTTATTTCAACAATAATGTGATCAAGAATATCATCTATCTGTAAATGCCCTAAGTCATGACAATCATTGTCAACTGAACAATATGTAACTGGATTATAGATGTTTATCCCGCCTTTGTCAGTTATAACTTGCCAATAATCATGGATTTGTTGTACTCCAATAATTTTTGCATTTTTTAACCTATTTAGTATCTTATCCATCTTTTCTCACTCCTTATTTTAATGGAAAATGTGATTGTGAATTCGGAAGCGTTCTTCCTGTAATTGGATCAACTCCTTGTAATCCGTTATTCTCATATTTTACATATCCATTAGGATATCCAGGAGAATTTCCTCTAGGTGGTGTTGGATCCATAATTCTCACATTTGATACTTGCTCATTTGCACCACCACGACCACCAGTATATCCAAAACCTGAAGTTTTTCCAGCAGGATTTACTATATCAATAGGTCCCGTTGAACCCTTGGGAATAGGTATCACCTCTCCTTTAGGTGATACAATAAAGTCTGTCTTTACAGCCTCGCCCGCGACCTTAGTTCCACTCCCAACCCCATCATCAAAGCCACTCGCACCCGGCTTCCCGAAACTGAGTTCTCCCGTTTCATCTGCAAAGAATGTTTTTGTTTTTGATGTTCCTGGACTCTCCGGTGCCGCCGCCTTCGTCGCAGTTGCCGCCATGCTCTTCGGCGTTACGATTTTAGCCGCATTCCTTATGGCTTCAGCACAAACAAAACTTGTCGCGCCCGAAACAACCATTTGCTTCGCGTCAACCTTGCCCGTCAGGATATACTGTGCTGCTGCATTACCTGCCATATCGCCGACAGACGCAAATACGGAGTTGCTGACCCCTTTCAGTCCAATCGAAATGCCGTATTTTGCGATACCGCCCGATATTGTGCCTGACGCAAAGCCTGCTATACCGGTTTTGGTATAGTTCATAACACTGTAGTTGATTTTTCCGTCTTCCTTGAAATCGGAATAACCCATTGAACCGATTGATGTACCGGCATTTATCATACCGGAGCCGATCGCCGGGAATTCCGGCATCATCAGCATGCCGCCGATTACCAAGAACGATGTGAAGGCTACAACCGCTGCCTCTTGTTTATATTCGTTAATATAGGCGGAAGCCGCTTCAAACGCAAATGTCAACCGGTCGGGGATATAGATGTCTTTTCTGAAGTTCGCCACGGAAGACGGGGGGACGGTTCATCCGTCTCGCTTCTATTTGCCTGTCAAGACGGATGAACCGTCCCCCTGTCTTAGTTACCACTATACATTAAATCTATCCTTGTGTCAACAACCCCGTCCCCTCGACACTCTCCGCGTCAAACATGTAGCCCGTTGTGATGTGATTCTCACCGACCAGACACGTCACCTAAACGTTGCAATACCTAAGCAATAGATTGCCACATATTATTTTGGTTATCAAACAGATAAATCGTCTCGGTTATTACTAACTTTATTCATCAATAGTAACATCTTCCTGTAAAATATATAGGCACCATCCCGCAAATGCGCCAATTTTAATTCCATCTTCAAAAGCTTTTTTTGCAGAATAAGTATATCTATGATTTTCACAATACTTCTTAGCGCCATTTTGAGGATTAACAACCCAAGCGCCTTTTAACATATTTTTTTTAAAATCATTTACAATACACTTCCATTTTTTAAATGTAACATCATCTGTTGTTGTTGTCGAAATCATTGATTCTTTAATAATAGTTTCATCTTGTTGACCAATTGAAAATATTAATAAATCGCTATTCATGTTAATAAAGTCTAGGTATTTTTTAGGTGTCGTATTCGGTTTAAACCGAAATAAACATATTATCTGACTATTATCAAGTGCCTTTTTTTTATCATTCAGCTCATTTTTATTTACAATCTCACATACATATTCTGGAATGAGCTGAATACAAACCATAAATAAGTCATACAACATTAGACATTCTTTTGCGTACTCTATTATTTCTTTTTTTGTACCATGAAATTGAAGATTAATACGTCCCATTTAAAATCCTCCTCTATAAAATCAATTGTAAGAAACAAAGTACATTGGAATACCCACATCTTCCAAATCATAAATTGCATCCATCTCTCTTTTGGTAGGTATCCCATTTTTTAAAGTTTTTCCAACATTAATGCCATAAATAGAGCCATCAGAATGCCTTTCTACCAATATATCTGGACGTCTACTACTTTTAACACCGTTTGGAGTTTGAATAACCGCCTCTGGTAATCTATTTTCATTAATAATCCTCTGCCCACCTGCTATCACTTCTCCATCAACAACTGAATCCGTAACATCAGTAATTTTATTATTATGAGCTCCAACACCAAAAGGTTTTGGGCCTGTTTTGGCTTTGTTGCCTCCCATAATTCTTTCATCAAAATCTTTCCCAATACTGAGTTCTCCCGTTTCATCTGCAAAAAATGTTTTTGTTTTTGATGTTGCAGGACTCTCCGGTGCCGCAGCCTTCGTCGCGGTTGCCGCCATGCTCTTCGGTGTCACGATTTTAGCCGCATTCCTTATGCCCTCGGAGCAAATAAAACTTGTCGCTCCCGAAACAATCATTTGCTTCGCGTCAACCTTGCCGGTCAGGATATACTGTGCGACTGCATTGCCTGCCATATCGCCGACAGACGCAAATACGGAGTTGCTGACACCTTTCAGTCCAATCGAAATGCCGTATTTTGCGATACCGCCAGACATTGCTCCTGACGCAAAGCCTGCTATACCGGTTTTGGTATAGTCCATAACGCTATAGTTGATTTTTCCGTCTTCCTTGAAATCGGCGCAGCCCATTGAACCGATTGATACACCGGCATTTATCATACCGGAGCCGATTGCCGGGCTGTCAGGCATCATCATCATGCCGCCGACAACCATGAACGATGTGAAGGCTACAACCGCCGCCTCTTGCTTATATTCGTTGATATAGGCGGAAGCCGCTTCGAACGCAAATGTCAACCGGTCGGGGATATAGGTGTCTTTTCTGAAGTTCGCCATGAACTCCTCGGGTGTCCACGCGACAAGGCTGTCAATGTATGCGAAGAGAATCAAGTCAAGAGCCTGAATGAGACCCATGTTGCCATTCGGGTCGTAATAGGTGAGCGGGTTGTTTGTGCAATAAACATAAATATTAAGGCTTAGAGGGCTTGACGCTTCGCCGTTATAGGTATCCTCCTGCATAAAACGGGCGGTGTTGGGGTTGTACATTCTTGAGTTCAGATAGTACAAGCCCGTTTCCGCGTCAAACGTGTAACCTGCATAGGTGATACTGTTGTTCACATTGCCGGTACTTTCAAGGATTACACCGTAGCTGTCGTAATAGTAGCCGGCTTGAATCGTACCCGCTGAATCAACAATGCCTGTGACATCGGCGTGACCGTTATACAGGTAGTAAAGCACCTGATTATTGTATGTTCCGGCAATGAGGTTAATGCCATAAACATTGCGGGCGGTCTGGTTGCCTTGGCCGTCAAGCTCCAGTATTATTTTGCTGTTTTCAAGCAGATGCAAGACAGGGGGACAGTTCATCCGTCTTGCTTCTATTTAACTGCCAGACAGATGAACTGTCTCCCTGTTTTTGAACACAATGGTTATATCAAATCGTACTATTTTTATAAAATTTTTTAACGCAACAGATCTGTCGTGTTGCAGAACACAAGAACCGTCAGACTGTCTTTCTTTCTTTTTTTTAGAAACGTAATAACGCTGGATCAAAAATCAATTCTCTCTCAACTTCTGAAGCAATACCAAAAATTGTAGCTATTCCATTCGTACCGAGCAATATCGGCTCGTGATCAATTACATCACCATTTTCTTTGTAATATATTTGTTTTCCAATACTGTAAAATCCATAGTCTAAATTTCGCTCAAAATCAGTGACTTTTTCATTACTAATTGTGTAGAAATATCCCCTTGACCAATAACTTTTATCAACAATAGCAGGTTCTATCAGCAGATTATTATAATCTGAATTGTAATTTTCTATGCTAATTTCTCGACTCTTATTTTTAAAAACGAAAATGAGGTTTTTCCCATTAATAAAAATATCTTTTGAAATATGCTGAATATTTGCTTTTAAAACTTTCCCATAAAAATATATACCTTCTCGTGGACTAAGAATAAAAACATCCCCTTCAATGGGTCCTTTCTTAATTCGTTTTATTACTCTTAGCTGATAGTCCCTTGGAGCCATTTTATCTAAATCATCCAATTTTTCTTTGATATCCGATGGCTGTGCTGAATACCGCTCATCCCATCTTATTGAAAGTGGGTTTGTGTTAACATTCATCAAATTCATATCAATCTCCTTATTGTTGCTTTATGTAACATTCAGCCCATTGCTTAGCTTCTGCATAAAATTCTGAATTCCGACTTATACTATTGATTTTATTCATGAAATTTGTTCGATTTTCGATATAGTATTGTTCAATTGATCTTGCCTGATTCCTGGTAAGCCCTGAAAACTGTACCTCCAACTTATCAAAGTTCTTTACTAACCTATCAAAGTTTTTACCAGGATAATTATGCTGATATAAACGGTTAGCCAAATCCTGCTTTGTCACTCCAATGTAAACCTCTTTACCTTTTTGTATGCCAAAATAGACAGTATTATCAGCATCTCCTTTATTTAGCCAATTGAGTGCCTCATCAGATATAGATTCCCCCGCCGGGAGCCCTTGCGCCTTTGATACAGGTGCAGCCACACTCTTTGGTGTTGCGATTTTTACTAAATCTCTAATGCCGCCCGCACAAACAAAGCTAATTATTCCCGAAACA
>CAZVJW010000079.1:0-5412 GCA_964627535.1 uncultured Eubacteriales bacterium
TCCTATCAGATTGCATTACCAGTTATGATAAAAGGAAAATTGACGAAATGCTGCGTTATTATGAAAGTCAAGGCAGTAAAATTATTTGTTTGAATGACCTATTAATCTGATAAGTGTCAGGGGGACTGGGTAATTAACACAGGACTGAATTCAATGTTATTCCCCGGCGACTTTAGCGAGAGACTGCGCGGGATTGATGTTGAGGATGAAAGAGTGAGAGAGGATTTAATGTAATGACTCACAAAGGGACGGTAACGATTGAAACTGAACGACTTATTTTAAGACGCTTCACAATTAATGATCTTGAGCAAATATATTATAATTGCTGGAGTAATCCGGATGTTTGTAAGTGGACAAGCTACGCACCCATGCACTGCGTGGAGGATGTTATAAATGTTGCAGAGATGTTCACGGATAAATGGCTTGGTGCTTATGATAGACCAAACAGATACAGCTGGGCGATACAACTTAAATCTTCAGGTGAGGTAATCGGCAGGTTCTTCGGCATGTATCCTGATGACCGATTAAGTCAAATAGAATTAGCCTATGAGCTTGGGCAAAAATGGTGGAACCAAGGCTTGATGACCGAGGCTGTAAAAACAGTTATTGATTTCTTTTTCAATGAAGTCGGCTTTAATAGAATATACTCTTACCATGCCAACGAAAATCCCGCGTCCGGTAAAGTGATGCAAAAATGCGGCATGACTTATGAAGGCACAATGCGGCAGTCTTGCAAATGCAATAACGGTTTGTTCGACAAAGTTAATTATGCTATTCTTGCCGATGAATATTTCAAACTAAAGAAAACTGTTTATGCTAAAGAAATCAAGGACTGTAATCATTAGATTTGAAGGTAGTATAAATTATGATAAACAGAATTATTGAGGACATAACAAACTTTATCTTTATTGAAGACAAAATGGATAAAGCTGACGCAATTATGATCCCCGGTTCTTCATATCCGGAGTTGCCTGAAATGGCTGCGGCATTATGGAAAGACGAATGCGCTCCAATTATAATTGCTTCCGGTGGAGTGAGTACAAAAACAGGTCAGTTTAACGGCGTTAAAGCGAAACAGGAAACATACAATAAAAATTATCGTACTGAGTGCGAATTTTACACAGACGTACTTCAAAACTGCGGCGTAACCATAAAGGCAATTATCTGCGAAGACAAATCAGGTTCATCAGCAGATAATGCCCGATTGGCTAAAAAAGTTTGTGACGATAGAAAAATAGAAATAAGGAAAGCGATTTTAGTCTGCAAAAATTTTCATGCAAGGCGCTGCCTGATGTTTTATCAATTTGCCTTTCCAAATACAGAGTTCATTGTGCAACCTGTGGAATATTATGAAAATGGGGTAAACATCACAACAGAGACATGGTTTAAAACGGAAACCGGGCAGAAAAGAGTTTTAGGTGAACTGAAAAGATTGGAAAATCAATTTGAAAATGAATTCGGAAAAATGATTGAGGATTGAAAATGACTGTAAACCTCAAAAACACACGGAGAGTGACTATAATTTAGCTCTCCGAAAAAAGGAGAGAATTATGAATCGCAATCAAGCACTAAAAGATTCAGACACTTATATACTTTCGGTTATAACGGAACTATACAAGTTAAGTGATTATGAAATCAATGTTGTTGACGCTCACGATGGTGGGCGAAATGCTGTTTACTTCTGTAATAATGCGGATAAGGGCGATAAAATCATTCGAATTTCCTTTCTGCCGGACAGAAATAGGGATGATTTCTTGAGCGAATTGGAGTATGTTCGGTATCTATACGATCATGGTGGCAGTGTTTCAAATGTCGTCAATTCCTGCAACGGACGTTTGTTGGAGGAAATAGTATGTAAAGGTAACAATTATTTCATCTGTGTGTTTGAAAAAGCTAAGGGAAAACAGCTTGCGGAAAACGGCTATCGTTATCGTGAGGGGGTTCCTCTGACCGAATATTTCTATAACTGCGGAAAAACCCTCGGGAATCTTCATGCCCTGTCAAAACGATATGAACCTATCCATCGCCGTTACAGCTTTTTTGACAAGTACAACGCCAAATATATCAATCAATTAATTCCCGATTCCTTGCCGCTGCTGAAAGAAACGCTGCTGGAGCTTATACGGATTTTAGAAGAAATGGATAGGGCTCCGGAATCGTTCGGCATGGTGCATTTTGATTACAGCGACGGGAATTATATGATTGACTACGAAACAGGTAATATCACGGTGTTTGATTTCGATAATTCTTGTTTCTGTTGGTATATGTTTGACCTTGCAAATGTCTGGGCACACGGAGTTGGCTGGATACAGTTCGAGCCTAATACGGAAAAACGGCAGCAATTCATGACAGAGTACTTTGAAACTGTCCTTGCCGGATACCGGTCGGAAACAGAAATCGATAATTCAATGCTCCAAAAACTGCCCCTGTTTATCAAAACGGTCATCATGGAAAAAATCGTAGATGCATTCGAGGTAATGGATTACAAGGCTGAAGAACCGGAGTGTGATAAAGAACTGGCATATCTCGTTAAGTGTATAGAAGACGATATTCCATACGAGGGTTTTTTCCATGAAATCTACTCCGTTAAAGAACCCTTTGCGTATAAGGAACGAAATGAGACAATACAGGGGATGGTTCTGCGATTATTTACGCGTATGCGGTTAAAAAGGCCACACTGATAAATATGTTTCCAAGGTCGGGGCATGTTGAGTGTGTTCGAAATAAAGATATGATTTTTAAGAAACACGGGGGATGTTTTCACACTAACCGTCCCCTTGACACGGTAAACAACTCGTGTAATATAAATTACTAAAGGATCGGGGAATTTACTATGAAAACTTTTGCGGACAGAAATACAATATCAAATATAATCGGGGTACAATATACCCCTTGCGCCACCGAATATAAAATTATCGATTCATCCAAACAAGAGAAATATACAAGATATCTTATAAAATATAACACTCATGACGACGAAGTTTTTGCATGCTTGCTCATTCCCGATGCTACAGGTCCAAGGCCTGCCGTACTAATCAACCATCAGCATAACGGCGAAAGATTTTTAGGCAAAAGCGAAGTATGCGGACTGGCGGGGGATCCATTGCAGTCCTTTGGTTCCGCATTGGCGAAAAAGGGATTCGTTGTGCTTGCTCCGGATTCGATTTGCTTTGAAGACAGGCGGAAAAATGCGAACGGCATTGAACCACTGCCCGGAGATGGCGATTTTTTGCAACATTACAATGAAATGTGTTATCGAATTTTACGCGGCGAAAATCTCATGAAAAAAGTAATCGAAGATGCAATGCAGGGCATCTCTTTATTGGCGGGTATCGATCATGTTGACAAAAATAAGATTGGGACATTGGGACATTCATATGGAGGCAATACCGTTTTATTTCTTGCTGCTTTGGACGAGCGTATTCGTTTTGCCTGTGCGAGCGGCAGTGCATGTACTTTTAAAAATAGAATTGAAAATAATGTTGGAATAGAAATGGCAAGCGTAATTCCCGGCTTTTATTTAAAATATGACATTGATGATGTTGTCAGTTGCATTGCGCCGCGCAATTTGCTCCTTGTTTCGGCAAGCGAAGACAAATATTCAAGAGATGCCGATTATATTACACAACAAATATCTTTTCTATATGCTATTCACCATCGTGAACATGCATTATGCCACAAAAAATATTCCGGTGGACACGCTATAACGCGAGAACGATTCGATTTTATCATTCATTGGTTGATTGAAACATCAGAGCATATTTAATTTGTTGATATGTTTACGCAAACGGACAAATTCGAGGTTGACAGAGCAAGGTTGATGTTAGTATAAAATGTGCCGCTATTGCAGCGATAAACAAGAATTTGAATTGCAGATTATTTATATTATCTAATGGGTAGAAGCCTAAAGATGAATAGGAGTGAGATAATTGGCAGAACTTAGACCATTAAACCACATGGGAACTGTCCGACTGGAGACAGAGAGGCTTATTTTGCGTCCTACGTCTATAACTGATGCAGAGCAAATGTACAACAACTGGGCATCAGACCCGGAAGTAACCAAATACCTTTTTTGGAAACCACATGCTGATATTGAAGTGACGAAAGGCGTCCTTGCTAATTGGGATAAGGAAAATGAAAGGCTGGATTACTACCATTGGGGCATTGTGGTAAAAGAAACCGGGCAGATTATAGGCGCTGGTGGAACTCTTGGTATAAACGAAAAGCACCACAGCACAGATCTGGGCTACTGTATCAGCCGTGCATATTGGGGGAAAGGTTATATGAGTGAAGCCGTTGCCGCAATGATTACATACCTGTTCAACACCGTAGGATTAAACCGTATTGCGGCCAGTCACGACACGGAAAACGTTGGTTCGGGACGTGTTATGCAAAAATGCGGCATGACTTTTGAGGGGATACAACGCCAAGCACATTTTTGCGTCCGGCGCGGATTCTATGATTCAGCTTGTTATGCCATACTTAAAACTGATTTCGAGAAAAATAATAGCATTACTTGCTAAACATTATATGATGCTGACAAATTAGAATTTGTCGAGTAGTTTTGTATTAGGGAGATGCTTTCATGAAAAACATAATAATTGCAGGTCCGAGTAGAGCCGGTAAATCAACATTAGCGAGAAAAATAAACGAAGAGCTAAATTACTTTGTCATCAGTGTCGATAAACTTGTTGCTGTGTTTCAAGAGGCATACCCGCAATTGAATATTAGACTGGATTGGAACAGAGAAAAGACCACAGAAAATATAGCTCCGTTCCTTGGCCATTATCTTGGTATGTTCTCTTCGGCTGATGGATACGGACTGATGCCATACAGTCATGGCGCTGTAAAAGGAAATAGGTTTGTGTTGGAAGGAGGGTATTTTAATTTTGAGAAGATATTGCCTATTCTGAAAATGTATGAGATAGAAGAGTTGAAAGACAATTTTTTGCTTATAGGGTTGGTGCAAAACAATAAAACGGTTGATGAGTACATCAGCGATTTCAAAAAATACGACACGGAAAACGATTGGACATATAATTTTAGTGATGATGATCTAAGAGAAGTTTCTGAAGACGCCATTTCATTCAGTCGATCTATGTCTGATCATTTAGTCAAATACGGCTTTACAATTTATGATACGTCTAAGGAGCGGGAACAGGTTTTGGATCAAATCTTAGAAGATATCAAGGCGAATTTTTATAATGCAACATGACTGTGAATCAAGTGCGCAAAAACAGGGTACACAGTCTAAAAGCATAACGTGAGGCTGACAATTTAATTTATCTGTGAACTCAAATACCGGTCTTGATGTCACATAAAGATAAATTAGCCCGGAAATGGCTTGAAATCAGCACAGGATTGACTAACTATTAGAAGTCAATAGAAAAAACAAAAAAAGTTATTCAGATA
>CAZVJW010000080.1:0-5373 GCA_964627535.1 uncultured Eubacteriales bacterium
TTTTTTAGGGCTGTATCTCTCCGCTGATTTTTCAGCGTTTTGATACAGCCCCTTGATACTTTTTTGGTTGATACTAAGTAAACGCTTGTAAAGTATATATACTTTACAAGCGTTTACCCTAAATGATTTTAAATTTTATAGACGGTAAATTCCCTGATAACCGGCATATCCGTACTTTTCAGGATTTTTAACCTGACACCGGTTGCTTCAATGTCATCGAACCGCTCAATTCTTTTATGGCCGACGGAAATCCCCGTGCAGATTGTCTGAAATTCGCCGTTCACCTCGGCTTCTATGACATAGGCTCTTATCCGCTCGCCCCAGGAGATATCTTCCATGATGACAGCATGGTTAATGACACTCGGGCGCTTAAAATAAAAAGCGATTTCGGTGCCCTCACCACCCGCTTTTGCCAATGGTTTGCTGAATCTGTCCCTTATTATCGCACCGAATTCCGCAAAGTTTTTCGCGTCCGCGTCCGGAACGAGCCCCCTGTCGTCAATGACCATGCCAATAAGCAAATTGGTGTTGCAGCCGACGGAGGTATAGTATCTCTCCAGCAGTTCCTCCGGCTCAAAAATCAAATCGTCCTCGCCCTCTCTCCAGAACCAGCCGCCGCCGTTTGAGAGCAGGTAACGGTTGGGCATATCGGTCTCGGCCGGAGCCCAAACTCTGCCGTCCGGGTCACCGATGCCGATTTCGGGAACAGCCTCTGTCCCGCTGAAATCGCCGTCGGCCACATTTGTGGTGCTCCAGCATGGGTTCGGCGCCAGGCCCATCTCGTTGCCCACCCATCTTAGAATGGACGGGAACTTTTCAGGCCCCTGGAAACAGACGGCATTCGGCTGATATTTCAACAGCAATGACAACACATCCGGCCCGCCTTTTTCCGGCGGCAATGCCCCGCCGTCAAACCATATTTCAAACAAGTCTCCATATTGTGTCCAAAGCTCCGTGACCTGCTTCATCACCATTTCGTTATAGGCTTTTTGCTCGTCTTCATTGCCGGAAAGCACCTTTCCGGGGTTATCCACGCAGAAATACCCGTTGCAGGCAACGCTGTAATAAAGCCCCGGTTTTATGCCGTAATTTTTGCAGGACTTCACGAAATCGCCGACGATGTCCCCTTTGCCGTTTTTCCAGGGAGAGCTTTTCACGCTGTAATCATGCGCGTCCGTGGGCCAAAGAGAAAATCCCGAGCAGTGTTTCGCCACAAGCACCGCGTATTTGGCGCCAGCGGCGGCAGCGGTCCTGAGCCACTGGTCGGTGTCAAGCTGCGTAGGGTTGAATATGGAAGCATCCAGCGGTTCGCCCCATCTTTTTCTGAAATCAAAATCGGGATTGAAGACAGGGATGTCGTAATGGATGAGCACGCCCAGCTCCATATCCGCCCATTCCAGCTGCGCTTTGGTCGGCCTCGGTCTGTTTACGGATGTTGAATTCATTTTCATTGCCCCTTTTAATAATATAAAACTGGGTGCGATTTTACATTTTAAGCCCTCTTTTTCAAAGATGGGATGACGATTACTATCGGTCAGGCCAAAATTTTTGGCCATGGCGGGCGTAGACCGACGGGTGATTTGAATCCTCAGTCGCCAAAACAAATCCCTTAATTATTTAATATTTAAAAATTTGGGATTAGTTAACGGCGACAGCTCCTTTGAAAAAGGAGCCTTACTAACCGCTTCGGAATTTCTCTTAATCTCGACAACATTCCCATGCTTTACGAATAAAATCAGAATCAATCCCACTGAAATAAAGAACAATGTATAAGGGAACAGAATTTGATAACCTATTCTTGTCAGCATCACGCCCGATATATAAGACGTCAGGGCTTTCGGGATGTTAAACGCAAGCGTGAAAAACGATGCGAATATCCCGTTGTTCAGTGTGTTCGAAAATTCCAACACCATCGGAAAAGCCATAATCATCATAAACGTCCAGCCAAAACCGATTACGGTGAAACCGATAAACCGCGTTGCCGAAATATCCTGCAGCAATATTATCATAGCCGTTCCGATGATGAAGATAATCATCCCTGCGACCATTGTATTCTTGCGGCCCTTCCTGTCACTTAACCGGACAACGAGAGGCGTTGCCATCAGCCCGCCCAGTCCGAAAAGGAGCATAAAAACAGTTGCCGCGCTATGTGTCATTCCCCAAACCGCATGCGCGTAATTCTGATAGGTTGAAATCATAGCGCCGAAACCGAAGGAGCACATGGCAATGCTCAGCAACAACAGGATAAGACTTTTTCTTTCAACCTTGGGCATCGCTTTAATGAATTTGTTTCCCTTTAGCGCGCCGCCGGACATTGTGCCGGCCTCTCTTTCAACATCCTCGTTTGACTGCCCCATATACTCCGCCATTGCGGCTTCCGCTTCTTTGACGAGCTTGGGCTCATTGATGTTGAAAAGATAAAATGTCATCACCAGCAGCATAAGAGCACCGGAAATGATATAGGTGGCTAAAATGTTTTTATCTCCGAATATGGCTACCAATCCGATGACCATAAGGCTGCCGAAAGAGGTGATAATCCCCTGAATCGCGTTTGCTTTGGATCGGAGCGGTTTCGGGATAATATCGGGAAGTATGGCCGTAGCCGCCGGTCTGTAAATGCTGATGCCCACATATGAAAGCGTGAAAAAGACCGCATAGCCCAAAAAGGAGCCCATATCCGCAAATACGCCCGCGGTAACAATCAATACGACCGTAATCACAGTGCCTATTAAAATAAACGGCGCTCTTCTGCCTCTTTTACCTTTTGCGCTGTCGCTCAGTTTGGCGAAAATCGGAAACAAGATAAGAGGCATGAACCCGATAACACCTAAAACAATTCCCTTGACTTCTTCAGTCCGCCCAAGGTTTTTAACAATAACAATCTGCACTGTCGTATCAATCATCTGGACATATATGCTCCAAATAACCAAAGCCAGGGAAACAAATATTGTATTTTTAATGTTTAACTTCATTAAATGGCTCCCGGTAAAATCTTATTCGCTGATTGCTGTCGCCTCTAACTCCATGTTGAGCCCGAACGGCAGAATGTTAACAGGCACGATGCTTCGCGCGCATTTATGTTCACCCAGAAGCGCGGCGTACATTTTGTTAACCTCGCCCCAGCTTGCCATGTCATGAACATAAACAGTTACCCTCAGCAGCTTGTCGATGCCGCTGTTGCCGGCTTTCAGTATCTCTGTCAGATTGGAGAAAATCTGTTTTGCCTCTTCCACCATTCCTCCGCTGACGGCGTCGCCCGCCGGGGTGATGCCCAGAATACCGGAAAGATAAAGAATCCCGTTATACCTGACCGCCTGATGGTAATGGCCTTTTGGCGGGCATGCCTTTTCGGTTAAAATAATATCCATCATCAATCCTCCTTTATAAATCGGAAACGATTATCCCAAATCGCATTTATCCGTCAGTTCAACCTCAAGCCGCGAAGCGCTGTCCGTTTCGAAAATCACCAGCTCGTTTTCCCCCTGCTTCAACAGCGCGGCGGGAATATACAGGGTTTTCTGCGGCCCGGCGGGTGTCCAATACCTGCCGAGGTTAAAGCCGTTTATCCAGACCTGGCCTTTCGTGAGCATATCGCAGCGTAAAAAGGTGTCAGCCGGCTCATCGGCATGGAATTTGCCGCGCAGAAACACCGGGCCATCCGCCTTTTCTTTTTCGCAGGCAGAAAACTTCACCTTGCCGATGTCGTCCAGCTCCAGATTGTATGTTTCCCACCCGAACTGCTTTTGCCCGCCGATGGCGACATAATCCGTGATGCCCTTGAAATCCTTGAGCTGACAGCCGAAGTTGACCCTGCCCATGTTTTCGACCAATATTTCAAGCGTTGTTTCATCTTTTTCAAAGCTGTAATTGACGTCCTCGTCCTCGTCGTTGCGGTATACGATTCCCTCGCGCTTTCCGTCCAGGAAAACATGCGCCCTGTCATGAATATCGCAAATCTTAATTTGGGCCTGGCCTACCGGCCGCACCTTTGTACGGTAAAGAATGAACCCGTAATTCTGCGAAAAATACTCCATCGGCATCGGTGCGGCTGTCTTTTTCGGCCCGCCCGAAAGGGTCTCGAGCTGCGAGAATAAATCCGCACATTCGGTCAGCGCGACTTTTCCGAAAGCCAAAGTTTTCGGGGGTTCCGGCAGATTCAGCGGCTCCAGTTTGCCGATATATTTTTCGACAAGCTCCCTGAATGCGAAATATTTTTCCGTGGGGTTGCCCTGCTCGTCCAGACCGCAGTCGTAATCATAGCTTGAAATATCGGGCTGATAAAATGTGCCCGCGGTATTCGCGCCGTTCATATAGCCGAAAGTCATTCCGCCGTGGAACATATAAAGGTTAAACGATGCCCCCATTTTCAGCAGGCCTTCCGCTCCGCTTTTAAAATTCTTGACAGCGTCCCCGCCCGCGTGATGGTTTTCGCCCCAATGGTCAAACCAGCCCATCCAGAATTCACCGCACATAATCGGCTTGTCCGGCTGCCTCGCCTTCAGATGCCTGAATGTATCAGAAGGGTCTTTTGTGGAAAAATTGATGACCTTGAAAACATCGGGCAAGGTACCGCCGGTCAAATGAAAGGGCAGTTCACCGTCCGACGTGAAAAGAGGCACATCAACGCCGTTTTCGCGCATTTGCCGCTCCAAAAAGCGCAGATAGGTTGAATCGTTGCCGTAACTGCCATATTCATTTTCAATCTGCATCATCAGAACCGGCCCGCCTTTGGTACATTGATGTTTGGCGAGGCGGGGAATCAATACTTTATAATAAGCTTTTATCTTTTCCAGGTAAGTTTCGTCCGCGCACCGCAATTCGATGCTCTCGTTTTTCAGCAGCCAGGCGGGCAGCCCGCCGAATTCCCATTCCGCGCAGATATACGGTGACGGGCGGACAATCACTTTCAGCCCCAGTTTACCCGCGAGCTCAATGTAACGCTCCACATCGTGTGTGCCGGTAAAATTGAATTCGCCCTCGCGCGTTTCGTGAAAGTTCCACGGAACATAGGTTTCCACCGTGTTCAGCCCCGCGGCTTTCAGCTTTATGAGCCTGTCTTCCCAATAGTCCGGTAAAATACGGAAATAATGCATCGCGCCCGAGAGCACGCGGAAAGGTTTGCCGTCAAGATAAAAGGAGTCAGTTTTGATTTCAAAGATGGACATAAAATTGTTCCTTTCAAGTTAAATTGAATCCTCAGTCACCTAATACTAATCCCTCATTAAATCAGTTTACAATATGTTTGGGATTAGTATACAGGTGACAGTTTTCTCCGAAAACGGGAACCCTTTTGTCACTGTGTGACATTTCCCCTGACAGGTAACATCGTCAACTTAAGGATTCATAGGTTTTTCCGGTTTTGAGGAAACTTCA
>CAZVJW010000081.1:0-4030 GCA_964627535.1 uncultured Eubacteriales bacterium
GCAGAATGGGCGACCCGGGCAGCGAAGTTTATCTCGCAAGCCCCGCCGTCGCGGCGGCATCGGCGCTGGCGGGCAAGGTTGCCTCGCCGGAAAATATATGACCTTGTCATTCTGAGTGAAAATGTGTCATTCCGAGTGAAACGAAGAATCTTTTAAGAATGTCATTCCGAGTGAAACGAAGAATCTTTTAAGAATGTCATTCCGAGTGAAACGAAGAATCTTTTAAGAATGTCATTCCGAGTGAAACGAGGAATCTCCGACCTTTATAGTCGGTTGAGATCCTTCACTGCGTTCTGGATGACTCTACAGGAGGAAAATTATGATTTTAAAAGGAACAGCCATCAAATACGGCGACAATGTGGACACCGATGTCATCATCCCCGCCCGGTATTTAAACTCATCTGACCCGAAGGAGCTTGCCGCGCACTGCATGGAAGATATTGACGCGGATTTTGCCAAAAAAATAAAGCCGGGCGACATCATTGTGGCGGACAGCAACTTCGGCTGCGGCTCCTCGCGGGAACATGCGCCGATTGCGATTAAATACGCTGGTATTTCATGCGTAGTCGCCAAAAGTTTCGCGCGGATTTTCTACCGAAACGCCATCAATACCGGTTTGCCGATTATCGAAACCGATGCCGTCATTGAAAATGGCGATGAGTTGGAGATTGACCTCTCCGCAGGTAAGATCACAAACCTCACCAAAGGCGTCACGAGCACTTTCCCACCTTTCCCGCCGTTTTTGCAGGGGATTATTGACGCGGGTGGGTTAATGAACGCAATGAAGAAGATGTAGGTTGCCTGCATGGCATCCACATCCAAGATTTCAACAACCGCTAGGCGCAATGCACGGCGGTTGTTTTTAAAACAAATTTCAAAACATTTTGAACAAACTATTGATTTGTTCAAAATGTTTTGCTATAATAAATCAAATAATCCTGAGCAAAACAAAATTTTGCTCGATAAGTTTTGTGGAGGTGTATCATGAAAAAGGTCAAAAGTACCATTGACGATGAAGCGTATTTTGTAATTGCCAAGCATTTGAAAACCAAAGGTACTATCAGCATAAAAGAGATTTATGATTTATTTCCCGGTACAAACGAAAAAACAATATCCTGGCGACTATATAAATTAGTTCAGCAGGGTCGTTTGTTTCGGGAAGGGCACGGATATTATTCTTTGATACGTGAAGAAAATCATTTAGCTTTGGGCTATAATTATCTTCAGCATTTCTCAAAGGAGATATATGATTTCATGCAGGAATACGGGTATGAGTTTTACCTTACAGGCTTGGATGCTTTAGGCGGTGAGCTTCTTCACATACCGGAAAGATTTCCTGTTTTGGTAGTGCTGGAAGAAAAGTGGCTGAAAGAGGTACAGAATGATTTAGCACAAAAGGAATATCTCGTACTAACCGAGAATGATATAGCGTCAATAAAAACCTCCTCGATAAAAAGCAGGGTCGACATTATTTTAATGTCTGGTAAAGATTTTTCCATGTCCGCCGCAAATATTGCAAATAAGGAGAAGGGGTTCATTGATTTGTATTATGCTGTAACAAGGTTGGATTATCCCTTGTCAATACCGGAAATGTCAAGGACATATGAAAGTATGCAAAGAAACGAAACCGTTACCAAATTAAGACTTTCACAGGCAGCAAAGGATCGAGGGATTCGACCTGAAATTGACTGGTTGACGGGACTTAATAATTACAAGGAAAAAACAAAGGAATTCATGAAATATCAGCTGACAGGGGTAGTTTAATGGAAAATATAAACAATGAAAATCTAATGTTAGAAATAGACATCTTCAAAAGAGATTCAATTGCGCAGCGCTTACATGACGGTGGGTTCAACTCAATCGCAAAGTTTGAATTATTCATTTGGGATTTGGAAATGTTCTTGCAAATTCAGGCGCTTTTGGGTGAAAAAATGGTATTAAAGGGTGGCGCTGCAACCCAGTTTTATATCCCAGTTTCAAATCAAAGAACCAGTATTGATATCGATATGCTCTGTATGGCTTCCCCTGACGAAGTACATAAAGCGCTTAAGCAAATTGAAAATCGATTAGACGGAAAGGATGAATACTTAAAGTTTAAACTCTATAAACCTAAAAACCCGAAAGTCGGATTGGTGAGATTAGAAACATATTTCGTAACCGTCCCAAGCATCTGTTCTTCCAGTGAATTGTTTGCTTCACAGGGGAAGCAGGCAGTGAAAGTTGAATTTCTGTATATGGACAGCTCGTATCCCGCTAATCATATTAACGCTCCAAATCTGTTCGCTTTAGAAACGGACAGAACATTCAATATCCTGCCATTGGTCAACCTGTTTGGAGATAAGCTGACTACTGTTGGACCAAACACAATAGGAATCCCGAAAGAAAGAGCTGATGAGCAGTTCAAACAACTATATGATTTAATTACCTTGTTTCTTTTTAACAAAGAATATATCATATCTCATTCGGATATGATTGCAGAAGAATATGAAATAACCGCAAAAATGGAATCTCACATTCATGGAATTGAATATGACAAAGAAAATCTATTGAAGGATATGTCTTCTTTCATAAAGCAGATACAGGGCATTGAAAACAACCCCATATTGTTGCAACGTGCAAATGACTTTCAAGCGTTATATTTGAGGAGAACAGTTAATCGTGATAAATCCGAATGGGCGATTGTCGGTTTTCAACTTGAAATGTTAATTGAAAATATATTTCATGGTAACAGCCGGATTTTTCAAATAAATGAAATCGAAGTTTTGATTGAATTGCTTATGTTTAAGCAACTATCGGGTCCCGACAAGGGAAATGCAAACAGAGAACTGCGAACCGCTTTAGAAACTGCCTATGGCGTTGGTATTGAAGGTTTAACAGAGAACTTGTTTCGAAAACGAATTGAACGCATCATATGGGAATTGGTTGCAAAAACCGAGTTTGAAGATCTGAAAATTACTGTCAGTGAAATTATCAAAAAATATAATTGACCGGAACGATTTGCCGATTATCGAAACCGATGCTGTCATCGAAAACGGCGACGAATTGGAGATTGACCTCTCCGAAGGTATGATAAAAAACCTTACAAAAGGTGTCACCAGCACCTTCCCGCCGTTTCCGCCGTTTTTGCAGGGTATTATTGACGCTGGTGGGCTGATGAACGCGATGAAGAAGATGTAAAGGTATATGGCTTTACAGTCACTATAGTGCAATATAGAATTAACAACCGCTAAGCAGATCGCTTGGCGGTTGTTTTCATGCTTTATAAACGGCTCGTCAGGGATGCAGCGCCCTAAAAATTCCCAGTCACATCACAGAATGCCTTAAAATATCTTTCCCCGAGTTCATAAACCGCCTGCCTGCAAAAATGAATGGTATCTTTGTTGCCTGAATTTTGGTCGTTGGACTGCAGATCAACGGTTTCCACAAATTTCGCATGCCCAACACTTTGACAAACCCTTTTAATCGCCGTGATTACCGGCTCGCAAATAGCAAGGTTGTCCATTTCCCAATGCTGCACAAAATCACCCGCGATAAAAGGCAGATCCCCGCAGTTAAAGGTGCTTCTTACCGCGGTAACAAGGCCGGAAAGATTTTCAAAATGCCCTTGTTCGCTTGCGTTCAAAATTGCGTCCGTTTCACCCTGATGCCATAAAAGAGCGACCAGTTTATTGTCCGGGTTGAGTTTTAGCGCCGTATCAATCATTTCCATCATCTTTAAAAACAAATCGTCCTTCATGCCCCAGCGTTTATCCAAAAAGCCTGTACCGCCGACTGCCGTCCGGAGGATTAAAACCTTTCTGCCGGGCTGCAGCAACCCCTTTTTGATATAGGTCGCGGCAAACGACAGCGAAAAATTGCCGACCGGCTCTCTTTTTTTGCCCGATTCTGCTGCTTGTATAATTTTCATGTTGTTGTTTAAATACCAGATGTCATCGCTCGGCACAAAAGGCTCGGTGACGCTGCCCACACCGCAGCCTTCACTGTTGGACTGTCCGGCTTGAATAATGATGTCAAACCCGGTTTTTTTGAA
>CAZVJW010000082.1:0-2778 GCA_964627535.1 uncultured Eubacteriales bacterium
ACTCCCGCAATTTCGCCCCAGCGTTTAGAAGTGGAATTTAACTTTGCAATTTACGTTCTGGCCATTTTGTGAAATCATTATACTTTTGCTTGACTTTGAACAGTCTCCCTGTTATAATTACAAATTGCCGCAATGATTTATTTGTGGCTGCCGGCGTAAATTTTAAAACGGCGGTAATATCCTTGCCACGCCAATCCCGTGGCCAAAGACCGGAAGGAGGTGCTTTTAGAATGTCAGTAGTAAGTTACGAAACCATGTTGGTGTTCTCTCTAACCAAGGGAGACGAGTTCGTTCAGGAAATGGTTGGAAAGTTTAAGGCCCTTGTTGAAGAAAACGGCACTCTCGAGAGCGTTGATGAATGGGGTAAACGCAAATTGGCATACCTTATTAACGACGAACCCGATGGCTATTATGTTCTTCTCAATTACACAAGCGGGCCGGAATTTCCCGCGGAATTTGACCGTATTGTGAAAATCACAGACGGGGTTTTACGCTCCCTCACCATTAAGAAGGATTAAGGAGTACAATGATATGCTTAATTGTGTGACACTTATTGGCAGAATGGTCGCGGACCCGGAATTACGCAGCACTCCTTCGGGAGTATCGGTTACATCCTTTACAATCGCGGTTGACAGAGATTTTGTCAAAGCCGGCGAAGAACGCCAAGCTGATTTTATTGATATTGTCGCATGGCGGCAATCCGCGGAGTTTGTTACGCGGTTTTTCCGCAAGGGGTCGTTTATTGCCGTTCAGGGAACACTTCAAACCAGTTCATATGAAGATAAAAACGGTATAAAACGCAAAAAATTCGAAATTATTGCAGATAAAATCAGTTTCTGCAGTTCGAAATCAGACTCTTCCGGCAACAGTCGTGTTAATGAGGCGGGTTCAAATGCTCCCGCTCCTTCATATGCAACAGGAAACGCCGGTGATTTTGAAACTATACCGGATGATGATGAGCTCCCGTTCTGAGAGCCGGGCATCTTATAATTTGAATAAAGGAGGTTATTATAATGGCTTACGATAGAGGCGACAGAAACGATAGAGGCGACAGAAACGACAGAAGACCCAACAACAGAAAAGGGCATAAAAAAGTTTGTTCTTTTTGCGTTGAAAGAGTAGAAAAAATCGACTATAAGGATATTGGAAGACTTAACAGATTTATTTCCGACAGGGCAAAGATACTGCCCCGAAGAGTAACCGGAACATGCGCCGGCCATCAGCGCGAGTTGACAACAGCTATCAAGCGTGCCCGTATTATTGCGTTCCTGCCATTTTCCAGCGAATGATTTTTTTAAGGCGGCGGGTATATCCGCCGCCTTTATTTTAAAGGGGAGTGATTTTTATGCCACTTGTAACAACAACAAAAATGTTCAAAGATGCATATGAAGGCGGCTATGCTATCGGCGCTTTCAATGTAAACAACATGGAGATTATTCAAGGTATCGTGCAGGCGGCAACAAAGCTGCGGGCACCGCTTATCCTTCAAGTTTCCGCAGGGGCACGCAAATATGCCAATCATACCTATTTGACCAAGCTTGTTGAAGCCGCCTTAATTGAATCCGGGCTACCCATCGTTCTGCATTTGGACCATGGTATTGATTTTGAAACCTGTAAAAGCTGCATTGACGGCGGTTTTACCTCCGTTATGATAGACGGTTCTCATCACTCTTACGAGGAAAATGTGACTCTCACAAAAAAAGTTGTTGAGTATGCCCATGCCCATGGCGTTGTCGTTGAAGGCGAATTAGGCCAGCTTGCCGGTATTGAGGACGATGTTAAGGTTACAGACGAAAACGCCTCATACACAAAACCGGAACAGGTTGTTGATTTTGTAACCCGTACCGGGGTTGACTCGCTGGCGATTGCAATCGGCACCAGCCACGGCGCATATAAATTCAAACCGGGACAAAAACCGGAGCTTCGTTTTGATATACTCGAAGAAGTTGAAAAGAAGCTGCCCGGGTTCCCAATTGTTTTGCATGGTGCCAGCTCGGTTGTTCCCGAATTTGTCAGGCAAATTAACGAATTCGGCGGCAATCTTCCCGATGCTATCGGTATCCCGGAGGAAATGCTGCGCGAGGCGGCAAAGATGGCCGTATGCAAAATCAATATCGATTCGGACCTTCGTTTAGCAATGACTGCGGCAATTCGCAAACATCTTGCTGAAAATCCGACGCATTTTGATCCGAGGCAATATCTTGCTCCCGCACGTACCGCTATAGAGGATATGGTTGCACATAAGATAGAAACCGTTCTCGGCTGCGCGGGTAAAGCGTAACCAAAAAGCAATAATTCAGCAGGGGCGGATTTTTATCTGCCCCTGCTTTTTTGAAAAGTAAATGTCAAAAGCCGTTTAGCGCCAGCGGCGCGGCATCAAAACAACTGAATATTTTGAATATAGTTATAAACTTTCTTTAGTTCTTCGGCCTTTTTTCTTAATGCGTCAATATGAGCTAAATCATCCTTATTAGGCAACCCGCAGATGTCGGTGATTTCTTTATCACTGATAATTATCATACCGTCTGTTTGTTTGATTTCATGCATCGCGTCAGTAATCAGTTTATTAAAAATGATATGCTTCTCAACTGTTTCAATCTCTTTATCCAATTTTTTGATTGCCTCGTAAATATGGTCTTCCAATTCTGTTTTCATTGCAAGGGTCAGTTCAATATTCATTTTCCATACCTGTCCTTCATTAATCTGGTTTTATTTTTTATGTATCATACTAACCACCGATAAAACGCATTGAATCATATACTAATTTACTCATAAAAA
>CAZVJW010000083.1:0-2337 GCA_964627535.1 uncultured Eubacteriales bacterium
TAAAGTGTTTCTGAAGCAATCATCCTGCCCGGCTGTCCGTTTGGACGGCCCCTTTGTTCTGCCGCCGGCCATGCGAATTTTCTTTGAGTTGTGCCGCGCAAGCAGCAAGCCGTCTATATTGTTGCTGTCATAGATTCTGCCGTCCTGGCTGAGGGTAACCGCGTTTCTTGCCAGGCACATGGCGGCTAGACCGTAGTCCTGCGTCACCACAATATCGCCTTTTTGCACCATGTTTACCAGCGCAAAATCAACACTGTCCGCGCCTTTGGAAACGGTTATGGTTGTTGCACCTTCCTTTTCAAACACATGGGATGTGTCGCAAAGGATGATACAATCAATGCTGTTTTCTTTAGCTGTCTGAACGGCTATATCCACAACCGGGCAGCCGTCCGCGTCAATGAGTATTCTCATATGGTCTCCTAAATTATTTCATAAGTTGCCGCAATGTTATATTTTTTGCTATATAGCGCCTTGCTTTTCGCGGGTCTTTATACTTAACGGTACCGGTAAAACGAGCTCTTTTACCGCAGTCAAAATTGTACAGCTGCCCGTGCCCTAAAACCTTGTATTTTCTGCCGTCATAGTGCCGGGTTCCGTAGTCCCGGAACCAATCATTGAGCTCTTTTTTTAAGCTCTTGATTTTTTCACGGTGAATTTTGTCTTTTATAAGGTTGTCATTTTCATCGGGGTCGTTTGTTAAATCATAAAACTCGTCATAATAGCGGCCGCCCCTGGTAATCAGTTTATACTGCATGTTCCGTATCATTCTGGAATAACCGTATTCACTCAAAGCAACGATGCTGCCGGCTTCGGATATCACTTTGCCTTTCAAAACATCCGCAAAGCTCCGCCCGGGCAGCTTTTGAATCACTTCACCCGTCAGGCTGAGGTAGTCGATGAGTGTCGGCATTATATCGTAGTGGCTGAAGAGATTTTCGGCCACCCGGCCGCCCGGAATTGCTTTTGGGTAGGAGATGATAAACGGAACCTTTACGGAGGTGTCGTACATGTTTTGCGGAAAAGTTGCGTTGCCCTTGCCGAAAAGGCCGTGGTGCCCCATGTTCATCCCGTTGTCGGATGTGAAAATTATAATCGTATCATCATACAGCCCGTTTTCTTTGAGTGTGTCAATGATTTTGCCGATACCTCTGTCCATGGCTGTTATGGCGGAATAATAACCCCGCAGCAGCGCTTTCCTTTTTTCACCCTGCCCGAACGGAGCAGAGAACGCAAAACAGGGGTGATACTCATTTTCTTCCGGTGTGCAGTCAAACTTGGTGTTTTCGTATAATGCCCATATGTCGGCGGGATGTTCGTGTTTATCCCATGGTGAATGAGGTGCTGTATAATGAACGCTCAAATAAAATGGTGTGCTCTGGTCTTTGCTCTTGTGAAGATTTCCGATTGCGTTTTCGGTGATTAAATCCGTAATATATTTTTTGGGGTAACTTATAGTTGCGTCTTCAACCACTCTTGGGTCCATATAGCTGCCGCCGCCTGTTGCGATGGTGTACCAATTTTCAAAGCCCTGCTGCGGGGCGCAGCTGTCTCCCAAATGCCATTTGCCGCTCAGGGAGCACCGGTAACCCTCTTTTGCCAAAAGGGAGGTGTAGGTTGTAATGTTTCTGAGATATTGCTGCGGTACGGTTTCACGGCAATTTTGCTTCAAATTATATAGTTTGCTTTCATAATACTTCTTTTTATCTTCTTGACTGCCTTCAATATTACCCCTGGCCAGCCAGTCATGTACGCCGTGGCGCGAAGGGATTGTGCCCGTGAGTATGGAAGCTCTCGCAGGGGAGCACACCGGGCTGACGCAAAAGAAGTTGTCAAACCGGATGCCATTGTTTGCCAGGGTGTCTAAATTGGGCGTCAATATATCATGGTTGCCTGCATTCTTCATTGCCCAGGCACCCATATCATCGGCTAAAACAAATAAAATATTCGGTTTGTGTCCCATGCGCCACCTTCTTAAATCAGCTGTTATAAAAAATGGCCTATAATAAATATATCAGCCGGCCGACAAGATATCTTTAACCAGCGCCGGCAATCCAGCCTCAAAATTCACGCCGAAACGCACATCCGTACCGGCGTCCTTGGTCCGCAGTATGCTCCCGCAGGTAAAGTTCACGGCAATTTGGGCTGCTTTGGCGAGTGTTTTGCCGCTCAGGACAGCGGCAAGCATCGCACTCGCGAAAATATCGCCGGTGCCGTGAAAATTGCCGGAAATCGTGTCGGAAAAAGCGTAGCTCAATTCACCGGTATCTTTATCAAAACTCGCCGCGCCAAGCCGTCCCTCATCGAACATGACTCCGGTCAGAACAATCTTCGATGGTC
>CAZVJW010000084.1:0-2170 GCA_964627535.1 uncultured Eubacteriales bacterium
AGATTCTTCGTCGCGATGCTCCTCTGAATGACATTCGGCGGCCAATTTCCTTTTCAGAACGCATAAAATGCGTTCCAAGTTTTGTGAATGAAGCGCTTTAATTTTCTTCGGTTAGAGCAGAGAACCGCCCATCAAAGAACCTTCTTTTTCAACGAGGTCAAAATATAACTTGCCGGTAAAAACTCGGGGTATGTACATAAAAAATAGAGCAGCCATTTTTGACTGCTCCTATAACATCGTATTCAGTTATTTTGGCATTTCCAAAGTGCCATCGGATGCTCTTTCACACGCTCCAGTATTTCGCTGTTGAAAAGCAATTCCGGTCGATACACTTTGTTTCGGAAAGTGTCCAGGAATAAACGCTCGGTGTCTGTCAGTACGAGCAGCTTAGTCAGATATGATTTTACCCTTTCCTGTGCGGCAGTAAGGTCAAAAATCTCTTTTTTACGGATAACGGGAAAAAGGTCTGTTTTGATTTTGTAATTTGTCAGGCTGTCTATTCTATCTATATCAATGGTTTTAGGGACGGGTTCGCCGCCGATTGCGCTGTAAAACACAACGCACTTTCTCAGCATTTCTTCCTGCGTTTCATCAAATAACTCGAAGAGCAGCATGTTGTTGATGTCGTATAAATCTCTTGCTGCCGCCCTTGAGTGCCAAGTTCTCTCCAAGCAAAGGGTCACTTTGAATGAAGCTCAACACATCGGACAAACGGCATACCTTTTCAAAGGTGTCACGAATAAATCCAAGCTCCTTCGCCTGTTTTGAAAGTATTCGTTTATCATAGTTCTGCATTATCGTTTCCACCTTTTGATGTGAGTTTATTAAGATCCTGCGGAACAATAAGATTCCAGCGGTTGTTAAAAAGGTTTGGCTCATGTTCTATGCCGTGATAAAGATAGCGGACACTGCCCTTACTCTTGTTTATGCAAACTTCAAAGAAGCTGTCAGACAATCGCAGCTGCTTTTTCATATTTTCCAAGATATAACCGGTTTTCTGATAAAGGACTTTCTTATGATACGCTTCCAGATAACAAAGGAGCCTTTCTTCATCAATATATGGTATCAGTGCCAAGCAACGCAGAAGTTCTTCCAGACCGCCTATCTTCTCAAAGTCATTGATGCTGTCAAGGACTGTGCGCTCTATATCTGTCACATGAATTCCATCCTCATTATGAACAACACCAGGTTCAATACGCAGCGCGACATAACGGAACATAAGGTCGTCATATTCAAAATCTAAAAAACGGCTTTCCCCTGAGATATACAGTTCATAAAAAACTTGATTGGCACAGCCGTAATATTCAAAAGCGGAATGATGTGAAACGTGATTGCCACTTAATATGCTAGATGCTATTCGATAACGGTTTGCAACTGACCGTTTAGTTTCCATACTTATAACGACAAAAAGATTGCGGCGCACAGATTCTATATAACCTTTGCGCTTATATTCTTTTATCAATGAGTTTGCTGCGTATTCATTTCCTGTCAGTCGTTCAACGTCAAGACGTGAAAAGCATTGTAGTTCAACCAATTTTTCATAATATTTCATTCGTAACACCCCTGTTGCTTTAATATTAGCACAATAAAGGCTAAATAGCAACTATATTGTGCACAATATAAAGCAATAATTTAAAGTAATAGCTTTAGTATGAGCATATTGTCGTTTGAATAAAAACTATAACGTGCCGAAAATAAAGCAAGAGTGTCACAGGAAGTGTCGCGGGGACGGGGTTGTTGACAACCGGTAAACAACTGTCAGCACCCCATCCATTTACAATCGAGTTAATGCCCTTCTCTCTGACAAATAATAATATTCGCTCATAGCAGACCCGACTCTGCTCTACCTTTGTTTAAGCCACCCTATACAATCCGTATACAGCTTCTCCGACAATGGATAACCCGCGAGCATTGTCATACTAATCCCTCTTTAAAACATAGCTAAAAATTCGGCACACAAACCCATTTGTCAAAGGTTTTTGCTTGATTTCATAGAGGTTTTATAATCGGGATTAGTATCAAATGCAAAAAGCCGCATAAAGAGGAACTGTTTTTTTGCCTTCCTCAAAGCCAAAGTTTTTGGCGGACAGTTTTATTGAATATTCGGGACTATGGGTATCAATGTATATTTTTAAGCTTTTCGCTTTTGTGTTATCGGCCGATTTAACTT
>CAZVJW010000085.1:0-1856 GCA_964627535.1 uncultured Eubacteriales bacterium
GGCTGTATCAAAAGTAAGCCCGAAAAATGATAAAAAAGAAGCAGGGGTATGTACAAAAGACTGTACATATCCCTGTTTTTTTGGTATAATCTTAGTGTGAACAAAGAACTACACCAACAAGATTATACAAGATTCGGAAGAAGCTGTCAACTAAAAATTGCAAGCTTCGATGAAAAAGTGATTTTGGCGGATGACAAAGTACGGTTGCTCGAAGAAGTATTGGAAAGGTTGGATTATACAAAGTTATACAGAGCATACTCCGCAGAAGGAAGACCGACCGCGACATCACCCAAAACAATGTTCAAAATCCTTGTGTACGCAAACAGCGAGTGCGTATACAGCAGCAGGGATATTGAGAAGTACTGCCGGCGAGATGTAAACTTCATGTGGTTGCTGAATGATGAACCGGCACCAAGCCATAATACAATTAACCGGTTCAGAGGCAAATACTTGCCATACGCCGCTGAGGACTTGTTTTATCAGCTGGTAAAACATCTGTATAAAATCGGAGAAATCAATTTTGAGCATTTGTTTGTGGACGGAACAAAGATAGAGGCAAACGCCAATAAATACAGTTTCGTATGGAAGAAATCCACGAATCGTTATCAATCAAGACTGAACACAAAGATAGAGCATTACATAGCCGAGATTAATGAAATATACGGATTCTGCTTTACCTGCGAAACACCTCTTTCCGAAATACATTCAGATTTGCAAAAAAGAACCGACGGTGTGGAATTTGTGTATGGCAGAGGCAAGAGAAAGACAGAGATACAGCGACATATTGAGTTGCTTGCCTCGTATATGGAACGGGAAACCAAGTACGAACAATACAATGAAACATTTGACGGAAGAAACAATTTTTCAAAGACCGATACCGATGCGACCTTCATGCATATGAAAGATGATCATATGCGAAACGCGCAGCTCAAACCTGGCTACAATGTGCAGCTTGGGGTTGAGGCAGAATATATCACAGGTGTTGATATATCAAGCGAGAGAAGCGATGTGCTGACAATAATCCCTTTACTTAACCGGATGGAGAAATATACAGGCAGAATTTATGCGGATGTCACCGCTGATGCGGGATATGAGAGTGAAGAGAACTACACCTATTTTGAAGGCAAGGATGGGCAGGTTTGTTTTATCAAGCCACAGAATTACGAACGTTCAAAGACACGGAAGTACAAGAGTAATATGAATCTGCGTGAAAACATGAAGTATGACGAATCTGCCGATGAATACACCTGTCAAAACGGCCAAAAGCTCAAGGCTGTATATACGGGAGCAAGAAAATCAAAGTCGGGTTTTGAGTCTGAAATCACCTATTACGAATGTAACAGCTGCGAGGATTGTCCGCATAAAAAGACCTGCACGCGGTCAAAGGGCAACCGTAAAATGCAGGTATCAAAAAAATTTATTGATCAGCGAAAGCAATCTCTTGAAAATATTACTTCGAAACAAGGCAAGCTGCTTCGCATAAATCGTTCAATCCAGGTCGAAGGTGCCTTTGGCGTTCTGAAAGAGGATTATGGCTTTAGGCGCTTTCTGTTAAGGGGCAAAAAGAAGGTCCGAATTGAAGTTCTCCTAATGGCGATTGCCTTCGACATGAACAAACTTCATAACAAAATTCAGCACAACCGCTGCGGTTCATTCTTATTCGAGAAGAACACAGCGTAGTTACACCGGAATCAAATAACTTTGCTTCAAGGTTTTCCACAACCTTAGGTTTTCTATGTCTTAAAACTGATACTTTTCCACATTTTTCCATGTTGAATCCTGGCAATTTTCATTTTTGGTATTTTTTTAGGGCTGTATCTCTCCGCTGATTTTTCAGCGTTTTGATACAGCCCCTT